>NZ_LOHS01000040.1 GCF_001642995.1 Streptomyces jeddahensis
TCGTCCCGTGCTCTGACGTATCGTCAGTAAATGTGTGAACAGGGCCTGTTCGTCCGTCGGCCGCTCACCGCGCGCGGCGGTCAGTCGGCCGATCATGTGGTCGACCGCTGTGCGCCTACGAAGCTTTGGCGGTTCAACCCGTGCGTCATCGTGGCGGCCCTTCCCCCTGAGTGTCGAAGCGCTTCACCGCGATGGGAAGTTAACGGACATCTTTCATGCGAAACAAGGGGCAAGATGCGAGGAAAGTTTCTCTACCCTGGTCTATTGACAGCTGTGAGCGGCAATGACAGCGTCGATGCGCTTCGACAATCGCTCTTAACCCGACATCCGCACCCGCTTGCCGAGGGATCCGTTTCGTGGCTTCTCCGTCCCCATCCGCCGCCCCGCCGCCCTTCCGCGACCCCGCGCTCCCGATGAGCAAGCGCGTCGACGACCTGCTGGACCGGCTCGCCCTGGACGAGCGGCTCGCCATGCTCCACCAGTACGTCCCGGCCGTCCCACGCCTGGGCATCGCCTCGTTCCGCACCGGAACAGCAGCGCTGCACGGAGTGGCCTGGCTGGGGGTGGCGACCGTCTTTCCCCAGGCCGTGGGGCTCGTGTCGGTTCAGGACCAGTTCTCGCCCGCTTCCGCTCCAGCCGGGAAGAACTCGAGCACTGCACCAAGCTCGGCCTCGCCTTCCTGCCCTGGCGCCCGCTCGGCGGTATCGCGAACGCGAAGGGTCACGCAGAACGCCACAGCGCGATCCACCAGGCCGCCAACGAGACAGGCACCAACGTCCACCGAATCACGCACACCTGGGAACTCGCGCTCGCGCCCGCCGTCATCCCGATCCCCAGGGCCTCGCGCTCCGCAAGCATCCGCGACTTCGCAGCCGCGGCCGATCTCGAGCTCATAGCCGACCAGTTCGCACTTCCTTCGGTCTGAAACGTTCAAGTCACAGCGAAAGAGTCACATGAAGACCTTCATCCTGCCCGGCACCGACATGGTGGTCCCCAACGTCGTCCTTGGACTGATGCGCATCCAGAACATGACCGACGAGGCGGTGCGCAGGCTCGTGAACACTGCACGCGACACCGGCATCACGTTCCTCGATCACGCCGACGTATACGGCTCGGACTACCACGGTTGCGAGCGTCGGTTCGCTGAAGCCATGAAACTCAGCCCGTCGGAGCGTGAGCAGTTCGTCATTCAGTCGAAGGCCGGAATCGTCAAGGACGCGGCATACTACGACCTCTCTCATCACCACATCATCGAGTCCGTGAACGGTTCACTCCGGGCACTGGGCACGGACTATCTCGACATCCTGCTGCTGCACCGTTCCGACGCTCTCGTCGAGCCGGAGGAGGTGGCCCGTGCCTTCGACGAGCTGTCGGCGGCAGGCAAAGTCCGTGCCTTCGGCGTCTCCAACCAGACAGCCCGACAACTCGACCTGCTGCGCAAACACGTGACGCAACCAATCGTGGCGAACCAGCTGCAGCTGTCGATCACTCACGCCCCGATGATCGCGCAGGGCGTCGCCGCGAATATGCAGGACCTCGATCAGTCGGTCGTACGTGATGACGGAATCGTCGACTACTGCCGCCTGCACGACATCACCATTCAGGCGTGGTCGCCTTTCCAGGCCGGATTCTTCAACGGCCCGTTCCTCGGTTCCGAACGCTTCCCCGAGTTGAACGCCGTAATCGACCGGCTGAGCGACAAATACGGCGTGCCGGCCGAGGCGATCGCGGTCGCCTGGATCACGCGCCATCCCGCGCAGATGCAGGTCGTGCTCGGCACGACCACGCCAGAACGTGTCACGGCCGCCGCGCTCGGTTCCGACATCCCGCTCACCCGATCCGAATGGTATGAACTGTTCCGTGCCGCCGGATACAAAGTGCCCTAAGACTCCAGTTGGAGTTCGCTTCGTGAGCTGCGATGATACCGGGTCGGGACGAGCGACGGCCGCCGTTGATCATTGTTGTTGTGACGCAACAAGAGAACACGGCGGCCGTCGAGGCCATGGTATCGGTCGAACGGTGGCGCGCAGGGCTGGATGCGCTGCTGGGGCGGTGCGCACCGCAATTCCGCAGGATCGAGTCCCGTCTGCGGGCGAAATCGTTGGTGGAGGCGATGATGGCGCACGTGACGCGCCGGAACTGCTG
This sequence comes from Streptomyces jeddahensis, assembly GCF_001642995.1. Taxonomy (GTDB): domain Bacteria; phylum Actinomycetota; class Actinomycetes; order Streptomycetales; family Streptomycetaceae; genus Streptomyces; species Streptomyces jeddahensis. The sequence continues at coordinate 2,146 of NZ_LOHS01000040.1, forward strand.
GACGCTGGCCGAGGCAGCGGGGGAGCCGAATCCGTACCGGTTCCAGCACCTGCTCTCCCGCGCGAGGTGGGATGACGCTGCGGTGCGCGCCGAGGTGCGCTCTGCGGTCTGGGAGGGGCTCTCGACCGGGAACGGCGTGAAGGTCCTGGTCGTCGACGACGACAAGGGTGCGACCGAAGAACTGGACGGCGGGCGCCTCGATCGGAAACTTTGCCGATCAACACGCGTAACGCTTCGTTTTAGTTTTTCCACCTCATCAAAGAAAATCGGTGCACCTCCTATCCACAGGATCGGCTCCGGCCAGACAGGGCCGACGCCGAGCCCGCGGACTTCCGTCCACTCGGCCGGTCGCTGCGGGCCGCACCAGCCCCCGCGACTGTGGCGGGCACCGACGTGCCCGCCGAAGACGTCGCAGTCAGCCTGTGCGACCCGGCCCACGACGCCCGGCTGCTGCGCCAGTGGACTCCTGAAGGCGCCACCACACGCGGCATCGAACCCCTGATCAACACACTCCCCTGGTGAGGCACAAGCAGTGAGAACACCCGTCATGCCCTCGACCGGTACCCTGCAGCCGTTGGGAATGGACGAAGTCCGAATAAACGGCGGCCATTGGAGCAAGCGGCAGACGGTCAACGCCGAAGGAACCATTCAGCACTGCCTGCACTGGCTCGAGGCGCTCGGCTGGACCGCCAACTTCGACCGCGCCGCCGAAGGGAAGGAGTTCGAGCGGACCGGCCCCCAATTCTCCGACTCCGAGGTCTATAAGCTCGCCGAGGCCATGGCCTGGGAGATCGGGCGCACCGGAGACGCGGGCCTCGAAGCGCGGTTCGTCAAGCTGACAGCACGCATCAGCGCTGCGCAGCACGAGGACGGCTACCTCAACACCGCCTACGGCAACCCCGGCCAACCGCCCCGCTACTCGGACCTCGAATGGGGCCACGAGCTGTACTGCTTCGGCCACCTTCTCCAGGCCGCCGTCGCACGGCTGCGCAACCACGGTGAAGACGCGTTCACGGCGATTGCCCGCCGCGCCGCCGACCACGTGTGCAATGTGTTCGGGCCCGGCGGCGACGAACGCATCTGCGGCCACGCCGAAATCGAAGTGGCCCTGGCCGAATTCGGGCGCGCCACCGGCGAAGCCCGCTACCTCGAGCAGGCCCGGCTCTTCATCGAGCGCCACGGCCGGAAGACTCTCCCGGAGAAGGGCGTTTTCTACCAGGACGACGTGCCGGTGCGCGAGGCCGAAGTGCTGCGCGGCCACGCCGTGCGGGCCCTCTACCTCGCCTCGGGCGCGATCGACGTAGCCATCGAGGCTGGCGACGCCGACCTCCTCGATGCCGTGCGGGGCCAATGGGACCGCGCCGTCGCCCGCCGAACGCACCTCACCGGCGGCATGGGTTCCCAGTACGCGGACGAGGCATTTGGCCGAGACTTCGCGCTCAACCCCGCCGAGGCCTACTCCGAGTCGTGCGCCGGCGTCGCCGCGGTCATGACCGCATGGCGCCTGCTCCTCGCCACCGGCGACACCCGCCACGGCGACATGATCGAGCGGATCGCCTGGAACGTCCTCTCCGGCGCGGTCGACCCCGACGGGAAGTCGTTCTTCTACGCCAACCCGCTCCACCAGGTCACCGCCGACCCCGAACCGCCGCGCGACGGCGCCCTCCCGCACCTCAGCGCGGGCGGCCGCCGCGGACACTGGTTCGAAGTCTCCTGCTGCCCGACCAACCTCGCTCGCACCTTCGCCCAGTTCGCCGCCTACATCGCCACCGCCGACGACCGCGGCGTCCAACTCCACCAGTACGCCCCTGCCGCGATCGACACGGTCGTGGCCGGCTCGCGCTTCGCGCTCACCATGACGACCGCCTACCCGGACGACGGGACGGTCATCGTCCGAGTGGAGGCCAACGACGGCGGCGAGCGCACCGTGTCGTTCCGAGTGCCGCACTGGGCCGAAGGCGCCACGGTAACCAGCCCAGACGGCACGGCCCGCCCCGCGGCTGCCGGCGAGCTCGCCGACGTCACCGCCGCATTCGCTCACGGCGACGAGATCCGCCTCGACCTGCCGCTCGCGCCGCGCTGGACCTATCCGGACCCGCGCATCGACGGTTTGCGCGGCTGTGCCGCAGTCGAACGCGGGCCCGAGGTGTGGTGCGTCGAGAGCGTCGACCTCCCCGAAGGAGCCGACTTCGCGGACCTTGCCGTCGACACCACTGCGCCGCTGACAGTGCGCGACGGACGCGTCAAAGTCCGCGGCCGCATCAACGACCGCGCCGCCGAGTGGCCGTACGGGACGGCCGCGCCCCGACCCGAGGGCGAACCCGTCGAGATATCGCTGGTGCCGTTCCGGTCGAGGGACACGAGAGGCGCTGCCGCCATGAGGGTCTGGATGCCCATCAGCTGATCGAGTAGGAAGCCGGTGCGGCCGACACTGCGGGCGCACCCGCCTCTTGTCGATGTTGGGGGATGTCCTTCGGGAGCTGCACTCCTTGACGGTGCCGGAGGGCCTTGCGCTGCGTATGGGTACGGTCAGAGTCGTGTCCGGTGCACGCACCCGAGTTCACCCCGGCTGACAGGCGCGCCGCACTCGACCCCGCGGCGCGCCTGCGTCAGCTCTCCGAAGCAGACCGCGACGCGATCCGCATCGCCCAAGACCCGAAGTTCCCTCGCTGGCTGGAACAGATCACCGCCACAGGCGGCTGCTCCCACCCCGTCCACCTGTCCGGCTCGATCACAACATGGGACGCGGCCACGGGCGAGATTCTGCACCACTACGACACCCGAACCGAACCCGGCGAACGGCTCCCTGTCCGCTGCCGCAACAGGCGCGCGACCGTCTGCGCCCCCTGCTCCCGCCTCCACGCGGGCGATACCTTCCACCTCGTCCGCGCCGGCCTCGTCGGCGGCAAGAACATCCCCGCCGCGGTACGCAACCGGCCCCGGCTCTTCGTCACCCTGACCGCTCCGTCCTTCGGCCCGGTCCACCGCGCCGGGGAGTTGTGCCGTCCCCGCCGCGACGGCGGCACCTGTGAGCATGGCCGTCCCCTCGGCTGCGGCGCCGTCCATGCCACGAACGCCCCAGACGTCGGCCAACCGCTGTGCGTCGACTGCTATGACTTCGCGGCTCACGTGCTCTGGCACGCGTATGCGGGCAAGTTGTGGGACCGCTTCGTCATTGGAGTCCGGCGACAGCTCGCAACGGCGGTCGGCCTGGCACAGTCCCGTTTCCGCGACCATGCGTGCCTGTCATTCGCCCGCGTCGCCGAGTACCAGAGCCGTGCGGCCGTCCATGTTCACGCCGTGGTCCGCCTCGATGGCCCGGCCGGACCAGACGACGAACCCCCGGCTTGGGGCACTGCGGACCGGCTCACCGAAGCCGTGCGCGCCTCCGCCCGGCGTGTCTTGGTCCGCACGCCCTACAGCCCGGCCGTGGGTGAGCTGGCACTGCGCTGGGGCGTCCAGGTCGACGCTCGACCGCTGCGCGCCGACGGCGACGGCCCCGACGATGACGCCGTGGCCGCATACGTGGCCAAGTACGTCACCAAGGGAGCGAGCGAGACAGGCGCCGGCATCGACCACAAGGTCACCTCCTGGGAGGACATTGATGCGGCACCCGTGAGCGAGCATGTCCGCACCCTCATGCGTACCTCCTGGAGCCTCGGCGGTCTCCCCGAGTACGAGTCTCTGCACCTGCGTAACTGGGCTCACCCGCTCGGCTACGGGGCCACATCCTGACCAAGTCCCGCGCCTACTCGACGACGTATGCGGCGCTGCGTGCGGAGCGTGCCCATCACGTAGGCCATGCCGACATCCCCGGCACGGTTACGGATGCGTACTGGCGCTATGTCGGTTCCGGGCACAGCGCCGGCGCCGCACTCCTGGCTGCTGGCGTCGCCGAAGACCTCGCTCTGTTGCAGGAAGTCGTCCGAGAAGAGCGATCGGCGTCACTATGGGAGGCTGACCGCTGACGGCGAAACCTGCATGCACGGAGGCTGCCGGGGGGTGGGCGTGGGCTCGAGAGCACGCGCGCAAAGCCCCGAAGTGGTCGGATGCCCGTTGGCGCCAAGTGAACGCGATTCTCGGACTACAGGTGACCACGAGCGGGGCCCGTTCCGGCAAGCGTGCTCCGTGACGGGCCCGGACCTGTGAACTGCACTGCTACCTGCGCTGGCGCATCTCGTGACCCAATGCAGCTGCCCGCGTACTGGATACCGAGACCTGAATCAAACGACCGATCCGACTATGGCTCCGCCCATAGGCTGCTTGAGGGAGCTCACTGGGGGCCGACGGACGGTTTGCGGTGAACGCGGAACTCCGCGGGGAGCAGCTTCGCACCCTGTCGGCCTCACGCCGAGGCCGCGGCGACGCAGAACTCATTGCCCTCCGGGTCGGCCATCACAATGTGGTGCCCGTCGAACTCTTCCAGGAGGATCCCGCCCGCCTTCACCAGCCGCTCGGACTCGGCCCTGATCCGCGCCCACCGCTGGTCGGAGCTGCCGTATCCCGGCACCCGGACGTCGATGTGCAGTCGGTTCTTCGCCGTCTTCGGCTCGGGGACCTTGAGGATGGAAAGCCGGGGCCCAACGCCGTCGGGATCGCACAGCCACGCCCCGTCGTCCACCGAGTCGTCCTCCGGCGGGTTGAAACTCGCGTGCCACTCCTCGCGGGTTCTGAAGGGAGCAGGCGGCGGCTCGTCTACATAGCCAAGCGCGGTCTTCCAGAACTCGCCGAGGAGCTTCGCGTCCTTGCAGTCGAGGGTCAGACTGATTCTGGTTGCCATGGCGGGACCGTACTGCGCACCTCTGACAGTCGCGACTGAGCCGAAGGAGCGGGTGCTGATACCCGTGACTCGCCGGACACTGTCTGGGCGGATCATTCCTCGTCCCGGTAAATGGGGGTGAGTCGCTTCCAGGCCGGGCCGCCGGGCCTGGCTGCAGGGCTGACGAGAACGGTCAACAGCGTCTTCTCTACGTACGCGCGCCGCTCCACGAAATCGAGCTTGTCCCACTCCTGCCGCAAGTCGACCGGCGTCCCCTGCGCGAGCAGTGCGCGACGGCGCCAGTCGTTTCGCTCCTTCACCAGTCGTCGTTCCGTCGCTTCCGCCTTCGCGAGGAACGCGAAGAACCGTTCCTTGCTGACCAGGCGCTGTTCTCGCTGCTCGGTCCAGTCGGCGATGTCTTCCCTGATGCGGGCTAGCTCCTCCTCGCCGTCCCACTTTTCGGGAACGGCCATGGCTTCCCGCTCCTCGGCCTCCTGCTCGTACTTGGCAATCACGAGCATCTTGATCGCCTCGTCGGTATCGGGACCGGATATGCGGACGCCGCCGCATCCGTACCCGCTCCGCTTGTCAGGGCACGTGTAGTAGAAGAACCCCTCCGGCTTGTTCCTGCTCGCCGGAGCCTTCTGCGCGCGCAAGCGGCTCCCGCACCCATCCTTGTCGCACCGGAGAGTCCCCGTCCCCAGGTACTTCCGAGCGTTGTACGCATCGCCGGGCTCGGGGTTGCTTCCGATGGCGGCAGTGACAACTTCCCAGTCGGTCACCGAGATGATTGTGTCCCACTGGCCCCTGACCGGTTCGCCGGCATCATCGATGACGGGCTCAACCCTGACACTCTCGCTCCCGGTCTCCGGGTTGAACTCCCGTACCTTCCTGGACCGGTAACCGCAGATACGGGGGTTCCGGAGTACCTGTTTCACGGTCTCCTTGCTCCACCTGTTGCGGCGTGTCGTGGTGATGCCCTGCTTGTTCCACTCGGCTGCAATCGCCCGGTGAGAGGCTCCCGTGAGAATGCGCTCAACGGCGTTACGGATCGCAGTGGCTTCCTTGCGGTCAAGGGTTCGCTTGTCATCCTTGTAGCCGAAGGGGCGCGTGCTGCCTGTCGGGATTCCCGCCTGCTGCGACGCGTGGTGCTTGCGGCGGACCCGGCGTGCCGTGTCGGCGCTCGACTTGTTCGCCACGGTGGCCAACAGGCGTGCAACCGTCCGGCCGTTGTCGGTAAGAAGATCAAGCGTGCCCGTGATGTCGATGATCGGACGGCGGAAGTTCTCCACCACCTCGATGGCGTCTTCAAGGTGTCGGTTGTCGCGCGTCAGGCGGTCGATGTCGTAAACGATCAGTCCATCCAGCCGCTGCCGTCCGGCACAGTCCCGCGCTTGAGATCTTCCATCGCCCCTTCGAACGCGGGGCGGATCACGCGATAGGCGACGGTCCCGTCCGGCTGGCACACCCGCTTGCGCTTCCATGCTGACGTGTCGGGTTCCTCGTATGTGTAGACATACCGGCCCCCGCGACTCTCGACGAACCGACGAGCGTCCTTCTCCTGCTCGTCCCGGCGATGTCGCGGCCTGTGGCCGGGCGCCACTTCTTGCCACTGGCGATGGGTTGATCCTGCTCCTTGCCCGGAGCCGAGGCGGATAACTCGTCGTCGTCCGGTTCGAGGGAGAGCCGCACCAGCCCCGCCCAGCTCTGCCCCGTGAGGTCACCCCAGTGCGCTCGCTGTACCAGGTCATCTGTCATGGCGTGAGGTTACTTCCGCCAATGCTCTGCTCCGTGGAGATACCTGCCCCACTCAGGATGGCGACGAGAGGCTTGCCCATGCGGCCGAGCCTAGGCCGCGGGGCCTTCGGCGGCGAACCGATATCGCCGGTCGTCTGGTACGGCCGTCGTCACACCGCCGGCCGGCCGTTCTCCAGCTCGGCCGTGCCCGTCCCCTCCGCCAGCACGTCGAGGGCGGCGAGGACGCGGAGGCCGAGGGTGCCGTGCAGGTACTGCTGGATCTCGGCGCGCGGTACCAGCCGCCACGACAGCAGTTCCTCCTCCTGCAGGCGGATCGACTTGAGCTGTTCCTCGGTGAGCACCCCGCCGTCGTACACATAGGCCACGAGCGGCGGGCGCCCCGTGCCCAGCACCCAGTCCACCGCGAGGAGCCGCCCCAGCTCGACGTCCAGGCCGATCTCCTCCAGCGTCTCGCGCCTGGCGCCCTGGCGAGGGCTCTCACCGGTGTCCGATTCGATGGTCCCGCCGGGCAGCGCCCAGCCGTCCCGGTAGTTGGGCTCGACGACGAGTACGCGACCCTCGGCGTCACGGAAGAGGGCGGCTGCACCGGCGAGAACGCGGGGGAGGCCGGCGATGTAGGCGGCGTAGTCAGGACTGGTCACCCGAGGAAGGGTAACCAGCGCGCGCGTCCCGCCTCGGTGTCGGACGGCGCGCTTCAGGCGATGTGCTCCGCCAACGCACGTGTCCGAGCCGCCAGTTCACTGATGCGTGCCCCGTCGAAGCCGAACACGGCGCTGCGTACGGTGTTCTCCAGCGGGTCCTTCCACTGGGGCGGGATCGCGGCGGCGCCGCACAGGACGCCCGCCACGGAGCCGGCGGTCGCGCCGTTGGAGTCCGTGTCGAGGCCGCCGCGCACCGTCAGCGTGATGGTGCGGGTGAAGTCACCGCCGCCGTAGAGGAGTCCGGCGGTGATGACGGCGGCGTTCGGGATCGTGTGGATCCAGTGGAGGCCCGCCGTCTCCTCGTGGACCGCGTCGAGTGTGTCCTCCCAGCCGAGGCGGGAGTCGTACAGCGAGAGGACGCGGCGCACCGTCCGGGCGAGACGGCTGCTCGCCGGGATCACGGTGAGCGCGGTGTCCACGGCGGCCCGGACGCCCGGCGCCGTGAAGGCCGCGGACACCAGTGCCGCCGCCCACATCGCGCCGTACACGCCGTTGCCGGTGTGCGACAGCACCGCGTCGCGACGGGCGAGCGACGCCGCACGGCGCGGGGCGCCCGGGCAGACCCAGCCGAAGATGTCGGCGCGGATGAGCGCGCCGATCCACTCCTGGTAGGGATTGTCGTACGTCGCGGTCAGCGGCGGCTTGAGACCGTTCGCGAGATTCCGGTACGCGGCGCGCTCCGCGGTGAACGTCTGCAGATACGGCAGCCTCAGCAGCCACAGTTCCCCCACCTGCTCGGTAGTGAAGCCGAAGCCGTGGGTCTCCAGGAGGTGCAGGCCGAGGATCGCGTAGTCCACGTCGTCGTCCCGGCAGCTGCCGTGGATACGGCCCCGCACGCACGAGCGCCACTCGGGCCGCAGCGCGAACGCGTCGGACTCGGAGACCGGTCCGGGAAGGTAGTCGTCGAGCGGCAGAGCGGCCGCCCGCCTGAGATAGCCGTCGATGCGCTCGCGTGTCCAGTGGTCGCCCTGCTCCACCGGCTTGCCGAGCATGTTGCCCGCGATCCGGCCGAGCCAGCCGCCGAGGATCCGGTCGTCGAGCCGAGTGCCCACATCCGTGCCCACATGCGTGTCCACAGTGGTCATGTTTCCGGTTTACCCATTCCCGGGCGCTTTCGCTCGGGCATCCGCTCGCGCATCGCCGATCTGGCCGCATCACCAGGTGAGACGGCCCATGGGCAGCGGGCCCCGCCTCCGGTTAAGGTCGCAGCGGCGCGACTGCCTTACTGCCGTGATGAGCAGCAAGGCCCGGAAGCAAGGGGATGCAACGGTGGCGGACGCTGCATGGACGGCAGCGGGCAAGGCACAGCCGACGGGGCCGTCAGGGCCGTCGGGGAGGTCCGGCCGGGTCGGACGCGTGCTGATAGCCGCGGACAAGTTCAAGGGATCACTCACGGCCGTCGAGGTCGCCGAGCGTGTCGCGGCCGGGCTGCGACGCGTCGCTCCACACGTGGAGGTCGAGGCGCTGCCGGTGGCCGACGGCGGCGACGGCACGGTCGCGGCCGCCGTCGCGGCCGGTTTCGAGCGCCGCGAGGTACGGGTGACCGGGCCGCTCGGCGACGAGGTCACGGCGGCGTACGCGCTGCGCGACGGCACCGCCGTGGTCGAGATGGCCGAGGCCAGCGGGCTCCAGCGGCTGCCCGACGGCGTCTTCGCGCCGCTGACCGCGACGACGTACGGCTCCGGTGAGCTGATCCGCGCCGCGCTCGACGCGGGCGCCCGCACCATCGTGTTCGGCGTCGGCGGCAGCGCCACCACCGACGGCGGCGCCGGGATGCTGGCCGCGCTCGGGGTGCGGTTCCTGGACGCCGAGGGGGAGCCCGTCGCGCCGGGCGGCGGGGCCCTGCGGGGGCTTGCCACCGCGGATCTGTCGGGCCTCGATCCGCGTCTCGCCGATGTCGACGTGGTGCTCGCCAGCGACGTCGACAACCCGCTGACCGGGCCCACGGGGGCGGCCGCCGTGTACGGGCCGCAGAAGGGGGCCGGCCCGGAGGACGTCGCGGCGCTGGACGCCGCGCTCGGCCACTATGCCGAGGTCCTGGAGAAGGCGATCGGGCCGCGGGCCGCGGAGTACGCGCAGTCGCCGGGTGCGGGGGCCGCGGGGGGCATCGGATACGGCGCTCTCGTCGGGCTGGGCGCGAGTTTCCGGCCCGGCATCGAGATCATGCTCGACGTGCTGGGCTTCGCTCCCGCGCTGGAGCGGTCGTCCCTCGTGATCACGGGGGAAGGGTCGCTGGACGAGCAGACCCTGCACGGCAAGGCCCCTGCGGGGGTCGCGGCTGCGGCCCGGGCGGCGGGCAAGGAGGTCGTGGCGGTCTGCGGCCGCCTCGCGCTCCGGCCGGAGGCACTGGGGAGGGCGGGGATCCGCCGGGCGTACGCGCTGACGGACGTCGAACCGGACGTCTCCCGCTGCATCGCGGAGGCGGGGCCGATCCTGGAGAACGTGGCGGAGCGGATCGGGCAGGACTTCCTGGCCTGACGGCCCGCGCGATCCGCTCCGCGCCGCGCGATACCTCCGGTGGGATGGCGTCTGCGGGCCGGTGGTCGGCTGGTGCGCCACCTGCCGGTGGCTGGGTCGGGGCCGCGCCGGGATGTACGTCCTCGGTCTGGCGCCAGGCCGTACGTCGTTGGCGGACTCGATCTCGGCCGGGTAGATGTTGACGCCACCCGAGATGATCATGTCGATCTGTAGCCGAGATCGCCGACGGTGAAGAAGTCGCCGATGCACTAACTGAAGCCGCCGGTGGACATCGTCATGTAGACCGTGCCGAGTTCGCCGGGCGGGG
>NZ_LOHS01000041.1 GCF_001642995.1 Streptomyces jeddahensis
CGTCAGAGTTGGATAACCGGCCGCCGACGGGGACCTCCAGGGAATCGCCCGCAGCATCCCCGTGTTCTCCTCACACGAGTGCCGGACCCACGGAAGGCGGAGCATGCACGGCGACACTGAGACCGTTCGCAGGATCCTTACCGAGCACGGTGACACCTGGGCCATCGTCGGCCTCTCCTCGAATCAGCGGCGCGCCGCATATGGAGTCGCAGCGGTCCTTCAGCGCTTCGGCAAGCGGATCGTCCCGGTGCATCCGAAGGCCGAGACGGTGCACGGCGAGAAGGGGTACGCCACTCTGGCGGACATCCCCTTCGACGTGGACGTCGTGGACGTGTTCGTGAACTCCCATCTCGCCGGCGCGGTCGCCGACGAGGCCGTGGCGAAGGGCGCGAAGGCGGTCTGGTTCCAGCTCGATGTGATCGACGAGGCGGCGTACGAGCGGACCCGCGCGGCTGGCCTCGACATGGTCATGGATCGCTGCCCCGCCATCGAGATTCCGCAGCTCGGCTGAGGTCACCGGCGCCGCTGAGGTCACGGCGGGGCTGGGGCCGCGGCGGGGCTGGGGCCGCGCCCCGGCCGGGGGTCCGCCCGTCGGGCCGTTCTGCGTCAGCCGACGCCGAGCCCCTCGAGCACCACCGCGCCCGGGAGCTCCGCGATCGCCTTGCCCGGCACGATGAGCTTGCCGCGGCGGCGGCCGCTGCCGATCAGGACATGCGGCAGGTCCACGACGGCCGCGTCGATGAGGAGCGGCCAGTCGGCGGGCAGGCCGATCGGGGTGATGCCGCCGTATTCCATGCCGGTCTCGCCGGTCGCGGTCTCCATGGGTGCGAACGAGGCCTTGCGGGCGCCCAGTTGGCGGCGTACCACGCCGTTGACGTCGACCCGGGTGCGGGAGAGCACGAGACAGGCGGCGAGGCTGGTCTCACCCGCGCGCTTACCGGCCACCACCACGCAGTTCGCGGACGTCTCCAGCAGGTCCTGGCCGTAGTGCTCGACGAAGACGGCGGTGTCGGCGACGGCCGGGTCGCTGTCCACGTAGAGCATCTGCTGCGCGGGCACGGAGCCGCGCCAGTGGCGTACGGCGTCTGCGACGGGCGAGGGCAGCAGTTCCAGGCTGTCGGGAGCGGTCCGGACGTCGTCGAAGTGGCCGATGGGTGCACGCATAGTGGCACGCTAACAGCCGCACCGGCGGCGGCGATCGGCCCATCGAGGCCGCGCGGCACGCCCACGCGACCCGGCATGCGATCCGTCTCAGCGCACGGCCGGCACCGACACCGTCATGGTCATCTCCAGCGGCTCGTCGCCCTCGTTGCGGTACGCGTGCGTGGCGTTGGCCTCGAAGGAGGCGCTCGTGCCCGCCGGTACGCGGTACTCCGTGCCGTCCACGACGAGGGTGAGTTCGCCCGCCGTGACGTGGATCAGCTCGACGGTGCCGGCCGGGTGCGGATCGGAGCTGCTGCCCTCGCCGGGCATCAGCCGCCACTGCCACATCTCCAGGGGGCCCGGCGCCTCCGTGCCGGCCAGCAGCCGGTTGAAGCTGCCCGCCTCGGTGTGCCACAGGCGCACGGCCTGCTCGGGCGGCACGATCCGGACCTTGGGTCCCTGCTCGTAGTCGAGCAGGGTCGTGATGCTCACGCCGAGGGCGTCCCCGATCTTGACGACCGTGCCGAGGCTGGGGTTGGTACGGGCCTGCTCTATCTGGATGAGCATGCCGCGGCTGACTCCGGCGCGGGCGGCGAGGGCCTCCAGGGTGAAGCCCCGCTCGCTGCGACAACGCTTGACGTTGCGCGCCAGGGACTGGGTCAGCAGGTCGAGGTCCGACACATTCCGTCCAATATCCTGGATGACAGAGTTCAATCTAATGAACTACGGTGTAGTGCACCCGATGTTCACTGCACTGTACTGCGAGGTCGACCATGACAGCACTCTTCGCCCTGGCCACAAGCCTCCTGTGGGGGCTGGCCGACTTCGGCGGCGGGCTGCTGACGCGGCGCCTTCCGGCTCTCACGGTGGTCGTCGCCTCGCAGGCGATCGCCGCGGTCGTCCTCGGCGCCATCGTGATCGCGACCGGGGGCTGGAGCGAGGCGGGTCCGCAGCTGTGGTTCGCCGCCGCCGCGGGCCTGGTCGGTCCGGTCGCCATGCTCTCCTTCTACAAGGCGCTCGCGCTGGGGCCGATGGGTGTCGTCTCTCCGCTCGGCACCCTGGGCGTCGCCGTTCCGGTGGGCATCGGGCTGATCCTCGGCGAACGGCCGGGGCTGCTGCAGTACGCGGGCATCGCCGTGGCCGTCGCCGGGGTCGTGCTCGCAGGCGGGCCGCAGTGGCGCGGGGCGCCGGTGCAGCGGCAGACGATCGCCCTGACCCTGGTCGCGGCCTTCGGCTTCGGCACGGTGATGGTGCTGATCGCCGAGGCGTCGACGACGATCACCGGTCTCTTCCTGGCGCTGTTCGTGCAGCGGCTGACGAATGTGCTCGCGGGCGGCGCGGCCCTGTACGCCTCTGTGCGGCGCGGCGGCAGGGCGCTCCCGGAGGGAGCCGGATGGGGAGCCCTGTGGCCGGCGGTCCCGGCGCTGGCCTTCGTCGGTCTGGCGGATGTCGCGGCCAACGGCACGTACTCGCTCGCGGCCCAGAACGGTCCGGTCACGGTGGCCGCGGTCCTCGCCTCGCTCTATCCCGTCGTCACCGCTCTTGCCGCGCGCGGTGTGCTCAGTGAGCGGCTGCGCGGCGTGCAGGCGGCGGGGGCGGGCCTTGCCCTGGTCGGTACGGTGCTGCTGGCGAGCGGCTGATCCGGCCGACACACCGGGGCCCCTCAAGCCGACGTGCCGCTGCCCGACTCCGCAGGCGACGCGCTGTCCGCCGACCGCGTGTCACGCCGCCCCTCGGCCGACCGCGCGTCTCGCGGATCCTCCGCCGACCGCGTCTCCGGAACACCGCCACCGAGCCCCGCCACCGTCTCGGTCTCCGCCGAGCCCTCCTCAGGACTCGTCTCCAAGTCCGCCAACGCCAGCAGTTGCTCCGGAGTGACCCCCTCCGGGATCGGCACGGGGGCGGGGGTGCGCAGCGGCGGCTGCCAGCCCTCGTCCGGGTACCAGCGGCGTACGACACGGGCCGGTGCGCCGGCCACGACCGCGTGGTCGGGGACGGACCCGCGTACGACCGCGCCCGCCGCGACCACGACGTTGCGGCCGATGCTCGCGCCCGGCAGGATCACCGCCCCGGTCCCGATCCAGCAGCCCGGACCGATCTCGACGGGCTCCATGCGCGGCCACTGCTTCCCGATGGGCTCGTGCGGGTCGTCGTACGAGTGGTTGGTGGACGTGACGTACACGTAGGGCCCGAAGTAGCAGTCGGAGCCGATGGTCACCGTCGTGTCGGCGATGACATGACTGCCGCGGCCGAGCACCACGCCGTCGCCGATACGCAGGATGGGGTCGGGCCCGAGGTCGAGGTCGGGCATCAACCCGGCCGTGAGGGTGACCTGTTCGCCGATGATGCAGTGGTCGCCGAGGTGGATCCAGGGTTCGCCGAAGACGGTTCCCTGCGGGAAGGCGAGCCTCGTGCCGTGTCCGAGCGCGCCGAAGCGGAGTCTGCCGGGGTGTTCGGCGGTGACGGCACCCGTCCGCTGTACCCACGCCCATCCCGCGTGGACGGCGCGCTGCGCGACGCGGCGCCGCCACGCGGTCAAGGACGAGAACATGTTCTTGTTGTTCGGCACTCGCACACGGTACTCAGCGCGGGGTACGGGCCAGGGGGCGAACGGCTGTGATCTTCACCCCATGACGCCGGTCTTCACACCGCGCCGCTCTCGTCGTCCGAGAAGGCCACTCGATGCCGCTTCGCCAGATCCACGTACACCGCGGCGTTCAGCTTGATGCCGTCGAGCTCCTCGTCGGTCAGGCTGCGCTTGACCTTGGCGGGCACGCCCGCGACCAGCGAGCCGGGCGGCACCTGCATGCCCTGGGGGACGAGCGCCTGGGCGGCGACCAGCGAACCCGTGCCGATGCGCGCGCCGTTGAGCACCGTGGCGCCCATGCCGATGAGGACGTCGTCCTCCACCGTGCAGCCGTGCAGGACCGCGTTGTGCCCGACGGACACGCGCTCCCCGATCGTGACCGGGAAGCCCGGGTCCACATGCACGGTCGAATTGTCTTGGATGTTGCTATCCGCCCCGAGAACGATCGGGCCGCCGTCGCCGCGGAGCACGGCCTGGTACCAGACGCTCGAGCCCGCCGCCATGACGACGTCGCCGAGCACGACGGAGGTCGGAGCGGCGAAGGCGTCCGCGGCGACCTTCGGCTCCTGTCCGCCGACTCCGCGAATCAGCGCCTGCGCTGCCTGGGGTCCATGCTCTGAGCGCCCTGCCCGACCTGTCATCTCCGACTCCTTACCGCTGGTACGCCTTACCTCTGGTGCGCCGCGCCCAGAGCACCGTAGGGGACATGGGCGCGTACCGGCGCCGGCTGGGGCGAAGATCACAAACGGGCCCGATTGATCGAGCGCGGGGCAGTCAGTCGCCGGCCGGAACCGGCTGCGGCTCGGTGGACTCCGGTGCCTGCGTCTGCGGCTCTCCCTGCCCCTGTGCCTGTGCCTGTGCAGTCCCCGACGCGGCCTCCTTCGTCTTCCGCTTGAGGATCAGCATCGAGACGAGGCCGATGAGCAGGGCCACGACGAGGCCGAGCCACGAGAACCGCTTCAGCCAGGACTCGGCGACGATCCCCACGTAGTAGATGACCGCGGTGGTCCCGCCGGCCCACAGGATCCCACCGAGCACGTTGGCGATCAGGAACTTCCAGTACGGCATACGCAGGACGCCGGCGAGCGGGCCGGCGAAGATGCGCAGCAGGGCGACGAAGCGGCCGAAGAACACGGCCCACATGCCCCACTTCTCGAAGGACCGCTCGGCGGTCGCGACGTGGGCCTCGCTGAAGTGCTTCGGGAACCTGCAGCCGAGCCAGGCCAGCAGGGGCCGGCCGCCCTTGCGCCCGATCGCGTAGCCGATGGAGTCGCCGATGATCGCGCCCGCGGTGGCACAGATGCCGAGGACGACCGGGTCGATGTCCCCGTGCTGGGAGGCGAGCAGCGCGGACGAGACGAGGATGATCTCGCCCGGCAGCGGGATGCCCAGGCTCTCCAGACCGATGACCACACCCACCAGGGTGTAGATGCTGACCGCCGGCACCGTCTCGAGCCATTCCTGGACGTGCAACGCCGGTCCCTCCCGTTCTGTGCGTCGACCCGGCAGACGCTCCCGCCTGTCCGGGGCGCGCGTGCGGGCAGCCTACCTGCTGACTCCGGTCACTCGACCGCAGCCCGGTCCCTGGAGACACCCGCACCACAGTCCCGTCGGCTGCGGTCCCTGGAGGCACCCGCAGCACAGTCCCGCCGCGCCACCGGCGCCGCGGACGTCAGCCGTTGGGACGGAGCGTCCAGACGACGGTCATCTCGCCCGTGACGGCGCCGTCCTCGCGCTGGATGGCGATGGACACCGGGAACTCGGGCCGCTGCCCGGCATCGAGCTCGGCGATCACGTCGGCGGCCGGACGGCCGAGGGACGCGGTCGCGGTCACGCGTCCCATGGCGAGCTTCTTGTACGCGATGTCGGCGCTGACGGCGAGCGGCACGGCCCGGGTGAGCTGGTCCCCGAAGGCCGCGAGGACGATCGCCCCGCTGGCGGACTCGCCCAGCGTGAACATCGCGCCAGCGTGCGGCCCGCCGACGTGGTTGTGGTAGTCGCTCTGGTCCGGCAGGGCCACCACGGCCTTCTCCGGCGAGGTCTCGAGGAACTCGAGGTTCAGGGTGCGGGCCATCGGCACCGTGGCGGCGAGCATCTCGCCGATCGACATCTGGTCAGCGCTCATGAGGCGGGATGTTACCCATGGGTAGCACGTCTTGGCCAGGGAAACGGCCAGGGAAGTGGCCGGGGAGGCGGCCAGGGAAGTGGCCGGGGAGGCGGCCAGGGAAGCGGCCGGGGACGCGCCGCCATCCGCTGCCGTCGCGGCGCCGCCGACGGACAGGCGGATCCGGCCACGCCCGTCGAGAATCTCCGGCCACGCCCCCGTATCGGCGAAAAATCGGTTTGGCAAGTCGACCCGGCGGCGGCGATAGTCCCCCGGTGAAGATTGCCGCCGCCTCTGCCTCTCGCAGACGTCTCCGCCGCCCCGACTGGGCGGGTCGCAACTACGCTCTGCTGACCGCCGCCGCGGTCGTGACGAACCTGGGCAGCCAGGGCGCGCTGATCGCGGCGGCGTTCGCGGTCCTCGACGCGGGCGGCGACGGCGGCGACGTGGGTCTGGTGGCGGCGGCCCGCACGCTCCCCCTCGTGGTGTTCCTGCTGATCGGCGGGGCCGTCGCGGACCGACTGCCGCGGCACCGGGTGATGGTCGCAGCCAACGCGCTCAACTTCGTGTCGCAGGGTGCCTTCGCCGTGCTCGTCCTCGCAGGCGATCCGCAGCTGTGGCAGATGATGCTGCTGACCGCGCTCGGCGGCACGGGCCAGGCCTTCTTCAACCCGGCGGCCGAGGGCATGCTGATGTCGTCCGTCAGCGGGGAGCAGGCAGGCCGGGCCTTCGCGCTGTTCCGCATGGCGATGCACGGTGCGGGTCTCGGCGGCGCGGCACTCGGGGGTGCGATGGTCGCGGCCGTCGGTCCCGGCTGGGTGCTCATGGTGGACGCGGCGGCGTTCGCCGTGGCCGGGGCGCTGCGGGCATTCCTGGACGTGAGTCACATTCCGCCGCGCGAGCCCGGCGGGGGCATGCTGGCGGATCTGCGGGAGGGCTGGCGGGAGTTCGTCGGACGGCCCTGGCTGTGGTCGATCGTGGCTCAGTTCTCGGTCGTGGTGGCGGTCGTCGGCGCCGCCGAGTCGGTCTTCGGTCCGCTGGTCGCCCGGGACGAGCTGGGCGGGGCGGGCCCGTGGGGCCTGGCGCTCGGCGCGTTCGGAGCGGGCACGGTCGGCGGTGCGCTGCTGATGATGCGGTGGAAGCCGCGGCGGCTGCTGCTCGCCGGGACCCTGTGCGTGTTCCCGCTGGCCGCGCCGTCCGCCGCGCTCGCGGTGCCGCTGCCGGTGGCCGGGCTGGCCGCGGTGATGTTCCTCAGCGGCGTGGCCATCGAGGTGTTCGGCGTCTCCTGGATGACGGCGCTGCACCAGGAGATCCCCGAGGAGAAGCTGTCCCGCGTCTCGGCCTACGACTGGTTCGGCTCGATCGCCATGGTCCCCCTGGCCACGGCCCTGGCGGGCCCGGCGGAGAGCGCCTTCGGCCGTACGGCGTCCCTGTGGGGCTGCGCGGCTCTGGTGGTCCTGGTCACGGCGGCGGTGCTGTTCGTACCGGACGTACGGAACCTGACGCGGCGTACGAAGGAGGTCGTGCAGGGTTCCGGCACGGGGTCCGGGAGCCGGGCCAGGGCCGAGGCGGAGGCTTCGGATGACGTGCCGGGAGCGCGGGTCAGCCCACGCTGAAGGCGCCGGCCGGTGGTTCGGGCGATGCCACCGCGTCCTCGTCGCGCACCGGTGTCGCGTCCCCGATGAAGGCGCGTAGCGCGGGCCCGTGTTCGACGCGTGCAGGGAAGGCGTCGGCGGCGGAACGCCGCGACAGTGACGCGATGTCGATCGGCTCCTGGGACGCCACGAGCACGGCGTTGCCGAAGCGGCGGCCGCGCAGGACGGCCGGCTCGGCGATCAGCGCCAGCTCCGCGAAGACCGCGGCGAAGGTCGCGAGTTGGGAGCGGAGGAAGGCGAAGGGCGCCCCGTCGGCGAGGTTCGCCGCGTAGACGCCGCCGCGCCGCAGCACCCGCTCGGCGGCTCGCGCGTACGCGAGCGAGGTGAGGTGCGCCGGGACGCGTGACCCGCCGAACACGTCCGCGACCAGGATGTCCGCGGAGGCGAGCGGGGCCCTTTCCAGCCATGCGCGGGCGTCCGCGCCGTGCACCGTGATGTCCGCGCCGTCGGGGAGGGGCAGGTGCTCGGTGACGAGCGCGAGCAGCCCGCGGTCTGCCTCCACGACGTGCTGACGTGAGCCGGGCCGGGTGGCGGCGAGGTAGCGGGGCAGGGTGAGCGCGCCGCCACCGAGGTGCAGTACGTCGAGGGGCTGACCCGGTTCCGCGGCCGTGTCCAGGACGTGCCCCAGCCGCTGTGCGTACTCGAACTCCAGGTGCTGCGGCTCGTCGAGGTCCACGTACGACTGGGGCGCCCCGCCGACCGTCAGCAGCCACGCCCGCTCCCGGTCCACGTCGGGCAGCAGCTTGGCTTCGCCGTGATCGACGGGGCGGGTGACGGGTATCGGCTCTTCCACGGGTTCATTGTGCCGCGCGGGCGGCGATGCGGGGGGCGCGTCGCCGCGCCGGGCGGCGTGCCCGCCGCCGCGCCGGGCGTGCCCGCCGCCGCTGCGGGCAGTCGTGCCTCCCCAGTGCCTTAAGGGCCTGGGAGGTGCCCCCAGGGCGGCACGGGTGGGCGCAGCGGCACCCCGACGGCGGGCAACGCCTGCACGCTTGGGCAACCCCGACGGCGGGCACCGCAGTCCGAAGGGCACCCGCCGTCGTGGGTTGTGCCCACCCTCCCCCACTGCCTTAAGGGCGTGGGAGGTGCCCCAGCCCTGCGGAACGCCTGCCCACAACGGCGGCCTGCGATGCGGCACGGCGGCGGGGCCGTCGAGCCGCGGCAACCGTCGTCAGAGCGTCGCCGGGGCCGTCACGACCGCGCCCGTGTCGCCGACCGCCGTGACCGTCCCTGCTCCGACCGTGCGTCCGCCCTCGCGGATGGCGAAGCCGAGGCCCGGCTCGAGCGGGATCTCGCGGCCCAGTTCGACCGTCATGGTGACGGTGTCGCCCGGGCGGGCGACCGCTGTCACGCCAAGGTCGATGTCGCCGACCACGTCCGCGGTACGGATGTAGAACTGCGGCCGGTATCCGGTCGCGACAGGCGTCGTACGGCCGCCCTCGCGCGCCGACAGGACGTACACCTGTGCGGTGAAGCGGCGGCTCGGTGTGACGCTGGCCGGCGCGGCGACGACGTGACCGCGGCGCACGGCGTCGCGCGGCACGCCGCGCAACAGCAGCGCCACGTTGTCCCCGGCCTGCGCCTCCGTCATGGGCTTGCCGAAGGTCTCGAGGCCGGTCACCACGCTCTCGGTGTCCGCGCCGATGACCTGCACGCGGTCGCCGACCCGCACGGTGCCCCGCTCGACGGCGCCGGTGACGACGGTGCCGCGGCCCGTGATGGTGAGGACGTTCTCCACGGGCAGCAGGAACGGCGCGTCCACGTACCGCTCGGGCATCGGGACGTACGTGTCCACGGCGTCGAGCAGCGCCTCGATCGCCGCCGTCCACTGCGGGTCGCCCTCCAGGGCGCGCAGGCCGGACACCCGCACGACGGGTAGCGAGTCGCCGCCGTACCCGTGCGCGGTGAGCAGCTCGCGGACCTCCAGCTCCACCAGGTCGGTGAGCTCGGGGTCGCCCGCGTCCGCCTTGTTCAGTGCGACGACGATGTGGTCGACGCCGACCTGGCGGGCCAGCAGCACGTGCTCCGCGGTCTGCGGCATGATCCCGTCGAGCGCGGAGACGACGAGGATCGCCCCGTCGAGCTGGGCCGCGCCGGTGACCATGTTCTTCACGTAGTCCGCGTGGCCGGGCATGTCGACGTGCGCGTAGTGACGGGTGTCCGTCTCGTACTCGACGTGCGCGATGTTGATGGTGATGCCGCGCTGCGCCTCCTCGGGCGCGCGGTCGATGCGGTCGAAGGGCACGAAGGTGCCGGTACCGCGCTCGGCCAGGACCTTGGTGATGGCGGCGGTCAGGGTGGTCTTGCCGTGGTCGACGTGGCCCATCGTGCCGATGTTGAGGTGCGGTTTGGTGCGTACGTATGCCGTCTTGGACATGGCTGGGTGTGTTCCTCTCCGGAACGCGAAAGCGGTGGCCCCAACCGGCCGTAGGCATGGCGGAGTTGGGACGTGGACCCCAGGGCCTTGCCGACCCTCCCCCTGCGGGGTCCGCCGGACTTTCCGGGAAGGGTCAGCTTCGGGCGCCGTCGAGGGGCGCCGCGGCGGTTGCGGCTGCGGCTGCGACAACGGCAGGCGCGGCAACAGCAGCCGCGGCTGCGGCGGTTGCGGCGATTGCCGCGGCGGTGACGGTGGCGACACCGGCCGGCGCGGATGCGGCCGCGGTGGCGGCGACGAGGGCAGCCTTCGGCGCGTCCGCGACTGCGGACGGCGCTGCGAGGAAGGCGTGCCGGAACATGTCGCCGATCATCGCCCAGTCGCCATCGGCACGTCGACCGAATTTCCGCGGGCGGGCGTTTTCCTGCCGTGCTTCGTCGTGGCGGGGGCCGTTGAAGTCCGAGGCCCGCACGGTCGCCCTCTGGGCGGCCGTCGGCAGCCGGGCGCCGGGAGCGCCGGTCGGCCGCACCGGGATGGCGGCGGCGAGGCTCGGCGGCACTGGTCTCGGCGAGTTCACTGCCGCCCACGGCGCTGAGCGTTTCCGAACCTGTGACGCTCGTGAGACGCAGCATACGGCGAATGCTCACCTGGGTCGGTTAGTCTCCCCGGATGCTCGACCCCGCCGCCGACCGACCAGCCGGCCTCGCCACGGCCCCTTCTGCGGGCCGGGACGCCGGCGATCCCGCAGGCCCGCACACCACGAGCGCATCGAGCGCGCCCGTCACGGGCCCGATGGAGCTCGCCGCCACCCGGCCGGCCGGCGCCGCCCGTCCCGCGCTCTTCGCCGCACCTGGCCTCGTGGCCCTGGCCACGCGCTCTGTCAGGGTGCTGCTGTCCCCGTGGTCACGGCTTTCCCTGCTCGTGATGCTGCTCGCGGCCGCTGCGACGGCCGTGCTGCTGTTCGAGCCGCAGCGGCTGCTGGCCGACGGCTGGCCGCCCCACCTGAACGGCGCGGCCGCCGTCGTCGTCTACGCGGTGGCGTACGGCGTCTGCACCGTCGCCTTCGTGCCGCGGCCCCTGCTCAACCTTGCGGCGGGCGCCCTCTTCGGCTCCCAGCTGGGGCTCGGCGCGGCGCTCGCCGGCACGGTGATCGGCGCCGGTGCCGCCTTCGGGCTCGGGCGCCTGCTGGGGCAGGATGCGCTGCGCCCGCTGCTGCGGGGCCGCTGGCTCAAGGCCGCGGACGGTCAGCTGAGCCGGCACGGATTCCGGTCGATGCTGGCGGCACGGCTCTTCCCCGGCGTGCCTTTCTGGGCCGCGAACTACTGCGCGGCCGTGTCCCGCATGGGCTGGCTGCCGTTCCTGCTCGCCACGGCGATCGGATCGATCCCCAACACGGCGGCGTACGTCGTGGCGGGCACCCGCGCCTCCACGCCGACCTCGCCCGTCTTCCTGATCGCGATGGGGTTCATCGCGGTGACAGGGCTGGCCGGGGCCGTGGTGGCGTGGTGCAAGCGTCATCGGCTGCGCGGACACTGAGTCGCGCCATCGCCCGTCCTGCGCTTCCGATGGCGGTGGCTGGGGCCGACGCCTGGCGACGGCCCAGAGCGCGGTCCTGGCTGGCGTACCGGTCGGGGCCGCGGGCACGGCCGAGGAGACGCGTGAGCGGTCCGGTTGGCGGAGCAGCCGAACGCCGTGATCATGGTGTGATGGCGGATGGAGAGCCGACCCGGTCGCTGCAGCACGAGCAGCGCGCCCTGAGGGTGTCGATGGCGGTCTCGGTTGCGCTCGCGGTCGTGGCCCTGGTGTGGGGGCTCGCAGCCGGCTCGCAGGTGATCCTGCTCGACGGCGTCTACGGCATCCTCGGCCTGGGGCTGTCGTGGCTCTCGCTGCGCGCCTCCGGCCTCGCCGCCGGCGGCCCGACGCCGCGATTCCCGTTCGGCCGGGAGTCGCTCGTACCGCTGGTCGTGGGCGTGCAGGGTCTTGCACTACTCGGAACGCTCATTTACGCCGCCGTGGAGGCCGTCCGGGTCATCCTCGACGGCGGGTCCGACGTGGCGGCCGGAGGCCTGGCCGCGTACGGCGCGGTGAGCGGACTCGCGTGCCTTGCGGCGTATGGCTACCTGGTGCGGCGCGGTCCGCGGTCGGACCTGATCCGGGCGGAGGCGGCGGTTTGGCTCGCGGGGGCCGTGACCAGCCTTGTCATCACGGTCGGAGGCGTCGTGGCGCTCCTGCTGGGTACGACGGCGTGGCGCGGTGCGCAGGCGTACGCCGACTCGGTGCTGGTCCTGTTGAGCTGTGTGATGCTCGCCCGGCTGCCCGTGCGCATGCTCCGCCAGGCCGCGTCCGAGCTGCTGGAGTCCGCGCCGGAGCCGGCCGTGCAGCAGCTGGTCCGCGACGTCGTCGAACGGGTGCGGGCCGCCGAAGACCTTCCCGAGCCGGTGCTGCGCACCAGCAAGGTGGGCCACAAGCTCTACGTCGAGGTCGGCTTCGTGGTGCCGCCGGGTCGCTGGGACGTCGCGGACGAGGACCGCGTGCGGCGGACGCTGCGCGACGGGCTCGCCGCCCTGCCCTACACCCCGTGGATCGTCGTCGAGCTCACCACGGACCCCGAGTTGGTGCTCTGACGCGGTACCGGACGAGCGCCTGCGACACGACGCGAGCCGCGGCGACGATCCGGGTCTGCAATGACCACTGTGCGGCATGGCCGCTGCCAGCTGACCGCCGTTCCTGATCCTGCCTCAGAAGCCCTGCACCGCACGCAGCCACCGTGAAGGGGCGGAAAAAGCGCGTGCTGCGTACGAAGCTCCGTTGCTACGATCAGGAACATGATCAGGCTTTCGCCTCAGCACCGGATGATGCCCCGCCGACGGGGCTGCTGAGAACGGACGCGTACCGAATCCGAGGCCCCGGGACGGGGCCTCGACTGCTGTGCGATCAGGCCTCGCTACCCCGGTAGGAGGACCGATGACCGCACGACGCCGCTACATCACCACGACCATTCCGTACGTCTACGCCCGCCCCCACCTGGGCTTCGCCCTGGAGCTCGTCCAAGCGGACACGTTGGCCCGTCACCACCGCCACCGGGGCGAGCAGGTCAGGCTGCTCAGCGGAACCGACAGGACGCTCAGGTAACGGCGTGGTACTCGGTCGCCCATCCGCGGGCAGATGCGCTCGGCGATGGCGTCGAGCAGGGGCTCACGGACATCGCGGTCGAGCCTCCGGTACAGCGACGTCGAGCGAAGGAGAGAGATCGGCTGTCTCGGGCGTACACCTCCGGCTCTCCCGGCCGGCGGACAACGACATTGCCGAGCAACGCCATCCAGCTTCGGGATGGAGCACATCGTGCGCGCGCTGCCAGCCGATCGACGGATCGATCCAGTGCCACGACGACGCAGCCACAAGGACATCGAAGCGCGCTCCGCGGTCGTCCCACTCCTCGAACGTCGACATCTCGACTTCGACGTTGCGGAAGGTAGCGAGCCGTTGGCGAGCAAGTGCGGCCATTCCCCCGCCCGGCTCGACGGCGGTCACCGAGCACCCGAGCGCTGCCAGCGAGCGCGTCGCCTGGCCGGTACCGCACCCCACCTCGAGCGCCGACGACCTTTCGCCCATGCGGGTAATGGCGACAAGATCCGCGAACAGCTCGTCGGGGTAGCTCGGCCGGACCCGGTCGTAGAGCTCCGGCACCTCGTTGAACACCCGACCGAGGTCACGTCCATCCGCGCCTGCCATCGCACCGGGAGGTGGGCGTCGATAGCCCTTGCCTCCCAGAACAGCCGCACCCTTCCTCGGCAGGTCAGCGGGCTCGCATAGCATCGGGCCGCTCATGCTCTGCCTTCAATTCGACGAACTCGATCGAGTCAGGCCCGCGTAGCGGTGTGCGACTCCGCCGGGAAGCAGGTACTCGGCCAGCAGGTTGCCGGCGCGGCGGGATGGTAACCCCATGTCGTGCAGGAGTTCGTCCGCGCAGTGGATGTCGTAGGGGCCGAAGTCGTAGCCGCCGGAGCCTGGCAGCACCTCCTCCTGCCAGGCCAGGCGAGCGTCGATGGCCTCCTTCATCTCCTGCTCGCCGGGGGTGGTGCGCAGCGTCGCCCGGAAATAACAGGTCAGCCAGTGCGCGGTGAGTTCCACGCCCATGATGTTGTTGAAGACCTGCCGGAAACCGACGAACCCCAGCCGGTCGGCGCCGGCTGGCACGATGCCTCGGTAGAGCCGCAACCGCCCGGCGGAATCGTGCACTCGCACTCTCGAATCCAGGAACGGGAAGACTTTGTGGTGCCCCGTGGCGAACACGATGACATCCGCCGCCACTTCCTCGCCGGTCGCCAGTCGCAGTCCCGTGTCGGTATACGCCTCGACAGCACTGACCTTGGGGGTGATCAGGCCGCGGCGGATGGCCCGCACGTAGCCGCGTGGCATCACTCCCGCGTGGGCCAGGTGGAAGGGGAGCGTGTGGGCGGGCCGCAGCTGCCTCGGCAGCCGGTACAGCCCGGTGGAAAACAGCACGTCGCGGGTGATGAGCCACCACAGAGCTCGCTTGACCCGCTCGTCGATTCGGTCGATCGGACGGATGCAGGCCGGATCGTGGTAGCGGGGCAGGAGCGCCTCACCGAGCCGGGTGAAGAGGATCCACTTGTAGCCGACCAGACCGAGCAGGAACCGCTCGGGGACCATCCAGTTCACCTTGCGCTGCACGAGGGTGGCCGAGGCCGCCTCGCGTGCGGCGCGGGTGACCAGGTCCAATGCGGACTTGCCGCCGCCCACGACGACCACGCGCCGGCCGCTGAATGTCCCGGCCCGCACCTCGTTGGAGTGCACCACGGTCCCGCGGAACAACTCACGCCCGGGCAGCTCGGGCATCTGGACATGATGATGAGCCCCACTGGCGACAACGACGTAGTCGAATGTCTCGCGATGAACCTCCGCCGCCTTGTCCCCAGTGGGCCGAGAGTCGATCAGCCAGCCGGAGGCGCCCACCCGCCCAGGACCGTCCACCGGCCGGATGGAGATCACCTCGGTGCCGGGTCGGACGCGGTCCAGCACGCCGAAGGTCTCGGCGTAGTTCTCCAGGTAGCGTTGCGTGTCCACCGCGCTGGCGAAGTGTAATCGGTTGGGCAGGTCCGCGAACTCGAAGATGCGGAGCGCGGACTGGTTGGCCAGCCCGTCGTAGCAGCCCTCTGATGACCAGATCCCGCCGACCTGCCGGTACTTGTCGAAGACCGTGACGTCGAAGCCGTTCTCCAGCAGCACCTTGGCGGTGACGATTCCCCCGGGGCCGGCCCCGACAACACACGCTCTCATCAGCTGCCACTCTCCCTGGGGATCGGCGCATCCGGATCGCTCATCATCCCAGTCGCGGACCCCCATGCCCAGGGCTTGGCAAGCGCGGCCCTCGTCGGCCGTGGGGCGTCAGACTCGCGGGCGTGAGCCGAAGATCGCCCGCAGGGTGGGCCCAGGGTCCCTGGACGCCCGCGACGCAGAGCCACCCCCGCACCGCCGCGACCCCGCCCCAGCGCCCCCAACCCACGAACGGACGAGCGCCCCCCACCGCCGGGAACCCGGACCCGCACGTCCGGGGATTCGGCGACGACCTGCAGGTCCGGGGCCCGGGGCCGGAGGTCCGCGCCGAATCCCGGGAGCAGCGGAGGTTCCCCCTTCGTCCTCGCGCAGCGCATAGTGATCCTGTGGTCATCGCGAGCCCGGAAAGGGCACCGGTCACGTGAGTGAGAGCGGGCCCCTGGGGATCCCGCAGGCTCCGCCGCGGGCGGCGTCGGCGCTGCCCGAGGCCGCCCGGATGCGGGTGCTGATGCGGGTGGGCGACGAGCACACCGGTGTCGAGATGCTGAGGCTGGTGCTGCACCATGCGGTCGCCGATCTCGGTGGGCTCGGCGGCATGGTCCACCTGCAGCGCGTTCCCGGCGAGAGCGAGCGCCTGGACCTGGTGACGGTGAGCGGGCTGCCCCGCGAGGTCACGAAGGCGTGGGAGGTCATCGGCCGTCAGGACGAGACCGTCCCGGCGCGAGCCCTGCGCGAAGGCGCTCTGGTGTGGCTTCCGACGCCGGGCGCTGGGGAGGACCTGGAGGACCCTGACCCCTTCCCC
This sequence comes from Streptomyces jeddahensis, assembly GCF_001642995.1. GTDB lineage: Bacteria > Actinomycetota > Actinomycetes > Streptomycetales > Streptomycetaceae > Streptomyces > Streptomyces jeddahensis. The sequence goes on from NZ_LOHS01000041.1 coordinate 15,961, forward strand.
GGCGGCACCGGGATCGCTGCGGTGCCGCTGCCGGCACCCGGCGGCCCATTCGGCGTCCTGTCGGTCGTCACCACCGCGCCCGGGCCGCCTTCGGCCGTACAGCGGGAGTTCCTGGAGACGGCCGCAGGGTGGGTGTCGGAGCGGCTGCGGAATCCCGGCCCTCCGGCGGCACGCACGGTGACCCCGGCCTGGTCGGCGGACGAGGCGGCGTGGACGGGGCCGCGGTTCCGGCAGGCGCTGAAGACGGCCCAGGTCGGTACGTGGGACCTGGATCTCCGCACCGGGCGGCTGAGCTGGGACGAGATGACCATGCAGCTCTTCGGCTTCGACCCGGAGACCTTCCACGGGCAGCTCGACACGTTCATCGAGCTGCTGCACCCCGACGACCGTGCGCGGGTCCAGGCGGACCTCCAGGACGCCATCGACAAGCGCGGCTACTCGGTCACGGAGTACCGGGTCTGCCGTCCCGACGGCACGATCCGCTGGGTCGAGGCGCGCGGCCAGGTGCTGCTCGGCGACGACGGAGAGCCGACGGTCATGGCCGGCACGCTCTGGGACACCACCGACAGGCGAATCGCCATGGACTCCGTGGGGCGCGCCCTGCGGCACATGAGCGACGGGTTCCTGGCGATGGGCGACGACCTGCGCATCGCGTATGTGAACCTGCAGGCCGAGCGGTTGCTGGGCCCCTGGCGGAGCCTCATCGGGAAGCTGCTGTGGGCGCTGCCCGGAATTCCGGTCGCCTGGCTGGAGGCCCGCTGCCGGCAGGCCGTCGCCGACAGGATCCCGACCGGATTCGACGTCCGGTGGCCGACCGACCAGCGCTGGTACCACATGCGCCTCGTCCCGGTGCCGGACGGCCTGACGGTCTACTTCACGGACGTGACCGAGAAGCGCCTTGCGGAGGAGCGGCGCACGGCGGCCGAGCGCACCGCGGCCGAGCGCACCGCGCGCATCGAGCAGCTCAACGCCGCGCTAGCCGAAGCCGTCAGCGTCCAGGACGTGGTGACGGCCGTCGCGGAGCGGGTGCTGCCCCCCTTCCGCGCCAACGGACTGGTCGTGCAGCTCGTCGAGGGCGACTCCCTGCGGGTGGTGGGAGGCGTCGGGTACGACAGGCAGTTCCTGCTCCAAGTCCCCGACCGGATCGGTCTCAGGGAGATCACGCCGAACAATGACGCCATCCTTGCCGGCGCTCCGCAGTACATCTCCTCGAGGGCGGAGATGCGCCATCACTATCCCGCCTTCGCCCCGGCCGCCTTCGAAGGCGGGAAGCACGCATGGGCCTTCCTGCCGCTGATCGTCTCCGGGCGGCCCATCGGCTGCTGTGTGATCTCCTTCCCCCAGCCGCGCCTGTTCGGCGAGGAGGACAGAGCCCTGCTGACCGCGCTCAGCGGGCTCGTCGCCCAGGCACTGGAGCGGGCCAGGCTGTACGACGCGGAGCACGTCCGCGCTCAGGAGTTGCAGCGCGGTCTGCTGCCGCAGGAACTGCCGTTGCTGCCCGCCGTCACGGTGGCCGCACGTTATCTGCCCGCCACCGAGGGACTGGACGTGGGCGGCGACTGGTACGACGTGATACCGCTGTCGGCCGACCGGGTCTGCCTGGTGATCGGCGACGTGATGGGCCACGGGTTGTCGGAGGCCGCCACCATGGGGCGGCTGCGGACCGCCGTCCATACCCTGGCCGGTCTCGAGCTGCCCCCCGACGAGGTGCTGTCCCACCTCAACGACGTGGTCAGCGATCTGGGCGTCGACTTCTACGCCACCTGTCTGTACGCCGTGTACGACCCCGTCGCCCGCGTCTGCACCTTCGGCTGTGCGGGGCACCCGCCCCCGGCCCTCGTCCATCCGGACGGCAGCGTGCACTTCCCGGCCCTCGCGACGGACCCGCCGCTCGGCGCGGCGACGCCGCCCTTCGAGACCACCGAGGTGCCGATGCCGGACGGCAGCCTCCTGGTCATGTACACGGACGGGCTGGTCGAGTCGGCGCACCGCGACATCGACAGCGGGATGAGCCATCTCGCGCGCATCCTCGCCACCGCTGCCGATCGGCTGCCCGAAGGGGCCGAACGGACCGCCGCGCGCCCGTCACGTGACGCGCGGCATCTGGAGCAGCTGTGCGACACGCTCAGCTCGGCTCTCGTCCCCGCCCAGCAGCAGACAAGCGACGACACCGCCCTGCTCGTGGCCCGTACGCATGCCCTGCCGGCCGGCGATGTCGCGTCCTGGTGGCTGCCGGAGGCGCCGATCGCCGCCGGCCAGGCGCGGGACCACGTCCGGCAGCAGCTCATCGACTGGCGGCTCGACGGCCTCGTCGACACCACGGAACTGCTCGCCAGCGAACTGGTCGGCAACGTCGTCCGGCATGCGAGGGGCCCCATCCAGCTGCGGCTGCTGAAGAGCCGTTCCCTGATCTGCGAGGTCACCGACGGGAGCCCGACCACGCCCCGTATCCGCCGTGCCCGGGACACCGACGAGGGCGGCCGCGGCCTGCAACTGGTCGCGGCGCTCTCGCAGCGCTGGGGCACGCGCTACTTCGCGAAGGGCAAGAGCATCTGGACGGAGCAGCCTCTGCCATGACTGCTGGTCGGTACGGTGGGCAGCGGTCGGTCCCGTCGCCCGTCGCGTCGACCAATCGTCAGTCCAGCCTGTCGCTGCTGGTCAGTCCAGTTCGCCGGGTGTTTCCGCCGGTGACTTGCCCTCCATGACCTGCTGCAGTCGCTCGCTGCCCAGCTGCGCGGCCTGTTCGGTGGCGTCCCGCTCCGCGCCCTGCAGCCCGCCGTTGGTGAAGGTGATGCCGTTCGGGCCGTTGAGCACGGCCACGGAGTCGAGGGTGAGGGTGGCGTCCTCGCCCTCCACCTGCGTGGTGAGTGTCGTGTTCAGGCCGATGTGGTCGCCCGCCGCGTCCGGCAGCCCGAACTCGACGACCTGCACGGTCGCGTCCGTCTTGTCGGAGCCAACCTTGGCCGTGAACTGGTCACAGATCTGCGGCAGTGTCTTCAGCCAGTCCAGCTCCTTCTTCGCGTCCGCCTGGTCCTTGTACGCAGCGACCTCGTAGTCCAGATACGACTCGTTCGCATTGTTGTAGAACACACGGGAGGCGTCCGCCGAGGTCTTGTCGCCCAGCAGGTCGCCGTCCTCCAGCCGGTCCAGGAACTGCTGGCAGTCCTTGCTGCCGCCGTCCACCGTGCCCTCGAGGAGCCCGTCGTGGGCGGCGTCCTCGTCCGTCTGCTCCCACGGTGAGCCGAGATCGGAGGCGCCGATCAGCGCGGTGTCCGCCTGGTCGTCCGTCAGCGGGGCAGCGGTCGTCGGGGCGGTCGGGGCGGCCACCACCGAGGCGCCGCTTCCGCCCGAACACGCCGCCGTCGCCGTCAGTGCAGTCACGGCCAGCACCGCCCCCACGCCACGGGATACGCAGGCTGCGTGTCTCATCTCGGTGCCTCCTCGGTACGCGGTGTCTGCTCCCAACCCACCACCGGCGGCCTGTGCCCACCACTGCGGGGGTCCGTACGGGTGGCACCCGCCGCCCCGGAAGGCGCGCCTCGGGGGCTGCGCCGAGCCGCGTGCCGCAGGATCCCGGGCATGCTGCCCGGATTCCTCGCCAAAGCGGTCGAGTTGCTGCTCGGCCGGGAGGGCCGCTCGCTGCATCTCAAGGCGGCGGGCGGCGCCACCGTGATCCTGGCCGTCACCATGCTCACGGGGTCGTGGGCCGTGGTCGCCGCCGAGCGCGGCGCGCCGGGTGCAGGCATCACGACGTATCCGAAGGCCCTGTGGTGGTCCGTGGAGACGGCGACGACCGTCGGCTACGGCGACCTGTACCCGGTGACCGTCTGGGGCCGGATCATCGCCACCGTCGTGATGGCCGTCGGCATCACGACGTACGGCATGGTGACCGCGGCCATCGCCACCTGGTTCGTGGGGCGGGAGCAGAGACGCCAGGGCCATCTCGCGGCGGCGGCCGAGGCGGCCGAGCGTGCCGCACACCGCATGTGCGACGAGACCGCCCTGGCCCTGCACGAGCGCTTCGACCGTCTGGAGCGGGCTCTCGCCCGGCACGACGGCCCCGCGGACGACGGGCACGGCTGAGACCGGGCGACGAGCGTGCGGCGGGGCATGGGATGTGCCCCGCCTCGGCGCCCGTTGCGAGCGGCCCGGCGTCCGCAGCCTGCGCAGGCCGCCCTGCGTCCGCCGCCAGCGAGGCGACGGCCGCGTCCGCGTCCGGCGCAGGCTGCAGCCCCTGCTCCCCCTACTCGTCCTCGGTGTCTCCCCGCGGCCGCACCTGCCCCTGCTTCCCCGGCTCTCCGGAACCTTCCGGCCTGCCCGGCCCTTCCGGCCCCCCAGCCGCCCCCGCCCCCGTAGGCGCCACCTGCTCCGCCTCGCCGAACCGGGCCAGCGCCAGGGCGCCCGCGATGGAGACCATGAAGCCCGCGACACCCAGGGGGGCGAAGCCCGGCCGCGTCGTGTCCCCGAGCCACACCACGCCGAACACCCCGGGCCACACGGTCTGGCCGATCACCATCGCTCCCGTCGCCGCGGCGACCGATCCGGAGCGCAGCGCCTCGATCAGCAGCAGATACCCGCCGAGCCCGGAGACGGCCACGGCATAGGCCGTCGGCGCGGTGAGCACCCCCGTCACCGTGATGTCGTCGGGCAGAAGCCGCACCCCGATCCCGGTCAGCCCGAAGCTGAGCCCGGCGACGCCGCCGAGCACGGCGGCACGGGCGCGACGGAGGCAGCGGTTCACCACCCAGCCGAGCAGCACCAGACCCACGGACGTACCCAGCGTCACCCAGCGCAGCCGGGCGTCGCCGTCGCTCGCGCCCTCGTGCCCGGCGGCGACAGCCAGCACCGCGAGCCCGCAGCACACCGCGAACACGGCGCCCCACTCCGCCGGCCGCAGCCGTACGTGCAGCACGGCGGCCGCCACGGCCGCGGTGACCGCCAGCGACGACGCGAGTGCCGCCTCCACCAGGAACAACGGCACCGAGCGCAGCGCCACGACCTCGGCCAGGAATCCCATGGCGTCCACGCCGACACCGACCAGGAACGGCCACCGGAGCATCGCCCGCACCGGCCCGCCGACGGTCTCCATGCGCGCCCCCAGGGCCTGCAGCACCGTCGCCACGCCCATGAGAACCGCAGCGCAGAGCGCCAGCAGCACGCCGAATGCCATGTACGCACCGTAATCGCCGCGCGCACCTGTGGCCCTGCGACTCACGGTGTGTCACTCGGTCCCGCGCGCTCCGGACCAGAGACCGGGCAGCGGTTAGGGAGACCGGTCAGCCGTTCGGGCCGGTGCCTGCTGATGGCCGGCAACCGATACGTTGCCAGGCGTGAGCACGGACGAGGCACCCGGAGAACGGGCGACGAGCACGGCTTCACCCGGGCGGTCCGCGCCGGGACGGCAGATGTGGCCGCTGTACGCCGCCGGCTTCACCACCGCGTTCGGCGCACACGGCATCGCCGCGAACCTGGGCGGCTTCTCCGACGACGCCGTGACCTCGCTCCTCGTACTGGGCGGGCTGCTCGCCCTCTACGACGGCGCGGAAGTGCTGCTCAAGCCGCTGTTCGGGACGCTCGCCGACCGGATCGGTGCACGGCCGGTGCTGCTGGGCGGGCTCGTGGCGTTCGCCGCCGCGTCCGCCGCGTATGTGGTGGCGGACTCCCCCGGCTGGCTGTGGGCGGCCCGTCTCGGTCAGGGCGCGGCCGCCTCCGCGTTCTCGCCGTCGGCATCGGCGCTGGTGGCGCGGTTGAACCCGGCGGTCAGGCAGGGGCGGGCGTTCGGGAGTTACGGCTTCTACAAGTCGATCGGCTACACGCTCGGTCCGCTGCTCGGCGGCGTGCTGGTGTGGGCCGGCGGTCTGCGCCTGCTGTTCGCGGTACTGGCCGTGCTGGGCGCGGCCGTCGCCCTGTGGGCGGCGCTGTCCGTGCCACACGTACCGCCGCTCCCCAAGGCCCGGCAGACACTGCTCGACCTGGGTCGGCGGCTCGCCGATCCGGTCTTCCTCGGGCCGACGGCCGCACTGGCCGGGGCGACGGCCGCGCTGTCGGTGGGCGTGGGGTTCCTGCCGGTGTCCGGCGCCGCGGCGGGACTCGGCACCGTCGCCACCGGAGCGGCCGTGTCGGTGCTGGCGGCCTGCGCCGCGTTCGTCCAGCCGAAGGCGGGCCGCGCGCTGGACGACGGACGACTCACCGTGCGCGGCGGCCTCACGGCAGGTCTGCTGATCACGGCGGCAGGACTGGGCTGCGCGATGCTGCCCGGGCTGGCCGGCGTGTTGAGCGGCGCCGTGCTGATCGGGGCCGGCACCGGGCTGATCACACCCGTGGGCTTCGCGGCCCTGGCCACCGCCACGCCCACCGAACGGCTCGGCCAGACGATGGGCTCCGCCGAACTCGGCCGGGAACTCGGCGACGCAGGCGGCCCCCTCCTGGTCGCCGGCGTCGCCACACTGTCCACCCTCACCTACGGCTACGCGACCCTCGCGCTCCTACTGGCAACCGGCCCACTGCTGGCGCTCGCGGCGCGCCGCTCCACGGCGGCGTAGGCGCCCCAAAGGGGCGCGGGGCTGTATCAATATGCGGCTCCGCCGCGTGGGCGCGACCAGCCACGACGCCGCCGCAGCGAACCGGACAGCACATCGCGGCCCAACCAGCGGAGCGCCACGGCCCTCGCCACCCGCTCACACCTCCCTCACCCGGGGACGCTACGCTGCCCCACGGCAAGCGCTGGCACCGTCACGCCTGCCTCACGCCCGCCCCTGACCTGCACGTCCGCGGTCAGCCCTTGATCAGCACTTGGATCCGCACTTCATGTCTTGGTTTGAATCCTTCATCCTCGGACTCGTCCAGGGGCTGACCGAGTTCCTCCCCATCTCGTCCAGCGCCCATCTGCGGCTGACCGCGGCCTTCGCGGGGTGGCACGACCCGGGTGCCGCGTTCACGGCCATCACCCAGATCGGCACGGAGACGGCCGTGCTGATCTACTTCCGCAAGGACATCGCGCGGATCGTCTCGGCGTGGTTCCGGTCACTCGCCGACAAGACCATGCGCAGCGACCACGACGCGCAGATGGGCTGGCTGGTGATCGTCGGTTCGCTGCCGATCGGTGTGCTGGGTGTGACGTTCAAGGACCAGATCGAGGGTCCGTTCCGCGATCTCCGGCTGATCGCCACCACGCTCATCGTGATGGGCGTCGTCCTCGGCATAGCGGACCGTCTCGCGGCGCGCGACGAGAACGGCGGCAAGCACCGCGCGGTGAAGGAGCGCAAGACGCTCCGGGAACTGGGCGTACGGGACGGCCTGATCTACGGCGTGTGCCAGGCGATGGCACTGGTGCCCGGCGTCTCCCGGTCGGGCGCCACGATCAGCGGCGGCCTCCTCATGGGCTACAAGCGCGAGGCCGCGGCGCGCTACTCCTTCCTCCTGGCCATCCCCGCGGTGCTGGCCTCCGGACTCTTCGAACTCAAGGACGCGGGCGAGGGCGGCCATGTCTCCTGGGGCCCGACGATCTTCGCCACGCTCATCGCCTTCGCGGTCGGATACGCGGTCATCGCGTGGTTCATGAAGTTCATCTCGACCAAGAGCTTCATGCCCTTCGTGTACTACCGCGTCCTGCTGGGCATCGTTCTGTTCGCCCTGGTGGCGACCGGGGTCCTCAGCCCGCACGCGGGCGAGTCCGCCGGCTGAGGCAGACAGGCGCGAGGCCCCAGCACGCGGTGCAGCGTGCACGCCTCTTGGCGCGGCACGCCGTGTGCCCAAGACTGGGCCGAATGACGCAGCGCATGGAACTCGCGACCGTGATGGACCGGCTCGCCATCGATGCACTGATCACCGACTACGCGGTGGCCGTCGACGACGGTGACTGGGCGGCGTACCGAGGGCTGTTCACCCCTGACGGCCGGGCGGACTACCGTTCGGCCGGCGGTATCGAGGGGGACGCCGCGCAGGTCGCCGGGTGGCTGGCCGGCGCGATGGAGCTCTTCCCGATGCGGCAGCATCTGATCGTCAACCGCCGCCTGCGGTTCGCGGTCCTGGACCACGACACCGGCGACGCCGCGCGTGTTCAGGCCGACTACGTCAATCCGATGCGGTTCGCGGGAGGCGATGGGGGCGACGGGGCGTCCGCCACGGCGTCCCCGGCTCCGGACTTCGTCTGCGGCGGCCGTTACGCGTTCTCGCTCCTGCGTACCGACAGCGGCTGGCGACTGCGCCAGGTCGTCGTACAGGAGAAGTGGCGCCGCAGCCCGCAGACACAGCAGGCACCCGCCGTCACCTGAGCCCTGCCGGGCGGCAGCCGGCCCAGCCGGGCATGTTTCCTCGTACGGCCCGTTGGGGTGCCCTCATGCCCCCTGTCCGAGATCGTCGCGGACGCGCACACTGGACGCAGGAACCGGGCTGCGGGGATCTCGGAGGCGGCGCCGGGCTGCAGGGGATGGGAGGCGCGGCATGGACGTGGTCGGCGCACACCGCCTCGATGTGCGACGCGTGCGGCGACTCGACGCTCGGCTCGTCGGCGGGGGCGGGTGGCGCGCGCGCCTCGACTCGCCGTGGTGGCGCGGCGCGGCGGTCGTCGTGGCCGGTGCGCTGCCGGCGCTCGCCTTCCCGTCCCCGTCGTTGTGGTGGTTCGCCTACGTCGCGCTCGTGCCGTGGATCCTGCTGGCACGTTCGGCCGGTACGGAGCGCCGGGCGGTGCTCGACGGGTGGCTCGGCGGCCTCGGCTTCATGCTGGCCGTGCACCATTGGCTGCTGCCCAGCCTTCACGTGTTCACGTTCGTGCTCGCGGCGCTCCTCGCACTGCTGTGGGCGCCGTGGGGCTGGCTGGTGCGGCATGTGCTGGGCGGGCGGCCCACGCGGGGCCGGATTCTGGCCGCGCTGGTCGTCGTGCCGTCGGGCTGGCTGATGATCGAGCTGGTCAGGTCCTGGCAGGGACTGGGCGGCCCATGGGGTCTGCTCGGCTCCAGCCAGTGGCAGGTTGCACCGGCGCTGCGGCTCGCCTCGCTGGGCGGGGTGTGGCTGACCAGTCTGGCCGTCGTCGCCGTCAACACCGCGGTCGCGGCGCTCCTCTCGGTCCGTGCGGCGCGGGTTCCGGCCGTGGCCGGGCTGGTCGCCGTCGCGATCGCCGGCACCGCGGCCTGGGTCTGGGCGCCGCGGCCCGAGCCGGACGGAAGCACCCGTATCGCCGTCGTGCAGCCGGGGGTGATCAACGGCGTCGGTGGCCCGGAGAAGCGCTTCGCCCGCGAGGAGGCCCTCACCCGGACCCTGGCCGGCCAGGACCTGGACCTCGTCGTGTGGGGCGAGAGCAGTGTGGGCTACGACCTGTCCGCGCGCCCCGACCTGGCGGACCGCCTTGCGGTCCTGTCCCGGGAGGTCGGCGCCGACGTCCTGGTGAACGTGGACGCCCGCCGCGCCGACCGGCCCGGCATCTACAAGAGCTCGGTCCTCGTCGGACCGGACGGCCCGACCGGCGCCCGCTACGACAAGATGCGGCTGGTGCCCTTCGGCGAATACATACCGGCCCGCTCCCTCCTGGGCTGGGTCACGTCCGTGGGCAAGGCCGCGGGCGAGGACCGTATGCGCGGCACCCGCCAGGTGGTGATGCCGGTGAGCGGCGGCCCCTCGGTCGGGCCGCTGGTCTGCTTCGAGTCGGCCTTCCCCGACATGAGCCGCGCCCTCACCCGGGACGGCGCGCAGGTGCTGCTCGCCCAGTCGGCGACCTCCACCTTCCAGGACAGCTGGGCCCCGCAGCAGCACGCGTCACTGGCGGCGATCCGCGCCGCCGAGACGGGCCGCCCGATGGTGCACGCCACGCTCACCGGGGTTTCCGCCGTGTACGGCCCGAGCGGCGAGCGGATCGGCGCCCCGCTCGGCACGAACGCGAGCACCGCCGCGGTCTACGAGGTGCCGCTGGCCCAGGGCACGACCCCGTATGTCCGGTTCGGCGACTGGCCTGTGCACACCGCCCTCGCCGTACTGATCGCGCTGTGCGCCGCCGAGGTCGTACTGGCCCTCAGGCGCCCTGCTCCTCGACGGCCCGTACGACCCGCTCGCACAGCTCATGGGTCGCCAGCGCATCCCGCGCGCTGAGCACCTTGCCCGCGCGTACGGCGTCGAGGAACGCGAGCACGGCCTGCTCGATGCCGCGCTGACGGGCCACCGGGACCCAGTCCCCGCGCCGCCGGACGGTCGGCTGCCCCTTGTGGTCGACGACCTCGGCGAGGTTGAGCACCTGCCGCTTGGTGTCCTGCCCGGACACCTCGAGGATCTCCTCCGTGGAGCCGCTGAGCCGGTTCATGATGCCGATCGCGGTGAATCCGTCCCCGCCCAGTTGCAGGACGACGTGGTGCAGCAGCCCCTTCTCGAGGCGTGCCCGCACACCGAAGTGGTCGATCGGGCCGGGCGCCAGGAAGCGCAGGGTGTCGACGACGTGGATGAAGTCGTCGAGCACGAGCGAGCGGGGGCGTGAGGGCAGGCCGATGCGGTTCTTCTGCATCACGATCAGGTCGCGCGGGTGCTCGGTGCACTGGGCGTAGCCGGGCGCGAAGCGCCGGTTGAAGCCCACGGCGAGGCTGGTGTTCCGCTCCTCCGCGAGACCGACGAGCCGCTCGGAGTCCGCGAACTCGTACGCGAGCGGCTTGTCGACGTAGGTCGCGACGCCCGCCTCGAGGAGGCGCGCGGCGATCTCGGGGTGCACCTCGGTCGGCGCGTGCACGAAGGCCGCGTCGAGGTCCTGGGCGAGCAGTGCGTCCAGGTCGGCGTGGCAGCGCTCGGCGGGAATGTGGTGGATGGCGGCGGTCCGCTCGAGCGTCGCCGGCGTACGCGTCTGCAGATGCAGTTCGACGCCCGGCTGCGTGGTGAGCACGGGCAGATACGCCTTCTGCGCGATGTCACCGAGTCCGATGCAGCCGACCTTCACTGATGTTCTCCTCGCCTGGTGGGGGGACGCCCGGACGCCCCGGTGCGGGCCCGTTCAGGTGCGGGGACCCGTCCGGGTGCGGACAGGTGCAGGACGCGGTCAGGTGCGGGCCCGGTCGCGTGTTCCCGAAGCATACGGCTGTTGCGGCGGCCGCCAGTCGGCGATGCCGTCGAAGGTGCGCAGGACGACCCCGGGCCCGAGCCGGGAGACGGCGGACATGAGCGCGGTGCGTATCGCCACCCCGGGACGGCTGTCGACGGCCTGCAGCCGGGCGACCTGTGCGGCCTTGCGAACGATCGCGGAGGTACGCGGCAGGCGCTCGGCACTGTAGGTGGCGAGGCCGGCGCCCAGGTCGCCGCCGGGTGGTGCGTGGTGGGCGAGCACGATGGCGTCCTCGATGGCCTGGTTGCCGCCCTGGCCGAGGGTGGGCGCCATGGCGTGCGCCGCGTCGCCGACGAGGGCGGTCCTGCCCCGGTGGAAGGCGGGCAGCGGTGTGGCCATGTGGTGGATGTCGTTGCGCAGCACCGGTCCGCCCGCGGCCGCGGCGATGATCGCCGGGATCGGGTCGTGCCAGTCGCCGAACCGGCGCAGCAGTTCGGCCTGTTCGCCGTCCGGCGCGTGGTCGCCGACGGGCGCCGCGGCGGCGGCGTAGGCGTAGATCCGGCCGTCCTTGAGCGGCTGTGTGCCCCAGAGCGCGCCGCGGCCCCAGGTCTCGTGCGGCTCGAAGGGCTGCTCCGGTGCGTCCTCGGCAGCGATGAGCACCCGCCACGCGGTGAGTCCGGTGTACGACGGTCCCGGGTGGGACGGGAACAGGACGCCGCGTACGGCCGAATTGATGCCGTCGGCGCCGACGACGAGGTCGGCCTCCAGGTCCCCGTCCGGCGTGCTGACGACGGCGCGGCGGCCGCCCGCGACGCCGGGCTCGGCGACGGCGGCCGGGGCTCCTGTGCGGATGACGCCTTCGGGCAGCCGGGAGGCGATGCGGTCGACGAGGGTCGCGCGGTGGAGCATGACGATCGGCCCGCCGAACCGTTCCCGCGCGGCCTCGGCGCTCATGCGCGAGACCCAGCGGCCGTCGGGCGTGCGCATGCCCCCGTCGCCCTGCCAGGCGGCGAGCGAGCGGATCTCGTCGCCGAGGCCGATGACGTCCAGGGCGCGCTGCGCGTTGGGGGCGAGGGCGATCCCCGCCCCGACCGGCTCCAGCGAGACGGCACGCTCGAGCACGGTCACCTGCCAGCCGCGCTGATACAGGGCGACCGCGGCGGTGAGCCCGCCGATACCGCTGCCGATGACGACGGCGTGGGACGTGGTCATGTCTCCTCCAGGTCCAGGGTGCTCCGGTCGCCGCTTACTACACCTGTAGTGATGCGCCTCGCCTCGAAAGTACTACATCTGTAGTGAGCGCGATAGGTTGTCGCCATGCCCGTAAGCACCGCCCACGGCACCCCTCGCGCCGAACTGATCGCCGACACCGCCCTCGCGCTGCTCGCCGAACGCGGTCTGCGCGGCCTCACGCACCGGGCGGTGGACGAGGCGGCGGGGCTCCCTCAGGGCTCGACGTCCAATCTCGCCCGCACCCGTCAGGCGCTCCTCGAAGTGGCCGTACGGCGTCAGGCGGAGCGGGAGGCGCAGGTCCTCACGCCGGACGAACTGCCGGATCCCGCGGCGGGCCTGCGGTCGATGACCGACGGACTGGCGCTGGCGCTGCACCGCTATCTGACAGATCACCGCGATCTGCTGGTCTCCCGGTACGAGCTGGCGCTGGAGGCCACCCGCAGACCCGAGTTGCGCGCCTTCTACGACGCGACGGGCCGGCAGTTCCGGGAACCGCTCACCGCGCTGCTGCGCGCTGCGGGTTCCCCGGATCCCGAGCGCCACACCCTCTCGCTGGTGGCCTGGTGCGACGGCCTGCTGTTCTCGTGCGTGGCGGGGTCGTTCCATGCGTCGGTGCCGACCCTGGAGGAGCTGCGGGCAGGCTTCCGGGAACTGCTCAACGGGATGCTGAAGGGGAGGCTTGGCGAATAACTGCTGGTAACCCAGCGGCTGTTCCACCAGGATGGCGCCCATGACGACACAGTCCACGCACCGCACCGAGACGCCCACGACCGCCGGCGAACGCGCCATGCTGGAGGCATGGCTGGAGTTCCACCGCACGACCCTTGCCATGAAGTGCGAGGGCCTCGACGACGAGCAGCTCCGCCGCGCCTCCGTTCCTCCGTCGGACCTGACGCTGCTCGGGCTCGTCCGGCACATGGCCGAGGTCGAACGAGCGTGGTTCCGCAGGGTGCTGGCCAACGAGGACGCCCCGCCGATCTACTACACCGACGCCGACCGGGACGGCGACTTCCATCTCACCGAATCCGACACCCGCGAGGCGGCGTTCCCGGTCTGGCAGGCCGAGATCGAGGCGGCACGCGCCCTGGCGGCGCAGTACGAACTGGACGATCTCGCCACCGGTAAGCACCGCAGCGGTGAACCGTTCAACCTCCGGTGGATCTACGTGCACATGATCGAGGAGTACGCCCGCCACAACGGCCACGCGGACCTGCTGCGCGAATGCATCGACGGGACGACGGGCGACTGACGCCCACGGGCTGAGGCCGTGCCGACGGCACGCGACGGCGAGCGGCGGCGCGCGGCAGCGAGCGCGGGCGCGGGGGCACGGCCCGCCGGGAGAGTGGTCCGGGTAACGCGGAGTCACCCGTGCGGAGCAACCTCCGCTTGTCCGCTCCCCAAGAGACGTGGGACGCAGCAGAGTTGCGCAGGTGCATCGAACGACGACAGCGCTGCTGATGATGATGGCGGCCACAGCGGTCCCGGCGCTCTCCGGCTGCGTGACCGTGGAACGCTCCTCCGCCCCCCGCCTGCAGCCCTCGACGGCCCCTTCGCCCCTCGCCTCACCGGCACCGAAGAGCGGCGAAAAGGCCGAGCCCCAAATCGTGCAGGCGCCGGCCCGTGAAGCGCTGGAGCTCATCGAGTCGTCCCGCCGCGCCTCGCCGCCCTCCGGCCCGCACACCTCCGGCCCCGCGTCACCGCGACCGGCGCCCCGCCGCTCCCACCACCACCCGGAGCCGTCAACCCGCCCCAAGGTCCCTCGTTTCCAGCCCCGGCCCGCACAGCCCCTGCCGGACCACCACTCGGGCATGGACTTCTGCGACCTCGGCAGGGAGTACGGCCGCTGGCAGCCGAACAGCCCACAGGAGGCCGCCTGCCGGGACATGTACGGCCGTTGAGCCGCTCCGTGCTCCGCGTGCGTGCCTACGGCTCCTGGCGCGGCGGCCCCAGCGGCCCTTCCCGCGAAGGCCCCGAGCCGCCCTCGGCCTCTCCCCCGCCGACTCCCCCTCCCCCTTCTCCTTCCCCTTCGCCTTCGCCCAGCCTGAACTCCAGCCTCCCGATGGCAGCCCGGATGCCGTCCCCGTAGCTGTCGTCCCCCAGCGCACCCACCGCACCTCGCGCCCGGCTCAGATGGGTGCGCGCTGCCTCCGACCGTCCCAGCTTGATGTAGTCGGCCGCCAGGTTGAGATGCAGCGACGGATACAGGGCGCGCACCGCGAGGGACTGGTGGTGCCGGGCCAGCCGCCCGTCCGTCAGCTCCTCGGCCGCCGACAGTGCGCGCAGGTCCCAGGCCAGTTCGTCCGCCGGGTCGTCCTGGGTGTCCGCCATGTAGTGGGCGAGCGTGCAGCGGTGGAGGGGGTCGCCGTCCTCGCCGATCTCCGACCAGAGGCCCAGGAAGCGGTCCCGCGCCTCCGCGCGGTCGCCGCCCCGATGCAGCATGATCACTTGGCCGATGCGGGTCATCATGGCGTCGTCCGCCGCCTGCTCCTGCTGCTCCGCCACCGCGTCCTCCACGCCCGTACGACGATCGTTCTCACGCATCGCGACGGTATCGGCCGCGGCCGGGAATCCCGGTCAGGCGCGGCGCCTTGGCGCACTGTGGGCGGGTCCGGCGCGGCGCCTTGGCGCACTGTGGGCGGGTCCGGCGACGGCCCGGCCCACCGTGGACGCGTGCCCTGCCCGGCCCACGGCGTCAGCCGAGATCCGGGATCCGCCAGTCGATCGGGGCGTGCCCCTGCGCTGCCACCGCCTCGTTGATCTGCGTGAAGGGACGCGAGCCGAAGAACTTCCGGGCGGAGAGCGGTGAGGGGTGCGCTCCCTTCACCACCACATGCCGCGTCTCGTCGATCAGCGGGAGCTTCTTCTGTGCGTAGTTGCCCCACAGCACGAAGACGGCCGGGTCGGGCCGCTCGGCCACGGCGCGGATCACCGCGTCCGTGAACTTCTCCCAGCCCTTGCCCTTGTGCGAGTTGGCCTCCCCGGCGCGGACCGTCAGCACGGCGTTGAGCAGCAGCACGCCCTGCTTCGCCCACGGCATGAGGTACCCGTTGTCCGGTACGGGGTGGCCGAGCTCCTCCTGCATCTCCTTGTAGATGTTGCGCAGCGACGGAGGCGTCCGCACGCCGGGCCGGACGGAGAAGCACAGGCCGTGGCCCTGCCCCTCGCCGTGATACGGGTCCTGGCCGAGAATCAGCACCTTGACCTGGTCGTACGGCGTCGCGTCCAGCGCGGCGAAGACCTCTTCACGTGGCGGGTAGACGGGACCCTTCGCACGCTCCTCCTCGACGAAGTCGGCGAGCTCCTTGAAGTAGGGCTTCTGGAGCTCCTCGCCGAGAACGCCGCGCCAGGACTCGGGCAGCATGGCGGTGTCGGTCACGTCAACATCCTCCGTAGTGCGGTCAGTTCACGGCCGCATCGCATACGGCCGCTTCCACACCGCAGAACCTACCTGCGACCACTGACAATCGAGGATGGCTCCCCTCATGATCACGGGCATACACGGGAGCTCGTGACCATCACCTCATGATCACGAGTTCCCGGTCAACAGCGGAAGGGCCGGCCCCGCAGCCCCTGCCCCCGGCTACCAGCTCGTCTTGCGCTGCAGCTCCCACATCATCATGATCGTCGACGGATCCAGGGCGCGCTCGGCACCGGCGATCTCGTCGCTGGCCGCCACGTACTGCTTGCCCTGCCACAGCGGAAGCAGCCGCGCGTCGTCGACGAGGATCTCCTGTGCCCGCTCGAACTGCTTGACGACCGCACCCCGGTCGCTCTCCCTGCGGGACTCGGGCAGCAGCTCATCGGTGATCTCAGGAGCCGCGTAGGGCGTGCCGAGCGCGTTCTCCTGGCCCACGAAGGGCGCGATGAAGTTCTCCGCGTCGGGGAAGTCCGGGAACCAGCCGCGGCCGAACACCGGGTACTCGCCCTTGCTGTACCCCTCCACGTACGTCTTCCAGGGGCGGCCCTTGACCGTGACGTCGAACAGGCCGGAGGCGTTCAGCTGCCGCTTGATCTCCTGGAACTCAGGGGCGGTGGCGGAGCCGTAGCGGTCGGTGGTGTACCAGAGGGTCAGCGGAACCTTCTCGGTGATCCCTGCCGCGGTCAGGATGCCCTTGGCCTTCTCGACGCTCGGCTCGCCGAAGCGGTCGAAGAAGCCGGTCGTGTGCCCGGCGAGCCCGCGGGGCACCATCGAGTACAGCGGTTCGACCGTGTTCTTGTAGATCTTGTCCGCGATGGCGCCACGGTCGATGAGCTGGGCGATCGCCTTGCGGACGGCCGGCTTCCGCGCCCAGGGGTCCTTGGGGTTGAAGACCAGGTAGCTGATCTCCATGCCGGCGCCCTCGGTGAGCTGGAGGTCCTCCTGCGAAGCATGGCTCTGCAGTTCGACGACGTCCTCGGCGGCGAGCCCACGGAGGATCACATCGATCTGCTTCTCCTTGAGGGCGTCGAACATCTTGCCCGAGTCCTGGAAGTAGCGGATGGTGACGGCGCTGTTCTTCCGGTCGGCCAGCCCCTTGTAGGTGGGGTTGCCGGCCAGGTCGGCCTCCTTGCCGTCCTCGTACGCCTCGAGGGTGTACGGACCTGAGCCCGTGACCTGGCCGTCCTTGCGGAGCGCGTTCGCCGGGTACTCGGCGGGGTCGACGATCGACATGGCCGGGGTGGCCAGGACGAACGGGAAGGTGGTGTCGGGCTTGTTGAGGTGGAAGATGACGTCCAGGTCGCCCTTCGTCTCCACCTTGTCCAGGCTGCCGAGCAGACCGGCCGGGCCGCCCGCCAGATCGATGTTCAGGATCCGGTCTATGGAGTGCTTGACGGCCTCGGCGTCGAGGGTGTCCCCGTTGGAGAACTTCATGCCGGCGCGGAGCGTGCAGCGGTAGGTGCGGTTCGAGGTATCGGTGAACTCGCAGTTCTCGGCGGCGTCAGGCTCGGGCTCCGACGCCCCGGAGGGGTAGCTCAGCAGCGTTTGGTAGATGTTCCGGAAGAGTTCCCATGAGCCGTCCCAGGAGGCTGCCGGATCCAGCGTGCTGGGGGCACTGGTCGTTCCCACAACGATCTTCTGCTGGTCCTCGTCGTCTCCGGAGGACACCAGACCACACCCGGCGAGCAGGGATATGGAGGCCAGAGCCGCCACATACCGCAGAGATTTGATCCGGTAGAACACGCGCACGCTCCTCGATCAGCCATGCCATGAGTCGGCAGACCATACCGCAGTGCCCCGCCGGGCCATTCAGGCGTCCCAGCGGGGCACGAGAGTGCGACGTCACTGCTGAGGCGTCGCTCCGTTATACGGCCTTTGTGATGCGGCTGTGTTACGCGGCCCTCATCACCCGACGCCCGCGTTCAGGAAGATCCCGCCGTCGATCACGAGCGTCTGTCCGGTGATCCAGCCGGCCTGGTCGGAGGCGAGGAATGCGGCCGCGCCGGCGATGTCCTCGGGCACGCCGAGCCGGCCGAGCGGGTATGCGGCGGCCGCTTCCGCCTCGCG
This sequence comes from Streptomyces jeddahensis, assembly GCF_001642995.1. Lineage (GTDB taxonomy): Bacteria > Actinomycetota > Actinomycetes > Streptomycetales > Streptomycetaceae > Streptomyces > Streptomyces jeddahensis. The sequence goes on from NZ_LOHS01000041.1 coordinate 33,690, forward strand.
CCCCTCGTACAGGGCCGTGGCGAACTTGGTCTTCACCACGGCCGGGGCGATCGCGTTGACCCTCACCTGGGGCGCGAACTCGTGCGCCAGCTGCTGGGTCAGGTTCACCATGGCGGCCTTGCTCATGCCGTACGCCCCGATGAAGGGGGACGCCGAGATGCCGGCCACGGAGGCGATGTTGACGATCGCGCCGCCGTTGTCCTTCTGCCAGGCCTTCCAGGTCTGCTGGGCGAAGCCGAGCGCCGAGAGGACGTTGGTCTCGTATACCTTGCGCGCCACGTCGAGGTCGAGGTCGGCCATGGGCCCGAAGACCGGGTTCGTGCCGGCGTTGTTCACCAGGTAGTCGACCCGGCCGAAGGCCTCCATGGCGCGCGCCACGGCGTCGGCCTGGTGCGCCACGTCGTGGGCCTTGCCCGCGACGCCGATGACGCGGTCGGCGCCGAGCTTGTCGACGGCCTCCTTCAGCGCCTCCTCGCCCCGGCCGGTGATGCACACCCGGTCGCCGCGGGCGACAAGCGCCTCGGCGATGGCGTAGCCGATGCCGCGGCTGGCTCCCGTGACGAGGGCGACCTTGCCGCTGTCGTGCACAGTCATGATCGGTGGCTCTCCGTGGTCAGTTGAGCGGGCCGCCGGCCACGTACAGGACCTGGCCGGAGACGAAGCCGGCCGCCTCGCCCGTGAAGAAGGCGACGGCGTTGGCGATGTCCTCCGGCTCGCCCACCCGCTGCACCGGGATCTGCGTGGCGGCCGCGGCCTTGAACTCCTCGAAGCCCATCTTGACGCGCTCGGCGGTGGCCTTGGTCATCTCGGTGGCGATGAAGCCGGGGGCGACGGCGTTGGCGGTGATGCCGAACTTGCCGAGCTCGATCGCGAGGGTCTTGGTGAGACCCTGCAGGCCGGCCTTGGCGGCCGAGTAGTTGGCCTGGCCGCGGTTGCCCAGGGCCGAGGAGGAGGACAGGTTGACGATGCGGCCGAAGCCGGCGTCGACCATGTGCTTCTGGCAGGCCCGGGCCATCAGGAACGAGCCGCGCAGGTGCACGTTCATGACCGTGTCCCAGTCGGAGACGCTCATCTTGAACAGCAGGTTGTCGCGGAGCACGCCCGCGTTGTTGACCAGGATCGTCGGGGCGCCGAGCTCCTCGGCGATGCGCGCGACGGCGGCTTCCACCTGGGCCTCGTCGGAGACGTCGCAGCCGACCGCGATGGCCCTGCCGCCGGCGGCGGTGATCTGCTCCACGGTGTCCTTGCACGCGGCCTCGTCGAGATCGATCACGGCGACGGCACGGCCCTCGTCGGCCAGTCGTACGGCGGTCGCGGCGCCGATGCCGCGCGCGGCCCCCGTGACCACGGCAACACGCTGCTCGGTGGTGGACATGCTTGGTTCTCCTCGCCCTTGGAAAGCCTTGAGGCCTTTCGAGCCCGGAGGCTCGAAAGCCCGGACAGTGCTGATGGCGGCTCATGGCGGTACGCCCCTTTGGGTGAGCAACCGCTTAGTACCTTCAGCAGACGTGACGCTAGAAGCCCTGGCACTCGGTGTCAACGGCACCCCCGCCCCCTGTGACGGATTACCTCGCCGCCCCTGAAGTCAGCCGGCGGCGATCAGCGCACCAGCAGGTCGAGCAGCCGCTCCACCTCGGTCTGGGGGTCGGCCGTCAGCCCGGTGTGCACCGGGCCCGGCTGTACGACGGTGGAGCGCGGCGCGATCAGCCAGCGGAAACGCCGTCCGGCGTCGTCGCCGGCGGCCTGGCCCGCGGCCTCGCCTCCGCGGCAGACGCCCTCGACGGCGCGCAGCGCGGCCCGTATGCCGGTGACGTCCGCGTCGGGGTCCAGCGCCGCCAGTTTCCTCTCGTCAAGATGGGTGCGGGCGGCCACGAAGGACTTGGCGCGGCAGTAGACCACGACGCCCGCGTTGAACTGCTCTCCCCGTTCCACGCGCGGCACGACGCGCAGCACCGCGTACTCGAACACGTCCCAGCCGGTCGGATCCGTCATGCCGCCTCGCCTTTCCGTGCGGACGCATTGGGTGAGGATGCGCCGGAGGTGAACCAGCCCGGAGCCGGCGGGCGCGGATGCTCGGCGGGTGCGCCGAGGGTGATCCGCTCGTGCACCGACGCGGCGCGCGGCAGCAGGGCCGACACATAGGCGCGGCGCACCTCGTCCGCGCTGCCGAAGCCGGCCTCGCCGGTGAGCCACTCGTCGGGGACGTCGGCGACCACCTCGGTGAGGAGTTCTTCCGTGACGCGCGGGGCGAGCTCTGCGGCGGCGGTCGCGATGTCCGGCCCGAAGGGCGCGAGGGCGTGGTCGGACGCGTCGTACGGCCTGGCGGCCGCGGCCCCGGCCGCCGGCCAGTTGTGGTGCCAGATCATGGTCGCGCCATGGTCGATGAGCCAGAGGTCCCCGCGCCACACCAGGAGGTTGGGGTTGCGCCACGAGCGGTCCACGTTGCCCACCAGCGCGTCGAACCACACGACACGCCCGGCCTCGAACGGATCCACCCGGTACGCCAGGGAGTCGAAGCCGATGGCGCCCGGCAGATACTCCATGCCGAGGTTGAGGCCGCCGCTGGACTTCAGCAGGTCCTGCACCTCGGAGTCGGGCTCGCCCAGGCCGAGCACGGGGTCGAGCCGGATGCCCACAAGCCGCGGCACGCGCAGCCCGAGTCGCCGGGCCAGCGTTCCGCAGATCACTTCCGCGACGAGCGTCTTCCGGCCCTGTCCGGCGCCGGTGAACTTCATGACGTACGTGCCGAAGGTGCCGCGGCCACCGTCGGCTTCGACGAGACCGGGGAGCGATCCACCCTCCCGCAACGGAGTGATATATCGATTTGCTGTCACTTCTGTGAGCATTGCCCCAGGCTACTGCCGGGCACATAGGCTTTCGATCACCTTCTTGCCGCCACGTCCGGCCGCGGTTGCTCTGCGCCCGAAGAGACAGATGAAACAGTTGAACCACGTGCCGCTCCGGCGCGTATGAGATTCGGCAAGAGATCGCAGACCGCCCAGAACCACCATGGAAGGAACCCAGCAATGACCGTTTCGCAGGGGTCTGTCCCCAAGCCGTCCCGCCGGACCGTCGTCACGGCGGTGGGCGCAGCCGGACTGACCGCCGCGCTGGCCGCGTGCGGCAGCTCGGAGGAGTCCGGTAGCACGGATTCCGCCGAGTCGACGCCTGCCACCGAGTCGTCGGGGTCCTCCTCGGCGGCCGGCGGGGGTGCCGCGGGCACGGTCCTCGCCAAGACCTCGGACATCCCGGTGGGCGGCGGCAAGATCTTCAGTGACCAGAAGGTCGTGGTGACCCAGCCGACCGAGGGCAAGTTCAAGGCGTTCACGAACATCTGCTCCCATCAGCAGTGCCCGGTGACCAGTGTGTCCGACGGCACCATCAACTGCCCTTGCCACAACAGCAAGTTCTCCATCGACGACGGCAGTGTGAAGCAGGCGCCCGCCACGCAGCCGCTGGCCGCCATGGAGATCCAGGTGTCCGGCGAGGAGATCCGGCTGGTGTAGCCGGGCACGCTCAGCGAGCGCGGCGGGGGCGTTTCCAGCAGCCGATGATGTCCTCTGTCGTCGTGATCGTGGCGACCAGAGCGAGCGTGTTGCGGATCATCGCGGGGGTGTAGTCGGAGGGCACCCCCGCGATGGCGTCCGCCGGCACGACGGCCGTGTAGCCGAGATTGACCGCGTCGAAGACGGCGTTGGGGATTGCGACGTTCGCCGAGACGCCTGTCACGACCAGGGTGCGGCAGCCGAGGTTGCGCAGCAGGGCGTCCACGTCGGTGCCTGCCAGGGGCGACAGGCCGTGCAGCCGTCGTACGACGAGGTCCGCCTCGGCCACCCGGATGGGCTCGGCGACACGCACCGCGCGCGTGCCCGACAGCTGCTGTACGGGAAGCCGCTCCGCGGCACGGAAGAGCCGGGCGTTGCTGTTGGCGCCCCGTCCGTCGGGACGCCGCTCGGCGATGGCGTGCATCACCTGTACGCCGCTCTCGTGGGCGGCGGCGACAAGGCGTCTGATGGCAGCGAGGGCCCCCGACGTACGTGCCTCCTTGGCGAGTTCGGGCAGCGCGCTGTCCGTGCCCACGACACCCTGCTGGCACTCGACCGTGAGCAGCACGGTGTGCGCGGGTGCGAGGAGTGCGCTGAGCTCTGCGTACGACGGCATGGCCCTCCTGTGGTGGGCGATCTCCTATGGCGGGGCTTTCCTGTGGCCGGGGGCTTTCCCGTGGCCGGGGGCTTTCCCGTGGCCGGGGGCTTTCCCGTGGCCGGGGGCTTCCCCGTGGCCGGGGCTTTCCCGTGGTGGGCGTCCGGGCGGGCGAGAGTAGCCACCATTGCGTCGGGACGGAAGACGGCACATGCTTCTTTGACTCGATGTCAGGTCGTCGTCGAGTCGGCTCGAGGGTTCGGTGCGAGTCGACGCCGTAGAAGATGGGGAGTCGCATGGCCGTCACACAGCGCCGGGGCCGCAGGATCATGATGACACCGGCCGAGCTCGACGAGTTCCTGTCCACACAGCGGACCTGCCGGGTGGCCACCGTCTCGCCGGACGGCGCCCCGCACGTGAGCACGCTCTGGTTCGCGTGGGACGGCATGTCGCTGTGGCTGTACTCGATCACACGCAGCAAGCGCTGGACCGACCTCCGGCACGATCCGCGGGTCGCCGTCGTGGTCGACGCCGGAGAGGAGTACGGCGAACTGCGCGGCGTCGAACTGACCGGCAGCGTGGAGTTCGTCGGCGCGATACCCCGCACCGGCGAGGAGGAGGTCCCCGAACTCGAGGCCGTGGAGCGTCTCTTCGCCCGGAAGAACTTCGGCATGGACCAGATGCCCCACGACGGCAGACACGCGTGGCTCCGGCTGACACCAAAGGCGATCGCGTCCTGGGACTTCCGCAAGCTCGCGCTCTAGCCGGGCCTCAGCCGACTGCCGCCCCCGCGGCCTGCAACGCGCCCACCGACGCCCGGATCGACGGACGGCGGTCGGCGTCGGCGCGCCACACGGCGTAGACATGCCGCCGTACACGCTGGCGGACCGGCACCGTGCTGACGCCTTCGGGCACCGGGCCGCGGCCCAGCCGCGGTGCGACGCACACGCCAAGCCCGGCCGCCACGAGCGCGAGCTGCGTGTGGTGCTCCTCGGCCCGGTGGGCGATGCGCGGCTCTATGCCCTTGGCGCGCAGGGTGAACATCAGCCACTCGTGGCAGAACTCCCCTTCCATCCAGGTGATCCAGTCGTCCTCGGCGAACTCGTCGAGGTCCACCTCGTGGCGGTCGGCGAGGGGATGCGAGACGGGGACCGCGACATCGGCGGGGTCGTCGAGGAGCGACGCCTTGACAAGTCCTTCGGGGAGCGGCAGCGGCTTGTTGTACCAGTCGAGGACGACTGCCATGTCGATGTCGCCCCTGACCACCCCCGCCACCCCTTGCTCGGGCTCCAGCTCCTGGGTACGCACGCGCAGTCCGGGATGCTCGGCACGCAGCGCGGCGACGGCCGTGGGGAAGAGCCCTCGCGCGGCCGTCGGAAACGCCGACATGCGCAGCTCGCCCACGACCTGGCCGCGCTGCGCCTCCAGGTCGGACTGGGCGAGCTCCACCTGGGAGAGGATGCGCGCGGCATGGTCGGCGAGCAGGCGGCCGGCGTCGGTGAGGCGCACACCCCGGCCGTTCTTGGCGAGGAGCTGCTGCCCGACCTCGCGCTCGAGCTTGGACATCTGCTGGGAGACGGCCGAGGTCGTGACGTGCAGCCCGGCCGCGGCGCCGCTGACCGAGCCGTGCCGCGCCAGGGCGTCGAGGGTGCGCAGGCGCTCCAGGTTCAACATGTAAGAGATACTACGCGATACCCGGAAAGAAATTTCGCTTGTGCTAAGAGGTCGTGCTGCGACATCGTGACGGCCATGAGCACCGTCACTCCCCCTCACGGGTCCGGAACGACCGCGGCGACGACCGCCCCGCTGCCCGCGACAGCCCTGCCCGCGAGGGCCGCCTCGCCCGCCGCCCCGCCACGCCGCAGCGGGCTGGACTGGCGGATCCGCTTCGGCTTCCTGTCACTTGTCTGGGGCTTCAGCTTTCTGCTCATCAAGGTGGGCACGCATGGGTACACGCCTCTCCAGGTGACGCTGGGGCGCCTGTTCTTCGGCACCGCGGTGCTCGCGGTCGCACTCGTCGTCAAGCGGGAGCGACTGCCACGCGGAGCCCGCACCTGGGGGCACCTGATCGTGGCGGCGTTTCTTCTCAATGCTCTGCCGTTCTCCCTGTTCGCGTTCTCGGAGCTGACCATTTCTTCGACGCTCGCCGGGATCTGCAACGCCACGACACCGCTGTGGGGCATGGCGCTGTCGTTGGTGGCCCTCTCCGAGGACCGCCCGACGCGGCGCCGGGTCGCCGGGCTCGGGATCGGCTTCATCGGCGTGCTCACGGTGCTGGGCGCCTGGCAGGGCTTCAGCGGCCTGGACCTCGCCGGCACCGCGATGGCGCTCGTGGCGTCGCTGAGCTACGCGATCGGCTGGATCTACGTGCGCCGCACGCTCGCCGGATCGGGCCACTCGAACCTGTCGCTCACGGGTGCGCAGCTCCTGCTCGCGACCGTCCAACTGGCCGTCGTGACCCCTGTCTTCACGGCGCTGCCGACGCACATCGCGGTGGTGCCACTGCTCGCCATCACGGCACTCGGCATCCTCGGCACCGGCCTGGCCTTCCTCATCCAGTACGGCTTGGTCGCCGAGGTCGGCCCGACGACGGCCCAGATGGTCACGTACTTCGTTCCCGTCATCGCCACGGCGGCAGGCGTCGCCGCGCTCGGGGAGTCCCTGTCGTGGTCGACACCGGTCGGCGCGGTCATCGTCCTGGCGGGCGCGGCACTCACACAGCCGAGGGCCCGCATACGGACGTAGGGCGCAACCGTCGTCCCAGCCGGGGGCTCCCATACGGACGTAGGGCGACGCAACCGCCGTTCCAGACGCGCCTGCCCGACCGGAGCCGCGGTCCTACGTCCTACTGCCGGACCCGCGGTCCCACGTCCGCCTGCCGGGCCCGCGGTCCTACGTCGTACTGCGCGCTGAGACCAGCCCCCTCAGTCGTACCGCCGCGCCGGAGCCGGGCCGACGGCGGACGCGACGGCGTCGGCCACCGGCCCGATGTCCTCGGCGGCGAGCGCAGAGACGGTGATGCGTACGCCCGGTGGCGCGCTCATACGGAAGCGTGCTCCCGGCGCGACGGCCCACCCGGTGTGGAGCAGGCGCGCCACCACCGCCGTCTCGTCCGGCACCGGCACCCACACGTTCATACCGCTGCGTCCGTGCGCCTCGACGCCCCGCTCGGCAAGGGCGGTGATGAGCGCGTCGCGGCGCCGCCCGTAGGAGGCGGCCACCGCCGCCTCGTCCACCGCTCCCCCGGTCCACAACTGCACGACGGCACGCTGCAGCACATGGCTCACCCAGCCGGGGCCGAGCCGCTGCCTGCCCAGAACGCGGTCGACGCTGACGGGATCGCCGGTCAGCACGGCGAGGCGCAGATCGGGCCCGTACGCCTTGGCGGTGGAGCGGACGAACGCCCAGCTGTGCGTGGCACCGGCCAGCGGGTGGAGGGAAAGGTCGACGATCCCGTGGCCGTGGTCGTCCTCGATCAGCAGGACCTCTCGGTGATCCGCGAGGACTTTGCGCAGGGCACGCGCGCGTGCGGCACTCACGGCGGCGCCGGTGGGATTCTGCGCCCGGGCCGTGACGACGACGGCGCGCACACCGTCGAGCAGCGCCTGCTGTACCTCGGCGGGCAGCGGTCCCTCGTCGTCGACACCGATGGGCACCGTACGCAGGCCCAGTGCGGGGACGAGATCGAGCATGCTGCCCCAGCCGGGATCCTCCACGGCGACCGCGTCCCCGGGCTTGAGGTGTGCCGCGAGCACCCGCTCGATCGCGTCGAGGGCCCCGGAGGTGACGGCGAGCGGGCCGTCGGGGACGCCGTCCGCGTCGAAGGCCACGCGCGCGTGGCGGGCGAGTTCCGGGTCCACGGCAGCCTGCCCGTAGAGCACCGGCCGCTCGTCCCCCCGCGCCGCGGCCGCCGCGAACGCTTCGGCGAGCGGGGGCAGCAACGTGGGGTCGGGGTTGCCGTTGGACGCGTCCCGCACCCCTGGCGGCACGTCGACATGGTCCCGCCCGCGCGCGGTGGTGGCCGGCTTGGGGCGGATACGGCTGCCGCGCCGCCCGGCTGTCTCGATGACGCCGCGTTCACGCAACGTGCGATATGCGGCCGCGACCGTGTTCGGATTGACCCCCAGCTGCTGCGCCAACTCCCGCATGGACGGCAGGAGTTGACCAGGCTCCAGATCCCCGGAACCCACCGCGCGCTCGACACTGCCCGCAATCTCGGCTGCGCGCCGACCCGTGATCCGATACTCTCCTAGCACAAAGCCAAGTATGCACTAGTGCAATATGGAGAGGCAAGCGGGGCGAGCGGCAGGCCCGTTCACGGACCAGCCGGCACCGAACCCCGCACCGCAGCCCGGAGCACGGCTGCACCGCAGCACCGCAAGGAGACGAGCCATGCCGGACCAGACCGCGTACGCCCCGACCGAACGCACCGTCCCCACCCGGGGCCGCAAGCGCGCGTCATACGACCGCGCGCTGGTGCACTCGATACTCGACGAGGCCTACGTCTGCCATCTCGGATTCGTACGCGACGGTGCTCCCGTCGTCCTGCCGACCCTGTACGGCCGGGTGGGCGAGCGTCTGTACGTGCACGGTTCGACCGGCTCCCGGCCGCTGCGGATGGCCGGGCAGACCGATCCCGGGCTTCCGGTGTGCCTCACCGTCACCCATGTCGACGGGCTGGTCCTCGCGCGGTCCGCGTTCCACCATTCGATCAACTACCGCTCCGTGGTGGTGCACGGCGTGGCGCATCAGGTGACCGACCCCGAGGAGCTGCGTACCGCCCTGGACGCGCTCGTCGACCACGTCGTGCCCGGTCGCGCCGCCGACTCGCGCCCCGCCAACGCGAAGGAGCTCGCGGCGACCGCCGTGCTGCGCCTCGACCTCGAGGAGGTCTCGGCGAAGGTACGCACCGGCGGCCCCAACGACGAGCCGGAGGACCTGGCCCTTCCCCACTGGGCGGGCGTGGTTCCTGTGCGCAAGGGCTACGACGCCCTCATTCCGTCGGACGACCTGGACGGGTCCGTGCAGGTACCCGCCTACCTGTTCGGCCTGTGAGCTGATCCACCCCTGGCACGCGCACCGCGCGACGAGGTCGAGTGGCAACACTGGCTCGCGCCCATGACGTCGGGCAGCTCGCGGTCAACGGCCGGCCCGGCGGCCCGCTAGCCCGGCGTGACCCTGCCGTGCGGTAGTCCCCTTATGCGGGGCCACCACGCGCCGACAGTCCAGTGGCCACGTCGTGTTCGTCCTGGTCATGTCGTCCGCCAGGCTCGCCCTCACGAGCCGAGGCCCCCTCGGCACCCGGCAGCGCGCCCGCGACCGGCTCCGCCGAGCGCTTCGCCGGGGTCGACGCCTGGGCGATGAACGCGCCGACCAGGACCACGACTCCACCGAAGATCTGGGGCGCCGACAGGTGTTCGCCGAGCATGACCCAGGCGAAGAGGGTGGCGACGACCGCCTCGAGGCAGGCCACCACGCCCGCCACCTGCGGGGAGAGCCTTCGCACGGACAGCACGCCCGTGACGTAGGCGACGACGGTCGCGACGAGGACGAGCCAGCCGAGCAGCAGGAACGCCGCCACCGGCGTGCCGTCCATGTGCGCGCTTCCGGCCAGCACGGACCAGTCCATGCCCCAGGGACGCGCGACGACCGTCAACAGGGCGGCGCCGACCAGCAGTCCGTAGGCGATGACGCCGAGCGGATCCGGCGCCTCGTCGCCCGCGTCGCTGCCCTGGTCGGACAGGACGAAGTAGCCGACCTGGCAGCAGGCGGCCCCCAACGCGAGCAACAGGCCGACCGCGTCGAAGCCGAGGCCCGACCACACCTCGACGACGCAGGCCAGACCGCCGACCGCGAGGACGACACCGAGCGCGGCGGCCCGGGTCACCGGCCGCCGCTGCACGAAGCGCACCCACGCGAGGAGCAGCGCCGGTGCCAGATACTCGACGAGCAGCGCGACTCCGACGGGGATACGGGAGATCGCGGCGAAGTAGCAGGCCTGCACACCGGCGACACCGAGTAGTCCGAACCCGGCGAGCAGAGCGGGGCGCCGGCGCACCAGGGAGCGGTGGCGCCAGGCGACGGGCAGCATCACGAGGGCGGCACCCGCCGCCCTGAGCCAGACCACGTGCAACGGGTCGAGACCCGCTTCGATCAGCGGTTTGGCCGCCACCCCCGAACCGCCGAAGGCGAGCGCCGACGCGAGGGCGAGGCCCAGGCCGACGCCCCTTCCGTGGTTGACCTGAATCCCCTGAGACGCATGCACCGGCACATCATGGCAGGCGCCGTCATGACCGTCACCCCCATTGACACCTGTCTCAATCGATGGACCCGCCCGGTGTCTGCCGCCGCGGCCATCGCGGCTCGGACTCCCGTCCGGCGCCCGCCCTCAGCGCCCTGAACACCCACCCTCAGCGCCCTCAGCACCCGCCCTCGCCGCCGCCGACGCGCTCGCATCCCGACTCGATCCGCAGGAGCAGCCGCCCGGCGTCGACCCCGGCCCGCCCCAGCACTTCGACCGCGCGGCACTCGGGATCGGCGGCCAGCGCCGCCAGGAGATCGAGGCCGCGCGCCTGTGGCTCACCGCGGAGCCGGGCGCGCTCGCGGGCGGCGTCCATGGCGGTGGCCGCCGCAGGCGACCAACTGCCACCCGCCACGACGGGCAGGGCACCGGAGTCCTCGACGGTGCCCTGCCACCTCAGTCCGTACCCGATGCTGCGCTGCACGAGATAGCCCAGCAGCCGCGCGAGCTGCGCACCCCCTTCGAAGACCGCCCGCACGTCCGGGTCGGACTCCAGCAGGGTGTGCAGCAGATGCGCGGTATCGATCTGCCGGTCCCCGTCCCGCACCGCCCGCCGCCGCGCACCCGCGACCACCGACGCCAGCTCCGCGCTGAGTCCGGCGTCGGACTCGGCACGGTTCAGGCCTCGGTCCACGGCCTGCAGGGGGATTCGAGGTTGCACGATCCCACCCCATCAGCCTCTGCGACGCACGACATCCACGGTGGGAAGCATTTTCGCGTCCGACACAGGTTGGGCAAACATGAGCGGGTTCTCATCCTTGCGGATGAGATGGCGCCGTTTTCCCGGATGGGGGTGTGTTGCCTTGTCCGGCACCCACGGACGCGCCTTGGGGCCTCACGAGCGACACCGCGCCGAGACGTGTCCACATTTTCTGACGGTTCATCAGTATTGAATGTTCCAGGCCCTGCGGCTACGTTCCGCGACACCGTTGCTGCGCCGGGCGCAGCGCACGACGAGATGGGGTGGTCGCATGGCCGAAGTCAGCGCGGAAACACGCATCGAGGCGCCTGCCGAGAAGGTCTGGGCGCAGCTCACCGACTTCTCCTCGTACGGCGAGTGGAACGCCACACACACGAGCTTCCCGAAGGGCGGCCCGGCCGTACTTGAGGTGGGCGGCACGTTCGAGGAGAACATGAAGCTGATGGGCTTCCCCGCCGAGGTGATCTGGACCATCGAGGAGCTGGAGACGGCCCGGACGCTGGCCATCCGGGGCAAGGGACCGATGGCCGTCAACGTCGCCACGCGCTACTCGCTGACGCCGGACGGCGACGCCACGAAGGTCCGTATCGACGGGGAGTTCACCGGCGCGGCCGTGTCGCTGATGGCGGGCAAGCTGAAGGATTCCGCAACCGCCGCACTGAACGAGTCACTGCGCAAGCTGGGCGGGCTGGTGACCTGAGCCGAACCGGCACCGGCACCTACACGGCGGCGCCCCGCACTGCGAGGTGCGGGGCGCCGTCACGCCGTACGCCCGCCAGGCGTCGGCATCGGTGGTCCTCGAACTCAGTCCTCGTCGGCCAGGATCAGGTACAGCTTCTTGCGGGCCTCGTTGATCACGGAGAGCGCCTTCTCGCGCTGCTCCTTGCTGCCGGTCTTCCAGACCTGCCCGAACGCCTCCATCAGACCGAAGCCGGCCTGCCGGATCTCGTTCAACGCCTCCCAGTCGACCCCGCGCCCGGCCTCTTCCCAGGGCGCCTCGGGTCCCTCGTCGGCCGCGGCGCGACCCGACTCGGTGAGCGAGAACAGCTTCTTACCACCCTCACTCGTACTGGTGATCAGACCTTCGTCCTCGAGCAGCTGGAGCGTCGGGTACACCGACCCGGGGCTGGGCTTCCACGCCCCTCCACTCCGCTCGCCGATCTCGCGGATCATCTCGTAGCCGTGCATCGGGCGGTCCTTGAGCAGGGCGAGGATCGACGCGCGTACGTCGCCGCGCCGCGCCCTACCCCGTGGACCTCCCGGTCCGCCTCGGCCACCGCGCCCGCCCCAGGGTCCACCCGGGCCGAAGCCGGGGCCGAAACCGCCCGGACCGAACGGGCCGAAGGCGGCCCGACGCCCTTCGAAGCCGCCCCGACCGTGATGGCCGGGCCCGAACGGCCCCTGTCCGCGCTGGTGTCCATGTTCGTATCCATGGGAACGCATCGCAATCGCTCCTTCCATCGTTGATCGGTCGCGATGCTTCAACGATATATCGGGATCGCTCGGATAGCAATGCTCTTTCTCGCCCGATCCCCGACTGCCACACGGACTCGCTACACGGACTCGCGCACGAAGTGGCCGGAAGGGGCCAGGTTCCCGCGATTGGCCTTGGCCTCCGGCTCCAGGGCGCCCCTAACGTCGCCTCCATGCGGATTCGAATCGTCGATGCCTTCACCGACCGCCCCTTCGCGGGCAACCCGGCCGGGGTCGTCCTCCTGGAGGAGTTCCCGGACGAGGAGTGGCTCCAGCAGGTGGCCACCGAGGTCAACCACGCGGAGACGGCCTTCGCCCACCCGCTGCCCGAGGGCGGCGAGGCCGACTGGGCGCTGCGCTGGTTCACGCCCGCCACCGAGGTCGACCTGTGCGGCCATGCGACGCTGGCCACCGCCCATGTCCTGCGCACCACCGGCGCGGCCGACGGCACGGTGCGCTTCGCCACCCGCAGCGGCGTCCTCACCGCGACCACGCGCCCGGACGGCAGCATCACGCTGGACTTCCCGACCGCCCCGCTCACCCGGGTCGACATCCCTGACGGGGTGGCGGCCGCGCTGGGAGCACAGCCACTCTCCGCCCACGACACCGGCCCCCACATCGGCGACCTGCTCGTCGAGCTCACCGACGAAAAGGGCGTCCTCGCGCTCGACCCGGATCTGAAGGCCCTGGTCGAGCACTCGGAGCGCGGCATCATCGCGACGGCCCGCGCCGAAGACCCGGCCCGCGGCTACGACTTCGTCTCGCGCTGCTTCTTCCCACGCGTCGGCATCGACGAGGACCCGGTCACGGGCAGTGCACACACGGCACTCGCACCCTTCTGGTCCGAGCGCCTGGGCCGTACCGAGCTGACGGGCCTCCAGGCCTCGGCCCGCTCGGGCCTGGTCCGCACGGACGTACAGGGAGACCGCACACTGCTGACCGGCCGCGCGGTCACGGTCATCGACGGCGAGCTCCTCGCCTGACTGCACCTTCCTCACAGCACAGCACAGCACCTCACAGCGCTGACCGCACGGTGCGGCGGGGGCGTACGAGCAACGCCGTACGTCCCCACGGAGGTGATGCCGACGCGCAGCACGTGATGCCGTCACGCTGCACGTCGTGCCGGCATGCGGTCATGCGGTCACGCCGTAGGCAGCCACCCCACCTTCCCGGCCAGCAGCGCGTACCCGACGAACGCCCCGATGTCGAGCAGCGAGTGGGCGACCACCAGCGGTCCGACCCGGCCCCACCGCCGGTACAGGAGCACGAAGACGACGCCCATCGCCATGTTGCCGACGAACCCGCCGACACCCTGGTAGAGGTGGTACGAGCCGCGCAGCACCGAGCTGCCCGCCAGCGCGGCGACCGGCGTCCACCCCAGCTGGCCGAGCCGGCGCAGCAGATAGCCGACCACGATCACCTCCTCCAGGACGGCGTTCTGGATCGCCGCCAGGATGAGCACGGGGTACTTCCACCACACGTCGGGCAGCGCCTCCGGCACCACCGTCAGGTTGAAGCCCAGGCCGCGTGCCGCCAGGTAGAAGGCGATGCCCGTACTGCCGATCACCGCGGCGATCACGGCGCCGCGGCCCAGATCGGTCCAGGGCCGGGAGCGGTCGAAGCCGATCGTGCGCAGCCCAGCGCCCTCCCGCAGGAGGAAGTGCGCGACCAGCACGACGGGCACCAGCGCGGTCGCGATGCCGAACAGCTGCCATGCGAGATCAAGCCATGGACGGCCCGGAGCGGCCGAGGCGTTCATCGTGGCCGCCTGGTCCTTCAGGCCCCCGGGCTTGGTGACCGAACCGACAAAGCTGATCAGCGCGGACACACCGCTCGCACCGAGCGAAAGCCCCAGAACGAGCAGCGTCTCGTCCCGGAAGATCCGCCGTGACGGCCGTTCCACCGGACATGAACCGGCCATCGGCCCCGCCTCCGCCTGCACTCCTGCCTCCAGTTGACTAATCCCGCCTCATCCCCGCCGCCGTCCCGCTAGGGTCTCGAAAGCAGGTACGAAGATCGTGCGCGACCGGCCGGGGGGACGGACGCTGTGGAGGCGTACCTCCCCCTTTTCCTTGCTCTACCGCTCAAGGCTTATCAAGAGCTTTCAAGGAGGGGCACCACCGCCATGGGACGTCACAGCTTGCCCGACGAGTATGGGACACCCGGCATCGAGTCCCCTCCTCGCGCCCGCCGCCGTGCCGTGGCCATCGCCACGGTCCTGGTGCTGGGCGTCGCCGCGGGCACGGCGGCCTGCTGTGGTTCGGCAGCTCCTGCGACGACAACACGGTGCACCTGAACGTGGTCGCCTCCCCCGACGTCGCCCCCGCCCTGCGCTCGGCCGCCGGATACGTCCACGACAAGGACGTCACCTCCGACGGGAACTGCATGGACATCCGTGTGACCGCACGCGAGGCGTAGGGGGTCGCGGACGTGCAGTCAGGAAGAGCAGGCTGGGCTACGAAGAGCGGAGTCCGGCGCGGCAGCCCAGGTTCGGGAAGGGGCGGGTTGGGGGAGAAGCCCGCCGCAGGCGTCACCCCGTCGGCACCGCCGCAGCCAGCCCCACCGGCCAGGTGTGCACCGGCTCGCCGCCGCGCATCAGCTCGCAGTAGCGCCGTGTGGTGGCGGCGAGCGCGGCGTCCCGGTCGAGGCCGCGCTCCAGCGCGCGGTGGAACGTGGCCGCCTGCCAGCTCGCCCCGTTGACCCGCCGACGGCACCGCTCCTCGATCACGCCGAGGTAGAAGTCGCGGTCGGCGGCCTCGACGCCCCACGCGTCGAGACCCGCGGCGGCAAGCGGCAGCAGCTCATCACGTACGAGGGTCACCGCCGGCACCTTGGCGGTACCGCCGCGCCGACCGGGGCGCGGCCACTCCAGCTCCGCCTCGATGCCGTGGCGGCATGCCGTCTCGAAGTTGGCAGCCGCGGCCTCGAACGGCAGCCGGGTCCACACGGGCCGCGCGTCCGAGGCCAGCGCCCGTACGACGCCGTAGTAGAACGCGGCGTTGGCGACGACGTCGGTGACCGTGGGGCCCGCGGGCAGTACGCGGTTCTCCACACGCAGGTGGGGGACGCCGTCGGCGATGCCGTAGACCGGCCGGTTCCAGCGGTAGACGGTGCCGTTGTGCAGCACGAGCTCGGCGAGCCGCGGCACCCCGCCCTCGTCCAGGACGCTCAGGGGGTCCTCGTCATCGGGGAGGGGGAGCAGCGCGGGGAAGTACTTCAGGTTCTCCTCGAAGAGTTCGTACGCGTCGTTGATCCACCGTTCCCCGAACCAGGTACGCGGCCGCACGCCCTGGGCCTGCAGCTCGGGCGGGCGGGTGTCGGTGGACTGCAGGAACAGCGGGATGCGGGACTCCCGCCACAGCTCGCGCCCGAACAGGAACGGGGAATTCGCACCCACGGCGATCTGCGCCGCCGCCACGGCCTGCGCCGCGTTCCACACGTCCGCGAACCGCTGGGGTGTGACCTGCAGATGGAGCTGCACGGATGTGCAGGCCGCTTCCGGCGCTATGGAGGCCGAGCTGCATACGAGATGTTCCACGCCCTCGATATCGAGGGCGAAGTCCTCTCCGCGGGCCGCCACGATCTGCTGGTTGAGGAGCATGTAGCGATCGACGTCGGAGAGGTTTCCGGAGACGAGGTGATGGCGTCCGAGGGTCGGCAGAATGCCGATCAACGCGATGCCGGCATCGACCTCGTTGGCTTTGCGGTCGGCATATGCGAGTGCGGTCCGCAGCTCCTCGGCCAGCCGGTCGAGAACGCGGCTCTCCAATCGGTGCGGGGCTATGTTTACTTCCAGATTGAACATTCCCAGTTCGGTCTGGAAATCGCGACTGGCGATGCGCCTGAGAACTTCAGCATTCATCATTCTCGGCAGCCCGTCGGACCCGACGAGATTCAACTCGATCTCCAGACCCATCAGGTTCCTGGGCCGGTCGAACCGTTTCTCCTCCAGGAGACGCGCCAGCCCCGCCAGGCACTGCCGGAGCTTCCTCCGGTACTCTTGCCGATCGGCCAGGTCGAACGCGGCCGCCTCGACCTTCTCCCCCATGGAAGCATCCCTCCTCGCATGGGCAGCCGAAAGATCGGCCGCAGTGTCCCCGGGGATGATGCCCAGGCAATTGATCGATAACGCCCCTGGACCGGCCCATGACCCGGTACGCTCGGCGCAGATGTCCCGCGCGGCACATTCACGGGGCATGACACAGTCGCAGATACGCTCGCAGTTGTCTGGTGAAATAGCCGACGAGTTTCAGCCGTCCGCTTCCGCCAGAGAATGCGAGGTCAGGCACTCGACTACCCAGAGAATCGGGACGAACACCTCTTCAAAGCGGACCGAATACCGCCTTGCCCGCAATACGCCGGACGGCTAGGCGAAACACTGCGTGAACAACTGTCGTATAAACTCCGCTGGCGAGGCAGAGAGTTGGCGCTCACGGTCGATGCCCCGGCCCCCTCTGACCCCGCGAGCTCACAGCGCCGTTTGCACCTTCCCCGGCCCCACCATGCCTGTCGGATGAGAGGCGACCCACCATGCCGCTGCACGTTCCCCCGGCACCCGCGCCCGCGCTTCGCACCGTCCTCACGGCCCTCGGTTCCCCCACCGCGGTCCGCGAGGCCCACACCCCGTCCCTGCGCTCCGTCGAGGGACCCGTCACACCCGAACTGCCCCTGCCCGTACACGAGCTGGACCGGGACACGCCGGCCGGTTCCTCGCCCACCACCACCCTCACCGGCTGGCGGTTCCTGATCCGTGCGGGCGACCGTGCGGTGGCCGCGGCCGAGACGAGGCTGACACCCGATGGCTGGGCCTTCTCGCACTTCTTCGAGGGCCCCTACATCGCGGCCACCGAGCTGGCACTGCGCCAAGCGGAGGCCATGGCCACGCCGTACCAGCCCAGGCTGCTGTCCGTGCCCGAGCTGTACATGCTCACCCTGTGGCTGCACGGCGACTGCACGGCGGACGGCGCCACGGGCCACCCGGCCGCGACGGACGTCCTGGTGCCGATCGCGCCCGCACCTCCCGGCATCGCCGCACACCGTCCGCACCTCGTCGCGGATCTGCTGCCCGTCGTGGCCCACCGGCTGAACCGGGCTCCCCTGCTCGGCCAGCAGACCCAGCCGACGCAGCCTGCCCAGCCGGCCGCCTGAAGAGCTCCGCATCGCGCCCCGCTGCCGTAGTAGTCCGGCCGCGGGGCGCGCGCATGCCCACCGGCCCATCCGGACTAGTCCCGTGGGGTCAGGCCGAACCCCCCGAAGGGACAGTGCAGTTGGGGTGAACCGTCCGCACGGGTGATGCGTCATCAACCTGTAAGGAGAGGTGCTGCCAAATCCCTGCGGATTCTCGCCCGTGGGGCAACACTGGTTCCGGACCGAACTGAACGGGGGGCGGCCATGAACAACACATCGAGCCGCAGGACAGACATCACATCGCAGCGAAAGATCCCATCCATGTGCCAGCACCAGCCACCGTGCCCGACAGCAGACTCCGCCGACCGCGAGGCCGCGGTCCTCGTGGTGCACCACCCGGAGCAGGGGTGGAGCCTGCTCTGCAACGGCGTCCTGCTCTTCGAGGACACCGGTGAGCTGCTGCCGGACGGCCGGATCATCGCCCCGCACCGCCCGCTGGGCACGGGTCAGGTGGTCACGGCCGCCTGACGCGGTACGCAGACACCGTCGAGGACGGCCGTTCAGGGCCGTCCGGACAGATGAGGGGCCGGCCCGGAGACACTCTCCGAACCGGCCCCGACGCATGTCATCGTCGCCGTGCCGCGGCGTGCGCGGCTCGGTCCCCGCACTCAGTCCTCGTACGCGTCCAGCGGCGGGCACGAGCAGACGAGATTCCGGTCGCCGTACGCCTGGTCGATCCGGCGCACCGGCGGCCAGTACTTGTCCGCGGCCGAGACGCCCACGGGGAAGACGGCTTCCTCGCGGGAGTACGCGTGCTTCCACTCACAGGCCAGCGCGCCCGCGGTGTGCGGCGCGTTCCTGAGCGGGTTGTCGTCCGCGGGCCACTCGCCCGAGCCGACCTTCTCGATCTCCGCGCGGATGGCGATCATCGCCTCGCAGAACCGGTCGAGCTCGCCGAGGTCCTCGCTCTCGGTCGGCTCGATCATCAGCGTCCCGGCCACCGGGAACGACATGGTCGGCGCGTGGAAGCCGTAGTCGATGAGGCGCTTGGCCACGTCGTCGACGGTCACTCCGGTCGTCTTGGTGAGCGGGCGCAGATCGATGATGCACTCGTGTGCGACGAGCCCGCCGGGGCCCGTGTAGAGCACGGGGTAGTGCGGCTCGAGCCGCTTGGCGATGTAGTTGGCGGACAGCACGGCGACCTGCGTCGCGCGCTTCAGCCCCTCGTCGCCCATGAGCCGCACATACGCCCAGGAGATCGGCAGGATCCCGGCGGAGCCCCACGGCGCCGCGGAGATCGGGCCGACACCGGTCGCGGGGCCCGCGGCGGGCTGCAGCGGGTGGTTCGGAAGATACGGCGCGAGGTGCGCGCGGACGCCGACCGGGCCGACGCCGGGGCCGCCGCCGCCGTGCGGGATGCAGAACGTCTTGTGCAGGTTCAGGTGCGACACGTCACCGCCGAAGTGGCCCGGCTTCGCCAGCCCCACCAGCGCGTTGAGGTTCGCTCCGTCCACGTACACCTGGCCGCCCGCGTCGTGCACCGCCGCGCAGATGTCGGCGACGTGCTCCTCGAACACGCCGTGCGTCGACGGGTACGTGATCATGAGTACGGAGAGCTCGTCGCGGTACTGCTCGATCTTGGCGCGCAGGTCCTCGACGTCGATCTCGCCGTCGTCCGCGGTCTTCACGACCACGACCTTCATGCCCGCCATCACGGCGCTCGCCGCGTTGGTGCCGTGCGCCGACGACGGGATGAGGCAGACGGTGCGCTGGTCGTCGCCGTTGGCCCGGTGGTAGCCGCGTACGGCCAGCAGACCGGCCAGCTCGCCCTGCGAACCGGCGTTCGGCTGCAGCGACACCTTGTCGTAGCCGGTGACCTCGGCGAGCCGCTCCTCCAGCTCCGTGATCAGCGTGAGATAGCCCTGTGCCTGGTCGGCCGGGGCGAATGGGTGCAGCTGGCCGAACTCGGGCCAGGTGACCGGCTCCATCTCGGTGGTCGCGTTGAGCTTCATCGTGCAGGAGCCCAGCGGGATCATGCCGCGGTCGAGCGCGTAGTCGCGGTCGGCGAGCCTGCGCAGGTAGCGCAGCATCGCGGTCTCGGAACGGTGCTGGTGGAAGACGGGGTGCGCAAGGAAGTCGTCGGTGCGCAGCAGCGACTCCGGCAGCGCCTCGGCGGCGGTCTCGTCGAGCGCCTCGATGTCCGCCTCGACACCGAAGGCCGTCCAGACGGCGCCCACCTGCGCACGCTTGGTGGTCTCGTCGCAGGCGATGCCCACATGGTCCGCGTCGACCAGGCGCAGGTTGACTCCGCGCTCACGGGCCGCGGAGACGATCTCGGCGGCCTTGCCCGGCACCCGCGCGGTCAGCGTGTCGAAGTACGCACCGTGCACGATCTCGACACCGCCCGCCCGCAGCCCCTCGGCGAGGATCGTGGCGTAGCGGTGGGTGCGCTGCGCGATCGCCTTCAGGCCGTCCGGGCCGTGGTAGACGGCGTACATGCCCGCCATCACGGCGAGCAGCACCTGCGCCGTGCAGATGTTGCTGGTGGCCTTCTCGCGGCGGATGTGCTGCTCGCGGGTCTGCAGGGCGAGGCGGTACGCCCTGTTGCCGTCGGCGTCGACCGAGACGCCGACCAGACGGCCGGGCAGGCTGCGGGCGAACTTCTCGCGGACCGCCATGTAACCGGCGTGCGGGCCGCCGAAGCCCATCGGCACACCGAAGCGCTGCGTTGTGCCGACGGCGATGTCGGCACCCAGCTCGCCGGGCGATGTCAGCAGCGTCAGAGCCAGCAGGTCGGCGGCGACGGTGACGATCGCGCCGAGCTCGTGCGCCTGGTCGATGACGGGCTTCAGGTCGCGTACGGCACCGGAGGCGCCCGGGTACTGCAGCAGCACGCCGACGACTCCGCGCTCGGCGACATCGGCCGGGATGCCGTCGGACAGATCGGCGACGACGACCTCGACACCCGTCGGCTCGGCGCGCGTCTCGATCACGGCGATGGTCTGCGGCAGCGCGTCGGCGTCGACCAGGTAGACACCGTTCTTTACCTTGCCGACGCGACGCGAGAGCGCCATGGCCTCAGCCGCCGCCGTGCCCTCGTCCAGCAGCGAGGCACCAGAGGTCGGCAGGCCGGTCAGCTCGGCCACCATCGTCTGGAAGTTCAGCAGCGCCTCGAGCCGGCCCTGCGAGATCTCCGGCTGGTACGGCGTGTAGGCGGTGTACCAGGCCGGGTTCTCCATGACGTTCCGCAGGATCACCGGCGGGGTGAACGTGCCGTAGTAGCCGAGCCCGATCATCGAGTCGAGGACCTGGTTGCCAGCGGCGAGAGAGCGCAGCTCGGCCAGCACCTCGGCCTCGGTCCGCGCACCGGGCAGCTCCAGCGCATCGGCGCTCTTGATCACATCGGGTACGGCGGCTGCCGTGAGCTCGTCGAGCGAGCCGTACCCGACCTGGGCGAGCATCTTGGCCCGTTCCCCGGCGTCGGGCCCGATGTGCCGCTGCTCGAACGGGATGCCCTGCTCCAGCTGGGAGAGCGGAATGCGGTTGGCGGTCATTGTGCGGAGGCCTCCTGGTCTGACGCGACCTTCGTGGGCACCACGCGCGGGTGCCCGGACGGCCTCCCCCTCTGTCATCTCAACCTGAGAGTTTCACCGGCACGCACATGTCAGCCGGCTTTCACCGTCGGTGAGAGCGGAAGCCGTCGACGCCCGCCCTGCTTTCCAGAGTGACCTCGTCCGTGCGGTACAGGGGCCTGAGAGATTCCGGGGAGGATTTGCTCCTTCGGCGCCTCCGGTCGGGACCGGAGGACTCTCCCGCACGGGGTCAGCAGCCGATGTCAGCCTACCAGCGAGGGCCTTGCCCGGGACCTGGCCGCGGCCCATGCCGGTGCCGCCGCCCGAGGCCTCGAGTGGCCGCCTAGCCCGATGTGCTCTTTCGTAGTGCTTACGGATGAGTTGCGAGCAGCTGGAGGGCCCGTGCAGACCGACATCGATCCGCGCACTTTGATAGGCCGAAAGGCGTTCGATCGCAACGGACACAAGATCGGCACCGTCGACGAGGTCTATCTCGACGACGCGACCGGCATCCCGGAGTGGGCCGCCATCCGCACGGGCTTGTTCAGCAGGGACGCCTTCGTGCCCCTGGAGCCGAGCGAGCTGGTCGAGGGCACCCTGCGGGTCCCCTTCGAACGCGCTCTCATCAAGGACGCCCCCGATTTCGGAGTGGGCCGCCATCTCTCCCCCGAACAGGAGCTGCAGCTCTACCACCACTACGGCCTGGACGTCTCGGACTCCGGTGCCGCCCCGCCCCCTGACCGCGACTTCGGCCGCCTGGCGGACTCGGAGGACACCTGACCTTCGCCGCTCGCCGGTCCCACTCGCGCGGACCCCGCCCCTTCCCCTGCGGGGTCCGCCGGCCTGTCCGGGGCAGGATCCGAGCGAGCGGCGGAGGGTGCGCGGACCAGTGGCGCGGCGGGCCCGCGGCGCTCTTCGCCTCCGCCCCCGTCGTACGTCCTGCCCCCGGGCCTGTCCGCACCGAGGGCAGCGATCCCGCCGCCGTCGACGCCGTGTCCGCCGTCGTCCTACCGCGTGCCGGCGCCACCATCGGTGTGGTGCTCTCCGGTCTCTCCGGCACTGTGCCCGCCCCCGTCCTCACAGCCGGCGGACGGACCGGCCTCTTCGCCCTGCCGGACGCCGCCACGGCCTCCCTCCGCCGCGCCTCTGCCACCTCCCGATCCGTCGGCCTCCCCGCCATCCGGCCCGGTGCCCGGTTCCGGTTCCGGGGCATGGCCGCCGTTGCCCGGTACGAGCGGCAGCGGCTCCGCCGGCTCCAGGTCCGGATCGTCGGTCCTGAACGTACGGACGCGGCCGGGCGGGGAGCCCGGCGTCTCGAAGCGCACGGTCACCCGCCCCAGCCCGCTCCCCTGCACCCAACCGGCGCCGTACTCGGCATGCCGTACGTCGCGACCCGCCAGCCAGTGCCGCTCGGCCGGCGGCGGCTCCTCCCCTTCCGGCTGCCGCGCCGCTTCCTCGTCCTCGGTTTCCTCAGCCCGCTCCCCAGCCGCCTGGGCGAACAGATCCTCCTGTGTGAAATCGGCGAGTCCGCTGACGCCGACCCCGAGCAGCCGCACCCCGCCGGTGGTGTCCACGGCCTCCAGCAGCCGCCCCGCGGCCTCCCGGACCACGGCAGGGTCGTCCGTGGGGCCGCGGAGGGTCTCGGACCGGGTGAGCGTCGAGAAGTCGTACCGCCGCACCTTGAGGACCACCGTCCGGCCGGACCGCCCGGCACCTCGCAGCCGCTGCACACACCGGTCCGCGAGCCGCTGCACCTCCAGGCGGATCCGCACGCGGTCATGGATGTCCACGTCGTACGTGTCCTCGACCGAGACCGACTTGGCGTCCCGCTCGGCCACCACGGGCCGCTCGTCCTGCGCCAGCGCCATCGCGTACAGGGCGCTTCCGTGCGCCTTCCCCAGCAGCCGTACGAGCTCGTCCTCACCGGCCTCGGCGATCTCCTCGACCGTGGTGATCCCGGCCCGCCGCAGGTGGTCTCCGGTGGCAGGCCCGACGCCCGGCAGCACGCGCACCGACATCGGGCCGAGCAGGGCGCGTTCCGTGCCGGGCCGTATCAGCACGAGGCCGTCGGGCTTGGCCTGCTCGGAGGCGATCTTGGCGAGCATCTTCGACGCGGCGAGCCCCACGGACCCGGTCAGCCCCGTGAGCTCCTTGATGTCCGCACGCAACCGCTCTCCGGTCGCCCGAGCCGATTCCTCGTCCCATCCCGTGCCCCCGGCCTCAAGGTCCACGAAGGCCTCGTCCAGGCTGAGCGGCTCGACCAGCGGCGACAGCCGGTGCAGCAGCCCCATCACCTGCTCGCTGATCTCCCGGTACAGCCCGAACCGGGGCACCAGATACGCGGCGTTGGGCGCGAGCCTGCGCGCCTGGGCCATGGGCATCGCGGAGTGCACCCCGAACGCACGGGCTTCGTACGACGCGGTGGCGACGACTCCGCGAGGCCCCAGTCCGCCCACCACCACGGCCTTTCCGCGCAGGCTGGGCTTCGCCGCCTGCTCCGCGGAGGCGTAGAAGGCATCCATGTCCAGATGCAGGATGGTGGGCGCGGTTCTCACATCACCGATGCTGCCTCACGCCACTGACAATGCCGGGGTGTACGGCCCGGGCGACTGCTGGCCCGGGCGACTGCTCACACAGCGCGGTTGCGGCGCCTTGCGAGCTCATCGGCGGGGTGGTGCCCGACCAGCGTCTCCCCTGTGTCGATGCGCTCCCCGTGCAGCTGCGACAGGGCGCTCTCGACGTCCCGCCAGACCACGCCCACGGCGATCCCGAAGATGCCCTGCCCGCCCTGCAGCAGGTCGTGCACCTCGTCGGGCGACGAGCACTCGTAGACCGTCGCGCCGTCGCTCATCAGCGTCATGCGCTCCAGGTCCCGGAACCCGCGCTCCCGCAGATGCTGCACCGCGGTGCGAATGTTCTGCAAGGACACACCGGTGTCCAGGAACCGCTTGACGATCTTCAGGACGACGACGTCCCGGAAGCTGTAGAGCCGCTGGCTGCCCGAGCCGTATGCCGGCCGCACGCTCGGCTCGACGAGGCCTGTGCGCGCCCAATAATCGAGCTGGCGATACGTGATGCCGGCCGCCGCACAGGCCGTAGGACCGCGGTAGCCAATCTGTTCGACTGCTACACCGCCGTTACCTGACACCGCTTCCCGCCGTTTCGGAGTGTGGTCGGCCGCGCTGCTGTGGAGCGGATACGCCTCCACCGGACCCCGTCCGGGGCCACCCCCAGCCGTACCGTCGCCGCTGCTTCCCACGCCGACCTCCGTCCTTGACCTGCTTCTCGACGGTAGGCAGTCACCAGGGGCGCGTCAACGATCGCCACACTCGGCACGCCGAGTGATAATCACCCTACGAGTGGTTTCCCGTACCTCACCGTGGGGAAAGGCTAGCCGAATGTGCTGATGGCGGCCGCCACCCACCGGCCAGGGCCGGTGCCGGGCCGACCAGGGCCCGAACGCGACGGCTGCGGACCACGGTGGGCGAGCCCTGACTGGCCTCGCCGCCCTCACTGGCTGTTGGCGTCCCTCACTGACTGTTGGTGCCGAAGTCCTCGGGCGAGATCTGGTCGAGGAACTCGCGGAACTTCTCCACCTCGTCCTCCTGCTCGTCCGGGATGGCGATCCCCGCGTCGTCCAGCACCCCGTCGCTGCCGTAGATGGGCGTCCCGGTGCGCAGGGCCAGTGCTATCGCGTCGGAGGGCCGGGCACTGACCTCAACTCCGCTCGCGAACACCAGCTCCGCGTAGAAGACGCCCTCACGCAGGTCCGTGATACGCACTTCGCTGAGTTCCTGGCCGACCGCGTCGAGCACATCCTTGAACAGATCGTGGGTCAGCGGTCGCGCGGGCGCCATGCCCTGCTGGGCGAAGGCGATCGCGGTCGCCTCCCCGGGACCGATCCAGATGGGGAGGTAACGATCGCCTCCCACTTCACGCAGCAGCACGATCGGTTGGTTGGAGGGCATTTCGACCCGGACACCTACGACGTCGAGCTCGTTCACACAGCAACCCTAGGCCGTGCCCGGCACCTTTGGGTAGTCGAGCACTCCACGTGCACCGTCCGGGCATGTACGAAATCAGGGGAGGCGTACGCCTAGCGCGGTCTGCACGAGCGCCGCATGCAGCTTCACCGTCAGCCCCGCCAGCTCCCTGGCCCGTGCCTCCGCATGCGCTCTGGTCTGCGGATTACGATGCCGCCGCAGCGGAGCGACCACCTGGTCGACCAGGCCCGCATCCCGCTCGGCAGCGGCTTTCATCGCGCGCAGATGACGCGGTTCGATCCCGAAGCGGCCCAGTTCCACCACGAGAGCCGCGATCGTCACCGCCTCCGCGTCGTATCCGCCGTCGGGCAGCGGAGCGATGAGGCCGTAGGACTCCCATTCCGCGAGCTGCTCTTCGTCGATCTCGGCGGCCGCCAGGAGTTCCGCCCGGCCCACGCGGGCAGCAGTCGGGACGCCGACCGGGCTCTCGCCCTCGGTGCCGTCATGCGGCCTGCCCACGGAGGGCAGCTGCACGGACTCACCACGCTCCAGGGCGTCCAGATGCTCTCGGATCACCCGGAGCGGCAGATAGTGATCCCGCTGCATCCGCAGGACGTGACCCAGCCGCTCGACGTCCTCGGGACTGAACTTCCGGTAGCCCGACGGGGTCCGCTGTGGCTCGATGAGGCCTTCCGACTCCAGAAAGCGGATCTTGGAGATCGTGACCTCGGGAAACTCGTCCCGCAGCACGTTCAGCACGGCGCCGATGCTCATCAGCCGACTCTCCGCTGCGGCGGTGCCGCTTCCGGCACCGCCGCTCGGTGTTTGCAGCATGGACCTTCCTGACAGGTCAGATGCCCCGCTGGCTCGCGTAGAAGACCAGCCGGTACTTGCCGATCTGGACCTCGTCGCCGTTCGACAGGACGACCGAGTCGATGCGCTCCCGGTTGACGTACGTGCCATTGAGGCTGCCCACGTCGGCGACCGTGAACAAGCCGTCCGCTCCACGGCGGAACTCCACGTGGCGACGCGACACGGTGACGTCGTCCAGGAAGATGTCGCTCTGCGGGTGCCGGCCGGCCGTCGTCAGCTCGCCGTCCAGCAGGAAGCGGCTGCCCGAGTTCGGTCCCCGCCGGACGACGAGCAGCGCCGAGCCGAACGGGAGCGCGTCGACCGCCGCCTGGGCCTCGGGAGACAGCATCGGCGACGGAGTCTGCCCGGTGACCTCGGCGTCGTAGGCCTCGATACCCGAGATGGAGATCGTCGAGGTCGTCTCGGACTGGCGCTCACCCGCTCCGGCCCGCAGCGGGGTGCCGCAGTTGGAGCAGAATCGGCTGGCCTCGGCGTTCCGGTTCCCGCACCTCGTACATACCAAGGCCGACATGGACGGACCCTCCTGCCGCGGCTGCCCCCCTGGGGCATTGGGTGCATACGGGCCGGAGGCAAACCCTCCACCCGCACTTGAGGTTGACGGTTCCCCGAAACCTATGCGCCCCGATGCGCCAGGGTCAACAGAAGACGCGCCCTGACCGCCCGAAATGTCACCACCCGGACCAGCGACCTCGTCACGGAACAACGGGCGCTCGGCGCCCTGCCCCTCGGCCTCACCATGGCTCGGTGCGCGATGCCGGGCGGTGGCACTCCCACCGTCCTGGCGCGCGCTCTTGCCGAACAACTTCGCAAACAACTTCACGGGCGATTCCCCTTGACTGAAACAGACCCGCCCGTGGGGCAGGACGAACCCTGACTGCACTCACCGGCCGACCCGGACATCCTCACAACGTCCGTATCCACCAGACAGTTTCCACCACGCACCACCCATCCGGTGCGCCGACCCCCCGCAACCTCCTGCCCTGCCGCGGCACCCCCCATGCACCTGGGCTTCACCGGGAGGACGACCGAGCGTAGTCAGGCCGCTTCGCGGGTCGCAAGGCGTCCACGACGATGTTCTCCGCGCGCGTCACCGTCACGGTGGCCTGCTCCTTTTCCAGCGTCTGCACCACGCCGCCGGGGATGTTGAGCGCCGGCTCGAGATCCTGCGGCTTGCCGATGACCTTGAAACGATACGGCTGGCTGATCTTGTTCCCGTCGACGCTCACACCACCGCCGTCCGCATCGGCGAGATAGGTCCCGGCGACCACCCGGACGTCGTTGATCTGGATGGCCTCGGCCCCGGCCGCGCGCAGCTCCTGGATGGCGTCGAGCAGCATGTCGGCCTCGATCGTCCCCTTCGCGTCGCTGATGGTCAGCGTGATACCGGGTCCCTGCGCCGCAACCGTGCCCGCGAGAATGCCGAGTTGGCGTTCCTTCTCCACGGTCTGCTTGCGGGCCTCCTCGGCCTGGTCCGAGCTGGTCTCCAGCTCGGTGCGCTGGTTCTCGAGACGCCGCTTCTCATCTTCAAGACGCTGCGTACGGTCGTCGAGTTCATCGAGGATGCGTACGAGATCTTCCTGGCGTGCCCCGCGCAGCGCGCTGTTGTCGCTGTTGGAACGGACCTGGATGGCCAGTCCGAGACCGAGCACGAACAGCAGGAGCGCGACGATGAGTTGTGCCCGGCTGACGCGCGGCGGCCACAGGCTCTGCATCAGCCGCTGCCGTCCGGTCGGGGAAGGCTCCGGCATCTCGTCCGCAGCAGCGGACGCCTCGGCGCCGGAAGGTCCCACAGAGGCTTGGGGCATCTCAGGTGACTCGTCGGCGACCTTACGTCGAGTCTCCTGCGTCCCCACAGTCTCAATTGCCTCAGAAGCCTCTGAGGGCCCGGCCTCCAGGACCTCACGGGGAAGTTCGTTGCGCGGCTGCTGCTCCGCCGTCTTGTCCTCGCTCATCGGCCTCACGCCCGGAACACGTGCCG
Organism: Streptomyces jeddahensis; assembly: GCF_001642995.1. Taxonomy (GTDB): domain Bacteria; phylum Actinomycetota; class Actinomycetes; order Streptomycetales; family Streptomycetaceae; genus Streptomyces; species Streptomyces jeddahensis. Next base: position 61,837 of record NZ_LOHS01000041.1, read on the forward strand.
ACGGATCGCGGCAGCGTTGGAGAAGATGCGGATACCGAGGACCACGACGACCCCGGTGGACAGCTGCGAGCCGACGCCCAACTTGTCGCCGAGGAACACGATCAGCGCGGCGACCACGACGTTCGACAGGAACGACACCACGAAGACCTTGTCGTCGAAGATCCCGTCGAGCATCGCCCGCAGGCCTCCGAAGACGGCGTCGAGCGCCGCGACCACGGCGATCGGAAGATACGGCTCGACCACCGCCGGAACCTCGGGGCGGACCAGCAGTCCGACCACGACTCCCACGACGAGGCCCAGTACGGCGATCACGATGTGCCCTTCCCTGCCTTCGGCTGTGCTGTTCGAACGATGACACTCGGTGCGGCGGGCAGCCGGACGTCGTCCTCGACGGAGACGCTGGTCCGGATCCCGAAGTTCTCCTGGAGGACGTGCAGGTACTGGCCGTCGGCGCTGTTGTGGAACCGGGTGCTCAGCCTGTTGCCGTCCCCCACCACCAGCACCGAGTACGGCGGCGCCAGCGGCTTGTTGTCGACCAGGATCGCTTCACCCGCGGCCCGGATCGCGGACAGTGCCGTGAGCCGCTGCCCGTTGATCGCGACGGCTTCCGCGCCGGACTGCCACAGGCCGTTCACGACGCGCTGCAGGTCCCGGTCGCGCACCCGCCCGGTGTCCGAGAAGCCCGAGGTCTGGCGCGGGCCGCCCCCTGCGGATGTGTCTGCTTCCTTGGCGTCGTCGACGACCAGCTTCAGGCCCGGGCCGTGCACCGCGGTCGCCCCCGAGAGAAGGCCTACCAGTTCGCCCTGGTCGCCGCCCTGCGTCCGCAGCGCCTCCCGCTGCCGTCGGCTCACGTCGTCCCGCAGGGTGTCGACACTGCTCTCGAGCTTGTCGGCCGCGGCCGTCTCCTGCTCGATGCGGTCGATGAGCTCCTCGCGCTCCTTCGCCACGACCGGAGCGGCCACCCGGGCCTGCGCGGCGCCCACGGTCACCACGAGCGCAGCGAGCACCAGTCCCAGGGCGAGTCCGAGCTTCGCGCGCAGGGTGCGGGGCAGGCGGCTGTCGCCCGTCGCGTTCCTCCGGGCCGCTGCCTCGGCGTATCCGTCGTCGAGGCTGTGGTCCATGACGTTGGTGAGCAGCGACATGGAGGCGTCCGGACGCGACGGGCGCGCGGGGGTGCTCCGAATGGGGGGCTGCTGCGGCATGCCGCACATCGTCGCACGTCGGTGGCGCTACCTCCGAACGGCCCCACCGGTGTGCCGGACAGCACCCCGTACGGGCGCTGTCCGGCACATGATCGGTCAGCGGCCTGCGCTGTCCACGACGGCCGACCACTCATCCAGGAGCGCCTGCGCGGACGCGTCGTCGGGCCCTTCCGCCCACAGGTGCGTGACGGCCTCAGCGGGGTCGGGAAGGACCATCACCCAGCGGCCGTCCGCCTCGACGACACGTACGCCGTCGGTCGTGTCCACGGACCGGTCACCGGCCTCCTCCACCACGCGCCGCATCACGAGGCCCTTGACGGCCCACGGCGTGGCCAGGTCCCGCCGAAGCACATGGGCGCGCGGGATCCGGGCGTCGATCTGGCTGAGCGTGAGCTGCGTACGCGCCACGAGCCCGATCAGCCGTACGAACGCCGCCGTGCCGTCGAAGACGCTGCTGAACTCGGGCACGATGAAGCCGCCGCGCCCGTCGCCACCGAAGATCGTGCCGTCCTCGGCTCCGACACGGGTCAGATCGTCGGGCGACGTCGTGGTCCACGCAACCTGCGTCCCGTGGTACGCGGCCACCTGCTCTGCGATACGCGTGGTCGTCACCGGAAGCGCGACCCGCCCGCTGCGCCGCTCCGCGGCGACCAGATCCAGCATGACGAGCAGTGCCCGGTCGTCCTCCACGATCCGGCCCTTCTCGTCGACCAGCGACAGCCGCTCGCCCACCGGGTCGAACCGCACGCCGAAGGCCGCACGCGCCGATGCGACGATCTCCCCGAGCCGAACCAGCCCGGACCTCCGCGTCTCGGCGGACTCCGTAGGCCGGGACTCGTCGAGGCCGGGATTGATGGTCAGCGAGTCGACGCCGAGCTTTCCGAGGAGGCTGGGCAGGACGAGACCCGCGCTGCCGTTCGACGCGTCGACGACGACCTTCAGCCCCGACTCGGCGATCCCGGTCGTGTCGACGTTCCGGAGCAGCGAGCCCGTATACGAGTCGAAGACGCTCGACGGGAAGTGCAGGTCGCCGATCTCCCCGGGGAACGCACGCCGGTACTCCTGACGCGCGAAAACGCGGTCCAGCTTCCGCTGGCCGGCCGCGGACAAGTCGGCCCCGCGGCCGTCGAAGAACATGATGTCGACGGAGTCCGGCACCCCAGGCGTGGTCCTGATCATGATGCCGCCGGCGCTGCCTCGCGCGGTCTGCTGCCGGGCCACGGGCAGCGGTACGTTCTCCAGGTCCCGCACCTCGATGGCGCTGGCCTGCAGCGCGGAGATGACCGCCCTCTTGAGCGCTCGAGCTCCTCGGGAGTGGTCTCGGGCGGTGGTGACGGTCGAGCCCTTCTTGAGCGTCGTCGCATACGCTCCGGCGAGCCGCACGGCGAGCTCAGGGGTGATCTCGACGTTGAGGATGCCGGAGACACCTCGCGCGCCGAACAGATGGGCCTGACCGCGGGACTCCCAGATCACGGAGGTGTTGACGAATGCGCCGGCCTCGATGGTCTTGAACGGGTAGACCCGGACGTTGCCCTGCACGATCGATTCCTCACCGATGAGGCACTCGTCGCCGATGACGGCCCCGTCCTCGATCCGTGCGGCGCGCATGATGTCGGTGTTCTTGCCGATCACACAGCCACGCAGATTGCTCTGCTGGCCGACGTACACGTTGTCGTGAACGACGGCCTTGTGCAGGAAGGCACCGCTCTTCACGACGACGTTCGACCCCACGACGGTGTGTTCGCGGATCTCCGCGCCGGCCTCGACCTTGGCGTAGTCGCCGATGTACAGCGGCCCGCGCAACACGGCGTCGGGATGCACCTCGGCACCCTCGGCGACCCACACTCCGGGCGAGATCTCGAATCCGTCGATGTCGACGTCGACCTTGCCCTCGAGCACGTCGGCCTGCGCCTTGACGTAGCTTTCGTGCGTACCGACGTCCTCCCAGTACCCCTCCGCGACATACCCGTAGACCGGCTTTCCCTCCTTCATGAGCTGGGGAAAGACATCGCCGGACCAGTCGACCGGAACGTCCGCCTCTACGTAGTCGAACACCTCCGGTTCCATGACGTAAATGCCCGTGTTCACCGTGTCCGAGAAGACCTGGCCCCAGGTCGGCTTCTCGAGGAAGCGCTCGACCTTGCCGCTCTCGTCGAGAATGGTGATACCGAACTCCAGCGGGTTGGGCACGCGAGTGAGGCATACGGTGACGAGCGCGCCCTTTTCCTTGTGGAAATTGATGAGCTCCGTGAGGTCGAAGTCGGTCAGCGCATCACCGGAAATCACAAGGAACGCGTCGTCCTTCAGCGCTTCCTCGGCGTTCTTCACGCTCCCGGCTGTACCGAGTGGCTTCTCCTCGTTCGCATAGGTGAGCTCCATGCCGAGCTCTTCACCGTCTCCGAAGTAGTTCTTGACGAGCGACGCCAAGAACTGAACGGTGACCACGGTCTCGGTAAGCCCATGCTTCTTGAGTAGCCGAAGCACATGCTCCATAATCGGGCGATTTGCCACAGGCAGGAGCGGCTTGGGCATGCTCGAGGTCATGGGGCGAAGACGTGTGCCTTCACCTCCGGCCATCACGACGGCCTTCATGTCGGAAGCGTCCTCCTTGAAGAGACGACGGTCTAGCCGACTGCACCCGTCCGTATTGGCCCGCATATGTCAGGTACGGGCCATCAAGCCTCTACGGCCGCCTTGCAGGCGAGCTCAATCGGCCATGGCGTCCGCCCTGATTAGTCGGCGGACCTGAACCACATAGAGGATCCCTGCCCACCAGTAGAGCGTTGTACCCCACCCTGCGAACGCCCATCCGAAAATAGCAGCGAGTGAGGAGATCCAGCTACTTCCGTCACTGAGAAGAAGTAGCGGGAAGGCATACATCAGGTTGAAGGTTGCGGCCTTGCCCAGGAAGTTGACCTGCGGCGGCGGATAGCCGTGGCGCCTGAGGACGCCCACCATCACCAGCAGAACCAGCTCTCGCGCCAGAAGTACAGCGGTCAACCAGATCGGAAGAATCTCCCGCCAGGTAAGACCGACCAGCGTCGACAGAATGTAAAGACGATCGGCCGCGGGGTCGAGTAGCCGGCCGAGACTGCTGATCTGATTCCAGCGTCGCGCGAGCTTGCCGTCGAGATAGTCGCTGACACCGCTGAGCGCCAGTACGAGCAACGCCCAGCCGTCGCTCTTGGGGCCGCCGAACTCCGGCCTGAGGATCAGCCACAGGAAGAGGGGCACCCCTAGGAGACGCGCCATGCTGAGGATGTTCGGGATGGTGAGGACCCGGTCTGTCTGGACGCGGGTCTCCTGGACCTCCACCCGGGGGCCTCCTGTGGGAACGTGCCTACGATGCCCCCTGACTTTACCGTCACCCTTCGCCCGGCTGTGCAGAGGGGTATCGAACAGCTCGAACGCAAGACTCCTGAGGCGGGAGAAAATGAGTAAATGCAGAAAGCCCCTGTGCCGGTTTCCCGGTACAGGGGCTTTCTCAACAATAGTTCGGCGGCGTCCTACTCTCCCACAGGGTCCCCCCTGCAGTACCATCGGCGCTG
>NZ_LOHS01000042.1 GCF_001642995.1 Streptomyces jeddahensis
GACGTACGGCCTGGCGCCAGACCGAGGACGTACATCCCGGCGCGGCCCCGACCCACCCACCGGCAGGTGGCGCACCAGCCGACCACCGTCCGCAAGCCGCGCGCGCACCGGAACAACGTCCCCCAGGGACAACGTCCCCACCAAAAACCCGTACCCCTACGCCTTCTTGTGCGAGAACAGCTTCAGCACCGGCACCCCCACCTTGTGCCGCGCCCGCGACGCCCAGTCGCGATGGAAGAACTCCTCCACATAGTGGGGATCGGTCAGCACGATGACCTCGTCGGCCTCCGTCTCCTCGACGAGCGTCTTGAGCGCGTCGAGCGGATGGTCCTCGACCAGCCGCCCCTCCGCGGCGCAGCCCGAGGCGCGCAGGGCGGCGAGGGAGACCTCGAGGGCCTGCCGGCCCACGGCCGCCGCATCCTTGCCCTCAGGGGTCTCGTGCTCGTGGGCGGCCTCGTCGAGCTCGCCCATCGCGATGTCGTCGATCGCGCGCAGCAGGCGGTCCGCCTGCTCGCCGCGCGGCTGCAGCAGCACATGGAAGGAGGCCCCCTCGTCACCGTGCAAGGTGGTGATGAACTCCACGTCGGCGGATGTCAGGGCCTTCTCGATCATCAATACGCTCGTGAACACGACAGGAGCCCTCTCCTCCATGGGCCGCGAAGTGCCCCTTCGGAAACCATCCCGCCCCGCCTCTGCACGGGGTCTCCAAGATTCAGTTTGCCTGCGAAGACAAAGCGGAACGAATCATTCCACTGCGTGTCGGTTACGACGGTAGCGAGCGAAGAGGAATCCAGTGTCCTCCAACAGAGAGGCCAAGGAGAATCGTTTCAGCACATCCACCTCGGGCCCTCCGACGATGCGCTGTGCCGCCCCCGCGGCCAGCATCGGGGACAGCGTCAGACACAGCTCGTCAAGGGCGTCAGCGGCCACGAACTGACCGAGCAGGCGCGGTCCGCCCTCCGTCAGCAGGCGCCTGAGGCCGCGGTCGGCGAGGGCCCGTACGATCCGGGCGGGCTCCGCGCCCGCCCCCTCGCCGGCGATCACCACCTCGACGCCCGCCTTCTCCGCCGCCCGCAGTCGCGCCGGGGGCGCCGCCGCGCCCGTCACCACGAGCGTGGGGACGAGCGGCTCGGCGAAGAGGGGGAGGGAGAAGTCCAGCTCCAGGCCGGCGCTGACGACCGCGATGGCGGGCGCCGGCCCCTGCCCTGCCGCGGCCCGACGCGCGGCGAAGGCCTCACGCGCGCGTGCGGGCCGGTAACCCTCCAGGCGGACAGTCTCCGCGCCCACGACCACGGCGTCCGCGAGCCCGCGCAGCGTGCCGAAGATACGCATGTCGGTCTCGCACGAGATGGGCGCCGAACGGCCCTCGTACTGGGCGGCTCCGTCGAGCGTCGACACCATGTTGGCGCGCAGCCACACGTCCCGCTCCTCCGGGTACGCGTACGCCTCGGCGAGCTCCTCCAGCCCCCACTCGCGGTCGGCGGACTCCGGGGAGCCCGGGCGGTCCGCCGCAGAACGCGCACGGACGGCCGCGGAACCCGTACGGTCCGCCGCGGAATCCGTACCGTCCGCCATGGAGCGCGTACGGTCTGCTGTCTCGTCGGTCACAGGGAACAGGCGTCGCATGTCGATCAGTCTTCCACGGCCCTTAGAGTGGGGAAGCGTGTCGTCCTCCACAGCCGCCCGCGGGCACAGCCCGATAGCCGAAGCGGCCCCGCTGTCCCTGTGCGCCCGCGAGCCGCACGTCCCCGCGGACCGGCTCGTCGCCGAGATGGTGCCGCCGCCGCGCTTCGACTCCGTGCGCTTCGATACGTACATTCCGGACCCGAACCAGCCCAGCCAGCGCGAGGCGGTGCAGGTCCTGAGCGGCTTCGCGGCCGGTCTGGGCGGGGCGCACGCCTCCGGGAGCGGTAAGCGGAGGTGGTTCGGCGGACGGGCGAAGCCGGCCGTGCCGTCCGGTCCGCGCGGTGTGTACCTCGACGGCGGGTACGGCGTCGGAAAGACGCATCTGCTGGCCTCGCTGTGGCACGCCACTCCGGCGGCCGCCGAGCGGAAGGCGTTCGGCACGTTCGTCGAGCTGACCAATCTGGTGGGTGCGCTCGGCTTCCAGCAGACCGTGCAGACGCTCAGCGGTCACAGCCTGCTCTGCATCGACGAGTTCGAGCTCGACGACCCGGGCGACACGGTGCTGGTCTCCACGCTGCTCGGCAAGCTGGTCGACGCGGGCGTGGCGCTCGCCGCGACGTCGAACACGCTGCCCGGCAAGCTGGGCGAGGGCCGGTTCGCGGCTGCCGACTTCCTCCGCGAGATACAGGGCCTGTCCGCGCACTTCCGGCCTCTGCGGATCGACGGCGAGGACTACCGCCACCGCGGCCTTCCCGAGGCACCCGCGCCGTTCTCCGACGACCAGGTCACGCGGGCCGCGTATGCCACGCCGGACGCCTCGCTGGACGACTTCCCGCATCTGCTCGACCATCTCGCGCGCGTGCACCCCAGCCGGTACGGCGCGCTGACGGACGGCGTGAAGGCGGTCTGCCTCACGGACGTCCAGCCGGTGCCCGACCAGTCGACGGCGCTGCGCCTCGTCGTACTCGCCGACCGGCTGTACGACCGCGAGGTCCCCGTGCTGGCCTCCGGTCTGCCCTTCGACCAGCTCTTCAGCGAGGAGATGCTGCGCGGCGGATACCGGAAGAAGTACTTCCGGGCGATCTCGCGTCTGACGGCTCTGGCGAGGGACGCGAAGGGGCTTGTCGGCGAGTAGCCGGGGCGCGGCCGCCCGGTACTCCCTCCGGGAGCGCCGCCGGGTGCTCCCTCGGGGCGCCGCGGGTGCTCGGCCACGTTCGCCGTGAGACGCACGACTTGGGTGCGTTAGAGACGCACGACTTGGGCGTTCGAGACGCACGACTTGGGTGCGTTCGCGCGCCTGTTCGCCGGTTTCGGTGGAACCGGTGAGCCGTCTGCGGCAGTCTTGCTGATCATGCCCAGCCTCCCGCCTCAGCAGACCGCGTCCATGCCCGCCGCCGGCCACATGGTGGTCTGCGGCGACGACGCGCTGGCCCACCGGCTCGCCGCGGAGCTCCGCGGCCTGTACGGCGAGCAGGTCACGTTGGTCGTCCCGCCGGCCGGGCGGAGCGGGCTGCCGCCCGTCGTGGGACGGGCGCGCGGCTCATCGCTGCTCGAGCGCGTGTCAGCGGCGGTGACGCGGACGACAGGCAACGGCACGGCAGGCAACGGTGGGCCCGCGGGCGATGGCGGGCCCACCGGCGCCACAGCCGCCACCGGGCGGTCCGGCAACGGCCGCGCCGGTAACGGCCAGGCCGGCAACCGCGGCGTCGGCAACGGCGCGACCTCCAGCGGCGGTGATGCGAACGGCGCTGCCCGCGACGGCGAACCCGCCCCGCCCGAGCGGCTGCTGGAGGCCGCCGAGCCGACGGAGGCGGTCCTGGCCGAGGCGGGCGTGGAGCACGCGGCGGCACTCGCCCTCGTCCATGACGACGACGAGACGAACATCCGTGCCGCCCTGACAGCGCGGCGCCTCAACCCGCGGCTGCGCCTGGTGATCCGCCTCTACAACCGCCGGCTCGGCCAGCACCTGGAGGCCCTCCTCGACCAGGCGGCCGCCCTGGCGGCGCCCGGACCGGACGCCGAACCGCACGACGCGTCGACCACGGTGCTGTCGGACGCCGACACCGCCGCACCGGCCCTGGCCGCCACCGCCGTGGCCGGTACCAGCAAGGTCGTCCAGGCCGACGGGCTGCTGCTGCGGTCGGTGGAGCGCACCCCGCCGGCACCCGGCGAGGTGGCCGACCCCGGGCTGTGCACCCTGGCACTGCTCTCGGCGACCGCCACGGACCCGGCGGGCAGCGAGGGCGCGGAGGGCAGCGGGGCGGAGGGGCCCATGCTGCTGCCCGACGAACGGTCGGTGGCCTCCGCGACCGCGCGCGGCACGGTCGTACTGGAGACGGTGTCGTACTCGGGCCCGGCCCTGCCCGCCGGACGCAGCGCGCCCTTCGCCTCGCTGCTGTCGCGCCGGCTGCGCGTGTCCTTTGCCGCCCTGGTGGGCAGCGTGGTCGCCCTCGCGGTGGCGGCGATGCTGACGACCGGTGAGAGTCCTCTGCACGCGACGTATCTGACGCTCCTCGACCTGTTCGGCATCAACGACCCGGCGGTGGACGAGGGGACCGGCCGCAAGGTGCTCCAACTGCTGTCCGGGCTCGTGGGTCTGCTGCTGCTTCCGGTGTTGTTCGCCGCCGTACTGGAGGCGCTGGGCACGTTCCGCAGCGGCACCGCGCTGCGCCGGCCGCCGCGCGGGCTGTCCGGCCATGTCGTGCTCCTCGGCCTCGGCAAGATCGGCACCCGGGTGCTGGCGCGGCTGCGCGAACTCGACATCCCCGTCGTGTGCGTGGAGTCCGACCCGGACGCGCGGGGCCTCGCCCTGGCCCGGCGGCTGCGCGTCCCGGTGATCCTTGGCGACATCACGCACGAGGGCGTCCAGGAGGCCGCCAAGATCGGCCGGGCCCACTCCCTGCTCGCGGTCACCAGCTCCGACACCACCAACCTCGAGGCGGCGCTGGTCGCCCGGTCGGTCCGGCCCGACCTGCGCGTGTCCCTGCGCCTGTACGACGACGACTTCGCGACCGCCGTCTACCGCACCCTGCGCGCCGCGCACCCGGGCGCGCTGACCCGCAGCCGCAGCGTCTCGCACCTCGCCGCGCCCGCCTTCGCCGGGGCCATGATGGGGCGTCAGGTCCTGGGTGCGATCCCCGTCGAGCGGCAGGTGCTGCTGGTCGCCGCCGTCGACGTGGCCGGCCATCCGCAGCTCGAGGGCCGGACGGTCGAGGAGGCCTTCCGGCCCGGCGCCTGGCGGGTGCTCGCCCTCGATACGGCCGCCCCCGGCGAACGGCTGCCCGACCTGTCCGCCGCCCCTTCGCCGTACTCGGGCGGCCGCCCGTCGGAACTGGTCTGGAATCTGCACCCCGGCCATGTGCTGCGCCCCGAGGACCGCGTCGTGCTGGCCGCCACGCGGCACGGCCTCGCGGAACTCCTCGGCCGACGGACCCGGCGGCGGACGCACGCGTCCTGACCCGTCCCCGTGTGCCCGGAACGGCGCACGGCCAGGGCGCCATGCGCCCTGATCGCCGTGCACCTGAACAGCACGCGCCTGATCACCCCGCGCCTCTGGCGGCCAGTGCCGCGATGTGTCGTCGGTTCGCTGCGGCGCCGTCGTGGCTCGTCGCGCCCACGCGGCGGAGCCGCAAATCGATACAGCCCCGCGCCCCTGTGGGGCGCTGCCCTGACCGGCACGCGCCCAGGCGCCTCACAACGCCGCGTCAAGTAAATTGATGCATGGTGTGCCGGGAAGTCTGATCGGCGGGCAAGATCGATTCTCACGCGAGTCGATGTCCAGCCGAGCAGAGGAGTCACCGATGGCGCTGCTGACCGTCCCGGACGACGCGGGCGCGTCGGCGTGAACGCCTGGCACAGCTGGGCAGCGGTGGCCGTCTTCGTCGCGACGTACACGCTCATCATCAGCGAGAAGATCCACCGTGTGGCCGCCGCGCTCGGCGGCGCAGGGCTGATGCTCGCCATCGGGGCGACCGACGACGCCTCCGCCTTCTACTCCGAGCGCTCGGGGGTCGACTGGAACGTCATCTTCCTGCTGCTCGGCATGATGGCGATCGTCGGCGTGCTGAAGAAGACCGGGATGTTCGAGTACCTGGCGATCTGGGCCGTCAAGCGTGCCCGGGCCAGACCGTTCCGGGTCATGGTGATGCTCATCGTGATCACGGCCGTGGCGTCGGCGCTCCTCGACAACGTCACCACCGTGCTGCTGGTCGCCCCCGTCACGCTGCTGGTCTGCGAGCGTCTGGCGCTGCCCGCCGCGCCGTTCCTGATGGCCGAGGTCTTCGCCTCCAACATCGGCGGCACCGCGACGCTGGTCGGTGACCCGCCCAACATCATCATCGCCAGCCGGGCCGGACTGACCTTCAACGACTTCCTGGTCCACCTCGCGCCGCTGTCCGCGCTGCTCACCGTCGTACTCGTGCTCCTGTGCCGCGTCATGTTCCGGAAGTCCTTCCTCTACGACGAGGACCGCGCCGCCGAGGTCATGGCGCTGGAGGAGCGGGAGGCGATCCGCGACCCGCGGCTCCTCGTGCAGGGCCTCGCCGTCCTCGCCCTCGTCGTCGCGGGGTTCGTGCTGCACCCGGTGCTGCACTACGCGCCGAGCGTCGTCGCCCTCCTCGGCGCCGGGCTGCTGATCGCCGTCTCCTCCGTGGAGACCACCGAGGTGCTCGCCGAGGTCGAATGGCCCACGCTGGCGTTCTTCGCCGGGCTCTTCATCATGATCGGCGGCCTCATCGACACCGGCGTCATCAGCACTGTCTCGCGTGCGCTCGCCGACCTCATCGGCGACGCCGAACTCGGCGGCTCGATGCTCATGCTCGGCGCCTCCGCCGTCCTGTCGGGCATCGTGGACAACATCCCCTACGTCGCCACGATGGCCCCCATCACGGGCGAGCTGGTGCAGGAGATGGGCGGCGCCCGCGACCACGTCATGTGGTGGGCCCTCACCCTCGGCGCCGACCTCGGCGGCAACGCCACGGCGATCGGCGCGAGCGCCAACGTCGTCGTCCTGGGCATCGCCGAACGCAACCGCCAGCCGATCGGCTTCTGGCAGTTCACCCGGTACGGACTGGTCGTCACCGCCGTCACCGTGCTGATCTCGGTGGGGTACGTCTGGCTGCGGTACTTCGCGGCGGCCTGAGCGGCTCGCCCCGGGCCGCCGACCTGCGCCGCCCCGGTCGCCGACCCGGGCGCCGATGCCCGTATGTCCCGCGTCAATGTCCTGGCCTGCGGGCGCGGCGCGTACGAGGCTGGGGGCAGGGACGATTCGAGCGGCGCTCGAGCGCATGGGAGCACAGCATGTGCTCAAGCACTTGCGAGCAGATGAGGAGCCGGCCGTGCGCGCACGCGACCTGGCAGTGGAATACGAGTCGGTGACCGTCGACAGCGACGCCCTGGCGGCGGCCCGGCTGATGGCGGAGCACAAGCTCCCGGGACTGCTGGTGCTGGACGAGAACGGGGAGCCGAAGGCGATTCTGCCCGCTTCCCAAATGATCAAGGTGCTGGTCCCGTCGTATGTGGTCGAGGACCCGACGCTTGCCGCCGTCGTCGACGAGAAGCACGCCGACCGGCTGTGCGAGGCGCTCAAGGGCCGCCGTGTCGGCGACTGCCTGTCGCGCACGGCGGCCGCGCCGCCGATCGCCGATCCGGACGACACCGCGCTGGAGGTCGCCGCGCTGATGGCGCGGGTACGCAGCCCGCTGGTGGCCGTGGTGGAGAAGACGCACGCCAGGCCCGGCGCGCGGGAGGCGGCCCGCGCCGAGGCGGAGGGCGCGGCAAGGGCCAGGCCCCACCACACCGGACACCATCTGGCCGAGCACCTGCACGCCGGGCACCATCTGGCCGAGCACCTTCACGCCGGGCAGCCTCCTGCGGAGACGCGTCTTCTCGGTGTGATCACGGCGTCACATCTGCTCCATGAGCTGCTGGCGGCGGCGGGAGGACTCGCCTCGCCGTGACCGCGGCCGGCGGGCAGGCGGGCGCTGACCACCCCGTGCCGGCAAGCGGGCGGGCGCTGACCACCCCGTGCCGGCAAGCGGGCGGGCGCTGACCACCCCCGCACCCCGGGCCGGTGGCCACCCGTGCTCGACCGGGCACGAAGCAGGACATATCGTGGCAATAGTGCCAATGACGGCACGATCGCCATGATCGGCACGATCGTGCTGCTCAGACGGCATCCGATGCCAGGCGACAGGGGGTCGTCATGCTCGAGGACCTGGTGACAGCGCTAGCGGCTGCCGGTTCTGCCGGGGTGGTCTACGTCATGGCGGCGGCCAAGATCGTCAAGCAGTACGAGCGGGGCGTGGTCTTCCGCCTCGGGCGCGTGCTGAACGACGTACGCAGACCGGGGTTCACCATGATCATCCCCGGCATCGACCGGCTGCGGAAGGTGAACCTGCAGATCGTGACCATGCCCGTGCCCGCCCAGGAGGGCATCACGCGGGACAACGTGACGGTGCGCGTCGACGCGGTCGTCTACTTCAAGGTGGTCGACGCGACCAACGCGATCGTCAACGTCGAGGACTACCGCTTCGCGGTCTCCCAGATGGCCCAGACGTCGCTGCGGTCGATCATCGGCAAGAGTGAACTGGACGATCTCCTGTCGAACCGGGAGAAGCTCAACCAGGGCCTGGAGCTGATGATCGACAGCCCGGCGGTGGGCTGGGGTGTGCAGATCGACCGCGTCGAGATCAAGGACGTGTCCCTGCCGGACGCGATGAAGCGGTCCATGGCCCGGCAGGCCGAGGCCGACCGCGAGCGCCGCGCCCGCGTCATCAACGCCGACGCGGAACTGCAGGCCTCGAAAAAGCTGGCGGAGGCGGCCGGGGTGATGTCCAACGAGCCGGCCGCGCTCCAGCTCCGTCTGCTGCAGACCGTGGTGGCGGTCGCGGCCGAGAAGAACTCCACGCTGGTACTCCCCTTCCCCGTGGAGCTGCTGCGGTTCCTCGAACGCGCCGCCCAGCAGCAGACGGCCCCCGCCACCGACACCGCGCCCGCTCCTGCTCCCGCTCCCGCTCCCGCGGCGGACTCGACGCCGGGGCAAGTGGCTCCAGCGTCCGCCCCGCCGACGTCACCGCCCCCTGCCGTGACAGCGACGGCACGACTCCAGGGCGCAGGAGCAGCGGCTGGGGCGACTCCTACCGCGGGACCCGAGCCGGACCAGTCCGTTGCGCACGAGGAACCACTGGATGACTCAGGCATGGCTGCGAGCGGCCGTCACTCGACGCATCGTTGACCGGGGGCGCGCGTGCGGGTGGGGGCTGTGCCCGCTGCCGGTCGCCGCGTCGCGCCCAAGGCGTCGCGCACACCCAAGGCGCCGTGCCCAAAAGGCCTGACACGCGCACCGGCGCCGCGGGCACAGCTCCCATCCGCACGCAGCGCCTCGGTGTCCGTGACGGTGGGAGACTCGCGTGGCCAGGGCGACAGGCGTGGTTCCCGAGATCCGTAGTGCGTGGTACACACAGGCGGGTCACAGTTCCTGTCCGCCAGCAGGAGGTCGCCCCATGTCTGCGTCCGCACAGCCCGCATCCGCGCGATCCTCGGAACACCCGCCGTCGGCACAACCGCCCACGGAACAACCATCCTCGGAAGGATCCCCGGAAGGACGCCTTCCCTCCTCGCAACGACGCCTTCCGTCTTCGGAAGGACGCCTTCCGGCGCAACGGTCCGCTACACGACGCCAACTCCTCGCCCGCACCGGCGCGGTGGGCGCGGGCATCGCCTTCAGCGGCGCCGTCTCCGAACTCTTCGCGGGCACGGCCGCCGCCGCCCAGGGCAGGACGGGATACGGCCCGCTCGTACCCGACCCGGACGGCCTGCTCGACCTCCCGGAGGGCTTCCGCTACAAGGTGCTGTCCCGCGAGGGCGACGACCTGCGCTCGGGCGAGGGCAAGGTGCCCAGCAACCACGACGGCATGGCCGCCTTCGCGGGCCGACAGGGCCGCGTGCACCTCGTGCGCAACCACGAGAACCGCGCCACCGGCCGGGTCCCGGTGCCGACCGTCGAGGGCCTCACCTACGACCCGATGGGCAAGGGCGGCTGTACCGCGCTCACCCTCGACAGCCGCAACGACGTCCTGGACGAGCGCGTCGCGATCGCCGGCACCGCCGTCAACTGCGCGGGCGGCCCGACCCCCTGGGGCACCTGGCTGACCTGCGAGGAGACCGAGGACAAGGCCGGCACCAACGGCTACACCAAGGACCACGGCTTCATCTTCGAGGTCCACCCGTCCGATCCGCACCGCTCCGGCGCCGTACCGCTGACCGCGATGGGCCGCTTCCAGCACGAGGCGATCGCCGTCGATCCGCGCTCCGGCATCGTCTACGAGACCGAGGACGCCTTCGAGAAGCCCTTCGGCCTCTTCTACCGCTTCCTGCCCGAGAAGCCGGAGGGCGGCCTCGGCTCCCTCCGGGCGGGCGGCAGGCTGCAGGCCATGCGCGTACCCGGCGTCCGGGACCTCTCCGCCCTCCAGGAGACGGGCACGACGTTCGACGGCATCGAGTGGGCTGACGTCCCGGACCCGCTCGCCACCGAGACCCCGATCCGCTTCCAGGACTTCGGCCCGAAGGGCATCACGCACGCCCAGAAGCTGGAGGGCTGCTACTGGGGCGGTACGTGTGTGTACTTCGTGTCGTCGTACGCGCGCAGCGGGGAGGGCTCGGCCGCGGACCACTTCGGGCAGATCTGGCGGTACGACCCCGCCCGGCGCCGCCTCACCCTAGTGATCGTCTTCGGCCCGGACACCGATGTGCAGCTGCCCGGCGAGGAACCGGACAACATCTGCCTGGCGCCCAGCGGCGGCCTCATGGTCTGCGAGGACGGCGAGGGCGCCCAGCACGTGTACGGCGTGACGCGGCGCGGCGAGGTCTACGCGATGGCACGAGGGCGCCAGAACATCGGCACGCCGGAAGCCCCGGAGTGGGGGGAGTTCGCCGGTGTGACCTTCTCACCCGACGGCGCCACGATGTACGTCAACTGCTACACGCCGGGCACCACCTTCGCGGTGACCGGCCCCTGGTAGGCCTGGCAGGAGAACCATGAGTGGCCCGGGCCACCGGTAGCGGTGAGCCCGGGCCGTTCCGCACTCAGTGCTCTCGGTGCTCTCGGTGCTCTCGTGCGGTACCCGGCGTGATCGCACCCCTCCAGGGCTTGCGCCGGCGCTTCGGCAGGCGTACAGGATTGGACGTCACCCTTTCGGACGTACAGGATTGAATACGGGGATTCCGGGCGTCCCGCAGGGGTGCAACGCGATGGCGAGCACGTAGGAAAGAAGGCGATCGCCATGCAGAACGACGCGACCTGGCACGTGGATCTGGGCATCAGGGAGGACGGCACCGACACCGGGGCCAACGCGGCACTGCGGCTGCCGGAAGGCACGGAGCTGAAGGCCCATGGACACGCCAAACGGCACCCGGACGACCCCGTGCAGAATCGCGTGGGCGAGGAGCTGGCCGCGGCGCGTGCGCTCAACGACCTGGCGCGGCAGCTGCTGCGCAAGGCGGCCCACGAGATCGAGGAGGCCACGCACGTACCGGCGCACCCGCACCCGTGATCACGGGTGACTCCCTTTCCGGTAGGCGGACTCCCGTTGCGGTAGGCGGGTGACTTCAGCGGGGCGAACGAGGGCGTCCGGCGCGGCACCTCGCCGATAGGCCGGTTTTAGCACTATATGTTCGCCAGGTGATCACCTCTGCACGGAGAATCATCACGCGCCGCGCGCGGAGCGCCGCGCTCTGCGCACTGGGCGCCGCACTCGTCGGGTGCGGCGCCCACGGCGTGCAGGACGCCGGACTCCCGGAGCGCCCGCACACCGGCGGCGCCACCGCCTCGCCCTCGGCCACGCCGTCGCCGTACCGGCCGCCCACCCTCGCGCCCGGCCCGGCCGGTCTCACCCCCGTCTTCACGAACGGCCCGCGCACCGGCGGGAAGACCGTGGCGCTCACCTTCGACGCCGACATGACCGCGGACCAGGGCCCGCGCGCAGCGGCCGGTGAGCACTTCGACAACCCGGAACTCATCGCCACGCTCCGCCGCCTGAAGGTACCGGCAACCGTCTTCATGACGGGACGGTGGGCCGACGAGTACCCGGAAGAGGCCCGTTCCCTCGGACGCGACCCCCTCTTCGAGATCGCCAACCACTCCTACAGCCACTACGCCTTCACCTCCGACTGCTACGGGCTGCCGACCATCGAGCCCGCGCACATCCGCTCCGACGTGGAGCGCGCGTTCACGGCGTTCCGCAAGGCGGGCGTGGAGCACGCGATGCCGTACTTCCGTTTCCCCGGCGGCTGTTACGACGACCGTGCCCTGCGGGAGCTGACCCCTGTCGGCGTCACGGCCGTGCAGTGGGACGTGGTGAGCGGCGACGCGTTCGCGACGGATGCCCATGCGGTGGCACAGCAGGTGCTGGACGGGGTCCGGCCGGGCTCCGTCGTGGTGATGCACTGCACGCGCAGCGCGGCCCCGGCGACGGAGGAGGCGGTACGGACGATCGTCCCGGAGTTGCGCGAACGCGGCTTCCGCTTCGTGAAGGTGTCGGAGCTGATCGGAGCGAAGGCGGGAGAGGCGGCGAAGGCGGGGGATGCAGCGAAGGCGGGGAAGGCAGGTCAGGCGGAGAAAGCAAGGCGGGCGGAGAAGGCAGGGCAGGCGGGGGGTGCGGCGCAGACCGGCAGCCGCGGATGAGCGGTCCACCGGCGACGGGCGGCGACGGGCCCGGGCGTTCTAGGCTGGTGGCATGGAGGACTCCTACTGCAGCACCACTGGCGGCGCGACCGGCCGGGATGTCGCCCACGACGCCGCTGCGGCCGCGCCCGCGAAGGCGGACGGACCGCCGTTCGCCGAGTGTGCCCTGTGCCGCGAGCCCACCGAGTATCCGGAGTCGTACAAGGGCGTCACGCTGTGCCCGGTCTGCGAGTGGCAGGAGGCACAGCGCACGGCCTGCTCCGGCTGAGGCACCGGCGGGACGGACGGGAGCGGGCCGGGCGGGTAGCGGGCCGGGCCATGCCCGACCGGGCCGGAAGAACCGATCATCCCCCTGGCAGACTGGACGGGTGACCAGCCACGACGCCCCCTGCACGCCTGCCACCGACACCCCCGGCATCGACACGCCCGCCACCGGCACGTCCGGCATCGGCACGCCCGCCGCGGCCCCGGAGACCCCCTTCAGGCCCGGACGGACCGTGCGCGACATGGTCCCCCAGTTCGTACTGCCCCTGGTCGTACGCATCGAGCGCGCCGCTCCCCCGGCCCGTACGGACGCGTTGGAGACTGCCGCCCGTGCCGTCCTGACGATGCTGAGCGACGAGCGGTCGCGGGGCGACGGGTTGTGGGCGCAGGCGGTGCGGGACTGGGAGGACGCGCGGATCCGCAAGGTGGTGCGGCGGGCGCGCGGTGCCGAGTGGCGGCGGGCCGAGGCGCTGCCCGGCATCACGGTCACCGGGAAGTCCGCCGAGGTGCGGGTGTTCCCGCCGGTGCCGCTGGACGGCTGGCCGAAGGATCTGGCGCGCCTGCAGGTGTCGGGCACGGACCTCGACGAACCGGAGGCCCCGGCCGACCCCGACCGGACCGCTCCTGTCCTGTGGCTGAACCCCGGCGTCGAGATGTCGGCGGGCAAGGCGATGGCCCAGGCGGGCCACGGTGCCCAACTCGCGTGGTGGGGACTGCCGGACGAGGAGCGCACGGCCTGGCGCGACGCGGGCTTCCCGCTGTCCGTACGCACGGCGGACCCCGCGCACTGGGACGAACTCACCACGAGGGGACTGCCGGTGGTACGCGACGCGGGCTTCACGGAGATCGCCCCCGGCTCGTGCACAGTGGTCGCGGACCATCCGGCGCTGCACCGGCGTCGCTGACCGGCCGAAGGCCCCGGACAGTCCGCTACCCGAAGCAGGGCGCCGACCCGTTCACCGGCCCTTGAACATGCCGGTGAACATCCCGGCCACTGCCTACGTACCTCTCGATACCGCCAAGTAGGTTGGACTGATTTGCACGCGGCGGTTGATTCAGGTGATCGAGCAGAGGCAGCTGGCACACCGGGAGGCTCATTTGCTGCGACGGATCAACGGCACGGGACTCGTCATCGCGGCACTCG
The DNA here is from genome assembly GCF_001642995.1 of Streptomyces jeddahensis. Lineage (GTDB taxonomy): Bacteria > Actinomycetota > Actinomycetes > Streptomycetales > Streptomycetaceae > Streptomyces > Streptomyces jeddahensis. The sequence continues at coordinate 13,716 of NZ_LOHS01000042.1, forward strand.
TCGCCACCATCGGCGCTCTCGCCTTTCCCGTCTGGTCGTACGCCGACCGGTCGGGCACCGGCCCCGCCAACCTGGCCGCGGGCACCGTGGCCACGCGCTGGGGACCGCTCTCCACCCTTGACCGCGAACTGGTGGTCAAGGTGCGGCTCGCCGGGCTGTGGGAGATACCCGCAGGCCAGCAGGCCCTGGAACGGGCGCCCACCGAGGCGATCAAGGCGACGGGTGACCATCTGATCGTCGGCCATACCGATCTCGACGAGCGGGTACGGAAAGTCGCCGCACAGCTCAACATCGAACTGCCCAACCAGCCGACCGAACAACAGCAGGGCTGGCTGCGCGAGCTGACGGAGGCGCAGGGCCAGGAATACGAGCGGAAGTTCGCCAACCTGCTGCGTGCCGCGCACGGCAAGGTGTTCAGCGTCATCGCCCAGGTCCGCGACACCACCCGCAACTCGCTGGTCCGGCAGCTGGCCACGGACGCCAACCAGACCGTCCTCGACCACATCACGATGCTCGAAGCCACCGGGATGGTCGACTTCGACGCGATAGCGAACGGTTCCGCCGCCACGCAGACCGCGAGTCCCACCGGGCCTCCGCCGCCCTCCGGAATCGCGCCGTCGGCACCGCCGGCCGGTCCGACCGGCGATATCTCGGTCACCTCGCGGCCGTCGCCCACGACACCGGGACAGGTCAACACGAACCGGCCCGAGCCCGACGAGTGACCACCTGACAGCAACCTCAAATGTTCCTCTGAACGTCCCCGCTCATGGGTTCGGTGCCAGGCGCCCGGGCCATGACTCCGTCACACCGGCACGCCCCGACGGGGAGGCTGCCGGCGGCGGCTCACAGGGTCTGGGTGAAGGAGGGGGAACATGCAGCACTTGGGTACCGGAATCGGCTGGCGGCCGGAGATCGCCGACGCGGTGGAGCGTATGCCCGGCATCGACTGGGTCGAGGTCGTGGCGGAGAACGTCTGCCCGGGGCACCTTCCCGACTCCCTGCGGCGGCTGCGCGAGCGCGGTGTCACGGTGGTGCCGCACGGGGTGTCGCTCGGCCTGGGCGGCGCGGACCGTCCCGACGAGGACCGGCTGACCGCCCTCGCCGAGCGCGCCCAGGCCCTGCGCGCCCCGCTCGTCACCGAGCACATCGCGTTCGTACGGGCCGGTGGCGCGCTCACCGCGTCGCAGCCGCTGGAGGCGGGGCACCTGCTGCCGGTCCCCCGCACCCGCGACGCGCTGGACGTGCTCTGCGAGAACGTACGAATCGCGCAGGACGCACTGCCGGTGCCGCTCGCCCTGGAGAACATCGCGGCGCTGATCTCCTGGCCGGGCGAGGAGATGACCGAGGGGCAGTTCCTGTACGAACTTGTGGAGCGCACCGGCGTACGCCTGCTCATCGACGTGGCGAACCTGCACACCAACCACGTCAACCGCGGTGAGGACCCGTCGGCGGCGCTCGACACGCTGCCCGTCGAGGCCATCGCCTACGTCCATGTGGCGGGCGGCTTCGAGCGCGACGGCGTGTGGCACGACAGCCACGCCCACCCGGTCCCGGAGCCGGTCCTCGACATCCTCGCCGACCTGGCGTCCCACGTGACCCCGCCGGGCGTCCTGCTGGAACGCGACGAGAACTTCCCGGCCCCAGAGGCGCTGGAGGCGGAGCTCGACGCGATCCGGGCGACGGTGTCGCGGGCGGCGGCGGGGGAGGTCGCCCGTCCGACGGAAAACCGTGCGGAGGCCGCCGATCCGGCAGTAAGTCGTGGGGAGACCGCGTTCCCGGCGGAAAGCCGTGGAGCCGGCGCGGCACGCCAGCGCCTCGCGCTCGCGCAGGCTTCGCTGCTGTCCGCGCTGGTCGGCGGGACGCCCGTCCCCGAGGGGTTCGACCGCGCCCGGCTGAAGGTGCAGTCCCAAGCACTCACCTCCAAGCGGGCCGACGTCATCGCCAAGGTCGCGCCCGAACTTCCGGGAATCCTCGGGGACACGTACCGCGCCTCCTTCCTCGCGTACGCCCGGAAGCAACCGATGACCGGTGGCTACCGCCGTGACGCGCTCGGCTTCGCCGAGGATCTGCTGCTCGCCGGGAAGCCCGAAGACGCCGAGATCCGACGGCAGTTGACGCAGTGGTGGCTCGAACGGACGGGTCCGAAGCCGCCCTCCCCGCGCCCCGTGGCCCGGCTGGTCCGCGCCGCCGCGTCCCGCCTCGCTCTGCACCGGGGGTGACGTCATGGACACCGTGATGCTCTCGATCCTGTACTACCTGCTCATCGGCGGCTCCTCGATCGCCCTGATCATCGCGCTCGCCAGGTCGCGCGGCGGCGGTGCGCCCGTCGGCGCGTTCCTGCACGACGCTCTGGAAGCCGCCTTCCTGTCCGGCGGGCCCGGCCGGGTCGCGGACACGGTGATCACCGCGATGCACGCGGACGGGCGGCTGGTCGTCGGATGGCCGGGCATCGTCTCGATCCGGCAGGGCGCCGCCGCCCACAACCCCGCTGAGAGCGCGCTGATCGCAGCGCACTCCGCCGCTCCCAACGGCGCCCTGCACCAGCTGCGCGTCGGCGTGATGCGCAGTCCCGCCGTCCAGTCGATCGGTGACGGGCTCGCTGCACGCGGCCTGCTGATCCAGCCCGGCACACTGCGCCCGATCCGCCGCTGGGCCATCGCCCAGACCCTGCTGTGCCTGGCGGGTTTCCCGCTTGCGATCGTCCTGACCGTCGTACAGTTCGCGCAATTGGACGGGGACGGCTTCGCAGTGCCTTTTGTCTTCCAGGTTTTCCCTGCCGTGCTTTTCGGCATCGTGGTCGGAGCGGTGTGCTCTGCCCGTTCCGGGAAGCGGCTGACCGGCGCCGGCCGGAGTGCCCTGCGCCAGTACGCGGCATCCGCCGCCGCCCGAACCGGGAGCGCCGCACACCTGGTGGCCATGGGCGGCCCGCGCGCGGTGCCCGACCCGGAGCTCCGGAGCCGGCTGGCGGCGGCCGCGCGGACGCGGGTGAGCGTGGGCGGCGGCCCGTCCTCCGGCTCCTCCTCGTCCGCCTCCCATGACGCCTCGCTGTGGGCCGGCGGCACCGTCATATGGTGCGGCGGAGGAGGTGGCTCCGGCGGTGGTTCCTCGTGCGGCGGTTCGAGCTGCGGAGGGTCCAGCTGCGGAGGCTCTTCGGGCGGTTCGAGCTGCGGTGGGTCGTCCGGTGGGTCCAGCTGCGGTGGGTCGTCCGGTGGATCGAGCTGCGGCGGTGGATCGAGCTGAGGCAGCTCCTCGTAGCCCCTCCTGCGGCGCGCCGCGTACCGAAGTTGACGTACTCATGCGCGTATGGCGACAGCGCGTACCCGAAGCGCATTAGCGTGCGGTGCCGCAGCAGGAGGCACCATGCGATCCATCAACGGCACCGGACTCATCGTCGCGGGACTCACCGCGACACTGGTCGCACTGATCTTCCCCATCTGGTCCTACGCGGACCGCTCGGGCACCGGCCTGGACACCCTCAACGCCCAGACGGTCTCGACCAGATACGGCCCGCTGTCCGCGCTCGACCGGGACTTCATCACCAAGGTGCGGCTCGCGGGCCTGTGGGAGCTGCCCGCCGGCCAGCAGGCCGAGGAGCGCGGCACGACGCAGGCCGTGCAGACCGCCGGCGAGCACCTGGTCGAGGGCCACACCTTTCTGGACGCACGGGTACGCGAGGTCGCCGCGCAGCTGAGCCTCGAGCTGCCCAACCAGCCCAACGCCCAGCAACGCGCCTGGCTCACGGAGCTGAGCGCGGCGCGCGGCGAGGAGTACGACGCCCTGTTCGCGAACATCCTGCGCCGCGCCCACGGCAAGGTCTTCTCCGTCGTGGCACAGGTGCGTGCAACCACCCGCAACTGGCTGGTGCGGGACCTCGCCGACGACGCCAACACCACGGTCCTGGACCACATCACGGTGCTCGAGGACACGGGTCTCGTGGACTTCGACGCACTGGCGAGGGACGCCGCCACGACGGGCCCACAGCCGGTGACCAGTTCTCCCGCACCGCCGGGCCCGACCCCCTCCCCCAGCCCGCCGGTACCGGTCACCCCGTCCCCCTCGCCATCGCCCTCCTTCTCGCTGCCACCGGCCGCTTCCCGGCCGAAACCGGCTCACACTCCGTCCACATCGTGAACACGCCGTGGCGGGCGGGCGACCAGGTCACATAGAAAGCGGCCATGTTCTGGGTCCCTCTACTGCTTCTCGCCTGGGCCGCCGCAGGTCTCTCCTGCGCCCGGCTGTGCCTGGCGGCCCTGCGCACCGCCACCGATGCGGACACCGCGGCCGCCGAGGACTCCGGCTCGGGCCACGGCCGCGACACCGACCGCGACACTGGCCGCGAGTTGACGCTGTACGAGGCCGCCTTCCTGTCCGGCGGCCCCCACCGGGTCGCCGATCTGACCCTGGTGTCGATGGCCCGTCAGCGGCGGCTGCTGCTCGCGCACACCGGCTGGGCGACCGTGGTCGATCCTCAGGGGCGGGACGACATGGAGCGGTCGGTGCTGGGTGCGATCGGCCCCGGCGGCCAGTCCCGGATAGCGCCGATACGTTCCGCTGCTGCGGCCGCCGAGGCGGTACGCGCGCTCGCCGACCGGCTCGTCGCGGCGGGCCTCGCCGTGCCGGACGGCGCGCGGACGACGGTGGCCGGTGCGGTACGCCAGGTGCAGGCGGCCTCGGTGGCTGTGGCGGTACTGGGCGGAATCGCCCTGCTGATGCCGATCCCGGATCTCGGGGCCCAGGGCCAGCGCGTCCCGGTGGCCGCCTCGTTCGTGCTGCCTCTGGTGCTCACGCTGGGCTGTCTTGCCATCGCCCGCTTCGAGGCGCATCCGTACACGCGCTGGGCATCACCTGCCGGTCAGCGACGGCTGGGCAGGCTGGCACCTCTGGACGGCGCCGCCGACGAACGGGCGTATCTCACCGCTGTGGCCCTCCACGGCGTCGATGCGGTCCGCGATCCCGACCTCAGAGCGGCGTTCGCGGACCGCCCGTCCGGCCGGGAGGCGATGCGGCGGCGCTGACGGCGGTGGGATCAGGCCAGGCCCGCCACCAGTTCAGCCACCGACTTGCGGCGGCCCGTGAAGAACGGGACCTCCTCGCGTACGTGCCTGCGGGCCTCGGAGCCGCGGAGGTGGCGCATCAGGTCGACGATGCGGTACAGCTCGTCGGCCTCGAAGGCGAGGATCCACTCGTAGTCGCCGAGCGAGAACGAGGCGACCGTGTTGGCGCGCACGTCCGGGAAGCCGCGGGCCATCTTGCCGTGGTCCGCGAGCATGGTGCGGCGCTCCGCGTCGGGCAGCAGGTACCAGTCGTAGGAGCGGACGAAGGGGTAGACGCTCACGTAGTTGCGGGGCGTCTCGTCGGCGAGGAACGCCGGGATGTGCGAGCGGTTGAACTCGGCGGGGCGGTGCAGCGCCATGTTCGACCAGACCGGCTCCAGCGCGCGGCCGAGCTTGGTGCGGCGGAAGAGGTTGTACGCCTCCTGGAGCTGGTCGCTGGTCTCCGCGTGCCACCAGATCATGAGGTCGGCGTCGGCGCGCAGGCCCGACACGTCGTACGTGCCGCGGACGGTCACGTCCTTGGCGGCGAGCTGGTCGAACAGCTCCTGGACCTCGTCGGCGTAACCGGCGCGGTCCTCGGGCAGCACGTCCTTCAGCTTGAAGACGGACCACAGGGTGTAGCGGATGACCTCGTTGAGGTCCTTGGCCAGCTTGCCCTTGTTCGGGATCCTGCCGGGCTCGGTGGTGGGGGCGTCGTCACTCATGCGCCTATTCTCCCGCTCCGCCGTGCAGGCTCTGCACCGGGTTCGCGGTGAGCTGCTCCACACCGCGCCGGTCGCCCTGGAGCTGGTCCACCGCGGCGTACGCGCTCGCGATGCACGCGGGGATGCCCACGCCGTCGTACGCCGCCCCGCACACCGCGAGCCCCGGCAGCTTGCTCACGTGCTCGCGGATGCGGGCCACGCGCGCGTGGTGGCCGACCGGGTACTGCGGCAGGCCGCCGTGCCAGCGGGTGACGCGGGTGGCGACCGGGGCGGCGTCCAGGCCGGTGGCCTCGCGCAGGTCGTGCCGGGACAGCGCGATAAGTTCGGCGTCCTCGCGGCCGAGGTCCTGCTCCTCGCCGTACCGGCCGACAGAGGTGCGCACCACCAGCAGCTCCGGGTTCTCGTCGGCGATCCACCCCCACTTCTGCGAGGAGAAGGTGGACGCCTTGATGGTGCGGCCGTCGACGGGCGGCACGAGGAAGCCGCTGCCCTCGGGGAGCCGGGCCTCGTCCGTCCGGTACGCGAGCGTGATCAGCGCCATGGAGGCGTACTCGACGGTGCGCAGCTCGGCGGCCGCGGCCGGCGACTCCGAGGCCAGCAGCGCCGCGGCGGCCGGGGCGGGGAGGGCGAGAACGACGGCGTCGGCCGTCTCCACATGGTCGCCATGGTCGCCGACCCGCACCTCCCAGCCGTCGGGCGTCCGGCGCAGGCCGTGGACGGGGCTGTTCAGACGAATTGCGCCGCCACGCGCGCGTACCGCCTCGGCGACCGCGCGCGGGAGCTCGCCGATGCCGCCCCTGATGCCCATGAAGACGGGGCCGGTCTGCTGGTTCTGCGCGGCGCGCGCCTGGATGTCACGGACGGCTTCCGTCAGCGAGGTGTGGGAGCGGGCCGCCTCGAAGAGCTGCGGGACGGCGGAGCGCATCGAGATGCGGTACGCGTCCCCGGCGTACACCCCGCCGAGCAGGGGCTCGACGAGCCGGTCGACGACCTCGCGCCCGACGCGCTCGGCGACGTAAGCGCCGACCGCGACGTCGTCGCCGATCTCGGTGGGTGGAAGATCGCGGTCCTGCTCGATGCGGCGCAGGCCGTCGTCCGACAGGACGCCGGACAGCGCGTCGGCGGTGCCGGGCACGCCCATCACATGCCCCTTCGGCATCGGCCGCAGGGCGCCCCGGGTCCAGATCGACGCGGTCGCGGTGGCGGGCGGTTGCAGCCGGTCGCCGAGGCCCACCTCGCGGGCGAGGGCGACGGCCTCCGGCCGTCGGGCGAGCATCGACTCGGCGCCGAGGTCGACCCGGGCGCCCGCGATCTCCCCGGCGTGCAGCTTGCCGCCGACGCGGTCCGAGGCCTCCAGTACGGTTACGCGCGGGCTGCCCTCGCGCGAGCCGCCGGGTGTGCCGCCGGGCGGTGGGCCGAGCAACCGGTGGGCGGCGGCCAGGCCGGCGATTCCGCCCCCGATGACGACGACATGACCGGCACCCGTACGTGTGTCCCCTTCGCGCATGCCTCCACTCTCTCAAACCGCGCATGGCGGCCAGACCCGGCACGGCGGCCCCGACGAGTCCCGACCGTGACCGCATCGGGATCGGACGGCGACAACGAAACCGAAGCCCCCGGCGTCGAAGGAGCACCAGTCATCACCAACCCCGGGGGTACGCCGAGATGTTCGAGCCTCTCGCTCAGGGCACGTCCAGGCACCGAGACGGCACGTCCACAAGCCGAAACCGCCCGTCCAGGCACCGACACGGCCCGTCCGGGCGCCGGTCCGTCCAGGCACTGTCGGCAGTCCTGCTGGCGGCGGCGCTCGCGCTGGCGGGATGCGGCGCCGACGACGCCGGCAGCAGCGCCGACAGCGCCGCCAAGGCGGCCCCTCCGGGCGCTGGGAACGCGAGGGCGGGCGCGGCCGCGCCCGGCAGCGAGGCCGACAGCGGTTCCGGAGAGCAGGCCGGCGACAAGGCGACGTCCCCGCCGAAGCTCACCGGCACCCACATCATCCGTACCGCGTCGCTCACCGTGCTGGTCAAGGACGTGCCCAAGGCGGTGGACGAGGCGCGCTCGGCCGCCGAGGGCGCGGGCGGCATCGTCGGCAACGAGTCGACGATCCGCGACGAGGACAGCCGCGAGGAGTCCCGCGTCGTCCTGCGCGTTCCCACGGAGCGGTACGAGGACGTGCTCACCGAACTGCAGGGCACGGGCAAGATCATGGAGCGCAAGGAAAAGGCGCAGGACGTCACCGACCAGGTCGTCGACGTCGAGAGCCGCATCAAGACGATGCGCGCGAGCGTGGAGCGCGTGCGGGAACTGATGGACAAGGCCACCAAGTTGAGCGATGTGGTCGCGCTGGAAGGAGAGCTGAGCAGCCGTCAGGCGGACCTGGAGGCGCTGCTGGCGCAGCAGGCGTCCCTCGAGGACCGCACCAGTCTGGCCACGATCACGCTGACGCTCTACGAGAACCCGAAGAAGCAGGCCGAGAAGAAGGACGACGACCCCGGGTTCGTGGACGCGCTGGCGGGCGGCTGGCACGCGTTCGTGACGCTGCTGCGCTGGATAGCGGTCGCCTTCGGCGCCACCCTGCCGTTCCTGGCTGCCGCGGTGTTGATCATTCTGGTGTGGGTGCGGCTCGCACGCTCCCGGCTGCCGCGCGGCACGCGAGCGACGTTGCCGGCGGGCGGTGCGGCGGAGTCGACGCCCGCGGCAGAAACGGCGTCCTCGCCGGGTACGGCGTCCGCGGCCGGTACGGCGGGCACGGCGTCCGCGTCGCGCGCGGCGGAGGAGCCGGGGGGTGACACCGCAGAGCGGGACTGACGTCTCTGCATCGGCTGCCGCCCTGGCGTCCGGCGTCGTACGGTCGGCCGTGCGGCGCCTACGGTGCCGCACGGCGTACGGGCAGCGGCGCGAGGCAGTTGAGGAGCAGGCGATGCGGGAACGACTGGTGATCATCGGGGGAGACGCGGCGGGCATGTCGGCCGCGTCGCAGGCCCGGAGGCTCAAGGGCCCGGACGAGCTGGAGATCATCGCGTTCGAGCGCGGCCACTTCACGTCGTACTCGGCGTGCGGCATCCCGTACTGGGTCAGCGGTGACGTCCCGGAGCGGCACCGGCTCATCGCGCGTACGCCGGAGGAGCACCGGGCGCGCGCGATCGACCTGCGGATGCGTACCGAGGTGACCGAGATCGATGTCGCGGCCGGCCGTGTCCGGGCCCGTGATCTGGAGTCCGGTGCCGAGGAGTGGACGGCGTACGACAACCTCGTGATCGCGACAGGGGCCCGGCCGGACCGGCCGCCGCTGCCCGGCATGGACGCGCCCGGGGTCCATGGGGTTCAGACTCTCGACGACGGGCAGGCGCTGCTCGACACCCTGGAGCGGGCCGAGGGGCGGCGGGCCGTGGTCGTCGGCGCCGGCTACATCGGCGTGGAGATGGCCGAGGCGATGATGAAGCGCGGCTACGAGGTCACGGTCGTGAACCGCGGCCAGGAGCCGATGGCCACGCTCGACCCTGACATGGGCCGTCTCGTCCACGAGGCGATGACGGGACTGGGCATCACCATGGTCGGCGACGCCGAGGTCACCAAGGTCCTCACGGATGCGGAGGGCCGGGCCCGCGCGGTGGCCACAGACGACGCCGAGTTCCCAGCGGATGTGGTGGTCCTCGGCATGGGCGTACGCCCGGAGACCGCCCTCGCCCGCGCGGCGGGTCTTCCGCTCGGCGAGTACGGCGGGTTGCTCACCGACCTCGCGATGCGGGTGCGCGGCCACGACGGCATCTGGGCGGGCGGCGACTGCGTGGAGGTGCTCGACCTCGTGTCCGGCCGCGAGCGCCATATCGCGCTGGGCACGCACGCCAACAAGCACGGGCAGGTGATCGGCACGAACGTGGGCGGCGGGTACGCCACGTTCCCCGGCGTCGTCGGCACCGCGGTCAGCAAGGTCTGCGACCTGGAGATCGCGCGCACGGGGCTGCGCGAGAAGGACGCGCGGGCCGTCGGGCTGCAGTACGTGACCGTCACCGTCGAGTCGACGAGCCGCGCCGGGTACTACCCCGGCGCCGCCCCCATGACGGTGAAGATGCTCGCCGAGCGGCGTACGGGGCGGCTTCTCGGTGTGCAGATCGTCGGGCGTGAGGGGGCCGCGAAGCGGGTCGACGTCGCGGCGGTGGCGCTCACGGCCGGGATGACGGTGGAGCAGATGACCGCGCTGGATCTGGGGTACGCGCCGCCGTTCTCGCCCGTGTGGGATCCGGTTCTGATTGCGGCGCGGAAGGCTTCGGTTGCGGTGCGGGCGGGTGGGGCGTGATCTTCTCCCCACCCCGCCCCCCTTCCCGTAACCAGGTGCGCCAGCCCCCTGGACCCCCCGCTGGGGGCTCCGCCCCCAGACCCCCGTGATCGCCCTTCGGGCTCGTCCTCAAACGCCGGACGGGCTG
>NZ_LOHS01000043.1 GCF_001642995.1 Streptomyces jeddahensis
CGGACGGCGAGTGGCCGGGACCAACGGGGACCGTCGGCGAGCGCTCTGGGAACGCGCAGGTCAGCGTCTTGCCACGTCAGCTCGGATCCGGTTACGCGATCCACCAAACTGGGGCTACCGCCACCAGTCGCCATCGGCGGGGAGGGAACGGTGCAGGTAGTCCTTCAGCTCCCGTGCAGCCCACAGCCGACTGTCGTTCTCGTGGTCCCAGACGAAGATGTCCGGTCGCTCGGGCGTTAGCACGAAGGCGAATTGGTCGCCCCCGCTGTTGTCGCCGAAGAACAGCAGTGGATCGAAGGGCATGTACAGGCCCGGGAACGTATCGGGGGACCAGAACAGCAGGTTCTTCTCCACAATCCGATCCAGCGACCACACCGCGTCAGTCCCGTACTCATCGACTATCCCGTCGGTCTCCATCAGTAGAGCAGTCAGCTGCGACGGCAAGCGCCGGCCAAGGCGCCGCTCCGCTTCGGCCAGAGCGGTTGCGTCAACGGGTGCCCTGAACTCGACCTTGGCCGAGGCTTCGGCAGCGGTCTCTATCCACATGAGCGCAGCCTAGGCGGAAGAGCTGCCCGCCCCGACGGCAGGCGCTGTACAGCAGCGGGGTACCGCAACCCCAGCAACCACCCCTGTCCCTACCGCCCTTTCAGGGCCTTGTGGTGGCCGGTATGACCGTCGCTGACCGACCCGGCTAGAGCTACGGATCAGAAGGCCTCTGACATCCGCGGCTGACATCAACGACGCCGGACAAGGGCAGACACGAGCACCCCAGTCCAGTCGCCACGACGACAGACAACGGCGCCAGGGCCACCCCTCGATCGAACTCCTAAAGCGGTTGTCGCCAGCCCGCCCCGTCGGTGACCGGCCGGTGCGCCTACTCGAAAGTGGGAGCGATTGCCATCAACATGCTGCTGTTTGAGCCCTTGTCGGCGGCGGCTGTGGTGGGGTCGATGCTGGATTCCTCTGCGACCGTCGTCGCCCAGCAATCCCCCCAGGTCGCCGCCCAGTCGCCGGCCAGGTCGCTGTCGGGGTCGAGATCCTCGGGCTGGCCCGTGATGCCGTAGGCGTCGAGGAGTCGTCGCTCGACACCGAACGGTTCGCCCAAGGCGAGCTTCGGGTACTCACTGATCCAACGCCTAAGAATCCGTCCGCGCTCGGCGATCAGCCACGCCTCCCCGTCGTTCTGCTCGCTGTGGAAGAAGAGTTGAGCTTTGCCGAAGTGCGCGCTCAACTCTCGGCACAGGTCAGTGACGGGCGCTGTCTGCTGCGGGTAGGGCAGGCCGAAGTACGGTCCGACCACCAGGGTCCATCCCTGCATGGGTGGAGTAACGACGACCGTGGAGAACGGCTCCTCCTCGTCGTGCGCCACCTCGTCGATGAGTTCCACGCCGTCGACCCAGGTGGTCTCCCGTACATCAGTCAGGCCAAGGGCCTTCACCACCTCTGCCTGATCGACGGTCTCGACCGCGAGCCATGAGAGCCAGCAGGCGCGTATGAGTGGTGCGGAATCGGATGTCCCCATGGCCTGCATCGTAGGGCCGTACGAGTATGACTCGTGCTTCCACAGCGGCCGTCGAGGCACCGGACGGACGTGCCAGATGCGTGCCAGATCTCGCGGAGAACCACAGGGAGCACGGGGGAACAAGTCGGCAACCGCTCGGACGCCGTACACGTTCCGCCGCAGGTCAGAACAAGTTCTTCGCACGTTCGGCGAGCACCAGGTCCTCGAGCCCGGCGGCGACTTCTCGTTGCCGGTCCTCACCGGAGTGCTGATAGATGAGCGCCGCCTTCTCGGAGGACTGGCCGGCGCGCACCATCGTGTCCCGGAGGGTGGCGCCCGAGCGCGTCGACAGGGTGTGTCCGGTGTGACGAAGGTCGTAGAAGCGGAAGCCGTCCGGGAGCCCCGCAGCCGCGCGAGCGCGACGCCACTTCCGCCCGAACGAGGTGCGCCGGAATGCCGCGCCCTTCTCGCCCACGAAGACCAGCCCATCGGGGCCCTTCTCGGCGAACCAGTCGAGATGCCGCTTCACCTCCTTCTGAAGGAAGGCCGGGAGGACTCCGACACGGGCGCCCGCGTCGGACTTCGTCGGGCCGGGAGCCCGCTTGCCATTGGTCCGCTCAGGCTCGGCGACACGCACATGGATCACGAGATTGTCGATGTCCACATCCCGGCGACGGAGACCGGCCAGCTCTTCGGGCCGCATCGGACCGTAAGCGCCGAGGTAGACCATGAGGCGCCAGCGGATACCGATCGCGTCGGCGAGGGCGTCGACCTGGGCGACCGTCGCGATGCGCCGTTCTGCCGCCGACTCCTTGCCCGCCCCCTTGATCCGGCACGGGTTGCGGGTGATCAGGTCGTCATCGACGGCCGTCTCAAACACCTGTCGTCGCTCCGCCGACCTCTCGTTGAAGCGGGGCGAGACGACCGATGAGAAGCTGACACGCAGTCCGTCTGAATGGGAGCAGCGACGAGGCGGCCAGGTGGTCGCTGAACAAGGAGGCGAACACGATGGCGCGGTACCTGATCTCCTTCGACGACGGATCGATGAACTTCCCCGAGGAGGACCTCCCGGCGGTCGGCGAGGCATCCCACCGGGTGGTCCAGGAGGCCAAGGACGCAGGTGTCTGGATCTTCGGCGCCGGAGTGGACCGTCAGCAGGCGAGCATCGTGGCCACCGATGGCACGGTCACCGACGGACCGTTCCCCGAGACCAAGGCGGTCGTCGGCGGCTTCTCGATCATCGAGGTCCCGTCGCGCGAGGACGCACTGATGTGGGCTGCGAAGATCGCCGAGGCGTGCCGGTGCGCACAGGAGGTGCGCGAGATCATGTACGACCCGGAGAGCTGAGCCACCGATCCGAGGAGTCCTCAGCCGCGGCGTTGGGGCGATCATCACAGCGCTGCGATAGCCAGAGCGGCCCCGGGGGTATCCCTGGGGCCGTCTCGGGGCCGCCAAAGGGTGCTCAACGACGACCAACGCTGACAACCAGCGGCAGCTAAGCCGCAGGTCACAGCGTTGATCGATTACATGGCCGCAGGTCAGAGACCCGGCCCTTCACTTCTTCGGCTACTGGTGGACGTGGCCCGCCCGTCGACACAAGTGCCGTGCCCCATCCGTGCCCGATCCTGCGGGGAACGTCGGGGAACCACGGTGACGAGCGGGCACCCCGCAGTACAACGGCCCTCGACCATTCTCACCTGGTCAGGGGCCGTTCACGTACGCGGTGGTTGTGGGATTTGAACCCACGGTGGCTTGCGCCACGACGGTTTTCAAACCACACCACCCATCAATCAGCGGTCAGGGCGTTCCTGACCTGCACAATTCAGGGCCAATATCCCCCAGAGGAGGCCGTCTTGGCCGGAGGTTGGCCGCATGCACTACCGGCGCACTGACCGCGGCGGCCGCTCCTTCGACCGCCGCGACGACCGTGGCGGCTTCCACCAGGACCGTGACCGTGGCGGTTTCCAGCGCGACCTTGACCGGGAGCGTGGCGGTTTCTGCCGCGACAGCAACCGTGACGGTTCCCGTCGCGACGACCGCGCCGGCCACCACGACCGCCCGTACGGCCGCCGCGACGACACGCCGCGCTGGAAGCGCAACGGCTCACCCGGTCTGCGCGGGCTGACGCCAGATCCGGAAGGACCCAGACCCGGAAAGCCGCACACCCGGGAGGGCCCTTCCGGGTTTCCCTTTCCTCCGCCATGAGTGATTCGTGAACACATTCGAATTCTGTGTATGTCCTGTGTTAGCTTTCGGCGCCTGCTGGAGGCCTGCTCCGCATCGCGCCACGTCGGTGTGCACCACTTGCGCGTGTCCGTGTGTGTCCGCGTTGAGCTGCCTCCTCATCAACAGCCAGTTGGAGGTATGCGTGACAGGACGACACTCGCCTGCCCGCAGACGCACGCTCATACGCACGGGCATCGCCACTGCCGCCGCGCTCGCGGTCGCCGGCGGTGCCATCCCGTTTCTGCTGCAGGGAGCCCAAGCCGATCCCACGCCCCTCACGATTCCGGTCCCCGATCGGTTCGCACCGCTGAAGAACACCGTGCATGATGCGGGCGCCTCGGGCTTCCTCACCAGGGAGGAGCAGGAGGGCGACGCGTACAACACCGGCTTCGGCCCCATGAGCGGCTACCGGTGGATCCCGCAGAGCGGCGAACCGCAGGCCGTCGGCTCCGACCCCGCCGATTCCGGTGTGCGAGTGGACGGATCGGCCTCCGATGTCGTCGCCCTGTACACGAAGGCGTCCCGCACGGTCGAGCTGAAGGACCTGAAGGCGGGTACGTCGACGACGTTCACGCTGCCCGACGGGCACATCTACCTCGGTGCCACGGGCGGCGCCGTCCTCACCGCCACCTCGAAGGACACCGGCGACATCGAGGCGCTGCACGTGCTGCGCAAGCCGGACGGCGGCGAGCTCACGGACACCACAGTGACCGGTGCCGTGCCCGCGTCCGCGTGGGCGGTCGGCGCCGACGGGCACACCATCGCCCTGCGCACCCCCGTCACCGGTGGCCAGCAGATCACGCTCGTCGACCTGGAGGCCGGGCGCGCGGCCCTGGCCTTCCCGGCCGCGTGGGCGAGCGCGCAGCTGCAAGTCGTGCTCTCCGACAAGTACGTGGGCTGGTACGACAGCGAGAACGGCGACGACAAGGTGCATCTGCTGCGCCGGGACACGCTCGACGGCGCCGAGACGACGGTCGCCGTGGCGGGCAGCAGCGAGTACCCGGCCAACGTGGCGGTGCTCGGCGACTACGTCCTCGCCACCACCGGCTATTCGCCGCAGCAACCCTCCGACGAGTACCAGCTGCGCCGGGGCGGGGAGCTGCGGGCGCTGCCCATCGGCGGCGGCGACGCCAAGACCCTGCTGCCGCACGCGGCCCTGTCCATGGCGGCCGCGCCCGACGGCGGCGTCCTGGTGACGGGCGGCGCGGACGCGGGCCACTGGGCGGTACGCAAGGCCACGGTCGACGCCGACGGCCTGATCGGCCTCAGCACGCTGCGCGAGCTGCCCGCACGCGCCGGCCAGCTACGTGAACTCGCGCTGTCCGCCGGAGTGCTGGCGACGACCGAGTGGGACACCAACTCCTACCCCTCGGTCTTCAAGCGCACCCTCGACCTCGGCGACAGCCCGTCCGCGGGCGACCGCTCGGTGCTCCAGGAGCCCGCGGCGACGGACAACGCGAGCGACGTACGCCGATACGCGGGCACCCTCCCCGTGGGTACCGGCGACGGCCGCTTCGCGTACAAGGACACCTACGCGTACAGCACCTCGAAGACACACCTCGAGGTGCGCTCCTCGGCGCAGGACTCGCTGTCCCTGCCGCTGCCCACGACCGACGCGGGCGGCCTTCCCACGACATACGGCAGCAAGGTGCTCTCCGCGTCCGGCCGCTATGTCGTCTTCGGGCAGGGCACCGGCCCCAACGACCACCAGTACGTGGCGGACATGGCGGCGGCCGGCGGGCCGAAGATCATCTCCGAGCGGGTGGGCGGCGGAAGCGCCGTGTGGGGCACCAGGCTGTGGACGGTGGGCGACACCGACGGCACCATCAAGGCCGTCGACCTCAAGTCCAAGGAGACCGCCGACACCATCGACATCGGCTGCACGCCGACCCGGCTCCAGGCCGTGGGCCGCTGGGTCGCCTGGGACTGCGCCTCCGGCTCCGGGCTCTACGACCGTACGACGAAGCAGAAGGCCGGCCTTCCGGCCGCGGGTGAGCTGGGCGACGGTTATCTGCTCAGCCTCGACAAGGACGCCGGGAAGGTCCGCCTGACCGACTTCCACACCGGCACCGTCGGTGACACCCGCGACCTGGCCGATCTGCCCGGTGCCACTGGGAAGATCACGGCCGACCGGTTCGGCGGCGGCGTCGCCTGGCTGGACACGGCCACGGGCGTCGTGCACGCCCAGTCCACCGGTCTGCCCACGTCCCCGCTCGCCAGGATCGAGGCGCACCCCGACACGTCCGTCAACCTGAAGTCCACGACGGACGCCCGCTGGGACGGCTCCTGGCAACTGTCCAAGCCCGCGGCATCCGGCGCACAGGTCGTGATCAAGGACAGGGCGGGCCGTACCGTGCGGACGCTCAACGCCACCACACGCGGCGCCGCGCTGACTGCCGCCTGGGACGGCAAGGTCTCCGACACCAGGTACGCGACCGACGGGACGTACACCTGGACGCTGACCGCGGCGCCGAAGGACGGCCAGGGCGCGGCCCTGCAGCTCATCGGAAGCATCACGCTGACCGGCGGCGCACGCGGCCACCACGACCTCAACGGCGGCGCGGGCGACCTGATGACGCTCAGCTCCTCCGGCTACCTCACCACCCACTACGGCGACGGCAAGGGCGCCTTCGGCAGCAAGGCGTCCGGCTCCGGCTGGCCGGCGGGCACCTACGCCGTGCCCTTCGGGGACCTGACCGGGGACCGCTGCAACGACCTCCTGGTCCGCATGCCCGACGGCATCCTGCGCCGCTACACGGGCAAGTGCGCGGGCGGCGGCTACAGCCCCAGCGGCAGCTACAAGGCACTGGGCACCGGCTGGCAGCAGTACAACGTGCTGACCGCGCCCGGCGACATCACCGGCGACGGCCGTACGGACCTGATCGCGCGACAGGCCTCCACGGGCGACATCTACCTGTACGCCGACAACGGCTCCGGCGGCTTCAAGAGCCGGGTGAAGATCCGCTCGGCGTGGACCACGTACACGCACATCACCGGCGTCGGCGACCTCAACGGTGACGGCTTCGGCGACCTGCTCGCCCGCCACAGCGACGGCACGCTCTTCCGCTACGACGGCACGGGCGCGGGTCAGTTCAAGGACCGGGTCATCGTCTTCACGTCCTGGGGCAAGACGTACAACGCGATGGTGGGCGTCGGGGACATCACCGGTGACGGCAAGGGTGACCTGGTCGTCCGCGACACCTCCGGGAACCTCTACCGCAACGACGGCAAGGGGAACGGATCATTCACCTCGCGCACGCAGATCGCCACGGGTTGGCAGGTCTACAAGGGCCTGTTCTAGAAGACTGCTGAACGTATCCGTTTCTGGCCCCGACTCGGTCGAGTCGGGGCCAGCCTTGTAGGCATGCCGGGGGAATAGGCCGGGGAGACTGTCGGGCCGGATTGAGCGGGGAGCAGCGGGGAATCACGGTGAAAGCGACCGAGCCCGCGCAGTCCGCAGACTGGCCGTTCGCCGTCAGCACCCGACTCCGCCCCAGAACATCGCAGCTTCCCAAGCTGAGAGCGCGAGTTCGATTCTCGTCACCCGCTCCACGCCAAAGGCCCAGGTCAGAGACCTGGGCCTTGTTTGTTGTCCCGTCGATTCGAGGGCGGCGTGAGTCGCTGGTGCCATGGCATGTGCGGCAGGCGCGACAGGTGCGGGAAGCTCCGGATCCGTGCGCTACGCGGCGATGACGGCAACCCCTGTCCTGCCCCCGTCGACGTCCACCACGGTCCCGTGCACGAAGGCCGCTTCGTCGCTGGCCAGCCAGACCACGGCATACGCGATGGCATCCGGTGTGCCGACAGCACCGGCCGGGGTGCCCTTCATCATGATCTCGCCCGGATGTGGCTCGCCGCCCTCCGGGGCCGGGGGCAGGACGACGCCCGGCGAGACGGCGTTCACGCGCACGCCCATCGGGCCGAACTCCGCGGCCCACGCACGCGTGAGCGTCTCCATGGCTCCCTTAGTGGAGCTGTAGAGCGCGCCGAGAGGGACGCCCAGGCGCGCGATCCACGAACCGAGGTTGATGATCACCCCGCCACCGGACTCCGTCATGGTCGGCGCTACGGCAGCGGTGAGGAAGAACGGGGCCTTCACGTTCACTCCGTAGACCTCGTCGAACGTCTTCTCGTCCGTGGCGGTGGTGGCGGGCGCCGGGTAGATGCCGGCGTTGTTCACAAGGATGTCGATCCGCCCGCCCAAGGCCTCCCGGGCCCGATCGGCCAGGTCCTGGGAGTTCTCCGCGCTTCCGTCAAGGTCCGCCGCCAGGAAGTCGGCCCGGCCGCCGGATGCGCGGATCCCTTCGACGACCTGTGCTCCCCGTTCCCGATTGCGCCCGGAGATGATGACGTGAGCCCCTTCGGCGGCGAACGCTTCGGCGATCGCCTGCCCGATGTTGCTGGTGGACCCCGTGACCAAGGCCGTCTTGTTCCGCAGTCGTTCGCTCATGACGTGTTCTCCCTTGTGCGGCCGCGTGCGTCTTGCCGTGCGCGGACCACTGTGCGTCGTGGAAAATGGACCAGCAAGTCCAGAAATTCGCGATGAGGAGGCCTGATGTCGGACGCGCCGACCGAGAAGGGCCGTGCCACACGGGCCCGCATCGTCGAGGGTGCAGCCGAGGTGTTGCGCGAGCAGGGCGTCGCCTTCACCACGCTCGACGACATCCGTGGCCGCACCGGCACGAGCAAGAGCCAGCTCTTCCACTACTTCCCCGGCGGCAAGGACCAACTGCTGCTGGCGGTAGCACAGTTCGAGGCGGACCGGGTGCTGGAGGACCAGCAGCCGCACCTGGGGCGGCTGGACTCGTGGGAGTCCTGGCGGCAGTGGCGGGACGCCGTGGTGGAACGCTACGAACTACAGGGCGACCACTGCCCGTTGGGGTCGCTGTTCCTCCAGGTGGGACGGTCCGGCCCCGGCGCGCGGGCGATCGTGACGGGGCTGATGCGGCAGTGGCAGGAGCAACTCGCCCGCGGGATGCGCGCCCTTCAGGCAAACGGCCTGGTGCCGTCGGACCTCGATGTGGACCGGACGGCCGCCGCGCTGTTGGCGGGCATCCAGGGAGGCGTGACCATCATGATGTCCACGGGCGACTCGTCCCACCTCAAGGCAGCCCTCGACACCGGGATCGAGCATCTGCGCACGGCAGGACGAACGGAAGGGTCGGGAGGGAACCGGTGCGGGACTGACGGGGCACCGCCGTGGCCGTGACCGGCGCCGCGTGCACGGTCAGCGGGTCACCGCGGGCGCGGTCTTCTTGCGGGCGCGGTATGCGGCTGCCTTGATCTTGTTGCCGCAGGACTCCATCCCGCACCACTGTCGGCGCATGCCCCGCGAGCGGTCGATGTAGGTGCGGGTGCACTCCGGGTTGCCGCACTCCTTGAGCAGGGGCACGTCCGGTCCGCTCAGTAGCTCGACTGCGTGGCGCGCCACCACGGAGAGGGCTTCTTCCGGCGTCGCCTGAGTCCATCGCCCCGACGGAGTGAGCTGCGGCACCGCCGGCGGCTTACGGGCCGCGTTGTTGACCACGGTCAGCGCCGCCCCGTCGTACTCCTCTCCCAGTCGACGGGCGGTGACCAGCTGGTAAATGGCTTCCCTGACGGTTGTCGCCTGCTCGACGTCGGCCTCCTGGCCGGGTGAGACCGCGTCGACGATGCCGGACTCCACGTACCATGCGTTCAGCCTGTCCGGCGTCACGAACATCTCGAAGCGCACGGTACGGCGCGCACGGAGCGTGGCGGCGAAGTCGAGTGCCGGATTCCCGCAGACGAAGACATGCTCAAGGTTCATGTCACCATCCTGACAGGTGACTCTTGCCCCGGGCAAGGTGCGCCACCTCGGCCGCCACCGCTCAGAGGCCGAGGTCGGCGGCGAGACAGGAGAAGGACGTCCACGATCTCTCGGGATCGTAGGCGTATCGCGCCGGGTCGTTCGGTGCGACCGCCTTCTCCTCGACCATCTCGTCGTGACGGATACGCTCGGGCAGCTTGCCGAACCGCGTTCGGCGTGCCGCCGCAGCACTGTCCGTGGCCTTCTCGTTCTCCATGGTCGAACTCCTTTCAGGTCTTCAGCGGAAAGGGCCGGTCACCGGTCGAGAGGGTGACCGAGAGGGTCAGAGACGGTCCACGTCGATGACGGCCTGAGCGAAGGCGGTGGGTGCCTCCTGCGGCACGTTGTGGCCGACGCCCGCCAGGGTCCGGTGCTCGTATGCGCCGGTGAACCTGTCCCGGTACGAGATGCCGCCGCCCGGCGCGGTGAAGGGGTCCTGGTCGGCGTCGAGGGTGATGGTGGGCACCTCGATGAACGGCCGTGTGGCGAGCCGCCTTTCGATCCCGTCGTAGCGGCGCTCCCCGTCGGCGAGGCTCAGGCGCCATCGGTAGTTGTGGATGACCACGGCCGCGTAGTCGGGATTGTCGAAGGCTGCCGCGGTGCGCTCGAACGTGGCGTCGTCGAAGTCCCAGGTCGGGGAGACGGCCTCCCAGACGAGCCTGGTCAGGTCGTGGCGCAGGCCCTTGTCCTCCATGGCGAGCCGGCCTCGCTCGGTGGCGAAGTAGTACTGGTACCACCAGGCGTACTCGGCCTTGGGCGCCAGCGGCTTCAGGTTGGCCTCGCGGTTGGTGACGAGGTATCCGCCCACCGACACAAGAGCCTTGCAGCGTTCGGGCCAGAGAGCGGCGATGATGTCGGCGGTGCGTGAGCCCCAGTCGAAGCCGGCCAGCACGGCCTTCTCGATCTTCAGGGCGTCCATCAGCGCGACGATGTCGAGGGCGATGGCCGACTGCTGGGCATTGCGGAACGTCCCCTCGGAGAGGAATCGCGTCGTGCCGTGGCCGCGCAGATAAGGGACGATCACCCGGTAGCCACGCTCGGCCAGCAGCGGGGCGACATCGACGTAGCTGTGGATGTCGTACGGCCAGCCGTGCAGACAGATGACCACCGGACCGTGCGCGGGGCCGAGTTCGGCGTACCCGACGTTCAACAGGCCGGCTCTGACCTGCTTCAGCTGCGGGAACACGGTGTGTGCGACCGGGGCGACCTCGGGAACGGGCGACGCCACGGATTCGCTCCGTGCGTCGGCGGACGCGGTCGGCAGGCCGGCCAGCGACACCGCGGCCGCACCCGTGCCCAGCCCCAGGGCCTTGCTGAAGACCCGCCTGTTGATCATGTGAATCCCTCCGCACGTCTGCGTTTACCGGCTTGCCCGATGGCCTGACTGTGACACGGTCACGCGTCACCAGTCAAGATGGTGATGCAATCCCCTTTCGACGCAAGCGACATTGGGCATTGCTTCGAAATCATCACTAGCTTGACTGGTGACACGGGCGCCACCAACCCCGAGCAGCTGCTTGCGGCCGGCTGGGCCGCCTGTTTCCTGGGAGTCGTGCGCCGCGCCGCCGTGAGCGCAAGGTCAGGCCGGCGAGCACCGCCGTCACCGGCGAGATCACCCTCCACCACGGTGACGACGACGAATTCGGCCTGGCCGGCGTTCTCCATCTCGAACTCGGCGGCGTCGACCAGCAGACCGCGACGGAACTCGGCGCCGCCGCCCACCGGATCTGCCCCTACTCCAAGGCCACGCTGATTTGTGGACTGCAACCCCAGTCGGTGACCTGGGGTTGGTTGTCGTCCGGGCCCGTGGTCGCGCATCAACCCCGCAGCGCGATCGGCGCCTTGGCCGTGTTCGCCGGGTGGGCGGTGAGGAGATCGGGCAGACCGACGCGGGTGAGGAACTCGCGGCGGATGCGGTCGGCGACGTTCGAGACCTCTTCGGAGCCGTCGTCGGCGGGGTCGATGTGCACCCGATACGGGCGCTGTCCGGCGGGAAGCGCGACGATGCGGGCGATCTCTTCGGAGACCAGGGAGGCGTCCGCATCCTGGGGGGCCAGCGCGGCCAGCTTCTCGGCGACCTGCTCCATGAGGCCGGGGTACCTCGTCTCGTATGCCGCCTCGACGGCGCCGTCGGCCGGGTGGCCGGAGTGGGCGAAGTGGTTGGTGCCACTGGTGAACGAGCCCGGCACCACGATCGAGGTCTCCACGCCCCAGCGGGCCAGTTCGGCGGCGTAGCTCACGGCGAGGGAGTCCATGGCGGCCTTGGCGGCGAAGTAGGGGCCCAGGTAGGGCGGGGTGCCTCCCTTGACGCTGGAGCTGGACACCCAGATCACCAGGCCATTGCCGGCCGCGCGCAGGTGTGGGAGCGCGGCGCGATTGACGCGCTGGGTGGAGAGGACGTTCACGTCGTACAGCTCCGCGAGTTGGGCGGGCGTGAACGCCTCGGCGGGGCCGGTGACCATGTGACCCGCATTGTGGATCAGGACGTCGATACGGCCATGTTCGGCGATGACCCGGTCGATCGCGGCGTCGACCGACTCCTGGGAGGTGACGTCGAGTTCGAGGGTCCGCAGGTCCACGCCGTGCCCCTGTGCATAGTCGGTGGCCGCCTGGGCCTGGGGGGCATTGCGCGTGGCCGTCTGCCGCATGCCGGCGTAGACGGTGTGGCCTGCGTCCGCGAGGGCGCGGGCGGTCAGGGCGCCGAAGCCGCTGGAGGCGCCTGTGATCACAACGATGTTGCTCATTTCTCGGTCTCCTTGAGGAAGTCGGGGGCGTCAGGCCACGCCGCCGTTGGCGAACAGCACCTGCCCGTTGATCCAGCGGGCCGGCCCGGCGAGGAAGGCGACCGCCTCGGCGATGTCGTCCGGCGTGCCCAGGCGCTCCAGCGGGGCCGTCTTGGCGAGGTTGTCGATCGCGGCCTGGTCCTTGCCGTCGAGGAAGAGCGGCGTGGCGGTGGGGCCGGGGGCGACGGCGTTGACGGTGATGTCCTTGCCACGCAGTTCGCGGGCCAGGATCAGGGTCATGCCCTCGACGGCGGCCTTGCTCGCCGTGTAGGCGCCGTACGCGGGGAACTGGAGCCGGGTGACCGAGGTGGAGAAGTTGATGATCGCGCCGCCGGCGCGCACCCGCCGGGCCGCCTGCTGGGAGACCACGAAGGTGCCGCGGATGTTGGTGCGGTGCATCCGGTCCAGATCGTCCAGGTCCAGCGTGGCGATCGGCGACAGGAGCATGATGCCCGCCGTGTTGACGACGACATCGATGCCGCCGAACTCCCGCTCCACGGCGTCGAACGCCTCCGCCATGGCGTGCTCGTCGGCGACGTCGCCGCCGACCGTGATCGCCCTGCCGCCGACCGCGGTGACCGCGGCGACCGTCTCGTCGGCGCGGGCCTTGTTGCCGGCGTAGTGGACGCCGACGGCAATGCCGTCCCTGGCGAGGCGCTCGACGACCGCGCGGCCGATGCCGCCGGAGCCGCCGGTGACCAGCGCGACGCGGGTGGTGGTGTCCGTCATGGTGATCCGTCCTTCGGTGAGATGCCTCGCGGTCCCGGTGGGCCCGGCGGAGGCTGTGGATGGGCTGAGGGCGGGGTCAGCGTTCGCTGTCGAGGGTGGCCATGAGGGGGGCTGCGTAGCGCTCGCCGGCGGCGGACCCGGCGGGAACGGCCGCTTCGATCTCGGCCAGGGCGTCGGCGTCCAGGACGAGGCCGGTGGCGGCGAGGGATTCGGCCAGCCGCTCCCGTCGTCGGGCGCCGACCAGCGGGACGATGTCCTGTCCCTGGGCAGCCACCCAGGCGATGGCGATCTGGCCGGTGGTGGCGCCCAGGCGCTCGGCGACGCGTCCCAGTGCCTCGACCAGGCGCAGGTTGGCCTGGAGGTTCTCGCCCTGGAAGCGGGGGCTGTGCGCACGGAAGTCGCCGGCGCTCAGGTGCCGTGTGGCGGTCCAGTGACCGCTGAGCAGGCCGCGGGAGAGCACGCCGTAGGCGGTCAGGCCGATGCCGAGTTCGCGCAGCGTCGGGATGACGGAGGCTTCCGGGCCGCGGGAGAGCAGCGAGTACTCGATCTGTACGTCGCTGATGGGGGCCACGGCCGCGGCGCGGCGGACGGTGTCCGCGCCGACCTCCGACAGGCCGATGTGCCGGATGAAGCCGGCCGCCTGCATCTCCGCGAGGGCACCGACGGTCTCCTCCACGGGGATGTCGGGGTTGAGGCGCGCCGGGCGGTAGATGTCGACGTAGTCGGTGTTCAGCCGCCGCAGGGAGTAGGCGAGGCGGTCCTTGACCGCGGCCGGGGACACGTCGTAGGGCACGGGCTGGAAGCCGCCGTCCGGGGTGCGGCGGGAGCCGAACTTGACGCTCAGAACGACGTCCTCGCGCCTGCGCTCCTTCAATGCCCGTGCGATCAGCAGTTCGTTGGCGCCCGAGCCGTAGAAGTCGGCGGTGTCGATGAGGCTGAGGCCCGCGTCCACAGCGGCGTGCAGCGTGGCGATGCTCTCGGCGTCGTCGGCCGGCCCGTACAGGTCGGACATGCCCATGGCGCCCAGGCCGATGGCAGACACCTCGGGGCCGCTCGTGCCCAGCTTGCGGGTGGCGATGGTCATCGAGTTCTCCCTGTGGGACGACTTGTCGGAAGAGCGGAACAAGGTGAGGAGGCTGGTGGTCGGCCGGCGACGGTGGGTGTTCGGGCGCACCGCGGCAGACCGGCGACGGTCGGGGGCAGCCGCGGTGTCCTGGGTGAACCGGGAAAAGCGGCCTTGGCAGTGGTGTACGGGCCGAGGAACGGCGGGGCGGCGCGGGTCGTGGGCCTCGGTGACGCGCCTTGTGGCCGGGAGCGGCCGCGGGCGTGAGCGAACCCGGCTGCCGCGACCCCACGCGGCGGCGACAGCGTCCCGTCAGACGGCGAGTGCCGTACGCAGAGCGGCGACGGCCTGGCGGATGGCGGCCTCGGCGGCGTGGGTCTCGCGCAGGGCGTTGAGCATCACGAAGTCGTGGATGATGCCCTGGTAGCGCACCGCGGTCACGGGGACACCGGCCTGGCGCAGCTTGTTCGCATACGCCTCGCCCTCGTCGCGCAGGACGTCGGCCTCACCGGTGATGACCAGCGCCGGCGGCAGTCCGGCGAGCTGCTCGGTGCTGGCCCGCAGCGGCGAGGCGGTGATGTGCGCGCGCTCCTTCTCGTCGGTCGTGTACTGATCCCAGAACCACTTCATGGCCTC
This sequence comes from Streptomyces jeddahensis, assembly GCF_001642995.1. Classification (GTDB taxonomy): domain Bacteria; phylum Actinomycetota; class Actinomycetes; order Streptomycetales; family Streptomycetaceae; genus Streptomyces; species Streptomyces jeddahensis. The sequence continues at coordinate 14,766 of NZ_LOHS01000043.1, forward strand.
GCGGGTCAGGAAGTAGCCCTCGGCGAACCGGCGGTAGGAGCCGGTGTCGAAGTTCGCGTCGGTGACCGGGTAGAACAGCACCTGGAACGTCAGCGGTACGTCGCCGCGTTCCTTGGCCATCAGGGTCAGAGCGGCGGTCATGTTGCCGCCGACGGAATCGCCGGCGACGGCCATGCGGGAGGCGTCCAGGCCCTTGCCGGCGCCGTCGGTCACGACCCACCGGGCCACGGTGTAGTTCTGCTCGATGGCGACCGGATAGCGCGCCTCCGGTGACAGGTCGTACTCAGGGAAGACCACGGCGGCGCCGGTGCCCGCGGCGAGCTCGCGGACCAGGCGGTCGTGGGTATGGGCGTTGCCGAAAACCCAGCCCGCGCCGTGGATGTAGAGCACGACCGGGAGCATGCCGACCGACCCGGCCGGCTTGACGACACGGGCCCGGACGCTGCCCGTCGGACCGCCCTGCACGGTGATCCACTCCTCGTCCACGGCGGGCTTCGCGATCTCGCCTGACTGGACCTCGTCGACCGCCTTGCGCCCCTCGGCCGGGGGCATCTGGTACAGGAACGGCGGCTGCGAGGTGGCCTCGGCGAACGCCGCCGCGGCCGGCTCGAGGATGGTGGCGACTGGAGTGACGGGAGTAAACGTCTCGGACATGATGCTCCTCCACTGAAAGGGCGGGGGGCTGGACCGGCGACTCGGCGGGGAGCCGCCTCGGATGTCTCCCAGTCTGGTCACGGGCCGCCCGGACGGCTGTCGAGCCGACTTCAAAGCCTGTGTCGGTGGCCCCGAGGCCGTATGTGGGGAAAACCCCACGATCCGCCTCGGGTAGCCGTCGCCTCGCACCCTCCGGCCGGCTCGGCGCGGCCGACTAGGATGCGTTCATGCGTGAGCCTCTGCGTGCGGTGCTCGGGGAAGACCAGCCGATCGTTCGTGAGGGCATCACGGCCATGCTGGAGCGGTCCGGCATCGAGGTCGTCGCGGCGGTTTCCCACGCTCCGGACCTGGTCAGGGCGGCCGCGGAGCACAAGCCCGATGTGGTGATCACTGACATCCAGATGCCACCGGACCTCGCCGACGACGGCCTGCAGGCGGCGCGGCGGATCCGGGCCGAGCAGCCGGGTACACCCGTGATCGTGCTGTCCCAGTTCCTGGACGCCTCGTACGCACTCGACCTCGTCGGGGACGATCCGAGTGGAATCGGCTACCTGCTGAAGGAGAAGGTCGCCAGCCCGCAGATCCTCACGGACGCGGTGCAGCGGGTTGTAGCCGGCGGTTCCGCGCTCGACCCGGACGTCATCTCCACGCTCGTCGGCCGGGGGCGAACCGCCGGTCCGCTGGACGGGTTGACCCCCCGGGAGAGAGAGGTTCTGGCGCTGATGGCCGAGGGGCACTCCAACTCGGGCATCGCGAAAAAGCTCGTCGTGACGGTCCCCGCCGTGGAGCGGCACGTCACCGGGATCTTCCTCAAACTGGGCCTGCAGCAAGCCGAGTCCTCACAGCACCGCCGCGTTCTCGCCGTGCTCCACTACCTCAGGCGATAGGCGAGAAAAGGGCTTTCAGGTCTGTGTCGAACAGCCGGTCCTTGGCCACGAAGCTCAGGATGCCGGCACCGGCCAGTTCCTCGGCCGACCACGCCGCCGGATCGGTAGAGGTCAGCACGATCCTCAGCGGTTGTCCCTCGTGCGTGAGCGCTCGGGCGACGGAGAGACCGTCCTCGTCCGGAAGGTGAAGATCGAGCAGCACGCCATCGGGGCGGTACTCCCGGACCGCCGCGACCGCCGATGCCCCGTCCGGCGACTCGGCGACGACCCGCAGCCCTCGCGCGGCCAGCAGTGCCCTGGCAATGCGACGGAATCCGGGGTCGTCGTCGACGACCACGACATTGACTGACATGGGGCCAGCATCTCCGACGGAACAACCTGCAGGCCATGGGGCCAACCCCACGTTGACCCCTTCAGAGGGCCTCAGGCCGGTATCGGGATCCGCGCCAGGATCGTGGTGCCGCCGCCCGGGGGCGACTCGATGGTCAACGTGCCGTCGAAGGCGGCCACGCGGTCGGCCAGCCCGGTCAGACCAGTGCCGGCCGTGGTGGCGCCCACGCCGCCGACACCGTCGTCGACGACTTGGATCTGCAGGGTCTCCCCGAGGTCGAGGGAGATGTCGATCCGGGACGCCTGGGAGTGCTTGACCGCGTTCGTCACGGCCTCGGCCAAGACGAAATAGGCGTTGGACTCCACGGCACCGGGAATCCTCCGGTCAAAGTTGCTCTCGACGACGGCGGGAATCGGGCAGCGGGATGCCAGGTCCCGCACCGCCGCGACCAGACCCTTCACCGTCAGCACGAGCGGGTAGATCCCCGATGCGAGTTCCCTCAGCTCGTCGATCGCCGTCTGCGCGTCGGCGATCGACTGGTCCAGCAGCTCGGTGGCGGACGCTTCCTTATCGGCGACCAGCTCCCGTGCGAGTCGGAGCCCGATCATCAGGCTGACGAGTCGTTGCTGCGCCCCGTCGTGCAGGTCCCGAGCCGTACGCCGGTGTACCGCCTCGACGTTCTCCATGATGCGCCTGCGGCTGTCCTGCAACGAGGCCGCCATGGTGTTGAAGGCGGCACCCAGCGCACCGATCTCCGCCACCTTGCTGGGGGCGATCCGCACTCCGAGGTCACCGTCGGCGAGCCGCCCCGCCGCAGCCGCCGCGCCACGGACGGGCCGCACGACGGCCCGGTGCTGGAGCACCGTGAAAGCGGCCACAAGCGCAGTGGATGCCGCCAGCCCCACAGCTGCCGCGGTCACCGCCCGCCGCCCGTTGGCCCCTGCGGTGTCCTCGCGCGCCGCGAGCTTGGCCCGTTCGTCCGCCGTATATGTGTCGAACTGGGCCCGCAAGGCATCGACGCGCCGCTTCCCCTCGGCCGTCGCTGCCAGACCGGACGCGGCGGGATCACCCCGCCGGACTGCCTCCACCAGCGGAACCGAGTAGTCGTTCACCAAAGAGTCGACGTCCTGCGTGATCTGTCCGGCAATGCGCCGCTGTTCGGGAGAGGTAGCGGTCTCGGTGAACCTCCGCGCTCCCGCAGGGAGCTCGTTCCGCGCCGCCTGCCACGGCTGGAGGAACTCCTCACGCTTGGTGATCAAGAAGCCGCGCTGCCCCGTCTCGAGGTCCAGGACCAGTTGTTCCAGGTTGCCGGCTTCTACGAGGGCCGTCCGAGAAGCGCGTCTCGCCGATGTGGAGCTGTTCGCGTCGGCGATCGCCCACAGCAGGACGGCGAACGCGACGCCTATCAGCAAGGCGAGCAGGCCGCTCGCCGCAATCGTGAGGCTCGTAAGCCCCAGTCGCGGACTCCCGTACCCTGGTCGCACCCTCATGCCCTGCCCAGCGATAGAAGAGATGGAAACTCCGCCAACCGGCAATGGGAGTATCAAACCGCAGCCATGGGCAGGTCCAATGCCTTTTGTGGTGCGCTCGATAACCACAGGGCATCGGTGCAGGAAGGCTCGGAAGTGACATGCCTGATGTCCCGACGGATCTCGATCTGCGCAAACTGCGGTACTTCGTGGCCGTGGCCGAACTGCTGCACTTCGGCCGGGCGGCCCTCGCCCTGCACGTCACCCAGCCCGCGCTGTCCCGCCAGGTACGGCAGCTCGAGCGCGACCTCGGGGTCGTGCTCTTCAACCGCACCAGCCAGGGCGTGACCCTCACCGCCGCAGGCGAGCAGTTCCTGCACGACGCCCGGGCTCTGCTGGCCGCCGGGCAGGCCGCCCGGGACCGGGTCCGCCGAATCGATGCCGGCGAGCACACGCTGACCGTCGGCTTCATGCTCGGCACGGACGTCACCGCGGCGCTGAACGCGTTCTCCGCGGGCCACCCCGACGTCCCGATCGAACTGGTCCGCATCCGCTGGTGGGACCAGGCACAGCCGCTCCTGGACGGCACCGTCGACGTCGGCTTCGTACGGCTGCCCGTCGACTCCGACGACCGACTGGACATCCTGCCGCTGTACCCGGAGCGGCTCAGCGTCGTCCTGCCCGCCCGTCACCCCCTGGCCGGCGAGGCCGGGATCCGCATCACCGCCCTCGCCGACCGACCGGTCCTGCAGTACGCCGACGCCACGCCCGCCTGGGCAGCCGTCTGGAACGCCGTGCCGCGCCCCGACGGCACCCGGCCGCCACAGGGACCCGTCTTCCACGACATGGAGGAACTACTCGGCTACGTCAGAGCAGGGCGCGGCGTCGTTCTCGTACCGGAGCCGGTCGCCGTCGTCTTCCCGCGCCCCGACATCGCCTATGTCCCGGTGACCGACGTACCGCCGGGCCGGGTGGCCCTCGCCTGGGACGACGCACGGCGGTCCGCGCTCGTCACCGACTTCGTCGAGGCCGCCCGGAGCACGTTGCGGCTGAGGGAGTAGGCCCGGAGTCGGTCGTACTCGGTGGCGACGTCCGGACCCACCGCGCCCTTCTCGTCGATCCGGCCGATCCGCATACGCGACGGCGCCCAGCCGTGTGACGACGCCCAGGACGAGGATCACGAAGCCGATGCTCTTGAGATTGAGCGGGCGGGCCCACCTCCACGCCCCGCCATAAGCGCATTGCATGAACGAGCTGTCGACGCCTCGCCTGTCGAGTCGCGCCCCACGGGCCGGAGCGGCCGAGCGAGGACCGGAAGCCCACAGCCAGCGGACGGCGGCCCTCGCTCACGGACAACAGGTCTGGCGTGGTCAGGAGACGGAGGGCACGTAGGGGAAGACCGAGGACGGCTTGGCCGTGACGGACTCCTTGCCGATGCCGAGGGTGACGGGGGTGTTGGCGGCGAAGGAGAACATGACGTCCGGGGCGTTGTCGCTCAGTGAACGGCCGTTCCACCCCGCGAAGCCATAGGCGGCTGCTGTCCCAACGGTGTACGGCAGCACATTGGGCAGGATCCTGTCGACGACGGTCCGGGCGTAGGCTTCCGGGTTCTCGGCAGTGCCGTAGGCACGCACCACGCCCGCCACCATGTCAGTGAGCAGCTTGCCGTGGGTCTGAACGTCGTCAGCCGGCGCGTTCTCGTTGAGCCGGTCGCCGAGGTCCTCGTTGAACTGGGTGAACAGCGGGTGGATCATCGGCAGCCCGGCCCGGTTGACCGGACGCCACCCGCCGGCGTCCGTGGCCAGCGAGGCCAGACCCCATACGCCGATCCGATGGCTCTCGCCCGCCACCGGCAGCAGCTCCTCGTCCGCGATCTCCAGGACGATCGAGTAGACCGTGTGCCCGGCGAACAGGTTCTTCGCCTCCGCCGGGTTCCAGGACGAAAGGTCGACGGTCGTGCCGTCCTGAAAGGCGTGGCCTACGGCGTGCAGCACATCCGGCTCGATCCAGAACGGGTCGCCCGCCTTGCCGACCCAGGTCCTGCCGCCGTCGGCGAGCTCGACGATCTCGCCTGTGCGTCCCTCAGCGATCACCGTGCCCGCCGCGAAGGCGTCGCGGGCCTCCGGACCCGCCAGACGGCGAAGCCGGTAGCCCTGTGTCCCGTCCGCGTCGGCGTCCGAGAAGGTGAAGCGGTAGGTCAGCTCCTCTACGGCGTCACCATTGCCGTCGATCTTGAACTCGTACCTGCCTTCCGGGTGCAGACCGCGGGGGATGTCCTCGCCCGCGAGCGAATGGCTGTGGTTCGTCACGAAGACCGTGCCGCGCTCACCGCGGAAGACGTACAGGTCGGTGATGTCCAGACGCGGGTCCTGGCGGGCGATGGGGGAGTCGAGGTGGTGGGACATGGCGCTCTTGCCTTTCTCTGAGGGGTCGGCAGAGCGAGGTCGTTCCGGTGGCGGAAACAGGAGCTTCACCGCTGTGACGGGCGTCCGCCTGCCTCTCTCTGCGGTGGTTTCAGTCTGCTGAGAGCGGCTGCGGAAGGCTGTCTAGACGCCTCCACAATCACCGGCCGCACGCCCTACTCCGAGCTGTGGGGTTAACCCCACGCCCATATCGCCTGCGTGCATCGGCAAACAGGCGGTTCCCCCTGATTCCCGACCGCGCACTGCCGGAATCCCGCAGGGCGGCCGGCAGCGCCCCGACGGTACGTTCGGGCGCCGTGCCCAGCGTGCCCGTAAGAACGGGCAATAACGGTCAACAGCGGCTCGTCCGACCAAGGGCTCTGCTGCCTTTGGCAGGTCCCGGCGGGCGAGCCTGTGCGGGCCGAGGCCGCGGGCGGCAGGCTCACCTCGGTGACCGTCACCGACGCCGAGAACCATAGGCTCGCCGGCAAGGTCGCGGCCGACGGCCGGTCGTGGCTCTCCGCCCGCAAGGTCGTACCCGGCGCGGCGTGCACGGTGACGGCGGCGACCCGGACCGAGGGCGGAACCACCAAAAGCACCAAGGCCACCTTCACCACGGCTCCGGCAGAAAGGTCAACAAGGTCGACTGGTGACCGGGCGCCGACACCACCGTCGGCTGCACGACCACCTTCACATCGGCGCCCAGCAGATCGTCAAGGTCGACCTCGACGGCCACCAGCTCACCCTCGTACGCGACGGCGAGACGGTCCGGCGCATACCGGTCTCCGGCGGCACGTCCGGCGGTGACAAGCGCTCCTGGCGCGGAACCGCCGTACTCATGGCCAAGGAGGGCACGCAGCAGCGTGAGCCCGCGGGGGCACGGTCCTCGGAGCGGCCGGGGTCTGCACCCCCCGGCCGTCCGTAGCCGAGCCGAACAGGCCGCCCGCGACACCGCGAGCGGCCTGCTGCTTGAGTCAGGTCTACTGACTTACCGTCAGCTCTCCTCGCTCGTACGGCGCCTGCGCGCGAAGTAGACCGCGGCGGCGCCGGCCGCCGCGACCGCGAGACCGGCACCCGCGAGGACGGGAGTGCTGCTCGACGCGCCGGTTTCGGCGAGATCTCCGTTCGAGGTCGGGTCGTTCGCCCCCGTGTCCGTGCCGGGCTCGGGCGTGGCCGACTCGCTGGGGGCCGGGGACTCGCCCGCACCAGGCGTGGCCGACTCGCTCGGGGCCGGGGACTCGCCCGCACCGGGCGTGGCCGGCTCACTGGGGGTCGGGGACGCGCCCCCACCGGGCGCGTCGCTCTCGGCGAGCACCGCCGCGAAGGTGCCAGCGATCACTTTGTGGCCATCGGCGTTGGGGTGCGGGTCCTGCTTCGTGCACGCCCAGGTCAGCTGGCAGATCTTGGCCACGTTCGCCGGCACCTCGCCCGCGCCGGGCACGTTCACCTGGGTGGTGAAGTCGTCCGAGGAGAAGGCCCCGGCCACGTCCGCCACCTTGAAGCCGGTGGACTTGTACACCTGGGTGATCCCGGTGTTGGCGGCCTTGACCAGGGGTGCCGACTCCTTGGCGGCCTGCTGCCCCGCGGCGCCCTGCAGCCAGGCCGCCAGGAACGGGTTGTGGTATGTCGAGCCCACGAACTGGGTGTTGTCCGTGCCGGCCTTGCGGAGCGTGCCCGCGATCTGGGCGAGGTTCTTCGCCATGGTCTGGCTCTTGCTGTTCAGGCACGCCCTGTCGAGGGTGCCGGCCGGGCTGACGCAGTTAAGGAGGATGTCGTTGGCGCCCACGCTGAGGGTCACGTAGGCGACCTTGCCCTTGTGCTGGGCCATGGCCTTCAGGGCGGCGTCCAGTTGGGACTTGGCGTTCGGGTAGTCGCACGTTCCGCCGTTGATCAGAGACTCGGTGGTCTCAGCGGTGCAGCCGAGGCGTATGTGCTTCAGTCCGGGGATGCGCTGCTTGAGCTGCGCGTAGAGCTGGTCGGTGTAGGCGACGTCGGTGTCCTTGTCGACGTCCGGCTGGTAGCCGGTGGTCAGGGAGTCGCCGAGCGAGATGTAGTACGTGGTGTCCTTGCCGTCGGTCGCCTCATCGGCGGTGGCCAGTCCGGGCGTGCTCAGCACGATGGTCATGGCGGAGATGGCCAGCCGGGGGCCGAAACGCTGAAGGGATCTCATCACTTACGTGCGCTTTCCAGTGCGTTGGGGGGTTGGATGGTGAAAGGCATTGGCGTGAAGCGTGGCTGGAAGCGGTGAAACTCAACCCCTACGGTTTTCGGGCATCCAAAGAAGCCCTGGTGAAGGCGTAGGGGGAATGCGGCCTCCGTGAGCTGCTGGATCTGCCCGACTGCGTCTCGGAGGTGCGGGCTCAACCTAGCAAGGGTGACACCGACTTGGGTATGGGGAGCCGATAAAGGAACGGTCACACGACACGTGTAATCATCAGAAAGGCGCGACTGGCGGGGAATTGGTGACCGGACCCGTTGGTAGCCATTCGCTGAGTGATCGACTGGGTGGCGAATACTCCTCGCGGGCAGGCCACCACCTGCACACGAACTGAACCGCTCCGGGGTTCGGTTGAGACTCTACGGGTTGGGTTCAGCTGCCGGTGGGGATGTGTTGAGCGTAGTAGTTGGCCCCTTGTTCGACGGGCCGAATGACACCGGGCCTCGTGTCCGGCAGGCCGAATGGCACCGATCGCAGAATGCAGACGCTGGAGTTCAATCCGGTCCACCCATTCCGCGGAGTTGGACAGCACACGGCAGATCGACTCGACCCCGAACACCTTCTTGAACTCGTCGATGAACGCTACTGAGCTTGAACTCGGGGTGTTGCGTGAGTAATTCGGGGCGGAAGGCGAGCCCGGTTTCCGCGAGACAGCCGTCGAGGAGTGCTGGACGGTACTGGATCTTGCGAAGGCCCTGGCGGACGGTGCTGGTGCGGTGGCTCCCAGGGGCACCCGCTGTTCGGCCGGGGTGACGGTGGCCGGGTAGTCGGGCTTGGTCCCTCGCCGATCAGCCACGTGCGCAGGGTGTACGTCTGGCTGGTCGCGCCCTGCGGCAGGGCGTACTGGTTGATGTACGCCTGCGACGGAGACCGCAGCTCCTCCGGACGCATCGGACCGTACGCGCCGAGGTACACCATGAGCCGCCACCGCATACCCACCGCCCCGGCGAGGGCATCGGCCTGGGCGACGGTCGCGATGCGCCGCTCAGCCGCGCTGCATCGCGACCGGGACTTCGAGTGCATCGCCGCCGTCACCGGCCAGGCACTCCAGTGGTACGGCCCCGATGCCGGCAAATGAACCAACGGCGAGCGTCGGCCGTTTCCGAGGAAGCCCGACCAGACGTCTGGCGACCGCTCGTCGCCGGTCATCCGCGGAGGTAGGTGAGGACGGCGAGGACGCGGCGGTGTCCGTGGCCGTCGACGTGGAGCTCGAGTTTCTGAAGGATGTTGCTCACGTGCTTGTTGACCGCTGCCTCGGTGACGTACAGCTCGCGGGCGATGGCGGCGTTGGTGCGCCCCTCGGCCATCAGGGCGAGGACTTCGCGCTCTCGGGGGGTGAGGCGTTGCAGGGGGTCGCGGCGGCGGTTGAGGAGTTGGCGGACCACCTCGGGATCCACGACCGTGGCGCCCGCGGCGACCTGGGCGACCGCGTCGACGAACTCGCTGACGGCGCTGACGCGGTCCTTGAGGAGGTAGCCGACCCCGGTGTCGCTGCCCAGGTCGAGCAGATGGGCGGCGTAGGACTGCTCGATGTACTGGCTGAGCACCAGGACCGGCAGGCTGGGGCGCTCCTGGCGCAGGGTGACAGCGGCGCGCAGGCCGTCGTCGGTGTTGTCCGGTGGCATGCGGACGTCGGTGACGGCGATGTCGGGACGATGTTCCCGCACGGCCGTGATCAGGGCGTCCGCGTCACCGACGGCGGCGAGCACCTGGTGGCCGAAGCGGGTGAGCACGCCGACCAGGCCGTCCCGCATCAGCGGGGAGTCCTCGGCGAGTACGACGGTCAGTGGCATGGCAGCTCCACGTGCATCAGGGTAGGCCCGCCCTGAGGGCTGGAGATGCGGAGTCTGCCGTCCGCCACGGCGACGCGGTCGGCCAGGCCGACGAGGCCGGTACCCGCCTCCGGTGCGGCGCCGCCGATGCCGTCGTCGCTGACCGACAGAGCCAGAACGTCGGTGTGCAGACGGGCGTGCACCTCGACTCGGGTAGCCCTGCTGTGCTTCACGGCGTTGGTCAGAGCCTCGGCGATCACGAAGTACGCCGCGGTCTCCACGGAGAGTGGCAGACGACGAGGCAGGCGGATGTCGACCGTGACGGGCAATGCTGAGCGCCCTGCCAGGTTCTCGACCGCGGCGGCCAGACCGTGGTCGGTGAGCGCCTTCGGATGGACGCCGCGGCTGAGCTCCCGCAACTCGTCGACAGCGAGAGCGACCTGTTCCTGTGCCTTGGCGAGCTGGCCGGCCAGCGGTGAGTCCGGCTCGGTGTCGAGGGCGGCCAGGCCGAGCATCACGTTGAGGGAGACCAGCCGCTGCTGCGCCCCGTCGTGCAGGTCCCGCTCGATGCGGCGCCGTTCCGCGTCGAAGGCGTCGACCAGCCGCGCCCTGGAGGCCCGTACGTCCGTGAGCTCGCGGCCCAGTTCGCTGTCGCGCGGCGCCAGCATGAGACGGGTCACGGCCGCCCTGGCGCCGGCCCAGGCAGTGATGGTGTACGGCGCGGCGGCGAGCAGGCAGAGTCCGACGATCACCAGCGGCCAGGCTCCGGGGTCGTCGAGGGGCGACATGATCACCAGCACGGGGACGACCAGGGCGAAGCCCAGGACGAGGAAGTCCATCCACCACAGAGCGGTCGCCGACACCGCGGTGAAGCCCAGCTCACGCCAGGTCGCGGGCTCTCGCAGCCGGGTTCGTACCCATCCGACGAGTCCCGCGTGTTCGGGGGCCCGGTGCGGGTCCGGCACCGGGTCGAGGTCCACCAGGCGCAGGCGCCACCGCTCGAAGCGGGTGACGGCGACACCGGACAGTGCCACACCGAGCAGGATCGGCACCCCTACCAACACGACCAGCGAGACGACCCCTGCGACCAGCGCGACCACGAGGATCGCGCCGGCGACGGCGCCGAAGACCACACCGGACAGCAGATAGGCGAAGGACCGCCAGGGCCAGCTGGAGCCGAGCACCTTCAGCGGGTTCTGACCGAGCGCCTGCCAGGCGGTCCGATGTCGCATCCCTCGAACCTACCGAGCCGGGGATCTTGGGGCAGTAGTGCGTGCACTACCTCTGAACTCGCGTGTGCGCCCGTGCGCCGGGCGGGGAGGGACCGGTGCACTGGGCTCCATGAAGCTGATCACCGCCCCAGCTGGCATGCGTCGCAGACTCGGCACCGTGCTGGCCGCGCTCGGTATCGCGGTCGCGGCCACCGCCGTACCGGCGGCCACCGTCATACCGGCGGCCGCTGCCACGCCGGCGGCCTCCTCGGCCCCGCGGTCCACCGCCGCCCTGGATCCGGCCTCGATCGACCGATTCGTACGCGACTACCTGGAGCAGACCCGTCTGCCGGGCGCGGTGGTCGCCGTGACCAAGGGCGACCGGGTCGTCCACACCGCGGGGTACGGGCACACCGCGTCCGGGCAGGCCATGACGGAGCGGACGCGCCTGCCCGTGGCGTCACTGTCGAAGTCCATGACCGCACTCGCCGTCATGCAACTGGTCGAGGCGGGCAAGGTCGACCTGGACCAGCCCGTGCACCGCTACCTGCCCGAGTTCACCCTGGCCGACCGGCGTTCCCGGGAGATCACCGTCCGGCAGGTCCTGACCCAGACCTCCGGGATGGCCGACTCCGCCTACCCGGACCTGACCCGCGCTCAACCGCGCACCCTCGAAGAGGCCGTCGCCGCGATGCGCGAGGCACCCCTCGCCGCCGCGCCGGGCACCCGGTACCGCTACCACAACCCCAACTACTTCGTCGCGGCACGCCTGGTCGAGGTGGTCAGCGGACAGCCCTTCGCCGACTACCTGTCCGCCAAGCTCTTCGATCCGCTGCGCATGACGCACACCGCATCCCTCGACTCGACCACCGAGATGCCCGACCGGGCCCGCGGCTACGTCCGCGCCTACGGCACGGTGTTCTCCCGTCCGCACCCCCGCTGGTTCGCCGCGGGCGGTCACGGTGTCGTCACCACGGCCGACGACCTCTCCCAATGGCTCATCGCCCAGAACAACCAGGGCGTGTCCGCCGACGGCCGCCGTATCGCCACCGCACGCACCGTCGAACTCACGCACACCCCACCGAAGGCGCCGAAGGACACGGACTACGGGATGGGCTGGTGGCGGAACCAGCAGGGTGACGGGCCCGAGCAGATCCAGCACAGCGGCCAGCTCCTGACCCACAACTCCATGGCCACACTGCTGCCCGACAGCGGGATCGGCATCGCGGTCGTCACCAACACCGGCCTGATCGCGGGGGACGACGCCGCCCAGATCTCGATGGGCCTCGTCGACCTCGCGCGGGGCAAGAGCCCCGAGGTGGCGAAGCCTTTCTCGATGACGGCCGACTGGGTCCTGGCGGCACTGACGCTACTGGCGGCGGGCCTCGGCTTCCGCGGTGTCCGGCGGGCACCCCGATGGGCGCGGCACACCACACAGCGGCCATGGTGGCGAACGGCCCTGCGGTTGCTGCCGCAGGCGCTCCCGATCCTCTTCCTCACCCAACTCGCCTCGCTGCTCGGCCTGCTGATGAACCGCTCCGGAACCCTGGCACAGACCACCTACGCCTGGCCGGCCCTCGTCGTGTGCGCGGCAGCCGGGGGCCTCGCCTCCACCGCGGTCATCACCGCCCGGGCCCTCGCTCTGGTCCGTCACCGCCGACGCGCCCGGCAGGGAGCCGGGGGCGACGGGGTTGACGAACCACTCGGCACACGAGACGGGCATCAGGCCCTCCGCCCCGCCTGACGCCGGAACTCCACCACGACGTTGATGCCGACGGGCAGATGACAACAGGCGGCAGGAGGTCAGCGCGGCCCCGGAAGGGTTCGCGCTGACCTTCCCCATGTCGCCGCCTCCGGCACAAGCCTCATCCCAGGGAGCAACCCCGGACCAGGCCGGAGGTGGGCGGTGCCGTCACCTTCCGAGGGACCCTGGGGCGGAGTTCAGCAACACCCCTGCACCGACGCGCCGTACGAACGTGAGTCGCCCGCCGCGTCGCCCCCATCGTCGCCCCCTTCGGCGTCGGCGAGCCGCCCGCGGAGCATGGAGTCCATCACCGCCATGTACCGCTGCGCCCGCGTTCGGCCGAGTACGAAGGGATTCGCGCCGTCCGGCCGGCTGCGGAGCTCCTCAAGACGCTGAAGGCCGTGGTCGTTGGGGTGGTTGGACAACTCCACGTCCACGTTCGCCTGCCTCATCCGCGCCCGGAAGGAGTGGATGGACGCCAGGTAGGTGCGCAGTTCCGTGACGGTGGTGGGCGGGTTGGTGCCGCCCCACAGCATGGCCGTGTGCCTCTCGCGGCCCGCCCGCAGTGGAATGATCGGCGAGACGGTGCCCGGGGTGTGGCCGGGAGTGTGGTGGAGGCGGATCGTCGTACCGCCGACCGTGAGCCGTTGTCCGTCCGCGATCTCCAGGTCCCTGGTGGGGGCATGGGCCGGGCTGGTGCGGCCGACGAGGTCCCAGTCGGCCGGCGACATCAGCACACGCGCTCCATAGCGGTCGGCAAGATACTGCGCGCCTCCGAAATGGTCCTCGTGCCCATGGGTGACGACGATGTACCTGATCGTCCCCGGATCGGCCCCCACCTCCCGCAACCCCGGGACCAGTACGCTCTCGGCCTCCGCGGGGGAGGTGAGCGCGTCGATGAGCACGATCCCGTCGTCGGTCAGCACCGCCATCGCGGAGACCCAGCCCACGCTCAGCATGGCGAGGTTGTCGAAGATCTTCAGCGGCGCCGGAGCGGGCGGGCGGGGGAAAGGGAAGCCAGGCGTCAGCGCGTTCACGAGGGCCAGCAGGACCGGGTCCTCTCCGGCCAGGCGGCGGGCGCGGTCGTAGTGCTCCCGTCCGTTCGCTCCGGCGGCCACGGCCGACGAGCCGAGAGCGACCGACCCGGCACCGGCAGCGAGTCCGAGGACGGTGAGTCGGCCGAAGTTACGCCTGGAGAAGCTGCGCCTGGAGAGGGGTTCGGCCGCACCGTCGCGGCGGGGTAAGTCCGTCACGGTGGTTCTCCTGGTGATGGTCTCGGCAGGTGATGCGAACCGGGACCACGATAGACGTTTACGCCGTTTACGCCGAGAATCCGGACCGCTTGTCGGGGTGGAGCGGCTGACGGATGCCTTCACGGACGCCTTCACGGATGTCTTCGTTGAGTAGACGATAATTCGGGCGAAATCTGCGCAACGATGCGGAACACTCGGGCCGGCCGATGAGTTCTGCCAGCCGCGCCGGTCTTCACCGGTGCCACCACCCACGTCCATGCCGGCGGCCCTTGGCTGCGAGGCGACTGAGACCAGGAACCCCAGCGAGGTGCTGCCATGTCAGCTGCGATCCAGGAACGACCGGCCGTGCAGGCGGGCCGCACACCGACGGTGGTGCGGCTGCTGGTACTGGCGACGTTCGTGGTGATCCTCAACGAGACCATCATGATCAACGCGATCCCGCGGTTGATGGAGTCGTTGCACATCACCGAGCAGTCGGCGCAGTGGGTGTCCACCGCGTTCATGCTCACCATGGCCGCCGTGATCCCGGTCACCGGCTGGTTCCTGCAGCGGGTCACGACCCGTCAGGCCTACGCGACGGCGATGGGCGTGTTCCTCGCGGGTACCGTCCTGTCAGCCGTCGCGCCGTCCTTCGAGGTGCTGCTGCTGGGCCGGATCGTGCAGGCCGCAGGCACAGCCGTGATGATGCCCCTGCTGATGACCGCGTTGATGATCGTGGTGCCCGAGCACGACCGCGGCCGCGTGATGGGCAACGTCACCCTGGCGATCTCGGTGGCGCCCGCGCTCGGACCTGCCGTGTCCGGGCTGATCCTGCAGGTCGGCTCCTGGCGGATGCTGTTCGTGGTCGTCCTGCCGATCGCGGCTCTGGTGACGCTGTTCGGGCTGCGCAAGGTGGAGGACATCGGCGACCCGCAGGTGAGCTCCATCGACTGGCTCAGCGTCGGCGTGGCGGCGCTCGGCTTCGGCGGCCTGGTGTACGGCCTGAGCCTCTTCGGTGGCAGCGACGGCAGGGTCGGGCTCGGCGTCGGCATCGTCATCGCCGGGGTCGCGACCATCGCGGTTTTCGTGATCCGCCAGCTCAAGCTGCAACGCACCGGTGTGCCTCTGATGGACCTGCGCACCCTCGGGCACCGCACCTACAGCCTGTCCTTGGCCCTCCTGTCCATCGGCTTCCTGGCGATGCTCGGGGCGATGATCCTGCTGCCGCTGTACCTGCAGAACCTGCGCGGGCTCAGCCCACTGGAGACCGGCCTGCTGGTCATGCCGGGCGGTCTGGCCATGGGCCTGCTGGGACCGACCATCGGAAAGATGTTCGACCGGTTCGGCAGTCGGCCCCTGGTGCTGCCCGGCTCGATCGGCATGGTGCTCGCCCTCGGCGGGTTCACCCAGGTCTCGATGACGATGCCGTACTGGCAGGTGCTGGGGCTGCACGCGCTGCTGATGGTCAGCCTGGCGGCGACGTTCACGCCGGTCTTCACGCTCGGCATGGGCGGGCTCCCCCCGCACCTGTACTCGCACGGCAGCTCGATGCTCGGGACGTTGCAGCAAGTCGCCGCGGCGTTCGGGACCGCGCTCGTGGTGACCGTGATGTCCGCGCGCACCAGCCACCTGGTCGCCGACGGCGCCGCCGCCGCGCCCGCACAGGTGAGCGGGATGAGGCTGGCCTTCGGCGTCACGACCGCCCTCGCCCTGGTGACGATCGTCGTCGCGGCGAAGCTGCCGCACCGGATCGCGGACGCCGGCACCCAGGACCACGGCAGCCCCGACCACGGCAACGCCGACGCGGACCCGGCCGCCGACGGGCACCCCGGCAGCGGAGCGGCGTAGGAGTGCGCGGGGCCTGGGGATTCTCAGGCCCCGCGGCGTCAGGATGGGAGAGCGGCGTCGGGTGAGGCCTGGCGAGCGCCGTGGCGTGAGGCTCGGAGAGCGGCGTCGGTGTCGGCGGCGGCGAGGTCGGCGTTCATGTGGGCTCCTGCCAGGGCGCCGGCCGCTGCGGAGGCGCCGACCTGGGCCATCAGGTCCGTGGCGTTGCCGGCCACCCACACGCCGGGAACCTCGGTGGTGCCGGCCATACCGGTGGAGAAGTGGCGGCCCATCCCGCCGGGCAGGTCCTGCATCGGCAGCTTCAGCTCCTCCAGGCCGTCGGTGCGGGCCTGCATGCGGGTCGCGACCGCGAGGACGCGGCGGGGCACAAACTCGCTGTCGGCCAGGCGCACGCCCGTGATGGTGCCGTCCTCGGCGGCTTCGATCGCGGTCACGGGGGTCTCGACGACGCGGATGCCGCGTGCGGCGAAGCGTGCGCGGGTGTCCTCGTCCGGGTCGGTTCCGCGGGTGAAGTAGACCAGGTCGTCGGTCAGCTGACGGAACAGCAGCGCGTGGTGGACCGAGGCCGGTCCCACCGCCAGCACCCCGATGGGTTCGTCGCGCACCTCCCAGCCGTGGCAGTACGGGCAGTGCACCACACCGCGCCCCCAGTGCGCGGCGAGCCCGGGGATGTCGGGAAGCTCGTCGCGCAGTCCGGTGGCCACCAGCAGGCGCCGTGCCTGCAGGGTGCGGCCGTCGGCCAGCGTGACGGTGAAGCGCAGGTCACCATCGGCAGCGGCGGCAGCCGGGGCGGCGGAGACCACCTGCCCGCCCACGACCAGGCCGCCGTAGCGGCGGACCTCCTCGCGTCCCTTCCGCAGAAGCTCGGATGGCGGCGTGCCGTCCAGACCGAGCAGGCCGTGCACGCCCTCAGCGGGCGCGTTGCGCGGGGTGTCGCTGTCGATCACGACGACCGAGCGGCGGGAGCGGGCGAGCATCAGCGCGCCGTTCAAGCCTGCGGCGCCACCGCCGATCACCACGGCGTCAACCGTCTCCTGCGGCAGCTTGTCCATCATGTTGTCCCTGGTGGGCTCGGCAGAAGTCACAGACATGGGATGCACCTTTTCTTCGCGTTCTTCGTGTTCTTCGCGTGAGTGGGGACCCGGACACGGGCGGGCTCTGCGACGACCGTAAGCTCTTGCTTGCGCCTTGGGCATATGATGTTGCCTATGACGCAAGAAGATGGCGAGCTGGACAGCCTCGTACGCAAACGGATCCGCGCCCTGCGGGTGGCGCAGGGCTGGTCGCTGGAGGCGCTGGCCACCCGGGCCAACGTCAGCCCGTCCACGCTCAGCCGCATCGAGACCGGTCAGCGTCGCCTGGCCCTCGACCAGCTGGTCACCCTCGCCCGCGCGCTGGACACCTCTCTCGACCAGCTGGTCGAAACGGCCACGGACGACGTCGTCTCCAGCCCGATGATCGACGCAGCCCACTCGCTGATGCGCTGGACCGTCAAGGCCGAGCCCGGCATGACCGTCGTACGTCAGCGCATAACGAACCCGCCGCCGGACAATCCCGCGCGCATGCGCGCGCACCCGGGCCGTGAATGGCTCGTCGTCCTGTCCGGCACCGCGATCCTGCTGCTGGGCAACGGCCGCTTTCGGGTCGAAACCAATCAGGCCGCCGAGTTCCCCACCATGCTGCCGCACGCCATCGGCGCCGACGGGGGACCGTGCGAGATCCTGGGCATCTTCGACCGCGATGCACGCCGCGGCCACCAGCGCGGCGAAGACGGTACGCAGACGAAAACAGCCGCAAGCCAGGCCAGAGTCGCTCCGCCGACCTCCTCCTGAATCTCCAGGTCGGAGGCAACCTGCGCGACGTCAGGCGGTCCGACGTGGACGACGTACCGAGCGCGGGCACCGCTCCGCCGCAGGTCAGCGGGCGCCCTCGCATCGAGGGCGCCCGTTCCGATGTGCGAGTGTGCGTGTCAGGCCGGTGCCTTGACCGCCGAGCCCGCGCGGGTCGGCTCCCGCAGGACGCGGCGGCGCCGGATCGGCATCCCGAACGTCGGGTTGGCGACGCCCCAGGCCGCGCCCTTGCAGACCAGCTCCTTGTAGACGGCGGCGATACGTCCTGTCAGGGCCGCCCGCACGGCGCGGTCGTCAGCGGTGACGTACTGGATCAGGCCTTCCTTGCGGCCCAGTGAGATGCACTGGTTGAAATAGCGGATCGGCACGTTCGGGAGCTTCCCGCCGGTCAGGCGCGCCGCGATGGCTTCGGCGGCCTGCCACGCGGTGAAGCCGCCCGAGGCGCACGACATCCGCAGCGGCTTGTCGCCGGGCCCCATCGCCATGGCCGCGTCGCCGATGGCGTACACGTCCGGGTGCGAGATCGAGCGCATCGTCCGGTCGACCACGATCTGGCCGGTGTCGGCGACCTCCAGGGCGGTGGCCGGCGCGATCGGGTGGACGGCGAAGCCGGTGGTCCACACGGTGACCGCGGCGGGGATCATCCTGCCTTCGGCGGTGGCGACATGGTCGGCCTCGACGGCGGTGACGGCGGCGTGCGCGTGCACGGTGATGCCGAGCTTGTCGAAGACCCTCCGCAGGTGCCGGCTGCCCTTGGGCGAGAGCCAGTCGCCGAGGCCGCCGCGGGCGACCAGGGCGATGTCGAGGTCCGGGCGGGCCTCGGCGATCTCGGTCGCGGCCTCCAGGCCGGTGAGACCGCCGCCGACCACGACCACGGACTGCCCGGCGTCCAGACGGGCCAGGCGCTCGCGCAGCCGCAGCGCTCCGGCACGGCTGGCGATCTCGTGGGCGTGCTCGGCGGTGCCGGGGACGCCCTGGTCGTTCCAGCCGCTGCCGAGGGCGTACACGAGGGTGTCGTACTCCAGTTCTTGGGCTTCTTCGGCTTCTTGGGCTTCTTGGGCTTCTTCGGCGCCGGTCGCGTCGAGGACGGCGACGACCTTGCGGTCGACGTCGACGCCGGTCACCTTCCCGAGCTTCAGTTCGACGCCGGTGCCCGCGAACATCTCGCTGAAGGGCCGGGGCTTGAGGAACTGGCCGACCGCAAGCTGGTGCATCCGGACGCGCTCGACGAAGTCGGGCTCGGCGTTGACGAGGGTGATGGCGACGTCTTCGCGGCGCAGCCGCCTGGCGAGGCGCCCGGCGGCGACGGCTCCGGTGTATCCGGCTCCGAGGACGATGATGCGGTGCTGCATTTCCTCGCTCCTGTCTGCTCCTACGTCGGCGGGTCGCCCCTTGAACCGGGCGGCCCGCCGTTTCCTGACAGGAATGCGCTGTGAAACAGGTCACATCTCGATCGTCTGGATCACCGGGGTCAGAAGGCGGCGCGGAGCAGGGGTTCGCCGTGGTCGGCGGCCGCCCATCGCCGGGTCGCGCGTTCGAGCTTGTCGGGGTTGGCCTGGTTGCGGACGGCGGCGATGCCCTCGGCGGTGACCTCCAGGCACATGACGCCGATGACCCGGCCGTCGAGGACCGCCACGAGGGCGGGCTCGCCGTTGGCGGTCGTGGCGTAGACGTCGGGCGAGCCGCCGACCAGGGCGCGCTTGGCCTTGCTGGGCTTGAACAGGCCCCGCATGAACGTCGCCACCGCGAGAGCGCCCTCGAACGCCTTGGTGCGGGCCGGGACCTTGCCGCCGCCGTCGCCGATCGAGACGGCGTCCTGGGTGAGCAGCCGCACGAGCGGCTCGGTCCGGCCGCTGGCGGCGGCCGCGAGGAACTCGTCGATGATCCGCCGGGCGGCGGCCTCGTCGATCTCGGCGCGGGCCTTGCCGTCCGCGACGTGCTTCTTGGCGCGATGGAAGATCTGCTGGCTGGCTGCCTCGGTGATGTCGAGGATCCCGGCGATCTCCCGGTGCGGATAGTCGAAGGCCTCCCGCAGTACGTACACCACGCGCTCGTTGGGCGAGAGGCGCTCCAGCACGACGAGGACCGCGTACGAGACCGATTCGCGCTGTTCGGCGGTGTCGGCCGGGCCGAGCATCGGGTCTCCGGCGAGCAGCGGCTCGGGCAGCCATTGGCCCACATAGGTCTCGCGCCGCGCGCGGGCCGAAGTGAGCTGGTTGAGGCACAGGTTGGTGAGAACCTTCGTCAGCCAGGCCTCGGGGACCTCGATGTGGTCGGCACCGGCGGCCTGCCAGCGCAGGAACGTCTCCTGCACGGCGTCCTCGGCCTCACTCGCGGAGCCGAGCAGGCGGTAGGCGATGGCCTCCAAGCGGGGCCTGGAGGCCTCGAACCGTTCCACGTCGCTCATGGTGAGGGCCATGGCCCGGATCCTAGACGTGCCAGGCGTCGTGAGGCAGGGGGGCACCTCCCGGACGGAGTCTGGGGGAGGGACTCGGACTCACTCGCCTAGCTGTCGCGGCGCGCGACGACCGCTGCACTGCGGCCCCCGGTGGCTGCTGCGTCCGGCACAGCCGGGCACCCTGACGGGCCTCAGGCGCCCTGTCCGGCCGAGCCCCTGAATGAAACTTTGTGTGCAGAAGTGTTGACCCCTGTTCGAATTGTCTTCTAGTTTGCGGGAGCCATTCGAGCCGCCGCTCTGTGTCCGCGAGTTTTCGCGAATGCAACTGCTCAGAAAGGGATGTCGTGTCACGAAGAAACCCTCGCCGGACAGCGTGCCTCGGTGCACTGCTGGCCTGCGTCACGGCATTCGGCGGAGCACTCGCCTCCCCCGCGTCCGCCTCCCCCGAATCCACCTCATCGCCCGAGGCGGCGGTGCCGCCCGTCAGCGACTTCCACGGGGTCAACTGGGCCGACCCGCGCGACAACTACGCCGATGACGCGGTCGTGCCCTCGGGCCTGTCCACCTCCGACAGTTACGCCACCGTCTACGCCAAGTCCGAGGCGATCATCAGCGGGTTCGCCAAGCTGGGCGCCAACACCGTCCGGCTGCCGGTCAACCCCACCTCCGTGAACGGCCCCTTCTGGAAGTCGTACCGGGGAGCGATCGACGCCGCCACCGACCAGGGCTTCAAGGTCATCCTGGGCTACTGGGAGGCCGACAACGCCAAGGACGGCAAGATCGACAACCAGGCGGCCTGGGACCAGATGTGGGCGCGGATCACCTCCGCCTACGGACGCAACTCCAAGGTGTACTTCGAGCCGATGAACGAGCCGTTCGGCTACACCGCGCAGGAGTGGACCGACATCGCCGCGAAGTGGGTCCAGGCCCACGGCAACGTGCCCCGCGACCGGATACTGATCGGCGGGTACAAGTACAGCGAGGACGTCAAGCCGGTGTGCGCCGACCCGCGCCTCAAGGGCACCCGTCTCGCCCTGCACAACTACGGCTTCTGGCACACCGACTGGACCAGCGTCGACCAGTGGAAGCAGGACTTCAAGCAGCGCATCGGCGACTGCGCCTCGCGGACCATCCTCGACGAGTTCGGCGCCACCATGACGTCCGGCCTGGACTACAACGGCCCGGTCAACGGCTCCAACGAGATCGCCTACATCCAGGCGGCCACCGACACCATCCGTGAACTCGGCCTGGGCTCGGTCTACTGGCCCGGCCTGCGCAACGGCGACACCTACTCCCTCACCACCCTCCAGGGCACGGGCACCGACCTCAGCCTGAAGGTGAACAACCAGAGTGGGCTGGACCGCCTGCACTGGGCCTGGAGGCAGTAACCGGCGATGACCGGCGTGACCCCCGGGGCGTCCTCGTGGCTGAGCCACGAGGACGCCCCTTTTCTGCGACCACCGGGCGTTGTTCACCGCTGCGGAACGGGTGGCTGAACAATCCGTGTCCGCGCTGAACTGGGCCTACGGTGCCGGGATCCGGCCCGCCAAGACGGGATCGCAGCGCGCACGGAGAGAGGTCGTTGGATGTTCAAAAGGGGCAGCGTCACCGTGCTGGCCGCCGGGCTGGTTCTGGCCGTCGGCGGCTGCGGGAGCGGTACGGACGAGAAGGCCGCCCACGCGTCCGGCAAGAAGTCGGCCGAGCCGGCACCGGCACGGCCGCCGTCCAAGGAACTGGTGGAGTGGGTCGGCGGCATGTGCGAGTCGACGAGCGCCCTCAAGGATCTTCGGGCGGAGAGTGCGGCCGATCTGAAGGAAATCCGCGAGTCCGGGCAGTCCGCCCAATTCCTCGCCGTCAGCTACCTGTCCCAGACACCGACGGCGGTGGAGGACGTGGAAAGCGATCTGAAGGGCCTCGACCCGTCGGGCGTTCCCGCGGCAGACCGGCTGCTCGACGCCTGGCTGAAGAAGCTGAAGGGCGTCACCGCCGAACTCGACGAGGTGTCGCCCGGTGATGCCCTCGACGACGCCGAGGGCATCACCGCGGGCGTCGACAAGCTCGTTCAGTCCCTCACCCCGCCCAAGCCCGACCTGCCCGCGCTGACGAAGAAGGATTCGCAGCTCGCGGCCGCGTACAAGCGTGCGGAGCAGTGCGCTCCGGGCTGGAAGCCCGGCGAGGAGGCCGAGGACACGGCCTCGCCCGCGCCCACGGGCCCGCTGCCCAAGGCGGCGGACGGCAAGAACACCGACGCGTGCTCGGACGGCGAGTGCGAGGTCCTGGTGACCTCGCCGGGGTGGATCACGGCGAACGGGCTGGACGTGCATGTCATCCCGGGGGACGACTCCGTCACGTTCGAGACGCCGAGCTCCGTGATGCGGCTCGGTGGCGCGGGCGGTGTGGCCAAGTGGGGCGACGATCTGAAGGTCACCGTCGTCGCGCAGAACAAGGACGGCGCCGTGCTGAAGTTCACCGTCCCCTAGTTCACCATCCCTTGAGCACCCCTGACGGCCCTGAGCCCTGCACGCTCAGCGCCTCCCGCACACCTCCTGGTACCCGAGTCGCGGCAGGTGCTCCTCCCATACGGCGCGGGTGAGGACGCCGCCGGTGCGGTCGCAGACGTGGTCCGCCGCGCGGTCCGCGTCCAGGGTCCACACCCGGGCCGTCAGGTCGTAGCTCGCGGAGGCGAGGGCGTCGCCCTCCGGGCTGAACGCGACGGAGGTGACGGTCTCGAGATGGCCGGTGAGTTCCTGGCCGGCGGGCTCGGCACGGGCCGGGTCGGCCACGTCCCACAGGCGCACCGTGCCGTCCTCGCTGCCGGTGGCCAGAGTGCGGCCGTCGGGGGCGAAGGCCACGGTCCTGACCGGCCCGCGGTGTCCGGCCAGCTCCTCCCCCACCGGGCGTGCCCGGTCCGCCTGTTCCACGTCCCACAGCCGCACCGTACGGTCGTCGCTGCCCGTCGCCAGAGTCTTCCCGTCCGGGGCGAAGGCCACCTCGTTGACCTGCTCGTCGTGCCCGGTGAGGGCGGTGCCTGCGGGCCGTGCCCGCGCCCCGTCGCCCACGCGCCACAGGCGCGCAGTGTCGTCCTCGCTGCCGGTGGCCAGGGTGCGGCCGTCCGGTGCGAAGGCCACGGACGTGACGGCGTCCGTGTGGCCGCGCAGCGGTTCGCCGAGCGGCCGTACGCGGTCCGGCCGCCGTACGTCCCACAGCCGCACCGTGTCGTCGCCTCCACCGGTGGCCAGCGTCCGGCCGTCCGGGGCGAACGCGACGGCGAGGGCGCCACCGTCGTGCGCGTCCAGCGGTTCGCCGAGCGGGGCGGGACGTTCGGGAGCTGAGACATCCCACAGCCGTACGGTGCCGTCCGCCGAGCCGCTGGCCACCGTACGACTGTCGGGGGCGAACGCGACGGCCAGCACCTCGTCCTCGTGGCCGGTGAGCGTCCGCAGGAGGCGGCGCGGGCGGTCCGGCCGGCGTACGTCCCACAGGCGGATCAGCCCGTCGTCGGTACTGGCGGCGGCGAGCAGGCGGCCGTCGGGGCTGTAGGCGACGGCGGTCAGGGGGTTGGTGAAGTCGGTGAGGACGGTCGGCGGCCGGTGCCACAGGCGGACGCTGCCGTCGGCGCCGGTGCTGGCGAGGGTACGGCCGTCGCGGCTGAAGGCCACGTCCCACACGGCCTCCGTGTGGCCGGTCAGGGGCTCCCCGAGCTGCTGCGGGTAGGCGGGGTTGGCCACGTTCCACAGGATCGGCGCGTCGTCCTCGCCCGCGGTCGCCAGGGTCTCGCCGTCGGGAGTGAACGCCACCGACATGACGGGCGCGGTGTGCTCGGTGAGCGGTTCGCCCAGCGGCTTCAGGCGGCCCGGGTCGGATGCGTCCCAGAGCCGTACGGTCTCGTCGAAGCCGCCCGTGGCCAGCGTCCGGCCGTCCGGGGAGAAGGCCAGCGTCCAGACGGGGGCGGTGTGGGCGCGCAGCGGCTTGCCGAGCGGTGCGATCCCGGTACCGTCGTCCTCGCTGAACCGCCACATCCGTACGGTGCCGTCGTATCCGGCCGTGGCCAGCGTGTCCCCGTCGGGGGCGAAGGCGACGGCGCGGACGCTGCCCGTCTCGGACTCGTGGGCCTGGGCGGGCTCGCCGAGCGGCGCGGGCCGGGCCGGGTCGCTCAGGTCCCACAGCCGTACGGTCCCGTCGTCGCCGGCGGTGGCCAGCGTCCGGCCTTCGGGGGCGAAGGCGACGGAGACGATGTTCTCCTCGTCGTGGCTGATCAGCGGCCTGCCGAGGGCGCGGGGCCGCTCCCGGTCGCGTACGTCCCACAGCTGGATGCCGCCGCCTTTGCCGGTGGCCACCAGCAGGTCTCGGTCCGCCGGCGCGAAGGCGACCGCGCCGACCGGGCCCGTGGGGAGTCGCAGCGGTTCGCCCAAGGCCCTCCCGGCGGTGTCCCACAGCCGGACCGTGCGGTCGTGGCCGCCGCTGGCGAGGGTGCGGCCGTCGGGTGCGTACGCCACGGAGCTGACGACACCGTCGTGCCCGGGCAGCCGCGTGGCCAGCACCCGGCCCGCGTCCGAGGCCAGCCGGGTGCGCAGGTCCGGTGTGGAGCGCATGCGGTACGCGGCGACGTCGAGCCGGGCGGCCAGCCCGGCGTCGGTCTCGCGGACGCGGTCGGCCTCGGCGGTGAGACGGCCGAAGACGGCTTCGTCCCGCTCGGCCTGCGCCGCTTCGCGTGCCTGGAGGGCGACGACGGCGGTGCCGGTGGCGAGCAGCACGAGCGCGGCGAGTACGGCCACGACCGTGCGGCGCAGTCGCGCGGCGCGGCGCCGGCGCCGGATCGAGGCGGTGAGGAACTGCCGCTCCAGCGGGGTGAGTTCCTCGCTGCGGTGGTTCTCCCGTGCGGCGTCCTGCGGGAAGGCGTCGCGGGCGGCGTGCAGACGGGAGCCGGCGTAGAGCGCGGCGTTCTCCCGGCCGAGCGCCTCCCAGGTGCGGGCCGCCTCGGAGAGCGAGCGGTGGACGCGCAGCCGGTCGCGTTCGGCGTCGATCCATGCGCGCAGGCGGGGCCAGGCGGTGATGAGGGCTTCGTGGGCGAGGTCGACGGTGCCGTCGTCGAAGGTGATGAGGCGGGCCCGGACCAGGCGTTCCAGTACCACTCGGGTGTCGGCGGGGCTGGCGAAGTCGAGTTCCGCGTGCTCGGTGGGGCGACGCGTGTCGGGTGTGCCGTCCCCAGGGGCGACGAGGCGGAGCAGGATGCGGCGGGCCAGCTCGGCCTGCGGCGCGGTGAGTTCGTCGTACACCTGCTCGGCCGTACGGACGACGGCGCCGTGAAGCCCGCCGGCCGCCTCGTACGCGGCCTCGGTCAGGACCCGGCCGCTGCGGTGGCGCCAGGTCTCCAGCAGGGCGTGCGACATCAGCGGCAGTCCGCCCGGTGCGCCCTCGACCTCGTCCAGGAGGCGGTCGGTCAGGGAGCGTTCGACGATCAGGCCGTCCGCGGCGGCCGGGCGGACGATGGCCTCCCGCAGCTCCGCGCGGCTCATCGGCCCAGCGAGCAGCGTGGCGTCCTGCAACGCGGCGGTGAGACCGGGGTGTTCGGCGCAGCGGCCGAGGAAGTCGGCCCGCACCGCGATGACGACGCGCAGCCGGCTGTCGGCGTCGGTGGCGGCGACGAGGCGGTCGATGAAGGCGTCCCGGTCGGCCGGGTCGGCGCCGAGGGTGTACAGCTCCTCGAACTGGTCGACGATCAGCCAGGTGTCGGCATCGGTGCCGGGTACGGGCACGAGCCGGTCGGCGTGCGTGCGCAGCGGGTCGGCACCGGGTGTGAGGATCCGTACGGCTGCGGGAGGGGTCTCGCGGTCCTCGCCGTCCCCCGGATTGCGCAGTCGTGGGATCAGGCCGGCGCGCAGCAGCGAGGACTTGCCGCTGCCGGAGGGGCCGAAGACGGCGGTGAAGCGGTGCTTGCGGTTCAGCTCGGTCAGCCGCTCCACGAGCTGGTCGCGGCCGAAGAACAGTTCCGTGTCGCCCGGTTCGAACCGGGTCAGACCGCGGTACGGCGGCCGGCAGCTCCCGTCGTCGGCGGCCTCGGCGGCCAACTCGGCCGACACCTCGCGCCAGCGCCGCTCCCACTCGATCACGTCGCCGCCGCACGCCTTGACGTAGGCGAGCGTCACCGCGCGCGTGGGCAGCTGCTTCCCGGCCGCCGCCTGCGACAGGGTGGTCACCCCGTACCGCGCCCGCTGGGCCATCACCCGGTACGTGGGCTTGCCCGCGGACTCGCGCAGCGCGCGCAGTTCGGCGGCGAAGCGCGGCACCGGTCCGGCCGCCGGATCCAGCTCGCCCTCGGTGCGCCCCGGCCCTGGTTGTCCCGACACGTGCCCGCCCGTCCCCTCTTTCACCCTCGATGGACTTTCCGACGAATCGGTAGGCAGGACACGGGGGTTCACTCATTCCTCACGCTTCCTCCCGATCCCCGTTCGTTCGGTTTCGCGCCTTCAGGTTGTTCAGCGCCGGGAGAGGACCTGCTGAACAACGGCGTACGGCGGTCGAATGACTCGAGGGACGTGGCCCGGACGGGCCATGGCGCGGTCCGAGCCCCGCGAGGGGAGGGTTCGGGCCGCTCCCCTGATCCGCAGTCCACACACTCACATCCGCAATCCGCACACGCACGACACGCTGAAGGGGAGTCATGCACGGACGACTTCGCGCCCGGCACCTCGCCGTGGGGTTCGGCGCGGGGGCACTCGCGGTGACGCTTACGGCGTCCACGGCGACCGCCGCCCCCGACCCTCCGACGACCGCCGCCGAACGGTACGGCTGGGGCGACCCGCTGCCCGAGTGGTCGGACGAGTTCGACTACGGCTCCGAGGCCGACCCCGCCCTACCGGACCGCGACAAGTGGCGCCTGGCGGGCGGCGGCCCCGGCAAGTGCTGGCCCGGCCACAGCGGCAACGGCCGCCGCTGCGACGTCAACACCCGCGTCGTCGGCGGCGTACTGCGCATGACCGGCGAGGCGAACGGCGACACCGGGTGGCTCGCCTCGCCGTACGGCCAGCAGTACGGCCGGTGGGAGGCCCGCGTACGCTCCCGGGCCACCGCCCCCGACAACGGGCGGCCGTACCACCCGCTGCTGATCCTGTGGCCGGACTCGAACGAGCACCCTGAGGACGGCGAGTACGACTACCTGGAGAACGGCGCCCCGGGCGAGCAGTGCGCCGAGGCGTTCCTGCACTACCCGCACCCCGAAGGCGTGCCCGTGCAGCAGGAGTTCGCGCAGAAGTGCGGCGTGGACCTGTCGCAGTGGCACAACGTCGCCATCGAGTGGACCCCGGACCACGTGCGCGGATTCATCGACGGCGAGGAGTGGTTCCGCTTCTCCGGCGGCGCGACCGAGGACCGCGACTGCATCCAGTGCGCCCCGTCCATGCACCAGATCATCCAGCTCGACAACTTCCACGGGGACGACCTGCAGAGCGCCGTCTACGAAGTGGACTGGGCCCGGGTCTACGACCTGCCGGGCCTTCCGGACAACGAAAGCGAGAGGTGATCCGCGATGCAGAGCTCTCCGTATCAGCCCGGTCAGGCCGGTCAGCCCGGTCAGCCCGGCCAGGTCGATCTGCCCGGTCAGCCCGGCCAGCCCGAGAAGGTGCGCATGCCCGGGGCCCTCATCGCCGTTCTCGTGCTCGTCAGCGCGCACGCGCTGGGCGCGGTCTTCGGCGGCTGGGCGATCCTCGATGAGAACCAGAACAAACAGGACCACGGGCAGGACCTGCTTCTGCCGTGGAGCATGGCCTGGTTCGTGGCGCTGTTCTGCTGGGCGCTGGCGGCGCTCCAGGTCGTCTGCGTCGTACTGGCTCGCAGGCGCCGCACCTGGGTCCGTGTGGTGCTCATCGTCTGCCTGTCCTTCGTGGCGCTGTCGACGGTCTTCGCCTTCCTCGGCTCGCTGGCCTCCGGGGCACCCAGCCTCGCGGTGTTCGTGATCGCCGGCCTCGATGTGGCGGCCCTGTGGATGGTGAGCGGCGTGAGGGGCCGCCACTACTTCTCCGTACGCAGCCCGGCGCCCACGTCGCTTCAGGGGTGATCGCTCGTGGACTCCCCGACGTACGAACCCGACCCGTACCGGCCGCCTGCCGAGCCGCCGATGCCTGCCGAGCCGCCGGCGCCTGCCGCTCCGCCGACACCTCCCGAGCCACCCAGGCAGCCCCCGCCCCCGCGCGACCCGGTGGCGGTGGCACTCGGCAACGCCTCGCTGCTCGGCATCGGTTATCTGCTGCTGGGCCGCTGGCGGCTGGCCGCGCTCGCGGTGGTCGGCACGGGCTGGCTCCTCAACCTCACCGCATCGACCGCTGAGACCTGGTGCGAGATCCTGCTGCTCCTGTGGTGGGCGGCCGGCATCGCCCACGGCTGGTTCCTGGCACACCGGCGCCCGGAGCATGTCGCACGGCGCGGGCAGCGCATAAGCACGCTCGCCCTGGCGGTCGTGGTGCTGCTGACCGCCGTACTGCTGCGCGTCGACGCGTACGGCATCGAGAACCGCGTGACCGAGGCCCGCGAGGGCGGCGACTGCGAGACGGCCGTGGCCGCGCAGGGCGAGGTGTGGTCCGGCCACCGCCTGGCGGCCGCACCGGTGGTCGAACCCGGCGACGCGGTGGTGGATGCGTGCCGCCGGCTGGAGCGGGCCGCGTCCACGCTGGCGGACGCCGCACGGGACGGGAGCATCGAGGACCTGGAGCGGGGCTTCGGCATCCTCGCCGGCGTCCTGCGCAAACCCGGCAACGAGCAGACCGTCAAGACGGTCCTGGACACCTTCCTCGACGGCCTGCCGACCAAGGACTCCTGCGACACCGCCGACATCACCGGCTGGCTCCGCGACCGCGGGCCCACCCGGAACGTACTGGACCGGTCCGCCGACGCCGCGGCGCGCACGGAACCCGCCGCGCTGGTGGGCTGCGGCGACGATCTGATGGCCGAGGACGACTGGCAGCAGGCGCGGGCGCACTACCAGCAGCTTCTCGACCAGTACCCGGACGACGAGCGTTCGGACGAGGCACGCAGCGGTGTGAAGAAGGCCGGCCTCGCCATCGAACTGGACGAGGTACGCCGTCTGGTCCAGAACACGTCCGACGCGAAATCCGGCTACTGCGACGCGCCCGCCAAGTACAGCGGTGCCCCGGCGTACCGCAAGGGCTTCAACCGCGCGTTGTTCCTGGGCGACACCGAGTACACCGGCAAGCTCCCCGGCGGCTGGCGCACCAGCGACCCGGCCAAGGCCGCGCTCGTGGTCTGCGCGGGCACGGCGGAGCACGGATCCGCCGTCGAGACGTGCTACTACGAGAACGACGAGTCCGCGTACTTCCCTCACGAAGTGACCTTCTACAAGGTCAAGATCCCGCTGAAGGTCTACGAGCTGCGCACCGGAAAGCGCATCGACCCGCGCCAGGTGCAGATCAGCGGCGGAAGTTGTCCGAGGACCCTCTACTACGGGTACTACGGCACGTACGACTACGGGCCGGGCGACCAGTTCGTCTCCACCGCCAAGTCCGACGTACGGGAGGCCTTCTGGCCGGTCGTCAAACGATGACCACGCCGTGAGCCCTCGGCTCCGACCCTCGGCCGTGACGCCTGCGCGCCGTCACGGCCGAGGGTCGAGCTGTTCCCCGAAAATTTCGACGAGTTGATCTCTCCTCTCAGCCCCTTATTCGTGCAACTTTCGAACATCAACTTCTATTCGATTGCCAAGGCTGGCTGACGACCTGGGACGTCGACCCTCCGGAGGCATCTCCCAGCCCGAGCGAACGTTTCGAAACAAATACCGAAAGCATTGACAGTTGACGTGGCCAGGCCAACACTGTTCGCCACCCAGGCTGGAGGACCACGCCACATGAGAACCAGACCACGTCTCTCGATACGCTCCTTACTGACGGGATTGGCCGTCGTCGCGATGACCGCAGCAAGCACCCTCACCGTCAACGCCGCCCCGGCGCAGGCCGCCGCCTGCAACGGGTACGTCGGCCTCACCTTCGACGACGGCCCGTCCACCAACACACCGGCCCTGCTCAACGCGCTCAAGCAGAACGGGCTGCGGGCCACGATGTTCAACCAGGGCCAGAACGCCGCCGCCAACCCGTCCCAGGTCCGGGCCCAGGTCGACGCCGGCATGTGGGTGGCCAACCACAGCTACACCCACCCGCACCTCACCCAGCTCAGCCAGGCGCAGATCGACTCGGAGATCTCCCGGACCCAGCAGGCCATCGCCAACGCGGGCGGCGGCACTCCGAAGCTGTTCCGCCCGCCGTACGGCGAGACCAACTCGACGGTGAAGTCGGTCGCGGCCAAGTACGGCCTGACCGAGATCATCTGGGACGTCGACTCGCAGGACTGGAACGGCGCCAGTACCGACGCGATCGTGCAGGCCGCCGCCCGGCTGACCGACGGCCAGATCATGCTCATGCACGACTGGTCCGCCAACGCGCTCGCTGCGATTCCGCGCATCGCGCAGGGGTTGGCCAGTCGCGGCCTGTGCGCCGGGATGATCTCGCCGGGGACCGGCCGCGCCGTGGCCCCCGACGGCGGCGGCACCGGCGGTGGCGGCACCGGCAGTTGCACGGCGACCCTGTCCGCGGGCCAGCAGTGGAGTGACCGGTACAACCTCAACGTCTCGGTCTCCGGCTCCAGCAACTGGACCGTGACCATGAACGTCCCCTCCCCGGCGAAGATTCTCTCCACCTGGAACATCAGCGCCAGCTATCCCAGCGCCCAAGTGCTGACGGCCAAGCCCAACGGCAGCGGCAACAACTGGGGCGTCACCATCCAGCACAACGGCAACCGTGCCTGGCCGACGGTCTCCTGCACCGCGACCTGACCGCCCAGCACTCCCGAGACACCGCACCTCGCACCTGTGGCGCGGCGGCCCCTGGCTGCCGCGCCACACTGCTTGACCGGTCACCGGAGCTGCTGACGGCAGGCCGGTCATGGAACTTCGGAGCGCTGGGAGGAGTTGGCAGGAGGACACGCGGTACACACGCGGACGACCGGAACGACATGGGCTGAAGCCGAGGAGGCACGGATGGCGATGTGGGATCGGATCAAGGACCAGGCCAAGGGTCTGCAGCAGCAGGCGCAGGGGGCGAGGGGCGCCGGCGGACACGGGCGGCCCGGCGCAGGGTCCGCAGGGGGATCGCGGGCGCAGGGATCGCGGGCGCAGCTGGTGAACACGCTCAAGTCCCAGCTCACTTCCCTCAAGACGGAGCTGAAAAGCGGTGCCTACCGGGACGCCAGCATGGCCATGTGCGCCCTGGTCGCCGCCGCCGACGGGCATGTCGACCCGGCCGAGCGGCAGCATGTGGAGTCGCTGATCCTGCACAACGACGTCCTGCAGAACTTCCCGCCAGAGCAGTTGCGGCAGCGCTTCAACAAGCACGTCGACCAGCTGGCGCTCAACTTCCAGCAGGGCAAGGCCGAGGCCCTGCAGGAGATCGCCAAGGCTGCGAAGAAGCCGACGGAGGCCAGGGCGGTCGTGCAGACCGGCTTCGTCGTCGCGGGTGCGGACGGATACGTGGCGCCGGCCGAGGAGCAGATCCTGCGCGAGGCGTGCTCGGTACTCGGCGTGTCGACCCAGGAGTTCGGCCTCTGAGGACACGCACCGCCGTAGGTGACCGGACCTCGGCGGACGCGAGCGCACGGCTGCTGCCCCGCTCAGAACTCCCGCTTTCGTGCGCGGAGCCGAGTGCCGACCGGTCACGTGGCGTTCTTGAAACGCTGCGGTCCGGGCGGGCCAATATCTATGGCCATGAAATGAGAAATCGACGCGACGCGCGATGAGGATTTCTCGGGCCACGGGCGGAGCGGAATTATCGACCGTGCACGACCGATCGCGCCGTGCTACTGTCGATCTCAGTTGCAGTTGTGGTTACCAAAAGCTTTAGGCGTCCGCACCGGTTTATGCACCGGTGGAGCATTTTCGTGTGCCCGGTTATTTTCCCGGCGGGGTGATCATCACGG
Organism: Streptomyces jeddahensis; assembly: GCF_001642995.1. Lineage (GTDB taxonomy): Bacteria > Actinomycetota > Actinomycetes > Streptomycetales > Streptomycetaceae > Streptomyces > Streptomyces jeddahensis. The sequence continues at coordinate 46,752 of NZ_LOHS01000043.1, forward strand.
CGACGCGGAGTCCGCACAGGGCGAGCTCCGAAGCACCGCCCCGAAGGAGATTCACCATGGCTTCTGGCACCGTGAAGTGGTTCAACGCGGAAAAGGGATTCGGCTTCATCGAGCAGGACGGCGGCGGCGCCGACGTCTTCGCCCACTACTCGAACATCGCCACCCAGGGCTTCCGCGAGCTGTCGGAGGGCCAGAAGGTGACGTTCGACATCGCGCAGGGCCAGAAGGGCCCGACGGCCGAGAACATCGTTCCCGCCTGACGCGACGCTTACTTCGCAGCTGGGGCCCGCACCTTGGGGTGCGGGCCCCAGCTCGCTGCATTTCAGGGCGCCTTACGGCAATGCTCGACCCTGCACTCAGCGCTCTCGGCGTGAATTCACCTGGGTATGGATTCACCAGAGCCGGCCGGGCGGAATATCCGATCCGGCCCCCATCGTCTTTGGCTCGTTCTTGCGATTTCTGGGCTGCTCATCTGCTGCGGGAATTCCTTGATACGTGCCACATCAAGGAGGTTCCGCTTGAACCGCGCACGTACGAACGATCGCCTCTCCCGCACTCGCACGGGGAATTCGGGCTCCGGAAGGAGCGGCAACCGCACAGGAGCCGCTGCCGCCAACCGCTCCGGTGCGCAGCGCCGCCCCAAGGGCTACGGAAACCGACAGGCCGCAGCACCAGGCGAGTTCGCGCTGCCGGCGACGATCACGCCCGCCCTGTCCGCCGTCGAGTCGTTCGCCGATCTCGCCATGCCGGCTCGGTTGCTGGCAGCGCTTGGCCACGAAGGCGTGACCGTACCGTTCCCGATCCAGGCGGCGACCCTGCCGAACTCCTTGGCCGGTCGTGACGTACTCGGCCGTGGCCGCACCGGTTCGGGCAAGACTCTCGCCTTCGGCCTCGCGCTGCTGGCCCGTACAGAGGGCCGGCGCGCCGAGCCACGGCAGCCGCTGGCCCTCGTCCTCGTACCCACCCGCGAGCTCGCCCAGCAGGTCACCGACGCCCTCACTCCGTACGCCCGCTCTGTGGGGCTGCGGCTGGCCACCGTGGTCGGCGGGATGTCGATCGGCAGACAGGCCGGTGCGCTGCGTGCCGGGGTGGAGGTCGTCGTCGCGACGCCGGGGCGGCTCAAGGACCTCATCGACCGTGGCGCCTGCCGACTGGACGACGTCGGCATCACCGTCCTCGACGAGGCCGACCAGATGACCGACATGGGCTTCATGCCCCACGTCACAGCCCTGCTCGACCAAGTGCGTCCCGAGGGGCAGCGGCTGCTCTTCTCGGCCACCCTGGACCGCAACGTCGACCTGCTGGTCCGCCGCTATCTGACCGACCCGGTGGTCCACTCCGTCGACCCGTCGGCGGGTGCGGTCACCACGATGGAGCACCACGTCCTCCACGTGCACGACGCGGACAAGCATCGGACGACCACCGAGATCGCGGCCCGGGACAGCCGGGTGATCATGTTCCTGGACACGAAGCACGCGGTGGACCGGCTGACCGAGCACCTGCTGAACAGCGGCGTCCGGGCCGCGGCCCTGCACGGTGGCAAGTCCCAGCCGCAGCGCACGAGGACCCTCACCCAGTTCAAGAGCGGGCATGTGACGGTACTCGTGGCGACCAATGTCGCGGCGCGCGGCATCCACGTCGACAACCTCGACCTGGTCGTCAACGTGGATCCGCCCAGCGACCCCAAGGACTACCTGCACCGCGGCGGCCGGACGGCCCGCGCCGGCGAGTCCGGCAGCGTCGTCACCCTGGTGACCCCCGACCAGCGCCGCGGCATGAGCCGGCTGATGGCTTCGGCCGGCATCACCCCGCAGATCACCCGAGTACGTTCCGGTGAGGCGGAGCTGAGCCGCATCACAGGGGCCCAGGCCCCTTCCGGTGTCCCGGTCGTCATCACCGCGCCGGCCGTGGAACGTCCCCGCCGTGCCGCGTCTTCTTCGTCCCGGGGAGGCCGTAGCCGCACCGGCCAGGCCCGGCCCACCGGTGAAGCGGCGCGCCGTAGGGCGCAGCGGCAGTCCGCCTTCGACCCGGCGGCCTAGAACCATCGTGATCAGAAATCTCGCCCATCCCCGCAGGAGGCACCTTTGACAACGGCTCAGATGCAGCGCCACCAGGCAGATCCCGCCCCCGCGACCGTCGTCGACGACATGGACGCCTCCGGACCGCGGGTCTCTGACGACATGACCGTCGAGGTGGCCCTGGCTGTCATGGCCAGTGCCCGTGTCGAGTATCTGCTCCTCTGTGACGGGGATGACCAGTGCACGGGCTCGATCACCCGGGCCGAGCTCGCCGTTCTCCGCGACAGCTCGACGTACACGGACCGGATCCGTCTCCGGGACGTCCTCGGCGGACCGTTCACCTCAGCTGTGGCCGCGATGGCCGGAGCCGGACACCCCGTACGGCACCGGCAGCCCGGCGCTCGACCCGCCGGCGTCGGGGAGCACGGCCGGGCCCTGGGCGTTCGCACCCTCTCCCGCTGATCCCCCTCGCTCCAGCCGGCCCTTTCTCCTTCTGTCTGTGAGGCACCATGCGCTGTGTCATCGCCCGGTACCCGTTCGACCTCTCCAAGAGCGGAGTGCTCGCCTCGATGAAGGGCGTCAAGCCCGAGCTCATCACGGGCGAGTCCGTGACCATCGGCCGCCGCCGCTACCCCGTCAAGCAAGTAGGCGAAGTCATCACCCGACAGGACCGCCGCGACTTCACCAGCGGCGAGGTCACCCGGGCCATGGCCCGCCTCGGCTTCGCCTGCCACGACCACCCCGAGGCCGCGCCGGTGCATGTCCTCACCCCGCTCCAGACCGCGTCGGCACTGCTCGGCAGCCCCGTCCCCCTGGACGTGTGAGGACGGGCGGAGTCCGCCATCCGTCAGCGGTGAGGGCCCTGTCGACACCTGTCGACAGGGCCCTCACCGCGTCTCGTCGTCCTACTGGTCGGAGTAGCTGAAATCGCCCACGGTCCAGGCGCTGACGTCCTTGATCGCGACACGGTACATCCCGCCCGTCTCGGGGATACCGAGGCTCCCCTGCAGGATCCGGGCGAGATGGAAGTGCAGATGCGTGGGCGGCTCGCCGCGGTCGGGCCGCCCCTCTCGCCGGTCGAAGGTGAAGACGTCGGCGAACGGGCCGAGACGGTCGGAGTCCCTCAGGACCTCCGAGACACGCTCCCTCCACACGGCTTCGGGAGCCAGTCGGCCGGTGATGACGGCGCCGCCGACGACCACGGTCAGCGACATCTGATTGCTCTGCTCGGACTCCACCATGGCGCAGATGGCGACCAGCAGCTCGTCAGGGTTCTGCATGAGCGCTGATTCTATTCAGCGGCCTGTTCAGGCGGACCCCTGGGCGTGAGGCGGCTGCGTGGGCGTCGGGAGACAGGTGCCATACCTATGGCCCACGAGAACTGAAATCTACTTTTGCCGGAGTAGACATTGGCCCTTGGACTGGTTAAGGTTTCTCTCGTAGATACGGTCAGAAGAGACGAAGAGACCCGGCAGACACGAACTGCCGGGTCGCAGTACCGCAGTACCAGTTCTGCAAGCAGTACCAGTTCGGCAAGTGGTTGGTTCAGAGGAAGGACGGAGGAGCAGACGCCATCAGGATCGCCCGGCCCGAGAAGCATTCGGTCCGGGTACCGCAAGACCCCGGAATGGAAGGTGGTCCCCGGTCACGCAGCCGCGATCCCCGCACCCCCGCCCGTCTGCCGGGCCCGGGTAGCGGAAGCAGAAGGTCGGCACAGCAGTAGGGCCGACAGATGGTGTTGAATTTCCTTCGGGGCCCTGGTGCCGTACGGCATCAGGGCCCCTCGACGCGTTGCACTACGAGGTGACATGACAGCAGATACTCCGCTCAGCGGTCGTCTGGACGACGACGACTACCCCGCGTACACGATGGGCCGAGCCGCGGAGATGCTCGGCACCACCCCGGGCTTCCTCCGAGCCATCGGTGAGGCCCGGCTGATCACTCCCCTCCGCTCGGAGGGCGGGCACCGCCGGTACTCCCGCTACCAGCTGCGGATTGCCGCTCGCGCTCGCGAGCTCGTCGACAAGGGCACCCCCATCGAGGCTGCTTGCCGCATCATCATCCTTGAGGACCAGCTCGAGGAAGCTCAGCGCATCAACGCCGAGTACCGCCGTGCCGCGAACGCAGCGGCCGACGGTTCGCGTCCCGGTGCCAGCTGATCAAGCGGGCACCGGGCCGGTCGGCTCGAACAGCGTCCCGCGAGAGGCCGGCGGCACCTGTGCCGTCCACGCGAACACCGTGCGCCGCGCCCCCAGGGCTGCCACCGCCCTTGCCGACACGCGCTGAGCCCATGGCCCGGCGACGAGTCCCCACGGTCCGCCACCGCCCGGGAAGCCGCTTCGCGGCGCTGCTCGGAAGGGCGCTGAACCGTCAGGTGCCCGGTCGCTGTGACGTCGTGCCGAGCCAGGCCGTTGTGTCCGGGCCGAGGTGGCCGTTCTCGAGTGGAGTGCTGGTCAGGAGGAGTTCGCCTGGGGGCAGGGGGACCGGTTCGGCGGACAGGTTCGTGACGCAGCTCCAGCCGCCGGGGCGGACGAAATGCAGTACTCCGGGGGCGCTCTCCGCCCAGGTCAGCGACTCTTCACCGAGCACGAGCAGTTTGCGGCGCAGGCGCAGCGCGGCGCGGTAGAACTCCAGCGTGGAGCCCGCTGCCTCGTCCTGGGCCTCGACGGAGTGCGCGGAGAAATTCTCCGGCTGCGGCAGCCAGGCGGGGCCCGGGCCGAAGCCGTACGACGGGCCGGTGCGGGTCCACGGGAGCGGGACGCGGCAGCCGTCGCGGCCCTTGCGGACGTGGCCGGTCTGCTCCCAGATGGGGTCCTGGAGGACCTCGTCGGGCAGGTCAGCGACCTCCGGCAGGCCCAGTTCCTCGCCCTGATAGACGTACGACGAGCCGGGAAGCGCCAGCATGAGCAGGGTCGCCGCACGGGCCCGGCGCAGTCCGCGGGCCTCGTCGACGGCGGGAGCGCGGCCGCCGGACAGCAGCCAGGCGTCCGGATCGGTGCCCTCGGGGAGCATGAGCCGCGAGGCGTGGCGTACGACGTCGTGGTTGGACAGCACCCAGGTGGCGGAGGCGCCTGTGGCGCGGGCGGTGTCCAGCGAGACCGTGATGACCTCGCGCAGGTCGCGGGCCGACCAGCCGGTCTTCAGGTACTCGAAATTGAACGCCTGCCCGAGTTCGTCCGGGCGGGCGTACAGCACCCGCCGGTGGTGGGGCACCCAGGCCTCGGCCACCGCCATCCGCGGCGGCGTGTACGCGTCGAGGACCTTGCGCCAGTCGCGGTAGATCTCGTGGACCTCGTCCCGGTCGTAGAACGGATGGGTGCCGTCCGCCATGGTGACCAGGGCGTCCTCGCCCTGCAGATGCTCGCCGAGGTCCCGTAGCGGCTCGGTGAGGTCCTTCGCCAGGCCATGCGCGACGTCGATACGGAAGCCGTCGACGCCCCGGTCCGACCAGAAGCGGAGGGTAGTGCGGAAGTCGGCGCGCACCTCCTCGTTGTCCCAGTCGAGGTCGGGCTGCTCGGGGGCGAACAGGTGCAGGTACCACTGCCCGTCCGGCACCCGCCGCCACGCGCTGCCGCCGAAGACGGACTGCCAGTCGGAGGGCGGGAGTTCGCCGTGCGCGCCGCGACCGTCGCGGAAGACGTACCGGTCGCGGGCGGCCGAACCCGGCCCGGAGCGCAGTGCCTCCTGGAACCAGACGTGCTGGTCGGAGGTGTGGTTCGGGACGATGTCGACCAGCACCTTCAGGCCCAGGCGGTGGGCCTCGGCGACCATCGCGTCGAAGTCGTCGAGCGTGCCGAGGCGCGGGTCGACATCGCGGTGGTCGGCGACGTCGTAGCCGCCGTCGGCCAGTTCGGAGGGGTAGAAGGGGCTGAGCCACAGGGCGTCGACGCCCAGGGTGCTCAGGTGTGTCAGGTGCTGGGTGATGCCACGGATGTCGCCCAGGCCGTCGCCGTCGGCGTCGGCGAAGCTGCGCGGATAGATCTGGTAAATGACGGCCTGCCGCCACCAGTTGGGGTCCTTGGGCGACAGGTCGGGTGCGGAGGGGGTGCGTTCGGTCACACGGTCTCCTTGAGTGTGAGGGCGGTTGCACCTGAGGGCGGTTGCATGCGCCCAGGGACGGTTGCAGAGGGCCGGTGTGCGGAGCAGTGGGGACCCTTTGGACCTTTGCCCACGTCTGGTCGAGCGCATCCGCAGGACTCGGCCGCGAGAGCTATGGACTCGGCCGCGAGAGCTATGGCGGCGCGCCTGCGGCCGGGCGGCATCAAAAATGCATAAAGACTGCCGGAACCAGGCAGTGTGATGAGCGGCACTCTCGTGCGATCATGCGGTCCGGTGGGGGATGAAGGCAGGGAGCGTTGGGGGGGCTCACATGGCTTGGTTTCTTGGTCTCGGCATTGCGGGGATCGCGGTGCTCGTCCTGTCGCTCGTCTTCGACGGTGTTCTGGACGGGCTCTTCGGCGGAGCGGTGGACGGTCTCCTCGACGGGCTGCTGTCGCTCCCGGTCATCGCCGGATTCGTGTCGATGTTCGGCTTCGCCGGTGCGATCACCCTGGGCACCACGGGTCTCGGCGCCGCCGGCGCGACCGCGGTCGGCGTACCGGCCGGGTTGGGTGCGGGCTGGCTTGCGTACCGCTTCAGCCGTGCCCTCATGCAGGACCGCGACGCCGTCGCACCTCGCGGGGACGACCTCGTCGGCACGGCCGGCACCGTGGTCACCGCGATTCCGGCCGAGGGCTTCGGCGAAGTGCTGCTCCGGCTCGCCGGTCAGCCGGTGAAGTTCGCCGCGCGCAGTGCGAGCGCGGTGCCCGTGGCGCAGGGAGCCGAGGTGTGGGTCGAGGCGGCACTGTCGCCGACGTCGGTCGCGGTACGGCACGTCGAGCGCTGAGTTCCGCCGCCGGGTTCCAAACGCCTACCGGCCGTCAAGCGCTGTTTCCTGCGTCTTCGTCGGCTGCCGTCCCTGCCGTCCACCGCAACCGCCTGCCGTGTCCGCCGTCCGCATCTTTCTTCGCACCTCCCGTCTTTCTTCGCTCGTCCGTCGTTCGTCGCTCGTCCGTCTTTCTTCCTACGTCTCTTGGGGGCCTCATGAGTCCAGTCGTCATCGCCGTCGTCGGAGCCGTCGTGCTCCTCGTCCTGCTGGGCCTCGTCGTGATCACGCGCTACAAGGTGGCGGGGCCGAGCGAGGCGTTCATCGTCACCGGGCGGCGCGGCAAGAAGTCCACCGACCCGGAGACCGGCCGGGTGTTCACCGACAACAGCGGTCAGAAGGTCGTGGTCGGCGGCGGTGTCTTCGTCGTGCCGTTCGTCCAGCAGAAGTTCACCCTCGACCTGTCGTCGCGGCACATCCCCGTCGCCGTACGGGGCGCGGTCACACTGCGCGGCGTCAAGGCCAACCTGGAGGGCGTGGCGATCGTCAAGGTCGGCGGCACCGAGGACTCGATCCGCGCCGCAGCCCAGCGGTTCCTGATGCAGCAGGACGGCATCGTCGGCTTCACTCAGGAGGTGCTCTCGGGCGCGCTGCGCTCCATCGTCGGGCGGATGTCGGTCGAGGACATCATCCGGGACCGCGCCGCGTTCGCCGGGCAGGTGGCGGAGGAGGCCGAGGCGAGCCTCTCGGGCCAGGGCCTGGTCCTCGACGCGTTCCAGATCCAGGACATCACCACCGAGGGCTCGTACCTGGAGGACCTCGGCCGGCCCGAGGCGGCCCGCGCCAAGCAGGAGGCCGACATCGCCGAGGCCGTCGCGCGCCGCGCCTCGGAGCAGGCCCGGCTCAAGGCCGAGGAGGAGATCGCGATCGCCCAGCGGACGTTCGCGCTCAAGCAGGCGGAGATCAAGGCCGAGACGGACGAGGCCGCGGCACGGGCCGCCGCCGCGGGCCCGCTCGCCGAGGCAGCCCGTCAGCAGGAGGTGCTGGCCGAGCAGGAGAAGGTCGCCGCGCGACAGGCCGCGCTGACCGACCGCGAGCTCGACACCAAGGTCCGCAAGCCCGCCGACGCCGCCCGCTACCAGGCCGAGCAGGAGGCCGAAGCCCGGCGTATCGCGCTGGTCAAGGAGGCCGAGGCCGACGCGCAGCGGGCCCGGCTGACCGGTGAGGGCGAGAAGGCGCACCGCGCCGCGCTCGCCGACGCCGTACGCATCGAGGGCGAGGCCGATGCCGCCGCGACCGCCGCGAAGGGCGCCGCCGAGGCCGAGGCGATGCAGAAGAAGGCGGACGCGTTCGCGCGGTACGGCGACGCGGCCGTGCTGCAGATGCTGGTCGAGGTGCTTCCGCAGGTCGTGGCGAAGGCGTCCGAGCCGCTGAGCGCGGTCGACAAGCTGACGGTGATCTCCACGGACGGCGCGGGGCAGCTTCCGCGCACGGTCGCCGACAACGTGGCGCAGGGCCTGGAACTCCTCAACTCCACCACGGGTGTCGATCTCGCGCAGTTGCTGCAGGGCATCACCCAGCGCACCGCCGGCACGGGAGCGCCCAAGGCCGCCGTCGAAGCCAACGGAAAGATCGAGATCACGGACTGACCCGGCACAGGGCGCCCCGCGAAAGGGGCACCCGGCGGGAGACCTCCACAGCGCCCTACGAACAGGTCTCGATCCGGGAGGTCTCTTGGACGGCGGCGGCGGCGCGGCAATCATGTGGCCATGCACCGGCCGCCGTCCCGCCTCGAGACCCCCGCGTGGTTCACGGGCGACGACTCGACCCTGAATGTCGCACTCGTGTACCCGATGCAGGGGCCTGCGGGGATCTTCGGCCCCGCCTGTGTCTCGTGCGCGCGGCTCGCCGCGGAGGAGGTCAACAAGGCGGGCGGGGTCCTCGGCAGGGAGCTGCGGCTGCTCGAAGTGGACGGCGGCGCGGAGCCGCGGCGGGTCGCACGGGACGTGGAGGCCCTGGTGGCGGCCGGCGCGGTGCAGGGCGTCACCGGCTGGCACATCTCCTCGGTCCGGCAGGCGGTGGCGCCGCGGGTCGCGCACCGGGTGCCGTACGTCTACACGGCCCTGTACGAGGGCGGCGAGCGCACCGAGGGCGTCTTCATGACCAGTGAGACGCCCGCGTGGCAGCTGCTGCCCGCCATGCGGCTGATCGCGGAAGCCCGCGGCGTCCGGCGCTGGTTCATAGTCGGCAATAACTATGTGTGGCCGCGGCACACGGCCCGGGCCGCACGGCGCTATGCGCGCCACAGCCATGGTGGGGCGGTCTGCGGTGAGGCGTATCTCCCGCTGGGCACCGACGACTTCGGCGGCGTGCTGCGGCGGATCGAACAGGCGGACGCCGACGCCGTGCTGATGCTGCTGGTCGGCAGCGACGCGGTCCGCTTCAACCGGGCCTTCGCCGCCTCCGGGCTCGACCAGCGGTGTCTGCGGCTGAGCACGCTGATGGACGAGAACATGCTGATGGCGAGCGGGGCCGAGGCCACCGCCGATCTGTTCAGCACGGCGGGCTTCTTCGCCTCACTGGCGAACCAGGACACTCTGGACTTCCACGGCCAGTACGCCGGCCGCTTCGGCATCGAGGCCCCGGCCCCGGGCAGCCTCGGCGAATCCTGCTACGAGGGCGTCCTGCTGCTGGCGGCGCTGGTCGAGCGCGCGCGGACCCTGGACGTCACCGCGATCGGGGCGGCCGCGGACACGGTCTCGTACGAGGGCCCGCGCGGCTTGCTGCGTCTGCGCGAGCGGCATGTTCGCCAGCGCATCTACCTGGCGGAGGCGGATGGCCTGGACTTCAACGTGCTCGCCCAGCTGTCCGCTCCGTACGACCTGTCGTGACGGCGGTGTCCGTGCCGTCGAGCGCGTCCGCGAGCCGCGCCAGGAGGGTGCGGAGCTCGTCCTCGCCGTCTTCTCCGAGCAGCTCCATGTTCCCTAGCTCGGCCCGTATCTGACGGGCCATCTGCTGTCTCCGCTCCAGCCCGCGCGGGGTCAGCTGCGCGAGGACGCGGCGACGGTCGGCGGGGTCGATCCGGCGGTAGACCAGGTTCTGGTCGACGAGTTGGTCGATGAGCTTGGTGAGGCTGGACATCGGCAGGAAGACGCCGTCGGCGATGGCCGACATGTGGTGGCCCTGCCCGTCGGAGAGCAGGTCCAGCACCCGCCATGCCTCGATGGAGCAGTCGAACTCGTCCAGCACGGACTGCACTCGGCGCATCGAGAGGCGTTCGGCCCGGGTCAGCAGTCGGAGCAGTTCGTGGGGCCGGCCGGCCATGGCACTCCTCAACTCGGTTCCTCGGCCCGCCAGTCCGCGGGAACGCAGCTCAGCCTACCGCCGACGCCCGCACTCTTGACAGCCTTCAACCGAAACCCAATACTTCCCACAGGAAGCATTAATTGCCGTTACTCACGCCGTTACCGAGATGCCGAACCACCGTGCATCTCCGGTGCGGCTTTTTCTTTTTTCCAGCACGGTTCTCCGGCCGATGTGAAACCTTTCCTTAAGTGCGCCGCAACACTGTGGAAACAGCATCCCCCCAGGCTGTGGACCGCACTTCAGTGGATCCAGCCCGGACACCACCACCGGACGGCTGGGAATTCGCGCGCCAACGCCGCCGCTTCTGAAGCGCCTTGTCGCTGTGCTTTCTTTCGCTTTCCCCACCGCCCTTCTTGGGCAAGGAGGTATTCCATGTCCGGGCTCAGCTTCAGCAGACGCGGTCTTCTCGCTGCCGCTTCGGCCGTCGGCGCGTCCGCCGCCCTCAGCGCCTGCGGCGCGAAGACCGGCAGCGGCACGTCGTCCGACGCGGCCGGGGCCACGGCGGACACCTCCGGCAGCACGGTGAAGATCGGCCTGCTGAACTCGCTGTCGGGCACCATGGCCATCAGCGAGGTGACGGTGCACAACGCGCTGCTGCTGGCCGTCAAGGAGATCAACGCGGCCGGTGGCGTGCTCGGCAAGAAGCTCAAGGCCGTCAGCCAGGACGGCGCATCGGACTGGCCGACCTTCGCGGAGAAGGCCGAGAGCCTGATCAAGGAGGACAAGGTAGCGGCCACCTTCGGCTGCTGGACCTCGGCCAGCCGCAAGGCCGTCAAGCCGGTCTTCGAGAAGTACAAGTCGCTGCTCTTCTACCCCGTGCAATACGAAGGCCTGGAGCAGTCGCCGTACATCTTCTACATCGGCGCCACGACCAACCAGCAGATCGTCCCGGCCCTCGACTACCTCAAGAAGCAGGGCCTGACGCGGCTCTACCTGGTCGGCAGCGACTACGTCTTCCCGCGCACCGCCAACAAGATCATCAAGGCGTACGCGAAGGCCAACGGCATGACGGTGGTCGGCGAGGACTACGCGCCCCTGGGCTCCACGGAGTTCAGCACGATCGTCAATGAGGTCAAGGGCTCCGGCGCGGACGCGGTGTTCAACACCCTCAACGGCGACAGCAACGTGGCCTTCTTCAAGGAGTACAAGTCCGCGGGGCTCACCGCGAAGAGCATGCCGGTGCTGTCCGTCTCCATCGCGGAGGAGGAGGTCAAGAGCATCGGCACCCAGTACCTGGAAGGCCAGTTGACCGCCTGGAACTACTACGAGACCACTCCCGGCGCGGCGAACGAGAAGTTCGTGAAGGCGTACCAGGCCGAGTACGGGGCAACGAAGCCGACCAGCGACCCCATGGAGGCCGCGTACATCTCGGTCTACCTGTGGAAGGCGATGGTCGAGAAGGCGGGCTCGTTCGACGTCGCCAAGGTGAAGGCAGCGGCCGACGGGATCACCTTCGACGCGCCGGAGGGCAAGGTCACGGTCGACGGCGCCACGCAGCACGTCTACAAGACGGCCCGCATCGGCAAGATCGGCTCCGACGGGCTGATCACCGAGGTGTGGAACTCGGGCAAGCCGATCAAGCCGGACCCGTATCTGAAGGGCTACGACTGGGCCTCCGGCCTCTCCTGAGCTGCCCAGCCTCAGTCGCTGTCATGCGGACCCGGCCTTCATGCAAGGCCGGGTCCCGTCCCGCGCCCGCACCCCGTCCCGACCCGGAGCCGCTCCATGACGGTCATCCTCAACCAGTCCTTCACCGGCATCAGCATCGGTGCCGTCCTGCTGCTCATCGCGCTCGGTCTGACCCTCACGTTCGGGCAGATGGGCGTGATCAACATGGCGCACGGCGAGTTCATCATGGCCGGCGCCTACACCACGTACGTCCTGCAGGAGTCCATCAGCAGCGCCGGCGTCTCGCTGCTCGTCGCACTGCCCGTGGCGTTCCTCGTGGCCGGTGCCATGGGCGCGCTGCTCGAGTGGCTGCTCATCCGGCGGCTCTACACGCGCCCGCTGGATACCCTGCTGGTCACGTGGGGCGTCTCACTGATGCTCCAGCAGCTCGCCCGCGACATCTTCGGCGCCCCCAACGTGCAGACCCGCGCCCCCGACATCCTCACCGGCAACATCGCGGTCGCGGACGGCATCTCCCTCGCCAACAGCCGCCTGTTCATCCTCGGGCTGGCGCTGCTGTCCGTGCTCGCGCTGACGCTCGTCCTGCGGTTCACCCCGCTCGGGCGGCGCATCAGGGCCGTCGTGCAGAACCGCGACCTCGCCGAGGTGTCCGGCATCGCCACCGGCACGGTCGACCGGATGACGTTCTTCATCGGCTCAGGACTGGCGGGCGTGGCCGGTGTCGCGATCACTCTGGTCGGCCCGATCGGGCCGACGACCGGGACCAACTACATCGTCGACGCGTTCCTCGTGGTGGTCGTCGGCGGCATCGGCCAGCTGAAGGGCAGCGTTATCACGGCCTTCGTCCTCGGCGTCCTGCAGTCCGTACTGGAGTACTCGACGACCGTCAGCGTCGCCAAGGTGATCGTGCTGGTGGCGATCGTCGCGTTCCTCCAGTGGCGTCCCCAGGGCCTGTACACACTGCGCACCCGGAGCCTGGCATGACGACGACATCCGCACCCACGACGACACCGGCGCCCGAGACGGCCTCGGAACGCGCGTTCGACCGGTTCCGCGTGCCGGGCGGTTTCGCGCTCGGCGCGGTCCTGCTCCTCGCCGTCGCGCCCCTCGCGCTTTCCGACTTCCGGCTCGCGCTGCTCGCCAAGTACCTGTGCTGGGCGATGGTGGCCGTCGGCGTCAGCCTGGCCTGGGGCCGGGGCGGGCTGCTGGTCCTCGGCCAGGGCGTCTTCTTCGGCCTCGGCGGCTACGCCATGGCCATGCACCTCAAGCTCGCCGACGCCGCCGACACCGGCGTGCCGGGAGCGCTGCCCGACTTCATGCAGCTGTACGGCACCGGAGAGGCGCTGCCCTGGTGGTGGGCGCCGTTCGCGAACCCTGTGTTCGCGCTGGCCGCGACCGTGCTGCTGCCGATGGCCGTCGCCGCGCTGCTCGGCTTCTTCGTCTTCCGCCGCCGGGTGCGCAGCGCGTACTTCGCGATCCTCAGCCAGGCGCTCGCCGCGGCCCTCGCGATCTGGCTGGTCGGCCAGCAGGCCACCACCGGCGGCACGAACGGGCTCACCGACTTCCAGGGCTTCTTCGGCTACGACCTCGACGACCCCGCCAACCAGCGGACGGTCTACTTCATCATCGCCGTGAGCCTGCTCCTCCTCATGGCGGCCGCCCGGCAGCTGTTCGTCAGCCGCTACGGCGAACTCCTCGTGGCCGTAAGGAACTCCGAGGAGAGAGTCCGGTTCCTCGGCTACAACCCGGCCAACGTCAAGCTCGTGGCGTACGTCGTCGCGGCGGGCATGGCAGGGCTGGCCGGGGCGCTGTTCGTACCGGCGGTCGGGATCATCTCGCCCGCGCTGATCGGCGTCGTACCGTCCATCGGATTCGTCATCGGCGCGGCGGTCGGCGGACGGGGGTCCCTGGTGGGCGCGGTGCTCGGCGCGATCGCGGTGGCCTGGGCGCAGAGCACGCTCTCGGACGCCTTCCCCGCCGCGTGGACGTATCTGCAGGGACTGCTGTTCGTGCTGGCGGTCGGCTTCCTGCCCGGCGGGCTGGCCTCGCTGGGGGCGGTCGTCCGGCGCAACCGTTCCCGTACTCGTACCGGTACTCGTTCAGGAGAGGCAGCATGATCGGCGAGGGGCTGACCATCCGCGGCCTGCGGGTGTCGTTCGACGGCTACACAGCGGTCGACGGCGTCGATCTCGACGTACACCCTGGTGACCTGCGGTTCCTCATCGGCCCGAACGGGGCGGGGAAGACCACGCTGGTCGACGCGGTCACCGGGCTGGTAAAGGCCACCGGATCGGTGCGCTTCGGCACGGACGAGGGCGACGGGACGGAGCTCATCGGCAAGCCCGTGCACAAGATCGCACGTCTTGGCATCGGCCGCACGTTCCAGACGGCCACGGTGTTCGAGGAACTGACCGTGCTGCAGAACCTCGACATCGCCGCCGGGGCCGGACGCGGACCGCTGACGATGCTCCGCCGCCGCAAGGGCGTACCGGACGCGGTGGCGAAGGCGCTGGAGACGACCGGCCTGACCGAGCTGCGCGACCGGCCCGCGGGTGTGCTGGCGCACGGCCAGAAACAGTGGCTGGAGATTGGCATGCTGCTGGTTCAGGACGTACGGCTGCTGCTGCTCGACGAGCCGGTCGCCGGGATGAGCCACGAGGAGCGTGAGGCGACGGGTGAGCTGCTGCAGCGGGTGAGCGAGGACAGTAGGCGTACGGTCGTCGTCATCGAGCACGACATGGACTTCATGCGCGCCTTCGCCCGCAGCGTCACGGTGCTGCACGCGGGCAAGGTGCTCAGCGAGGGCACGGTGGCCGAGGTCCAGGCGGATCCGAAGGTGCAGGAGGTGTACCTCGGGCGCGCCCGGGACGAGGAGTCCACGGCCCCGGCAGCGGCCGGCCCGCCGGGCGAGAAGCCCACCCCCACCCCGACGGCCTCGGCCCAGGAGGCGTGATGCTCGAGATCGACGACATCCGGGTCGGCTACGACCGCAGCCCGGTCCTGCACGGCGTCACCGTCGCCGTCCCGAAGGACGGCGTGGCCGCGGTGCTCGGCCACAACGGCGCGGGGAAGAGCACCCTGCTGCGCGCCGCCATGGGACTCCTCAAGACCGCGAAGGGCACGGTCCGCCTGGACGGCGAGGACATCACCCGCCTCGCCCCGCACCAGCGGGTGGCCCGCGGCATGGCGTACGTACCGCAGGGCCAGCAGGCGTTCCCCCACCTGACCACCGCCGAGAACCTCCAACTCGTCGCCGACGGACGGGCCGACGGCAAGGAGGCGATCGCCGAGGCCCTCGACCTGTTCCCCGCCCTCCGGGACCTCTCAGGCCGCCGCGCCGGACTGCTCTCCGGCGGTCAGCGCCAGCAGCTGGCCATCGCCCGCGCCCTGATCACCCGCCCGAGGCTGCTCCTGCTCGACGAGCCGACCGAGGGCATCCAGCCCTCCGTGGTCGCCGAGATCGAGGAGACCATCCTCGGCCTGACCCGGCGCGGCGGCCTCTCCGTGCTCCTCGTCGAACAGCACGTCGGCTTCGCCATGCGCGCCGCCCAGCGGTACTACGTACTGGAGGCGGGTCGCGTGACCTCATCGGGCGAGGGCGGGGCGGAGGCCGAGCAGACGGTACGGGCGGCGCTCAGCGTGTGAGACGCGGCCGCACCACCGCGCCCCCGACGGCAGGATGGGACCGAGCAGTTCGTTGCTCGCACCACCAGCCGCGGGAGGCAGCGCGTGTCAGGTCGTCCGGTCACCATCGTCACGGGAGGCAGCAGGGGCATCGGGGCGGCAACCTGCGTCCGGCTGGCTGACGACGGGCACGACCTCGTACTCGGATACGTCACGAACGAGGCGGCGGCCGAGAAGACCGCGGCCGCCGTCCGGGCAGCCGGTACGCGCTGCCTCGTCGTACGCGTCGACACCTCCGACGAGGCAGACGTGGAGCGGCTGTTCGACACGGCCGCCGATGAACTCGGCCCGGTGACCGGGCTGGTGAACAACGCCGGGGTGACCGGGCCGCTCGGCAGGCTCGCCGATGCGAGCACGGACGTGTTGCGGCAGGTGCTGGAGGTCAACCTCCTCGGAACTCTCCTCTGTTGCCGCAGAGCCGCACGCGACATGACGGCGTCCGGCTCCGGCTCGATCGTCAACGTCTCGTCGGGGGCGGCCACGCTCGGCAGCCCCGGCGAGTTCGTCCACTACGCGGCGACCAAAGGCGGCCGTCGACACGCTGACCATCGGCCTCGCCAAGGAGCTCGGCCCGGACGGGATCCGGGTCAACGCGGTCGCGCCCGGCGCCGTCACCACGGAGATGCACGCCGTCATGGGCGACCCCGGCCGCGCGGCCAGGATCGGCGCCGAAACCCCGCTGCGGCGGGCCGGCGAGCCCGAGGAGATCGCGGCCGCCATCGCCTGGCTCCTCTCACCGGACGCCTCCTACACCACCGGCACGGTACTGCGGGTCGCCGGCGGCCGCTGACAGGGCCCGCGACCCGCTCAGGATGCGCCCCGGACGGCCGCTACCGGGCGGGCTCCGGGACAGTGACGCTCGCCCGCGGGTCCGCGGCCGGGGCGCGCGAGGCCGCGCTGCCGGTGCTGCGGCGCGCCGCCGACGAGATCGCGGGGCTCGCCCCGGCCGGCGCCGTCTGAGGGCGCCGGCCCTCCCACCAGGTACGGGTACTACGCGACGCACCGCACGTCGTGGGTTGTGCCCACCCTCCCCCAGCTACCGCTGGGAGGTGCCCCAGCCCTGCGGAACGATTGCCCACAACGGGTAGCGGCGCGCCCGCCCGTCCCGGCGCAGGGGCGCTCGGCTCCGCGGAGAGCCACACTGGAGACATGACCCCGTAAAAACCGCAAGCCGACCTGGGGTGATCCGATGAGCACTCTCGAAGAACATGTCGACATCGGTGTTCCGGCCGATGTGGCCTGGGACTCTCTCCACCGCGTGGAGACCTATCCGCAGTTCCTCCGGGGAGTGCGCGAAGCGCGTACGGAGGGCGCGAACAGAGCCCACCTCGACGTGGAAGCCGGCGGCCGGGCTCAGGAGTTCGACACCCAGATAACCGACCGCGCCGACCAGCGCACGATGGAGTGGAAGACCACCAGCGGCCCCGACCTGTCCGGATCCTTCTCGCTGCTGCCCATCGACCAGCAGCACACCCGGGTCCAGGCCCGGGTCGAGTACGACCCGGGCGCGGTCAGGGAGGCGTTCGGCGGACCCAAGGGATTCGCCCAGGCGACCGCGATCGAGCGGCTCGTACGGAGCGACCTCGAGCAGTTCAAGGGTCTGGTCGAACAGGGGCGCTGAGACGCGCGGTGACGGTGGGGGTACCGGTTACCTCCCAGGCCCTCAAGCCACTGGGGGGCCTTCCGAGGGGCGGCCATGCGGCCGCCCCTCGGGATCTGCACGGATGAACCCCGCATATGAACCGCACGGATGAACCGCGGTAGGCCGGTTGCCGGGTCGCGACGAGGGGGGCGAGGCCGCGATCCGAGGGACCCCGCCCCACGGGGGCCGAGGCCCGCCACGAGGCGCTGAACTGCCCTGATCCCCCACGCCCCGCCATGAATTCCGGCTTCCCGGGCAAGGCAAAAGCCGAGGGAGCAGTTGCGGGCATTTCTCTTTTGTGTGAACCCCGAAGCGGACGTCCGCGCGTCGGGTTAACGCCATGCGACGCCATGCCAGTCTGACGTACGCAATTTCTGTTCGCAGAAATGCGCAGAAACGACCGTTCATGCCAGTGCGGCAAACGGGTGAATCCGGCTTCGAATTGACTAGGCGAAACGTTTCCTCACCCTGCATCACATCGTTCATGGGTTGCAGGTCATGGTGCGAGTCGAGTCGTTCAAGGTCCGGCTCGCTCGTTGATCCGTCACATTGGCATGACCGCAGAAACTCTCCGGCAACGTCGTCCAGGCGCCCATCCACGTGCCCGTCAACGTGTGCGGCAACAGCATCAACGTCGTGGGACTGTTCAACCCGGCGATCGGCAACGACTGCGTGAACGGGTCGTGGTCGGACGACAACGGCGGGCCGTCCTTCTTCGACAACGACAGGCCGCACCACTTCGCGGGATTCCAGAATGGCCGCGACCACCGCGACCACTACGGCCGCTACCCGCACGGCGGGGACTGCCAGAACCCGTGCAAGTGCGAGGACGAGTGCCCGCCGCAGCCCTGCCCGACCACTCCCTGCACCCCGTGCGAGGACGAGTGCCCGCAGCCCTGCCCGCCCACCCCCTGCGACCCCTGCGAGGACGATGACAACTGAGTTGCGTCAGGTGATCGGTAAGGGAATCCTCACGGCCGCGGCCGTGACGGCCTTCCTC
Source organism: Streptomyces jeddahensis (assembly GCF_001642995.1). Lineage (GTDB taxonomy): Bacteria > Actinomycetota > Actinomycetes > Streptomycetales > Streptomycetaceae > Streptomyces > Streptomyces jeddahensis. Next base: position 64,955 of record NZ_LOHS01000043.1, read on the forward strand.
TCCCTGCCTGGCACATACGCCCTGGCGGACGCGGACGCGTCCGGAGCGGCGTCGGATGCGCCCGGCGTGCTGTCGGGCAACGACATCCAGGCACCGGTCGACGTACCGGTCGACGTCTGCGGCAACGCCGTGGACGTGGTGGCCGCTGCCACCCCCACCGTCGGAAACGCCTGCGCCAGCGATGACGCTGACGCGAGCCGTTGTTGCAGAAACGATCCTGCTGCTGGGTCGGACCACTGCTGCGGCAACAGACCGGCCGGTTCGGGGCGCGGCGACGGATCACCAGCGGCTCCGCACACCCGAGCGGAGCCCGGCGCGGGCCAAGGTCCCCGTGCCGAACCGGCTGGCCCTCTCGAGGGACAGGGTCACGGAAGCGAGCTCGGCGCCTCCCCGCGGAGCGGCTCCCCGATCCCGGCCCAACGGGTGTACAGCCATGGCGAGCTGGCCACGACGGGGACACCCGGCGATGCGATCGGCCTTGCGGCTACCGGAGCGGGGCTGCTGACCGGTGGCGCGATGCTGTATCGGCGCGTCGGAGCCTCGGCTCGCCACTGACGGTCGCTGCAGGCGGTCCGCTGGCGTTCCGCCGCCGGCAGCACCGATAGCCGTTCCCGTTCCGGAGCCCAGATCCGGAACGGGAACGGCGCCTTTTTGTGAGCGAATGATTCGCCCAGCTCACCATAACAACGGAACATCCGCACAGAATTAGAAAGCGAAACCCAGGCCTCGGCGTGCGGCTTCCGGATAACGCCGCCGAGCCTTCCGAACCCGCCTTAACCCGCCTCATTGCGCCTTGCGGGGAAACCCACATCACCCATTCGGCGGCACAACCCGGGTGAAAGGGAACCGTTGTGCATAGGGTCGGGCACCCGTTCCGGCCATGCAACCGAATCACCAAGGAGCATTTCTCCATGTGGCGTACCGCGAAGGTTCTTGTTCTGTCCAGTGTTGCCGCCGCCGCCGTGGCAGGCACCGCGGGCGTTGCCGCCGCCGACGCTGAAGCGGTGGGCACCGCCACCGACTCCCCGGGTGTCCTCTCCGGCAACGTCATCCAGGTTCCCGTGCACGTCCCCGTGAACGTCTGCGGCAACACGGTCGACGTCATCGGCGTCCTGAACCCCGCAGCCGGCAACGCCTGCGTCAACGACTGAACAACCGGGTCGGCTCATCTCCACGGCCGGTCCCCTTCCGTGGCCGCTCTCCCATTGCAGGGGGGCGGCCACTTCCGTCACTACGGGCACTACGGGGCTTCCACACGGGCGCAGCGCCTGGGGCGAAGCAGCCGCTGCCGCCTCCACGTCGTGCCGGTCCTCCGGGGCCGGCACGACGCACGTCCGGGCGCGGCAAGTCTTACGGGCCGGTGACGTGACGCCTGCGGACCTCCCGCGACAGGCCCGCGCGCCTAGCGTGGACGGCATGCGGGTACTGGTCACCGGCGGCGCCGGGTTCATCGGATCGCAGGTCGTCGAGGCGCTCGTGGCGCGCGGGCACGAGGCCGTCGTCTACGACGCGCTGCTGCCGTCCGCGCACACCGCGCCGGCACCGGCCGCGCCTGACGGAGCCCGGCTGATCGTCGCCGACGTCCGCGACCGGGACGCCCTGGCCGCCGCCCTCGACGGCGTGGACGCCGTCAGCCACCAGGCGGCGATGGTCGGCCTGGGCCAGGACTTCACGGACGCGCCGGACTACGTCGCCTGCAACGACCTGGGCACCTCGGTGCTGCTCGCCGCGATGGCGTCCGCCGGGGTGCGCAGGCTCGTACTCGCCGGGTCGATGGTGGTGTACGGAGAGGGCCGGTACGAGTGCCCGCGCCACGGGGTCGTACGGCCGGGCCCGCGCAGCGTCACCGACCTGGACGCCGGACGTTTCGAGCCCGTGTGCCCCTCCTGCGGCGCCGAATTGCACCCCGGGCTGGTGGGCGAGGACGCACCGACGGACCCGCGGAACGTCTACGCCGCGACGAAACTCGCCCAGGAGCATCTGTCCGCCGCGTGGGCGCGGGACACCGGCGGCGCGGCCGTGTCGCTGCGCTACCACAACGTGTACGGGCCCGGTATGCCGCGTGACACGCCTTACGCGGGCGTCGCGTCCTTCTTCCGCTCCGCCCTCGCACGGGGCGAGGCCCCGCAGGTCTTCGAGGACGGGCGGCAGCGGCGGGACTTCGTGCACGTACGGGATGTGGCCGCCGCCAATGTGCTGGCTCTGGAGGCGCTGGACGACCGGGCCCAGGGCACGTTCGCCGCGTACAACGCGGGCAGTGGTGAGCCGCGGACGGTCGGGGAGATGGCGGCGGTGCTGGCCGCGGCGTGTGGGGGGCCGGTGCCGGTCATCACCGGGGCGTACCGGCTCGGTGACGTGCGGCACATCACCGCGGACTCCTCGCGGCTGCGGGGGGAATTGGGGTGGAAACCGGGGGTCCGCTTCGCGGACGGGATGCGGGAGTTCGCGGCGGCGGGGCAACGCGGGGCGTAGCTCCGCCGGGGGTTGGCCCGGCTCTCTGAGCCTTTGCTGAGGCCGTAGTCGAGGCACCCGCCGTCGTGGGGTTGTGCCCACCCGTTCCGCCCTGCGGAACGATTGCCCACAACGGTAGCGGCGCAGCCGCCCACCTCGACGCCCCCGAGCGCCGTAAGGCGGTAGCGGCCACCGGCCGGCAGGCGCCGTGCGGCCGAAGGGGACGTGGCGGGATGTGCGCCCGCAGCGGCTGGCGCTACGTCTGGGCTCGCCCGACGACGTACGGCCTGGCGCCAGACCGAGGACGTACATCCCGGCGCGGCCCCGACC
>NZ_LOHS01000044.1 GCF_001642995.1 Streptomyces jeddahensis
GCGGAGCATGTGTTCTGGCAACAGGACTCACTCCCGCTCAGTCCCTAGGAACGGTGAGTCGAGCAGCAGTGGGGGCAGTCTGCCGAGCCAGGTGTCGATGAAGGGCAGGTGGGCGGGTGGGGTGGGACGCCACACGCCGGGCGCGGGTGGAGTGGTGAACTCCACCGGCTCGGACCGGCCGTCGTTCTCGCGCAGCTCGATGGAAAAGGTAGGTGGTAACGCCGATGCGGGCGTGGGACCCGGCCCGGCGTCATGGCAGAGGGCGTACCGGAGGGCGCGTGCTCATGCACGCGCACTCCGTCTGTACGGGGAGACTTCAGATGAGCGTCAGGTGACCGTGCACGCCTCCTCTCCAACCGCGAACGCCGTCGGTTTCCCGTTCGTCCCCGACGAGCTGCGCGTGAATCCGATCGCCACCGATGCGCCCGGCGCCACGTTCGCGTTCCAGCCCACGTCCTTCACCGTCACCGCCGAACCGTCCTGCGTGTGGGACGCGTTCCACGCCTGGCTGACCTTCTGGCCGTCCGGGAAGGACCAGCCCAGCGACCAGCCGGACCAGGCCTCGTCGCCGATGTTGGTGAGCGTGACATCCGCCTGGAAGCCGCCCGACCATTCATTGGTGATCTTGTACGTCACCGCGCAGGCGCCCTCGGCGGGCGGATCGGTGTCTCCATCACCGTCGCCATCCCCGTCCCCCTCCCCGGGATCGGTCTCGCCGCCGGTGGCCGCCGTGTCGCCGTAGACGATGCCGCGGCCGTTCGTCGACACGTACACGCGCCCGTAGACCCGCGGATCACCCGTGATCGCCGCACCGGTCCAGCCCCACTGATGGGCGTCGTCGTTGATGCGCACCCAGCTCTCGCCCGCGTCCGTGGAGCGGAAGATGCCGCGCACGCCGCCGATCTTCGCGCTGGTGTAGAGCGTCTGGTACGAGGCGTCGGGTGCTGCCTTGCCGAAGCCGATGGTGTCGGCCTGCTCGATGCTCGACAGCTTGGTGAACGTGGCGCCCGCGTCCTTCGAGTGCCACAGGCCGTACGTGCCGTTCGCCGAGCCGCCGGCCAGCCAGATGTCGCCCTCCTCGCCCGGCACCGCCTTGAAGCGGACGTCGCCCTCGGCCGGCAGACCGGTCGACGCCTTCTCGGTGAAGGTCACGCCCCCGTCCGTGCTGACGTAGAACTTCCCGGACTTGAAGCCGTAGAACTTCTTCGGGTCGACCCGGTCGGACTCGACGATCGCGCCCGCCGGGATGCCCGACGACGCGGTCCACGACGAGCCGTAACCGGACGTCGTCTGCACGCCCGTGCCGTCCGGGCTCCACACGAAGCGGCTGCCGTCGGCCGCCGCGGCGATCGTGCCGCCGCCCGTCACGCCCGAGGGGTCCTGTCCGGCGAACCAGTTGGCGCCGTTGTCCGTGGAGAAGGCGACGTGTGCGCCGGAGTCGATGGTGCCGACCCGCGCCACCACGTCGGGCTTCGTCTCGGCGAAGTCCAGGCTCGTGGTGGAGGTGAAGTTCGGCGACGTGTACATCATCGGCGGCACCTTGGTGAGGTCCGTGTGCCGGAAGCCGCCGATGTCGCCGAGCCCGCTGAGCAGCGGCGCGCCGGACGGGGGAGAGGCGATGTCGAGGACCGCGGTCTCCTCCAGGCCCTGCACCATCGGCTTGATGGTGATCTTCCCGCCGCTGTCCCACTGGCCGAGGTTCTCGGTGCCGTAGATCGTCGCGCCGGTTCCGTACATCATCCGGTTGGAGTTGAACGGGTCGATCTCGAGGGACTCCGTCATCCACCCCAGCTTCGGGGTCTCTTCGGGCGGGGACGGGTTCGCGCCCCAGGTCAGCCACGGTGAGGACGACACGTCCATCGTGTAGCGGTTCTCACGGTTGGGATACGAGGTGTAGTCCCACGCCCGCGTCCACGTGCCGCCGCTGTCCGTCGAGCGGAAGATCTGCGTGTCCGGCCACCAGCTGCTGTAGCCCGTCACCATGACCGTGCCCGGGTTCTGCCGGTCGACGCTCAGGCCGCTGAAGCCGTAGTACGTGTCGGCCTCCGCCACCGGGCTGATGTTCTTCCACTCACCGGTGGCCGTGGCGTGCCGCCACACCTGCCCCTTGCCGCCGTCGTACGGCCCGCCCGTGTCGCTGTACGCGAGATAGAGGTAGCCGTTCTCCGCGTCGAGCACGCCCTTGTGGGCGAGGTAGCCGGTCGGCTGGCCCGCGACGCGGGACCAGGTGGCGCCCGCGTCCGTGGACCGGTAGACCGCGTTGTCCTTGTCGGCGACCCCGACGTAGATCGTCTGCGTCTTCGAGGTGCCCGATCCCGTCGACTCGTCGAAGGTGACCCAGACGATGCCCTGGTTGTCGGACGCGTAGCCGCTCGTGTCGTTCGGATCCTGTGCGTAGTTGCCGGGGTTGGGGAAGCTGGTGACCTCCGACCAGGTGGCGCCGGAGTCCGTGGAGCGCCACAGGCCCTTGCCGCTGGGTGCGCCGAGGTACAGCACGCTGTTGTCGTGCGGGTCGACGGCCAGGCGCTCACCCATGCCGCGGCCGGGCATGTTGCCGCCCAGCTTGAACGGCAGTTCGGCCTTCTGCCAGCTCGCACCCCGGTCCGACGAGCGCAGGACGGCGCCGTTGCCCGGGTCCCAGTCGTTGGTGTACGTGCCGACGGCCGCGTACACCTTGTCCGGATCGACCGAGTCGGACGCGAGGCTCACCACGCCGGTGTGGCCCCAGTCGTCCCAGCCGATCGAGTCGAGCAGCGGGGTCCACGTCTTGGTGGACTCCTGCCAGCGGTAGGCGCCGCCGATGTCCGTGCGGGCGTAGGCGAGGTCCTTCTCGGTGCGGTTGAAGACGATGCCGGGGACGAAGCCGCCCCCGTCGATCCGGACGTTCTTCCAGGTGTAGGTGTCGGCCGCGATCGTCACGGGATCGTCGGCGGCCGCGACCGCGGGCGGGCTGCCCACGAGCAGGCCGGCCGCCAGGGCGAGCGCGGCCGTGAGAGTGCGGGTTCTTCGCACGGTGATGTCCTCTCCGGAAGGGGGAGACGGGGGAGGAACCGCGACCGGGCGGGCCCCGGGAAGCTGGGGCCCGCCCGGCGGGTACGCGGAGCAGCGGGGGACTATTCGATGAGCTCCGCATACGAGCCCAGAGCGAGGGCGATGTCCGCCTGGGCCCAGAACCGGTGGTACGTGAAGGTGGGCACGGCCCCGCCTTCCAGATAGCTCTCGATCTTCGACCAGGCCGGGTCGTCCTCGTAGAAGGAACGGATCGAGGCGAAGGTCGACGACGAGTCGATCGTGTCGCCGTTCGGCATGGTGCCGGTCCAGCCGCTCGGGACGTACACGGGGTCGTCGAAGCGGTTGTAGTCGGCGCGGGTCTCCGGGACGGCGATGCCGAGGTCGTCCTGGTAGTGGTCCCACATGCCGTCGAGCAGCGCCTTCGCCGTCGACGCGGCCTCCGTGTCACCGGACTTGTCGGCGTAGTACGTGAGGGTCCTCGCGTACGCGCCGGTCACGCCGACGTCGTTGGTGTAGTCGACGACGGAGACGTGGAGGTCCGTGTTCTCGGCGGGGCTCGACGGGTTCCAGGTCTCCGGGGCGCCCGACCACCGCAACGTGGACGGAACCTGGTACGTACCGTCCGGGTTGACGGTCGTCTCCGACAGCGCCCAGTCGACCCACTTGTCGAGGACCTTCTTGGCGCCGGCGTCACCCGTCTGCTGGTAGTACTCGGCGACCCGCTCCATCGACCACGCCTGGAAGCCGAACCACTGGTTGGACGGCGGGTCGTGGTAGACGGGCTTCTCGTCGTAGTACATGCCGTAGAAGGTGGGCGTCCCGGCCGGCGGGGTCGCGTAACGGCCCTGCCAGCTGTTGGTCGCGCCGCCCGCGATGGCGCCCTCCGCGGACTGCAGCCACTGGTAGAACTCGAGCTGCCGGTCCAGGCTGGTCGCCCAGTCGGACTGGCCCGTCGCCGACTTCGGCTTGAGCGGGGCGTACGAGCTCAGCGCGTAGGCGGCCATCGGGTTCTGGTAGCCGCCGTGCGCGTGGCTGGAGCCGATGCGCCAGGACCAGCCCGCCGAGGTGTCGGTCGCGCCACCCCAGGCGTAGTACCAGGACAGCAGGTAGTGCGAGCTGTTCTTGCCGGTGCCCGCCGGGCAGGCGGACGGGCCCACGCAGTCGCCGACCTTCTTGAAGTACTTGTCGTACATGGCGTAGCGCAGGTAGTCGCCCATCTTGGCGGCCTTGCCGACGGTCGCCGCGACGTCACCGCCCTTGCCCTGCTCCTTGGCCCACATGTCGGCCCAGTACGCGGCCTGGACGGCGCGCGCGTCGGCGTCGGGGGCGTTGGTGAACTTCCACTGCTTGGCGTACGACGAGTCACCCGTGAACAGGTCCAGGTAACCGTTCTTGCCACCGTAGGTGAAGTTGTCGCAGGTCGGGTGCGTGACGGTCTCCCACACGGACTCCTGCGGGCCGCGCTGGAAGGTGTTGATGTAGGACGGCCCTGTGTCGGACGGACCGGCCTGGCACTTGCCCGGCGCGTTACCGAACCCGTAGACGTTGTCGACGTCCTGGATCCAGTGCATGCCGTAGACGTCGTCCGTGCCGTACGCGCTCTTCAGCTCGGACGCGATCGGGTCCGAACCGACCGAGACGGAACCGTCCAGCTTCGACGGATACTCCGACGGCTGGTCCCACTCGGCAGCGTAGGTGGCCGGCTTGGAGGCGGAGTAGAACGAGGTGGTCGGCTGGTCGGCGTGCGTGGGGATCATGTACTTCTCCATGGTCTCCCAGGCACCGTTGAACTTGGACCAGTCGCCGGTGATCCTGCCGTACATCGCCTGCAGCCAGATCAGATAGCTGTACGCCTCCGACGTCGTCTCGTGGCCGTGGTCAGGCGCCTCGACGATCAGCGTCTCGACCGAGTGGTACGGGATGCCCTCCGGCGAGAAGTAGCCGTTCGCCGGGTTGGTGATTTTCCCGTAGAGGTCGAGGAAGCGTGCGTCGTAGTCCTTGCTGGCGGCCAGCTGGGTCACGGTGACCTCGGCCTCGGCGTGGCCGGGAGCCGATACCGTGAACGTCGCCGCGCCCGTGCCGGACGCGTCGGCGCTGATGGTCACTTTCTGTGCCGTGCTCCAGTTCGACGGCGTGAAGGTGAGGCTCGCGCCCTCGCTGACCGACAGGCCCGAGTTGCCCGAGGTGCGCTCCACCGACACCGTCACGTTCGAGGACGGCTCGGTCGACAGCTTCACCTCGAAGGACCCCGACTCGCCCTGCTGGATGCCTAGTTGGGCGGGCGAGGCGACGAGGGCCGGACCTTCGGCGACCGTGACGCCCACAGGCGTGGACTCCGCGGACGCACCGAGACTGTCGTACGCCTTGGCGTACAGGGAGTGGCTACCCGCCCCCAGACCGTCCGCGTCGTACGTGAACGGCTCGGTGGTGTCGGTCCCGAGCAGCTCCGTGTCGTCGTAGAACTCGATCTTCGTGATGTCGGCGCCGTCGGCGGCCGCAGCAGTCGCGGCCATCGGCACGGTGTCGCCCTGGCTGAAGATCGCGCCCGCCTCCGGGCTGGTCAGCACCGTGACCGGGGGCTGATGGGCGCCGGCGCACGTCGTGCCGTTGACGGCGAAGCTCGTCGGCGCCGCGTTGGTGCCGCTGTAGGTGAACTGGGCGCCGGTGGAGATGGCGGCCCCGGCGGCGATCTTCGCGTTGAAGCTCTCGTTCTTGACGGTGACGGTCTTGCCGGACTGCGACCAGATCCCGCTCCAGCCGTTGGTCAGCTTCTGGTCACCGGTGTAGTCGTACGTCAGGGTCCAGCCGTCGATCGCCTCGGAACCCCGGTTGGTGACCGTCAGCTCGGCGGTGAAACCGGAGCCCCAGTCGCTCGTCTTGTAGTCGACGCTGCACTGCACGGCTGCCGCCTGTGCGGGGCTCTGGCCGGTGGTCAGCGTCGTCAAGGGAATGGCGAGAGCCGCCACCACGGCTGTCCATAACCGCCGCGCGGCGCGGCGTCTCCTTTTCTGGTGCATGCGCTGGTTTCTCCTAGCTGCTCGAGAGTGGGGGTGGAGGTGGAGCAACAAGCTTTGAATTCATCGACCAGTGGGAGCGCTCCCATATTGGGCAGAGGGACCGGAGGGGTCAAGGTTCTTGAAGAGTCGAACTGTTTCGATGGATGGAGAAAGTAACTCCTCTGGTTTTTACCGGCACTTGGCGCTAGCTTCGTAAGCACCAGTGGGAGCGATTCCATCAGTCGACGCGTCCGTCACACGGACGCGCACGGTCTGTAAGGAGTCGCTCATGCGACATCCCCCGCGCTTATCCGCACTGCTCGTCACGGCCGGTCTGGCCCTGGTGGGCACCGCGGTGGCACCGGTGGTGACGGCGTCAGGGGCCGAACCCGTCTGCACGGTCGAGTACGAGACCGTGGGGCAGTGGGACAGCGGCTTCCAGGGAGCCGTCACCATCACCAACAACGGTCCGTCGGTGAGCAGTTGGGAGCTCGCCTTCGACTTCGCCGACGGGCAGAAGGTCACGCAGGGCTGGAACGCCAAGTGGTCCCAGTCGGGCACGACCGTCACGGCGGCCAACGAGAGCTACAACGGGTCGCTCGGCACGGGCGCGAGCACCACCGCCGGCTTCCTGGCCTCCGCGTCGGGGACCAGCACCGCGCCCACTACGTTCAAGCTGAACGGCACCACCTGCAACGTGGAGTCGGAGCCCGATCCCGATCCCACGGAACCGACGGACCCACCGACCGACCCACCGACCGATCCGCCGGACCCGGAGGAAGGGCCCCCGGCCCTGAAGGTCTCCGGCAACAAGCTCGTCGACGCGAACGGCGCGACCCGCCGCATGCTCGGCGTCAACCGCTCCGGCGGCGAGTTCATGTGCGTCCAGGGCTACGGCATCTGGGACGGACCGGTCGACGACGCCTCCGTCAAGGCGATCGCCGACTGGAACGTCAACACCGTCCGCATCCCCCTCAACGAGGAGTGCTGGCTGGGCCTGGACAACATCAAGCCTGAGTACTCGGGCGCCAACTACATCGACGCCGTCAAGGAGCTGGTGGCGCGCGTCGAGGCGCACGGCATGACGCCGGTCGTCGAACTGCACTGGTCGTGGGGCCAGTACACCGGCAACTCGGCCGGCTGCTCCGACGTGCACGCCAGCTGCCAGAAGCCGATGCCCAACATGCAGTACACACCGTCGTTCTGGGCCTCGGTGGCGAACACCTTCAAGGACGACAAGGCCGTCGTCTTCGACCTGTTCAACGAGCCGTACGCGGACCGCGCCACCTCCACCGCCGAGCAGGCCTGGACCTGCTGGCGTGACGGCGGCACGTGCCCCGGCATCGGCTATGAGGTCGCGGGCATGCAGGACCTGGTCGACGCCATCCGGGACACGGGTGCCACCAACCTGATCCTGGCGGGCGGCCTCGCCTACTCCAACGACCTCAGCCAGTGGCTGACGAACAAGCCCAACGACCCGGCGGGCAATCTCGCCGCCGCCTGGCACGTCTACAACTTCAACACCTGCTCCAACGAGAGCTGCTGGAGCTCCACGCTCGCTCCGGTCGCCGCCGAGGTCCCGCTCGTCGCGGGCGAGATCGGCGAGAACACCTGCTCGCACTCGTTCATCGACCGCGTCATGCAGTGGTTCGACGACCGTGACCTGTCCTACCTGGGCTGGACCTGGAACACCTGGGACTGCTCCTCCGGCCCGTCCCTGATCAGCAACTACGACGGCACTCCGACGTCGTACGGCATAGGGCTGCGCGACCATCTGCGCTCCCTCGACGGATAAGGACACCTGATCATGAGTCGCACCAGAACAGCACTACTGGCCGCAATGGCCCTGGTCGCCGGGGCCGCCGGCAGCGCCATGGCCGTCGTACCCTCGGACGTCGGCACCGCCGCCGTCCCCTGCACCGTCGACTACAAGGTGCAGAACCAGTGGGACACCGGCTTCACCGCCGCCGTGACGGTCACCAACCTCGGCTCCGCCAAGTCGTCCTGGTCCCTGGGGTGGACGTTCGCCGGTGACCAGAAGATCACCAGCGGCTGGAACGCCCAGCTCAGCCAGAGCGGTGCCGACGCCACCGCCAAGAACGAGAGCTACAACGGGACGCTCTCGACCGGCGGTTCGATCAGCTTCGGCTTCAACGCCACCTACAGCGGCACCAACGCCCTGCCCGAGACGTTCACCCTCAACGGTGTCACCTGCAACGTCGACGACGGCGGCGGCGAGCCCACCGATCCGCCCACCGACCCGCCCACGGAGCCGGGTGACCGCGTGGACAACCCGTACTCCGGGGCCAAGGTGTACGTGAATCCGGAGTGGTCCGCGAACGCCGCCGCCGAGCCGGGCGGCGACCGGATCGCCGACCAGCCCACCGGTGTCTGGCTCGACCGGATCGCCGCCATCAACGGCGCCAACGGAAAGATGGGCCTGCGCGCCCACCTCGACGCGGCACTGGAGCAGAAGGGCTCCGACGAGATGGTCGTCCAGCTCGTCATCTACAACCTGCCCGGCCGCGACTGCGCGGCGCTCGCCTCCAACGGTGAGCTCAAGGCCGACGAGATCGACAAGTACAAGACGGACTACATCGACCCGATCGCCGCGATCCTCGCCGATCCGAAGTACGCGGGCCTGCGCATCGTCACCACGGTCGAGATCGACTCGCTGCCGAACCTTGTCACGAACACCGGCAGCCGCGAGACCGCGACCCCGCAGTGCGACACGATGCTGGCGAACGGCAACTACATCAAGGGCGTCGGCTACGCCCTGAACAAGCTCGGTGACGTCCCCAACGTCTACAACTACGTCGACGCCGGGCACCACGGGTGGATCGGCTGGGACAGCAACTTCGCCCCGTCCGCGGAGATGTTCAAGAAGGCCGCCACCGCCGAGGGTGCCACGGTCGACGACGTCCACGGCTTCATCGCCAACACCGCCAACTACAGCGCCCTGAAGGAGGAGAACTTCAAGATCACCGACACGGTGGGCGGCAAGTCGGTCCGCGAATCCAAGTGGGTCGACTGGAACCTCTACACGGACGAGCTGTCCTTCTCCCAGGCCCTGCGCGAGGAGCTCGTCTCGATCGGCTTCAACTCCGGCATCGGCATGCTGATCGACACCTCGCGCAACGGCTGGGGCGGCGCGGACCGGCCCACCGGACCGGGCGCGACCACCGACGTCGACACCTACGTCGACGGCGGCCGCTACGACCGCCGTCTCAACCCAGGCAACTGGTGCAACCAGTCCGGCGCCGGCCTCGGCGAACGCCCGCAGGCCTCGCCCGAGCCCGGTATCGACGCCTACGTGTGGATGAAGCCACCGGGCGAGTCCGACGGCGCGAGCAAGGAGATCGACAACGAGGAGGGCAAGGGCTTCGACCGGATGTGCGACCCGACGTACGAGGGGAACGCCCGTAACGGCTACAACATGTCCGGTGCCCTCGGGGACGCGCCGATCTCCGGGCACTGGTTCTCCGCCCAGTTCCAGGAGCTCATGAAGAACGCGTACCCGGCGCTGTGACGCCAGGTCCGCCGGTGCCGGCCCGCACGGCCGGCACCGGCGGACCACCTCCGGGGCCCGGTGGACGCCTCCCACCTCCGGGCCCCGGAGGCGTACTCCACCCAGGCTCCGCCGACCACCGTCCGGCTGAATTCACGGGACCGAGCAGCCGATCCCCGGGCCGCGCCGTCACGTCCGCCGCTTGGCGGGACCTGATGCTCGGCCTCGCATCCGATCCGTTCCCGGTGTGAGGAGTCGAGTCTCATGAAGATCCGTACGGCTGCGGCGGTGATCGCGACGCTCGGGGCCCTGAGCGCTCCGGCGATTCCGTCGGCCTCGGCGGCCACGGCGCAGTCCGCTCTGTTCGGCGATCTCAGCGTCAGCACCTGCAATGTCACCGGCGCCGGCACCGACGACGAGGTGTCCGTCCGGCTCCACAGCCACAACGGCATGACCACGGACTGGCAGGTGCTCGACCTGCCCAATTACGACGACTTCCAGCGGGGCAGCCGGGCCGTCTACGACCTCGCAGAGCTGCCCGACGGCTGGGACCTGACCTCCTCCGTCGAGTTCCGCAAGGAGGGCCCGGACGACTGGTGTCTGCGCTCGGTCAGCCTCGGCCGGGACGTCGGCTGGCGACCCGGACCGCTGAACGACCGATCCTTCCCGTTCTGGGGGTTCCGGTACAGGTGGATCGGGGACGACCTGCCCCCGGGCGCCCACACCCAGCCCGACGGCAGGGTGTACATCTACTCCTACCCGACCCTGACGGTGACCTGGCCCTATCTGCGCTGATCCGTAGGGCCGGCGGACCTGACAGCGGTGTGGCCGCCCGGGAAACCGGGCGGCCACACCGCTGTCCGCCGATTCAGCTGTCCGCCGGCTCAGGCGTAGTCGAACGTCGCCGGGTCCGGGCCCAGCCGGCGCTCCTCGTTCAGGGCGCTGATCGCGGCGAGGTCCTCGACGTCCAGCTCGAAGTCGTAGACCTCGATGTTCTCCTTGATCCGGGACGGCGTCACGGACTTGGGGATCACGATGTTGCCCAGCTGGATGTGCCAGCGCAGCACGATCTGCGCGGGGGTGCGGCCGTGCTTCTGGGCGATCGCGACGATCGCCGGGACCTCGAGGAGGCCCTTGCCCTGGCCCAGCGGCGACCAGGCCTCGGTCCGGATGCCCTGCTTCGCGTGGTACTCACGGGCCGCCCGCTGCTGCAGGTGCGGGTGCAGCTCGATCTGGTTGACGGCCGGGATCACGGACGTCGCGTCGATCAGCCGCTCCAGGTGCTCGGGCAGGAAGTTGGACGTGCCGATCGACTTGACGCGGCCGTCTGCCAGGAGCTTCTCGAAGGCCTTGTACGTGTCGATGTACTGGTCCCGGGCGGGCAGCGGCCAGTGGATCAGGTACAGGTCGACATAGTCGAGCCCGAGCTTCCCGAGGGAGACGTCGAAGGCGCGCAGCGTCGCGTCGTAACCCTGCTCGCTGTTCCAGAGCTTGGTGGTGACGAAGAGGTCCTTGCGGGGAATGCCGGAGGCGGCGATCGCCTTGCCCGTGCCCTCCTCGTTGCCGTAGATCGCGGCGGTGTCGATGCTGCGGTACCCGGTCTCCAGCGCCGTGGCGACGGCCCGCTCGGCCTCGTCGTCCGGCACCTGCCAGACGCCGAAACCCAGCTGCGGCATCTCGATGCCGTTGTTGAGGATGATCGGGGGGACCTTGCTGCTCACGAGCTCTCGATCCTTTGTCGTCGGGTGGTACGTCCATCGTCAACGATCACGGGTGGCGGTGCATTCCTGGTTCACGTCCGGTTGTGCGGTCGGTCGTTCCGGTGGCCCCGTGGCCGTTGGGGAGCCGCGAGAATCGGCGGATTCGGATCCGAGCATATCGGCCCGGTCCGCACCATTGACCGGGTCCTGACAGTCGGCTGGCCCGCGCTGTGGCGCCAGGCCGGCGGTGCGGCGCCAGGCCGGCGGTGCGGCGCCAGGCCGGCGGTGCGGCCTCGAGCGTCGGCGGTGTCAGGTCACTGTGCCGACGTGCCGAGATACGCGTCGCGTACGGCGGGATCCGCCCTGACGTCCGCGGCGCCGCCCTCCGCCAGCACGGAGCCCAGGTCGAGGACGACGACCCGGGCGCACAGCTCCATCACGAAGGCGACGTTGTGCTCGACGAGGAGGACCGCGCAGCCTTCGTCGTCCGCGAGACGGCGGATCACCGAGGCCAGATGACGGCGCTCGTCCGCCGCCATCCCCGACGCGGGCTCGTCGAGCAGCAGCACCCGCGGCGGATCGGCCACCGCGCGGGCCAGTTCGACCATGCGCGCCTGGCCGACGGGGAGGCCGCCCGCGTACGACTCGGTCAGCCCGTCGAGCCCGCAGGTGCTCAGCACCTCAGCCGCACGTGTCCTCCGTGCCGCCTCCCGTGTACGCCGGGTCGGCGCCCCCACCAGATCGGCCGCCAGCCCGCCACCGCCGCCCCGCCACTCCTGCGCGACCAGCAGATTGTCGGCGACCGTCAGCTGGCCGAACAGCTGCTGCCGCTGGAACGTCCGGCGCATGCCGTGCCGGGCGCGCCACACGGGGGAGCGGCGCGTGATGTCGGTCCCGTCGAGCAGGATCCGCCCCTCGTCGGGCCGGCGGATGCCGGACAGGACGTCGAAGAGGGTCGTCTTACCCGCGCCGTTGGGCCCGATGAGCCCACAGATCTCACCCGCGCGCAGCCGCACATCGACGCCCGCCAGGGCCTGGACACCCCCGAACCGGACGCCGATGCCGGAGGCCTCGAGGACGAAGTCGCTCATGGCTGCACCACTCCTCGCGTCCGTGACGCCTGCGGTCCTGGCGACGCCGGTCCGGCCTGCTCGGGTCCGGACTGGGCCGGTCCTGCTTGCTCCGGCCCGGCCTGCTCCGGGCGGTCCGGACCGGGCGCCGCGATGCCGAGGTACGCCTCCGTGAGCCGGTCCGCCTGCACCTGGTCGCGCGGCCCGCACCAGGACACCCGGCCCTGGGCCAGGTAGGCGACGGTGTCGGCGACGCCGAGGACCTCCGCCGCCTTCTCCTCGACGAGCAACAGCGCCGTGCCCGCCTCCCGCAACTCCGCCAGCAGCCGGAACACCTCGTCGACCACGCGTGGCGCCAGCCCCAGGGACGGCTCGTCCGCGATCAGCACCTGCGGCGGGCGCAGCAGCAGTGGCGCGAGGGCCAGCATCTGCTGCTCCCCGCCCGACAGCGAGCCCGCCGCGACGCGTCGTCGCGCCGCGAGACTTGGGAACCGTTCGTACACGGCGTCCCGTTCGCCCTTGCCGGGCAGCCGCAGGGCGAGGTTCTCCTCGATGGTGAGCCCCGGGAAGATGCCGCGCCCCTCGGGCGCCAGCACGACCCCGGCCCGGGAACGCCGTACGGCACCGTCGCGCGTGGCATCGCGCCCGCCGACGTACACCGCACCCGCCCCCGGCGCGAGCAACCCCGCGGCGACCTTGCAGGTGGTGGACTTGCCGGCGCCGTTGGACCCGAGCAGCGCGAGGATCTCACCGGGGTGTACGGCGAGATCGACGCCGTGCAGCACGGCGGCACCGTCGTACCCGGCGTGGACGGCGCGGAGTTCGAGAGCCGTTCCAGCCTGTCCGGCGCTTGAGGACGAGCCCGAAGGGCGATCCGGGGTCTGGGGCGGAGCCCCCCCGCGGCGGAGCCGCATATCGATGCTGCCGGGAAGGGGCGGGCCGGCGGAAACCGCCGCCCGCCGCCGATGCAACCGCACGGGCACCGCCGCGCAGTACCCGTCCGGATCGTTCGCCAGGGCCAGGCCCGCCAGCCCGAAGAGGATCACGGGCAGGTGCACGGACTCCGTCACGTAGTCCGACACGAGGTGCGGGACGAGGGCGAAGACGAGGCCCGCGACCACCGCGAACTGCGGCCTGCGCACACCCGCCGCGACCACCACCGCGAGCCAGATCAACCCGGTCATCGCCGTGAAGTCGGTCGCGGTGATACGGGTGTTGTACGACGCATACATTACGCCGCCGAAGCCCGCGAGCCCCGCGGACAGCGTGAAGAGCAGCAGTTTCGTACGGACCACGGAGACGCCGGAGGCCATGGCGGCCGCGGGTGCCGAGCGCACCGCCAGCATGGCGCGGCCGGACGGCGAGCCGCGCAGCGCGCTCAGGCCCGCCACCGCCGCCGTGACCAGCACGAGCATCGCGACGCCCATGGCCCGGTCGTCGTTGAGGTCCACCGGTCCGAACACCGGCCGGGGGATCTCCCAGCCGGTGTCGCCGTTCCTCAACCACCCCATCTGGAACAGCACCTGGTCGGCCAGGAACGCGAGCGCCAGCGTCGCCAGGGCGAGGGAGCGGCCGCCGAGCCTGAGCGCCGGAAGGGCCACCAGCGCGCCGAGCACCGCGGCGGCGCAGGTGCCGGCCAGCGCGGCCGCGGCGAAGGGCCATCCGTGGCTCATCAGCAGCCCCGCCACCAGCGCCGCGCCCGTCACGAACGTCGCCTGCGCCAGCGACACCATCGCGCCGAGCCCCGTCACCACCGTGAACGAGATGAAGACGAGCGAGATCGCGAGCCCTTGGGCGAGGATGCCGCTCCAGAAGGGCGTCGTGACGGTGTAGAAGGCGACCGCGAGCAGGACGGCGGCCACCGTCCACGGCCCCCAGCGCCGCGTCCAGGACCGTCCGGTGAGGTAGTCGACCGGCGGCGCGTCGGAGGCGGCCGTGCCCGCCGTCCGCTGCCGCCGCGTCAGGAGCAGCAGCCCGGCGAAGAGGATCAGGAACGGCACCGCGGTACGGAATCCGGTGATGCTGTCGGCGAACGACGCATACCCCGCCACGAGATTCTGCAGCACACCGAGCCCGAGGCCGCCCGCGAAGGCCAGCGGGATCGACGCGAACCGGCCGAGCACCGCCGCCGTCGCGGAGACGAACAGGAACAGCGTGAAGTCGTGCGCCGACAGGCCGAGGAGCGGAGTGGCGAGCACACCGGCGAGGCCCGCCAGCGCCGACGACAGCATCCACGCCACCGACGACAACCGGTCGGCGCTCATTCCGCGCAGCTCCACGAGGGTGCGGTTGTCGACCGCGGCCCGCAGCTTCAGCCCCAGCGGTGTGTGGCGCATCAGCACCCACAGCCCCACCGCCACGACGGCCGTGCACACCCAGGTGATCAGCTGGTCGGAGTCGACCCCGACCCCGTCCACGAGCTGCCACGACACGGCCGGGCTCGGCCCCACGCCCGGCAGCCCGAACTGGTTCTCCGCGGGCTTGACCGGCGCGCCCGCGTCCTCCAGCAGCTCCACCACCCACAACCCCAGCGCGGGCAGCGCGACGAGCAGACCGATCGTCGCCACGATCTGCGCCGTCTCGCCGACCCGCGCCAGCTTCCGGAACATCAGCCGGTCGAGACCCCAGCCCAGAGCGGGCGCCACGACGCACACCAGCAGCAGCGCCGTCGGCACGGCGGGCCAGCCGAAGCCGGAGTGCAGCTCGTAGAAGGCGAGCGCACAGAGGTATGCGGTGGCACCGTGCGCGAAGTTGAACAGGCCCGACGCCGAGTACGACAGGACCAGGCCCGTGGCGAGCAGCGCGTACAGCGCGCCCGAGACCAGTCCGCTCAGTACGAACCCCAGCAGATCCGACATGGCGTACCCCTCAGGTCCCTGACGTCGATGGTTACTTGAAGGGGATCGGCTCGTAGCACTCGAACGGCGACGACACCACGTACCTGCCGTCCTTGAGCTGCACCAGCGCCCCGCACCCGAAGGACTCCGTCCGCCCCCTGGGCTCGGCACGGTCGCCTACGAGCGTGCCGGTGTCGGAGAACCCGTTCGCCGCCTCCTGGAAGGACGCGACGGTCAGGTCCTTGCCCGCCTTCTCGGCGATCGCGAGGAAAAGGTCGGCGGACATATAGCCGGTCACCATGTGCATGTTGAGCGGCACGTCCTTACCGGCGGCCTTCCGGATGTCCTCCTTGAACTGCCGCATCTCCGCGGTGTCCTGCTCGAACGGCTGGAAGGACAGCAGCACGTGCACCCCGTCCAGCGCCTTCCGGGTCGCATTCTTCGCCAGCAGCCCGGGGTCGTAGTCCGTCGGGTCGGTGAGCACGCCCTTGTACCCGGTGCGCTTGATCGCCGTGAACAGCCCGATGTTGTACGGCGTCTGCATCACCGAGACGACGACGTCGGGTGCCTTGCCGCCGTCGCTGTGCAGGATCTCCTTCGTGTACGCGGACCAGTCGCTCGGCACCGACGTCGCGGGAACCACCGGCTTCGCGTACGTCACCTTGTAGCCGGCCGATGTGAAGCTCTGCTTGTAGGTGCGGATGGCGAAGGTGCCCGCGTCGTTGTCGGTGGCGAGGATCGCGACGGTCTTGCCCTCGGAGCCGCCGATCACGTCCTTCAGGCCCTCGGGCCAGGTCTGGGAGATCGTGCCGCCGGGCGAGGGCACCATGCAGCCGCCGAAGCCGTAGATGTAGGTGGGTCCGCAGAACGACGGGAGCGTGCCCCAGCCGAAGGTGGGAACCTTCTGCTTCTGCAGGAAGTCGGCGCCCGAGAAAGTGATTGAGCTCATCGGGACGACCGCGAACACCTTGTCCTGCTGGACGAGTTTGCGTGCCGCCGCCAGGTTCTTGGCGGGATCCTGCCCGTCGTCCTCCGCGCCCAGGTACTCGATCTTCCTGCCGCCCACACCGCCCTCCGCGTTGGCGCGGTCGAAGCGGGCCTTCGCGCCCAGGTCGGTGTCCTTCTTGCTGTAACCGCTGGCGGTCGTCATGGAGACGATCCCGCCCACCTTGATGGAGTCGTCCGTCACTCCGCGTACGGAACCGGCCTTGCCGTCCCCGGATCCGGAACCGCTGGTGGCGGCGGAGTTGCAGGCGGTGGCGAGCAGCAGCGCGGCGGCCGCTGCGGCGAGGGTGCGGGTGGGTCGCAACACGTCGGATCCCCTCCTCGTCAGAGTGACCGAAATTCTGTGTGCGACCTGACGACTCGTCAATAACTGATGCGTCGGTAATTGATGAACCGTCAGAAGCTGCTGCCGTCCTCGGCAGGGCCGTACCGAGAGGTGTGCGCGCCGCCGAAGCCCCGGCTCACGTCTGGTACAGCGCCTCGACCTCGGTCTGGTACGTCTGCTCGATCGCCTTCCGCTTCAGCTTCAGCGAGGGGGTGAGCAGACCCTGCTCCTCGGTGAACTGGTGCGCCAGTATCCGGAAGGTGCGGATCGACTCCGCCTGGGAGACCAGCGTGTTGGCGGCCACCACCGCGCGCCGCACCTCGGTCTCGAGATCCGGGTCGCGCACCAGCTCGGCCGGTTTCAGCGTCGGCTTGCCGCGCATCTGCAGCCAGTGCTCCACGGCTTCCGTATCGAGGGTGACGAGGGCCGCGATGTACGGGCGGTCGTTGCCGACGACGATGCACTGCGCGACCAGCGGATGGTCGCGCACCCGCTCCTCCAGGACGGCCGGTGACACGCTCTTGCCGCTGGAGGTCACCAGGATCTCCTTCTTGCGGCCGCTGATCGTGAGGTAGCCGTCCTCGTCGAGCGAACCCAGGTCGCCGGTGGCCAGCCAGCCGTCGTGCAGGGTCGCGTCGGTGGCCTTGGGGTCGTTGAGGTAGCCCTGGAAGACCTGCCCGCCGCGCAGCCAGATCTCGCCGTCGTCGGCGATGTGCACGGTCGTGCCGGGAATGGGCAGCCCGACCGTGCCGTAGCGGGTGCGCTCGGGCGGGTTGGCTGTCGCGGCAGCGGTCGACTCGGTCAGTCCGTACCCCTCGTAGATGAGGACGCCCGCCCCCGCGAAGAACAGTCCCAGCCGCCGGTCCATCGCCGAGCCGCCGGACATCGCGTGCCGCACCCGGCCGCCCATCGCGTCGCGCACCTTGGAGTAGACGAGCTTGTCGAAGAGCTGATGCTGCATGCGCAGCGCGGCGGACGGGCCGGGCCCGGTGCCGAACGCCTTGGCCTCCACGGCGTCCGCGTACCGCACGGCGACGTCGACCGCCTTGTCGAACGCCCCGGCCTTGCCGTCCTTCTCGGCCTTGCGCCGCGCCGCGTTGAAGACCTTCTCGAAGATGTACGGCACGGCCAGGATGAACGTCGGCCTGAACGCGGCCAGGTCGGGCAGCAGCGCGGCCGCGTTGAGCTGCGGCTGGTGGCCGAGCTTGACCCGGCCGCGTATCGCCGCGACCTCCACCATGCGGCCGAAGACGTGCGCGAGCGGCAGGAACAGCAGCGTGGCCGCCTCGTCGCCGCGCTTGGAGTGGAACACCGGCTCCCAGCGCTCGATCACCGTGTCGGCCTCGAACATGAAGTTCCCGTGGCTGATCACGCAGCCCTTGGGGCGGCCGGTGGTGCCCGAGGTGTAGATGACCGTCGCGACGGATTCCGGGGTGACCGCTGCCCGGTGCCGGTGCACCACATCGTCGTCGAGGTGCGCGCCCGCCTCGTACAGCTCCTGCACCGCGTCCTCGTCGAGCTGCCACAGGCGGTGCAGCCCCGGCAGCCGGTCGATGACCGAGCCGACCGTCATGGCGTGGTCCTCGTGTTCGACCATGGCAGCGGTCACCTGGGCGTCGTGCATCATCCAGAAGACCTGCTCGGCGGAGGACGTGGGATAGACGGGCACCACCTGGGCACCGATCGTCCACAGCGCGAAGTCGAAGAGCGTCCACTCGTAGCGGGTACGGGACATGATCGCCACGCGGTCCCCGAACCGTACGCCCTGCGCAAGCAGCCCCTTGGCGAGTGCGAGCACCTCGTCGCGGAACTCGGCGGCGGTCACGTCACGCCACTGTCCGTCCTCCCCCTTGCGGCCGAGGGCGATGCGCGCCGGGTCCTCGACGGCATGGTCGAACACGGCGTCGGCCAAGCCGCCCACCGTCGGCTTCAGCGCCAATGGAGGGGTGGTGAACTCGCGCAATGATGCTCCTTGTGACGCTCCGCACAGCGCGGGTGACGGTACCTCACGACGGGAGACCGCGGGAGGGGTGACGTTTCGCCGGACCGGGAGCCATATGCACAGGTCAGGCTGATAAATGGGTCGACATGGGGGGAGGCTGGGACAGAATCATGACCGCTCGGCGATCTCCGTCGCCGTAATCTCCACGGAATCTGTACGACGCGCTCACGCCACGCGGAACTCGGGCATGGCATCCGGATCCGCCCGCGGGACCGGCCCTGACCTGGCGTCCCCGGCCGCCCTGGCCAAGGGGCGTCCGACGCGGTCCTCCTGGTCGAAGACCGAGATGATGAGGCTGTCTTGCCCGTACCGAGACGGCTACCTCGCGGAGGTAGCCATCCGAGCCCACACCCCAAGGCAGGTCTGCCTTGGGGTGTGGCCGCCAGGCCCGGAGGATCCGTGACAGGCGCTGGGGTCATCAGCGCGATGCGCGCGGAGTCAGCAA
The DNA here is from genome assembly GCF_001642995.1 of Streptomyces jeddahensis. Taxonomy (GTDB): domain Bacteria; phylum Actinomycetota; class Actinomycetes; order Streptomycetales; family Streptomycetaceae; genus Streptomyces; species Streptomyces jeddahensis. The sequence goes on from NZ_LOHS01000044.1 coordinate 18,901, forward strand.
CTCGCCGAACCCCATGCGCTGGACGAACCTCTCACGCGTCTCGCGGGCAACCTCGTTGACCGACTCGACGCCGGCTTCGGTGTAGTCGACGACGCTGCGGAAAGGCTTGGCGCCGTGGGGAAGGGAGAGAATCCGGGTGATCTCGTCGGCCACGCCGACGGGGCTCGGGTCGACACCGGGGACGAAGAGGGCCGACGTCACCTCCTCGTTGCGCGCCACCAGCGGGTCAAGTTCCGCATAGGCGGCCGAGACGGCCGCGTCGGCGGCTCGAGTGGCGTCGGGAAAGTGCTGGGTGCCCTTCGTGATCGCACCGGGCATGACGATGCACGTCTCGATTCCTAATGGGTTCACCTCGTACGAAGTGGCCACCGCAAGGACGTCGAACGCCGCCTTTGACGCCGCGTACGGACCGAGGAAGGGCGGCGTGGTGACGATGATGGTGCTGCCGACGTACAGCAGTGTGCCAGTGCCGCGGTTCCGCAGGTGTGGCAGAACGGCCCGGTTCACCCGGTGGGCCCCGATGACGTTGATGTCGATGAGATGCGCGATGTCCTCGGCGCTGAACGCCTCGGTGTACCCCACGTAAAGGTGCCCCGCGTTCTGCACCACGACGTCCAGGTCGCCGCTGTCTCGCAGGATGGCCGCAACAGCCGCATCAGCCGACTCCTGCGAGGTGACGTCGAGTGCGACGACCCGTAGTGCTCCACCGTGCTGTGCGGCGAACTCGAGCAGTTCCTGGCGGTGGACGTTGTCGTGTCCCTCGGGGTCGCGCATGCTGGCCCACACCGTGTGCCCGGCCCGGGTGAGGGCTCGCGCAGTGTGGTTGCCGATGCCGGTAGCAGCTCCGGTGATGAGGACGGTGGACATGGCGGTTTCTCCGTTCGTCGGATGTGCTGTGATCGGTCAGGACGCGGGGACGAGTTCGACGCGAAGGATCCGGTCGTCGCCCGGCCGGGAGTCGGTTCCGCCCCAGGTCGCTCCATCGGTGTTCGCCGTCGTGATCCACAGAGAACCGTCGGGCGCCGGCTCCACCGTGCGGATTCGTCCGTACCGTTCGGTGAAATAGGCGACGGGGTCACCGGCCGCACGAGGCCCGTCGACAGGGAGGCGCCAGAGCCTCTGTCCCCCGAGTGCACCCATCCACACGGCGCCCCCGGCGACGGCGATTCCCGACGGTGACGCATCGTCCGGGTGGATGACGAAGATCGGGCGCTCGCCGTGCGCGCCCTGGACTCCTTCGGACTCGGGCCACCCGTAGTCCCGCCCCTGGCGCAGGACGTTCAGCTCGTCCCAGGTGCGGTGGCCGAGTTCAGACGCGTAGGCAGTGCCGTCCGCACCGAACGCGATCCCCTGTACGTTGCGGTGGCCACTGGAGTAGACGGCCGTTCCGGACGGGTTGTCCGGCGGCACGGATCCGTCCGGCCGGATCCGCAGGATTTTGCCGTTCAGGGACTCGTCGGCGGCGGCGTTCCCGGGCGAGAAGGCATCGCCGGTGCCGATCCAGAGGTTGCCGTCCGGCCCGAAGCGCAGGCGCCCGCCGTGGTGGCGGTCGGCGGTTTCGATGCCATCGAGGACAACCCGGTCCTGGCGTAGGGAGCGCAGGTCACGGGCGACGCGCAGTGCCACGACGCGGTTCGTGGGTGAGGATGACACATACGCATAGATGGTGTGGTCCTCGTCGAATGACGGCGAGGCGGCCAACCCGAGGAGACCGCCCTCGGCGCTCACCTCGACGCCGGGCACCCTGCCGACGAGCGCCGGCTCCTCGCCCTCCCGTATGTGCAGGATCCGTCCCGACGATCGCTCGGACACGAACGCTGAGCCGTCCGGAATGAACGCCAGGCCCCAGGGCATGTCCAGGCCGCTCACGATCTCCGTGACCTCTCCGGGAACCAGGCCGTGAGTGGGCCGATCCGTACCGTCGGGCTGCACAGACCGCATGGGGGGCGTGGCTGCCGAGTGCGATTCATGCGGCTCCGAAGTCGTACACCCTGCCAGAAGGACGACGTTGCAAAGGAGGGCTGTGACGGCGCTTCGGCGGCGGCGTCCGACCGCTGGAATCCGTGGGATCTCTGCCATGGCTGATCTGTCCTTCCGGGCGGCCGAGGCTGGAAGTTGATGGGGGGCGGGAACGGCGTACCGTCCCGCCGGGCCGGCTAAGCAGATTGGCGAAGTCCGGTGCTGTACCGCGCCCCGTAAGGGGCGCGGGGCTGCGTCGATATGCGGCTCCGCCGCGATGGGGGTCCCCCCGCTCGAGCGAAGCCGAGAGTGGGGGAGCGACCAGCCACGGACGGCCCGCGGCTTTGGTACGCACTTCCCGCGGAGCGCTCAGGTGGCGAACCGGTGCTGGAGGCGCTGGCAGACGAAGCCGGCGAGGGCGCCCATGGCGCTCGCCGCAACCAGCGTGAGCAGTCCGGTGAGTACGTCCTCCGGCTCCGCGGCGAAGAAGGTGACCAGGCCGAGGAACCAGGCGAGCATGTTGTTGAGGACGGGTGTGGTGCGCAGGCCCACCGCAACCGAGGCCAGGACGAAGACCGCAAGCGGCAGCGCCAGGACACCCGCAAAAGGCGAGGTCATCTCGACGATTGTGTGGCCGACCACGGCGAGCACCATGCCGAGCCACAGGCACACGACGGCGTGGACGCCGAGGCGGGCTCATGTCGGCCGGGTGAACCACGCCACCCATCCGGCGAACATGACCCAGGGCTCCAGGCCGAGGGTTGAACTGTTGAAGGCGGCTGCGGCCGCCACGACCGCCGCGATGGTGGTGAAAGCCACGAATTTTCCGTTGGCAGGGCGCTCAGTGGCGATTTCTTGAGACGTCATCGGAAACTCCTCCTCATGGTCGATGGGGTTCGTCCTTCACGGTGGATCCGGCTCTTCCCGCCGGGATGTGAATGCCGTTCCGTCAGGCGATGCCACCGTTGACGAACACGACCTGGCCGTTGACCCACCGGCCGGGACCGGCCAGGAAGCTGACGGCCTCCGCGATGTCTTGCGGGGTACCGAGCCGCTTCATGGGACTCATGCCGGCGATCCGGTCGATGACCTCCTGCGTCTTGCCCTCGAAGAACAGCTCCGTGGCAGTCGGGCCCGGCGCCACCGCGTTGACCGTGACGTCCCGGCCGGCGAGCTCCTTGGCGAGGATGGGGACCATGGCCTCCACAGCCCCCTTGGTCGCTGCGTAGGCGCCGTAGGACGGCAGGTGTGTGCGGGTCACGGTGGTGGAGAAGGCGACGATGGCACCGCCGGCGCGGACGCGGCGAGCCGCCTCCCGCACCACGACGAACGTGCCCCGCACGTTGGTACGCAGCAGCTGGTCCAGCTCCGCCAGCTCCAGCTCAGTGGTCGGCCGCAACGCCATCACGCCCGCTGCGTTGACGACGACGTCGATGGGACCGAGGCGCTGCTCCACTTCGTCGAAGGCCGCGGCGATCGACACCTCATCGGCCACATCGGCCCGCAGCGCGATCCCGCGGGCCCCGGCTGCCTCCACCTCGCCGACGGCAGCCTCTGCCTCCTTCGTGTTGGACGCGTAGACGACGGCGACATCCTGTCCCGCGGCGGCGAGCCGGGATGCGACGGCGCGGCCGATACCCCGGGAGCCCCCAGTGACGACGGCAGTGCGTGAAGCGGTATTCATAAGGATTCCCCTCGATCGTTGCTAACACTTAAACGTTAGCACTTAATGGGCACCGCTAACAAGAGCTTTGTTAGCGGTGTTTTAGCGGTGCGCTGGGTCTGCTGTTAGCATTGATTCGTGATCAACACGAGCAAGCGGGAAGCCATCCTCGATGCCGCGCTGGACCTGCTGACCCGCGGAGGCAGGGACGCAGTCTCGACCAGGGCGCTCTGCAGCGCGGCCGGCGTACAGGCCCCGACCATCTACCGACTGTTCGGAGACAAGCAGGGCGTGCTGGACGCCGTGGCCAGCCGAGGACTCGAGTCATACCTGGCCGACAAACGGCACATGCCGCCCAGCGGCGACCCCGTGGAGGACCTGCGCCGCGGATGGGACCTGCACATCGGGTTCGGGCTCGCCGAGCCCACCCTCTACTCGCTCATCTACGGGAGCCCACGGCCCGGCGCCGAACCCGAGGGGGCCAAGCACGCGGCAGAGATCCTCGCCGGACTTGTGCACCGCGTCGCCCTGGCCGGTCAGCTGCGCATCTCCGAGGAGCGGGCAGCACGGGTAATCCATGCAGCCGGTCGCGGCACCACGCTGACCCTGATCGCTACGCCGGACACGGAGCGCGACATGGGAGTTTCCCGGATCACCCGTGAGGCTGTGATCCATGCGATCACCCATCCCGCCCCGGTCGGGGACGATCGACGACCGGCGGACGAGAGTCGCACAGGATCGCCCCGGGCAGCGAAGGACCAACCGCAACCCAGAGGAGCCGACGCCGGCGTCGGAGCCAGCGCTGTCGCCCTGAAGGCCGCTCTCGCCGACGTGAAGGTCCTCAGCCCGTCCGAACGTCAGTTGCTGGGCGACTGGCTCGACCGGATCATCAACGCGGTTCCGGACTAACGGGCTGTCAGGCCGCGTGAGGCGCGCTCGCAACTGTGGCGACTCTGACTGCAGACTGACGGAATTCTGCTGCCAGTGTGGATGATCCATCCCGGACTGGCTACGCCATATCTGAAACGCGGCCTAGCCGCGCTCCCGGTGAAGCCGGTCCCCGCCCGACAGGATCGCCGCCGCCAGCGCGTCCGCCGCGGCCTGCGCGGAGGGCCGCCGCCGGCCGTGGACCAGGACGAAGTCGACCTCGCCCAGCTCCGGCAGGCCCGCCCGGTCCGGGACGCGGACAAGGCCCGGCGGGATCAGTCCGCGGGAGTGGGCCATCACGCCGAGCCCGGCACGCGCGGCCGCGATCAGGCCGTTGAGGCTGCCGCTCGTGCAGACGATGCGCCAGGCGCGGCCCTGCCGCTCCAGCGCCTCGAGGGCCAGGGCGCGGGTGATGCCGGGCGGCGGGTACACGATGAGCGGCACCGGCCGGTCCGGGTCGAGACGCAGCCGCTCAGAGCCGATCCACACCAGCTTGTCGTGCCGGACGGTCTCGCCACGCGGGTCCTCCGGGCGCCGCTTGGCGAGCACGAGATCCAGCTTCCCGGCGGCGAGCTGCTCATGCAGCGTGCCGGACAGCTCGACCGTCAGCTCCAGATCGACTTCCGGATGCTCGTGGCGGAAGGACTCCAGGATCTCCGTGAGCCGGGTGAGGACGAAGTCCTCGGAAGCGCCGAAGCGTAGCCGGCCGCGCAGCCGCGTGCCGGTGAAGAACGCCGACGCCTGCTCGTGGACCTCGAGGATGCGGCGCGCGAACCCGAGCATCGCCTCGCCGTCCTCGGTCAGCTCCACGGAATGGGTGTCGCGGCTGAACAGCTGCCGCCCCGTGGCGCCCTCCAGACGGCGCACGTGCTGGCTCACCGTGGACTGGCGCAGCCCGAGCCGGCGGGCGGCCTGCGTGAAGCTCAGCGTCTGCGCCACCGCCAGGAACGTACGCAGCTGGGACGGGTCGTACACGAGGCCAGCCTAGCGCTGCCCATCGCGATACGTGATGACAGTCAGAGCGGTATAGCAGATTCCCGATCACGCTGATCAAGAGGAAGATGGGGAGGGCACGACCCTCCCCCGCTGCCTGAACGGGCGTGGCGGGAACCCCATCGAGCACCGCGAACATGGAGCACCGTGAAACGCCTGAAGTGGCCGAGCCGGCTGCCGATCGACCCGTACATTCTGGCGTTGCTCGGGACGGTGGGCGTCGCCGCTCTCCTCCCCGCCCGGGGCAGCGCCGCCGATGTCGCATCGGGCGCCTCCACGGCCGCCGTGGCCTTGCTGTTCTTCCTCTACGGCGTGCGGCTGTCCACCCGTGAGGCGCTCGACGGGCTGCGGCACTGGCGGCTCCACCTCACGATCCTCGCCTGCACGTTCGTCGTCTTCCCGCTGCTCGGCGTCGCCGCCAAGGGGCTCGTCCCGTACGTACTGACGCCCGCCCTCTACAGCGGCTTCCTGTTCCTCACGCTCGTCCCGTCGACGGTCCAGTCGTCCATCGCCTTCACCTCGGTCGCGCGCGGCAACGTGCCCGCCGCGATCTGCGCGGGATCCTTCTCCTCGCTCGCCGGAATCGTCCTGACGCCGCTGCTCGCGGCGGCGCTCCTCGGCAGCACGGGCGGTGGGTTCTCGGCGGACTCGCTGCTGAAGATCGTGCTGCAGCTGCTGGTGCCGTTCCTGGCCGGGCAGCTCCTGCGCCGCTGGATCGGGGGATTCGTCGCGCGGCACAAGAAGGTCCTCGGCCAGGTCGACCGCGCCTCGATCCTGCTCGTCGTCTACACGGCCTTCAGCGAGGGCATGGTGCAGGGCATCTGGCACCAGGTGACTCCGCTGCGGCTGGCCGCGCTGCTCGGTGTGGAGGCGGTGCTGCTTGCGGTGATGCTTGCGCTCACCTGGTACGGCAGCAAGCGGCTCGGCTTCGACCGGGCCGACCGGATCGCGATCCAGTTCGCGGGCTCCAAGAAGTCCCTGGCCTCCGGGCTCCCCATGGCCAGCGTGCTGTTCGGTGCGCATGCCTCGCTGGCCGTGCTGCCGCTGATGCTCTTCCACCAGATGCAGCTCATGGTCTGCGCGGTGATCGCGGGGCGCCGCGTCCGGGACCCGGAGGCGGCAGCCGCCACGCCGCCGCCGGCCGCGGTTCAGCGAACCGCGGCCGGTACGGCGACACGCTCGGGCTGATATACGGACGACAGCGGCCGCACCTGAATGCTCAGCGGTCGCCGCTGATGCCGTCCATGGGCAGCCACAGCACCATGTCCTGGGTCGCCTGGCTCACCCGGGAGCCGGCTGTGCCCAGTCCGTCCAGCTCCGCATCGCTCAACGCCCGGTCGTAGACGCGTACGTCGTCGATCGCGCCGGTGAAGTACGCCCGGCTGTCGAGCTTCTGGCCGATGTGCACGCCGAAGGGCGAGTTGCGGCTGACGGAGCCCGGTACGTCGGCGGTGCTGAACTGCGTACCGTCGATGGACAGCGTCAGCTGCCCTCCGCCGCGGCGCAGCGCCAGATGGTGCCACTGGCCGTCGTTGTACGCGCCCGTGGTGCGCACGGAAGCGGACGTCGGGGCCGCGGCGCCGTTGCGCGTGGTGATCAGCCCGGTGATGCGGTCCGACGCGGGCTCGCCGCGCAGCCACACCTGCGGCTGCGTCGTGCCGACCCCGCCCATCCACAGCAGCGGCTGCTCGCCGCTGGTGGCGGTGTAGCGGAACCACAGGGACGCGGTGAAGTCCCTGCTGCCGAGCGGGAGGCTGTCGCGATAGGGAAGTCGTACGGCGTCGTCCGCGCCGTCGAAGCCGACCGCGCCGCCGAACCGGCCCTTCGTCTCCTCCGCGCCCCCGAGTACGGCCGCGCGACGGGCCCCCGGCGCCAGGTCGTCGGTGGTCGGGTCGGGGCCGCGCCGCGGCTTCAGCCAGTCCTCGGTGAACCGGGCGAAACGGATCTCGTCCCGCGCGTCGACAGCCCCGCCCTCGTACATGAGGCCCACAGTGCTGTCGTCGATCCGCACCATGTCCGAGTAGCCGGACCAGTCGGTGGTCACGACCGTGCCGCGGTCGACGCTGTCCCAGGTACGGCCGCCGTCGTAGGAGGAGCGGATCATCATGGTCCGGCGGCGGTCCGGGTCGCCGGGGCAGGCGAGCAGCATCCGGTCGCCGAGCCGCAGCGTGGAGCCCTGCACCTGCGGGGTGTAGAGGTCCGGGATGTCGCGGAACGGCGTGGCGAAGCTGTCGCCGCCGTCGCGGCTCACGGTGTGCGTGCGGTGGCCGAGGTCGGTGCCGTCCTGTTCGCGGCCGCTGACGTAGATGGTGCCGTCAGCGCGCTCGGTGAGCGTCATCTCGGAGGGCTTCTGGCGGAACGTGCCGTCGTCGGCGATCGGCCAGGTGTCCCGGGCGCCGATCCTCCAGTGGTCGCCGCCGTCGTCGCTGACCATGAGCGCGGCGTGGTTGGCGGTGACGCGGCTGCCGTTCCACGTCTCGGCGTTGACGCCGAAGACCAGACGGCCCGCGTGCTTGCCGTGGGTCAGCTGGATGCCGTGCACCGGCCCCGTCGCGTACCAGGAGTTCCAGTCGTCCGGCAGTATCTCGTCGCTCAGGTCGCGGGGGGCCGACCACGTGAGGCCGTCGTCGTCGCTGTACTGCATGTGCGGCGTGCGGTCGCACGGCACGGAGCAGTTGCGGCCGTCCGTGCGGCCCGTGTTGTACGTCTCGGCGACGACGATCCGGCCGGTCCTGCGGTCCACGACGGGCGCCGGGTTGCCGTGGGTGTCGCCCGCGCCCTCGTTGATGACCTGCAGCGGCCCCCAGGTGCGGCCGCCGTCCGTGGAGCGCTTGACCACGAGGTCTATGTCGCCGGCGTCGCTGCAGTCGTTCACCCGGCCCTCGGCGAAGGCGACGAGCGTGCCCTTCGTGGTCTTCACGACGGCCGGGATCCGGAAGCACGCATAGCCGGGATCCTGCGAGGCCTTGAAGAGCACCTGCTGCTCGAAGCCGGCGGCCGCGGCTTCCGCCGAGCCCGCCTGCGCGTTCCCCGGTACGGGGATCGCGGCGACGGCGAGGGCCGACAGGGCGACGACGAGGACACGGAGCGATCTGAGGCGTACACGGACATCTGACGGCATGCAGCGACCTGCCCTTCATGTCATATGGACATCCCACGTCCAACGTGCGCCCTATAGAAGCTACTTGGACGTCTTCATGCCTCACAAGAACCGTGCGTCAGTTTGCACCCGTTCGCTGACGAAACGTCAGCGGCCGGGTGTACTCCGGACGATGCATCGTGCGTCGGGGTCCCCCTTACGGGGTGCGGGTACTGGGCCAGGGGCGCCCGCCGTCGTGGGTTGTGCCCACCCTCCCCCAGCTACCGCTGGGAGGTGCCCCCAGCCCTGCGGAACGATTGCCCACAACGGGAGCGGCTCCGCAGCGGCTGGCGCAAACTCCGGGCTCGCCCGACGACGTACGGCCTGGCGCCAGACCGAGGACGTACATCCCGGCGCGGCCCCGACCCACGCACCGGCAGGTGGCGAACCGCGACGGGCGTGAGGTCGCGAACGCTCCGACGCGCCCACCGCCGACGGCGGGCACCCGGGCCCGCCGCCTGTGTGCGCGATGTGCCGTCTTCGATTCGCCTGGGGTTAACCCGGCATTCTCTTCGATCCAATGAGGTGTCCCGAACGGGGGAACGGCCGAGGTGGCAGTGGGGCCAGGGGCCGAGGGATCATGATCAGGGAAAGGTGGCACCACCGTGCAGGACCCCCGTTGGGATGCCGTACGCAAGGGGCTGCGGCGCAGAGGCAGACTGCTGGGCGAGGCGCTCAAGCCGCCGGCCGGCAAGCCGCCGGCTCCCAGGCCCGCCCCGGAGCGGGGACTCGACGGGATTCCCGCCCAGCCTGATTCCGGCCCCGACGGCCCGCCGGTGGAACGCGCCCGCCGCCTCGTCGAGTCCCCGGTGTTCCTGCTCTCCTCCGTACGGTCCGGCTCCACGCTGCTGCGGGTCCTGCTCAACAGCCACGCGCGGATCCGGGCGCCGCACGAGATGCACCTGCGCACCCTCCACGTCCGCCAGGACCGCGACTTCACCGTCACGGCCATGCGCGAACTCGGCCTGGACCGCGAGGAGTTGGAGCACATGCTCTGGGACCGCGTGCTGTGCCACGCGCTGGAGCGCAGCGGCAAGGACCTCATCGTCGACAAGACCCCAGCCAACACCCTGATGTGGCCCCGGCTCCGCCGTGCCTGGCCGGAAGCCCGCTACATCTTCCTGATCCGCCACCCGGCCGCCGTCGTGGAGTCGCTCACCGCCCGCCGCCGGGACCCGGACCGGGACGCGATCCACGCCGAGGTCCTGCAGTACGCCGAGCGCCTGGAGGAGGCGCAGGAGGCCCTGGACGGCGTCACGGTCGCGTACGAGGACCTCACCGCCGACCCCGAGCGCGAGACCCGTCGCATATGTACCTACCTCGGCGTCGAGTGGGACGAGGCGATGCTCGACTACGGCTCGAAGGACCACGGCGACTTCCGGCCGCACATCGGTGACTGGAGCGAGAAGATCCGCTCCGGGCGCATTCAGCCCGCCCGTACGGCCAAGGACTGCGCAGACCTGCCGCCGCGCCTCAAGGAGATCGCCGAGGCCTGGGGCTACCTCACACCGGACGCGGCAGAGCACCTCCACTGAGCCGGCCTGCGCAGCCGGCCGCGGACAAGCGGCGTAAGTCCCCGGCCCGGCTGTCCGCGCATCTCACGCAGGAACGCTGCCCCAGGGGCCGGGACGGTCCGCCCGTTCGGCAGTCCGTCCCGGCCGCTGGGCGTCGCCGTCCACGGCCCGGAAACCCGTCATCGGGCGTCGCCGTCCGTGGTCCGCAGGGTGCCCGTGCGGGCCACGTCGGCATACCATGCGGCGCTGGCCTTGGGGATGCGCTTCCCGGTCGGGTAGTCGACGTAGACGGCGCCGAACCGCTTGCTGTAGCCGTAGCCCCACTCGAAGTTGTCCAGCAGGGACCACAGGAAGTAGCCGCGGACGTCGACGCCCGCCTCGATCGCCCGGTGCACGGCCGTGAGGTGGCCCCGCAGATACGCGATACGGTCCGGGTCGACGACGCGGCCCGTCGGGTCGACGTAGTCGTCGAAGGCCGCGCCGTTCTCGGTGATCATCAGCGGGAGTCCGGGGAAGTCGGCCTTCAGCCGCAGCAGCAGGTCGTACAGACCACTGGGGTCCACCGCCCAGTCCATCGCCGTCGTGTCGCCCGGCGGGCGGTGGAAAGCCACGTCGTCGGCGCCGGGCCAGGGGCTGTGGTCGCTGCGGCCGTGGCCGTCGGCACCGTGGCTGCCCTCGCCGGTCGCGGCCGACACGAGGGTGGGTGTGTAGTAGTTGACGCCCAGGAAGTCCAGGGGCTGGTGGATCTGGGCGGTGTCTCCGTCGTGCACGAAGGACCAGTCGGTGAGGCGGGCGGTGTCCTTAAGGAGGTCCTCCGGGTAACGGCCTTCCAACTGCGGGCCGGTGAAGATCCGATTGCCCAGCGCGTCGATGCGGCGGGCCGCCTCCTTGTCCTCCGCGCTGTCGGTGAGGGAGCGGACGTGGTGGATGTTGAGGGTGATCGACGTCTGTGCAGTGGCGGGGAGCTCCGCGCGCAACGCTTGAACCGCCTTGCCGTGCGCGAGGTTGAGATAGTGCGCCGCGCGCAGAGCCGCCACCGGATCGGTGCGTCCGGGCGCGTGCACCCCCGACCCGTATCCCAGGAAGGCGCTGCACCAGGGCTCGTTGAGGGTCGTCCAGGTCCTGACCCTGTCCCCGAGCGCTTGCGCGGCCAGCGAGGCGTACTCGGCGAACCGGTCGGCGGTGACCCGCTCCGGCCAGCCGCCGGCGTCCTCGAGCTCCTGGGGGAGGTCCCAGTGGTAGAGGGTGACGACGGGCTGGATGCCCTTGTCGAGCAGGGCGTCGGTCAGCCGGCGGTAGAAGTCGAGGCCCTTTTGGACCGCGGGGCCGCGACCGGTCGGCTGCACCCGCGACCAGGACAGTGAGAAGCGGTAGGCGCTCACACCGAGTTCGGCCATGATGCGGACGTCCTCGCGCCAGCGGTGGTAGTGGTTGCAGGCCACGTCCCCGGTGTCGCCGTTGCGAACCCTGCCGGGAGTGTGGGAGTAGGTGTCCCAGATGGAGGGGGTGCGGCCGTCCTCGGTGGCGGCGCCCTCGATCTGATAGGCGGCGGTCGCCGTCCCCCAGGTGAATCCCAGGGGAAACGTACGGGCGGCGGCGTTCTGCGGGGCGGGCTCGGCAGGTCGTGGCGCGGTGGTCACGGAGGTCCTTCCGGTAGAGGTGGTGAGAGGGAGGCGAGACGCGTGGATCGGAGGGCGTCCGCGGCGATTCGGACGGGCTCAGCCCTTGACCGCGCCCTGCATGATCCCGCCGACGATCTGGCGTCCGAAGACGACGAACATGGCGAGGAGGGGCAGGGTGCCGAGCAAGGCACCGGCCATGATCAGCGACTGGTCGCGTACGTACCCCGCGCTGAGCTGCGTGAGGGCGACGGGGACCGTCGGGTTGCTCATGTCCAGCACGATGTACGGCCAGAAGAAGTCGTTCCACGCATGCACAAACGTGATCATGAACAGCACGGCCATGGCCGGCCGTGCCACGGGCAGCACGATGCTCCAGAAGATGCGCAGCGAGTGCGCGCCGTCCACGCGGCCCGCCTCGACCAGTTCGTCGGGCAGGGCTTCGGAGAGGTACTGCCGCATGAAGAACACGCCGACCGCGCTGACGAGTGTGGGGAAGATGACGGCGGGCAGCTTCTGCCCCCACCCCAGCTCCGCCATCATCATGAACAACGGCACGACACCGAGCTGGGGCGGGATCATCATCGTCCCGATCACCAGCATCAGCAGGATGTTGCGGCCCCTGAAGCGCAGCTTGGCGAAGGCGAACCCGGCCAGCGTGGCGAACAGCACGGTGGACAGGGCGATCACCCCGGCCACGATGAGGCTGTTGACCATGGCCTTGCCGAGTGCTGCGTCCTGCCAGGCCTTGCCCAGGTTCTCGAACAGGTTGGGGCCCGGCAGGAAGGGCGGGGGCGTCTGCGTCACGCGTGTGTTGTCGCTCGACGCCGCCACCATCGTGAAGTAGAGCGGGAAGAGGGAGAACAGCGCGGCCAGGCCGAGCAGCACGTAGGTGACGGGCCCCGCGTGGTGCTGGCGGCCGGCCTGCTGACGCAGCGACAGACGCGGGCGGCGACGGCCGGACGGCGTGCCGTCGGACGCGGGACGGGGGCGTGCGTCCGCCGTCCGGACCGGGAGGCTGTCAGTAGTCATGGAGGTCTCCTGGTCAGGACCTGCGCGACAGGGCGCGCTTGAGGACTCGCTGGACGACGAAGACGAGGATGAGCAGCAGGAACATGGCCCAGGCGACGGTGGCGGCCCGTCCCATCTGGTAGTTCTTCCAGCCCTCCTCGTACAGCAGCAGACCCAGCGTCTGGTACTGGTTGTCCGCACCGCCCGTGATGCCGTTGGGACCCTGGCCGAAGATCAGCGGCTCACCGAAGAGCTGGGTTGCGCCGATCGTGGACAGCACGATGGTGAAGACGATGGTCGAGCGGATACCCGGCACGGTGACCTGGAGGAACTGCTGCCAGCGGGAGGCGCCGTCGATGGCGGCCGCCTCGTAACGGTCCCGCGGGACGGCCTGCATGGCCGCGAGGTAGAGCAGGGCGTTGTAGCCGGTCCAGCGCCAGATCACGATCGTGGAGATCGCCGTCTGCGCGGCCCACTTGTTGTTCTCCCAGTCGACGTGGTCCACGCCGACCAGGCTCAGCATCCAGTTGATCATGCCGAAGTCGCGCTCGAAGAGCATCGTGAACACGAGGGCCGCGGCCCCGACCGACGTCGCGTACGGAGTCAGGGCCGCGACGCGGAAGAACGTCGAACCGCGCAGCTTGTAGTTGAGCAGATGAGCGAGGCCCAGGGCCATCATCAGCTGCGGCACGGTGGAGATCACACCGATGGTGATGGTGTTGGCCAGCGCGTTCCAGAAGCGGTCGTCGTGCCACAGGGCCGTGTAGTTGTCGAACGCGACCCACTCCATCAGGTTCAGCGACGACATCTCGACGCGATGGAGCGAGATCCAGGACGTGTAGATCAGCGGGTAGAAGCTGAAGGCCGCGAAGACCACGAAGAACGGGGCGACGAACGCGTACGGCGCCCCGCGCAGGTCGAGGCGGTGCAGCAGGTTCCGCCGACCCTGGCGGTCCCCGCTCGCGCGGTTCCCGGCCGGGGGAGCGGTACCGAGGGCACCGCCCTGCGGCGTCGAGGTGGAGGTGGCCACCGGAAGGCATCCTTCCTTCGAAGCGGGTGGGGCCGATGGCCCGGCGGCCACGCGGGATGCGCGTCGCCGGGCGCCTGCGGCTAAGGTCGGAACGCTCAGCCGGCGGCCTTCTCGACACGTTCGACCGAGGTCTTCCAGGCCTCTTCGGGGCTCTTGTTCTGCGCCTCGATCAGCGTCAGTCCCTGCGAGAAGATGTCCTTGATGGTGCCGTCCTTACGGCCGAGCACCTGCTCGTCCGGGATCTCCTGGGCCGCCGTGCCGAAGATCTCGCCGATGGGCGCGCCGCTGAAGTAGTCGGACTTCCCGTCGGCCACTTCGGGGATCTTCAACGCGTCCTCGGACGACGGGAAGTTGCCGAGCTTCTCGAAGATGTAGGCCTGCTGCTCCGGTGCCGTGAGCCAGGCGACGAGTTCCTTCGCCTCCTTCTTGACCGGGCTCTGCTCCATGACGCCGAGGAACGCTCCACCCCAGTTGGCGCCCTGTGGTGCCTTGGCCACGTCCCACTTGCCCTTGTTCTTCGGCCCGGCCTTCTCGCTGATGTGGGCGAGCATCCAGGCGGGGCAGACCGTGCTGGCGAACGTGCTGTTGGCGAGGCCGGGGTCCCAACCGGGCTGGAACTGCCGGAGCTTGGCGGTCAGGCCAGACGTGGCCGCATCGGACGCCAGGCCCCAGGCATCCTTCACCACCGGGTTCTTCGCGTAGATGAGCTCGCCGCTCTTGTCGTAGAACTGCTCCGAACTGCCGTAGATCATGGCGTTGAACAGGCCGCTGGAGCTGTCCATGAAGGCGACCTTGCTCTTGGTGTTCTTCTTGAAGCGCTTGCCCGCCTCGACGTACTTCGACCAGTCGCCCTCCCAGAGCTTCGCGACCTCGTCGCGGTCGGTGGGCAGCCCTGCCTCCTCGAAGAAGTCCTTGCGGTAGCAGACCGCCATCGGGCCGATGTCCGTGCCGAGCCCGATCACCTTCTTGTCCGGTGCGGTGACCTGGCTGAGCTTCCAGGGCAGGAAGTGGTCGGTTCCGGAGACGTCCGAGAGGTCGACGAACTTGTCCTTCTGCGTGTCGACCAGTTCCTTGGCGCGGCCGATCTCTATGCCCTGGATGTCCTTCAGGCCGCTGCCGGCGGCCAGGTGCGTCTGGAGGGCGGTGTAGTAGGTCTGCTCGTCACCGGCGACATCCGCCTTGATGACGATGTCCGGGTGCAGCTTCATGTACTTCTCGAGGAGTCCGGTCTCCTTGAAGCCCATGACGCCGAAGAGCCCCATGGTGATGGTGACCTTGCCGTCCTTCCGGCCCCCGCCGGTCCCCGTGTCGCTGCCTCCACTGCAGCCCACGACCATGCCCAGGGCCGTCACAGCCGAGACTGCCCCCACGACTTTTGTACGCAACTGCCTGCGGACCCTGCTCATTCCGTCCTCCTAGCGGCGGCGTCGACGCGCCGGAACTACCAGCCGTTACGGCCCGCTCAGCGGCCCGATTTCTCTACTGGGTACGTTCCCAAACGTGGATGGGAACGTGCCCACCAAGGTTCCCGAAGCGTCTCCGTCACTCAACTCCCGTGTCAAGGAGAAGAACTGACTTTCTTTCAGAAGATGTAGGCTGAGCCTTGCCGCCAAGGGTGACGGAACCCCGTCACGCGTCTGGCACAATGCCCAGCTGAACGCCGTCCCCACGGCACGGCGGCGAGGGAGGAGCCATGGGGGGAAGGCAGCGGCCGACCATCAAGACCGTGGCCGCGCGCGCCGGGGTCGGGCGGACCACCGTTTCACGAGTCATCAACGGCTCTGAACTCGTCAGTGAGAAGGCCAGGGCCGCTGTACTGGCCGCCATCGCCGAACTCCAGTACGTCCCCAACTCCGTGGCCCGAGGCCTCGTGACGAGCAAGACCAACTCGGTGGCCCTGGTCATACCCGAGTCGGAAAGCCGCCTCGGCTCGGAACCGTACTTCTCGGCGGTCATCCGCGGTGCCAGCGCCGCCCTCGCCGAGACCAGGACGCAGCTGCAGCTCGTGCTCGTCCGTGACCAGCAGGAACGCGACCAGCTCACCGAGTCGGTCGCGGAGCGCCGCGTGGACGGTGTGCTCCTGGTATCCGTACACGAGCACGATCCCTTGCCCGGGCTCCTCGAGGACTTGGGGCTGCCCACCGTCCTGGCCGGTCGCCGCGGCCCCCGCGAGTCGCTGACCCACGTCCACTCGGACAATACGGGCGGGGCAGCGGCAGCCGTTCGCCACCTGCTGTCACGTGGACGCTCGAAGGTGGCCACGATCACCGGGCCGCTGGACATGGACGTGGCTCGCAGCAGGCTTCAGGGCTGGCGGGAGGCCCTTACGGAAGCGGGCCGTCCGGCCGGGGATGAGCTCGTGGCCACGGGCGACTTCACCGAGGAGGGAGGCGGGATCGCCATGCGTTCACTTCTCGAACATGCCCCGGATCTGGACGCCGTGTTCGTGGCGTCCGACGTCATGGCCGTCGGCGCCATGCTGGAACTGCGCCGGGCCAGGCGCCGCATCCCGGACGACGTGGCCGTGGTCGGCTTCGACGACTCCATCATCGCCCGCCACAGCTACCCGCCCCTCACCAGCGTGCGCCAGCCCGTCGAGGAGATCGGCAGCACCATCGCCCACCTCCTCCTGGAGGAGATCAACGACTCCGAAGCGCCGCGTCGGCACGTTGTGCTGCCCACTCAGCTTGTGGTGCGCGAGTCGTCGTGAGCCGAACGGTCCGACCGGGACGACGGTGCCTCCCGCCGGGTGGACGAGCCGACCGCCCCTGCGGGCGGCTTCTCTGCCGCTGCTGAGCACGAGTGACTGTGCGCGGCCCCGCCGACCCGGGTGCTCGCCGACGTCAAGGTGGGTCGAGGACCGGGCGTTCGGGCCGTCCTCCCCACAGCGGTGCACTCGGGAAGGAAGGCACGTCAGCCGACACCGGAGGTGCACGTGTTGCTCACAACAGTGCGCGTGTCGCTCGCAACAGCGAACCGGGCGTGGCGAGGCCCGGCCGGCGCAGGGGGCGCTCCCCGTCGGCCGGGCCCCGGCGCCGTGCAGCGGGGAGCCGGTCAGCCCTGGGCGGCCGCGGCCCGCAGGGCGATGCGGTGCTCACCCGCGTACACGTTCATGGAGGAGCCCCGCAGGAAGCCGACCAGCGTCAGCCCGGTCTCGGCGGCGAGGTCGACGGCGAGCGAGGAGGGGGCGGAGACCGCGGCCAGGACCGGGATGCCCGCCATCACGGCCTTCTGCGCGAGCTCGAAAGACGCCCGTCCGGAGACTAGGAGGATCGTGCGGGACAGGGGCAGGCCGCCGTTCTGCAGGGCGCGCCCGACCAGCTTGTCGACGGCGTTGTGGCGGCCCACGTCCTCACGTATGTCAAGGAGCTCGCCGTCCTCCGTGAAGAGCGCGGCCGCGTGCAGGCCCCCGGTCCGGTCGAAGACCCGCTGAGCGGCGCGCAGCCGGTCGGGGAGGCTCGCGAGCAGCTCGGGTTCGAGCCGGACCGGGGGAGCGCCGCTGTCGCCTGCGTCGTCGATGGGCCAGCGGGCGGTGGTCCGCACCGCGTCCAGGCTCGCCTTGCCGCACAGGCCGCAGGAGGAGGTGGTGTAGACGTTGCGTTCGAGGGTGATGTCGGGGACGGCCACGCCCGGCGCCAGCTTCACATCCACCACGTTGTACGTGTTCGAGCCGTCCTGCGTGGCTCCCGCGCAGTAGACGATGTTCTGCAGCTCGGCCGTCGTGCCCAGCACGCCCTCGCTCACCAGGAAGCCCGCCGCGAGCGCGAAGTCGTCGCCCGGGGTGCGCATGGTGATGGCGAGGGGCTTGCCGTTCAGCCGGATCTCGAGGGGTTCCTCGGCGACGAGTGTGTCCGGGCGGGTGCTCACGGCCCCGTCCCGGATCCGGATCACCCGCCGTCGTTCGGTGACGCGTCCCATGTCTCCATCAGCCCCGATCAGTGCCGGATCAGTCCCGATCAGTCCCGGTTCTGTACGTGCTGGTAGCCGAAGCGGCCCTTGATACAGAGGTTGCCGTGGGTCACCGGGTTGTCGTGCGGCGAGGTTACCTTCACGATCTCATTGTCCTGCACGTGCAACGTAAGGTTGCAGCCCACTCCGCAGTACGCGCACACGGTGGTCGTCTGCGTCTGGGCTGACTCGTCCCAGGTACCCGCCGCCCGCATGTCGAACTCCGACTTGAACGATAGGGCTCCCGTCGGGCACACCTCGATGCAGTTGCCGCAGTACACGCACGCCGAGTCGGTCAGCGGGGCGTCGTGCTCC
This sequence comes from Streptomyces jeddahensis, assembly GCF_001642995.1. Classification (GTDB taxonomy): domain Bacteria; phylum Actinomycetota; class Actinomycetes; order Streptomycetales; family Streptomycetaceae; genus Streptomyces; species Streptomyces jeddahensis. The sequence continues at coordinate 37,019 of NZ_LOHS01000044.1, forward strand.
ACGGCGATCCGGGCGTCGAAGCCGCGGCCCGAGACGGAGATCGCGAAGGTGTTCTGCCACTGGTCGCCGCAGGCGTCCACGCACTTGTAGCAGAGGATGCACTTGTCGTAATCGCGCACGTACAGATCGTTGTCGATCTTCGGTTCCTCGTTGAGGCGGGCCGCGTCCGGGCCGAAGCGGTCCGGTTTCGCCTCGTACTCCTTGATCCATTCGGCGACCTTCGGTGTCGTCGACAAGTCGACCGATGAGGCGAGGAGTTCGAGGACGATCTTGCGGCTGTGGCGGGCGCGTTCGGTGTCGGTGTGCACCTCCATGCCCGGCTCGGCCTTGCGCGAGCAGGCCGGGGCGAGGGTGCGGGCGCCCTCCACCTCGACAACGCATACGCGGCACGCGTTCTTGGGGGTCAGCGTGTCGCCCTGGCAGAGGGTGGGGATGTCCTTGCCGGCGGCTCGGCAGGCGTCGAGGATCGTCGAGCCCTCGGGGACCCGGGCCTCCTGCCCGTCGAGGGTGAACTCCACGAGGCGGCGTGGCGGGCCCAGCGGTATCGCGGTCATGTGTACGCCCCCAGGTGGTCGATGGCGGATTCCACGGCTTGCAGGGCTTCCAGGGCGGTCATTCGTACGCCCCAAGGCGGTCGATGGCCGACTCCACGGCGTTCCAGGCCGTCTGGCCCAGACCGCAGATCGAGGCGTCCCGCATGGCGCGGCCCACCTCGCGCAGCAGCGCGATGTCGTCGGCCGCGGCGGCACCCGTGCGTTCCGCGATCCGGTGCAGCGCCTCCTCCTGGCGGACGGTGCCCACGCGGCACGGAACGCACTGGCCGCACGACTCGTCGCGGAAGAACTCCGCGATGCGGAGCAGGATCCGCGGGAGCGGGACGGTGTCGTCCAGCGCCAGGACGACACCGGATCCGAGCGTCGTACCGGCCTCCCGGGTGCCCTCGAAGGTGAGCGGGATGTCCAGCTCGTCGGTGCGTACGAAGCCGCCTGCGGCGCCGCCCAGCAGCACCGCCCGGAGGTTGTCCCGCTTGCCCGCCAGGGTCAGGAGGTCGCCGAGCGTGGCGCCGAACGGCAGCTCGTAGATGCCGGGGCGCTCGACGCTGCCGGAGACGCAGAACAGCTTGGGGCCCGTCGATTTCGCTGTGCCGATCGCCGCGTACGCCTGGGCGCCCATCGTCAGGATCGGCAGGACGTTCACGAGGGTCTCGACATTGTTCGCGGCCGTCGGCTTGCCGAACAGGCCCTCCTCGACGGGGAACGGGGGCTTTGAGCGGGGTTCTCCCCTGTACCCCTCGATGGAGTTGAACAGGGCCGTCTCCTCACCGCAGATGTACGCGCCCGCGCCACGGCGGATCTCGATGTCGAAGGCGTAGCCCTGGCCGAGGACGTCGTCGCCGAGGAGGCCACGCGCGCGTGCCTGCTCGATGGCGTGGGTCAGCCTGTGCAGGGCGCGTGGGTACTCGCCGCGGAGGTACAGGTAGCCCCTGTGCGCGCCGACCGCGTAGCCCGCGATCGTCATCGTCTCGATGAGGGCGTACGGGTCGCCCTCCATGATCACCCGGTCCTTGAAGGTGCCGGGTTCGGATTCGTCGGCGTTGCAGACGAGGTAGTGGGGGTGGTCGGGCTGGGAGGCCGTGGCCTGCCACTTCACGCCGGTGGGGAAGGCGGCGCCGCCTCGGCCGACGAGGCCTGCGTCGGTGACTTCGCGGATCACGCCTGCCGGGCCGATGGCGAAGGCCCGGCGTAGGGCTTCGTAGCCGGCGTGGGCGCGGTAGTCGTCCAGCGAGTACGGGTCTACTGTGCCTATGCGGCGGAGGAGGATCAGGTCGGGGTGGCCGGCCTGGGGGACGGCCATGGCGGCGGGGGGTCCGGCGGCGGCGGCTTCCGGGTTTTGAGCGGCGGCTACGGCGGAGGCGATGGTGGCGGGG
>NZ_LOHS01000045.1 GCF_001642995.1 Streptomyces jeddahensis
TACCTCCCGCACCTTGATACCCCTTGTCCGCGAAGCACTTGACGCCGGCCTCGGCAAGCGCATCGATTATCTGGTGGGTGCGGGCGGCAGTGATGTCGTGAACCGCGCCAGGCAAGGCGGGCGAGGCCCAGATCAAGCGGCCGAACGGGTCGGTGATCACCTGCACGTTCATGCCGTGCTTTTTGTGGTTGCCGGAGTAGTACGGGCGGTCGGCGGCGATCCGGTCGATCGGAAGGAGTGTGCCGTCGAGGATGACGAACGCCTTGGCCGACGCGGTCTTCACGGCCTGCGTCAAGGTGGGGGCGAGGGCGGCCAGGATGGCGATGGCCTCGCGGATGTAGCGGTAGACGGTGGCAAGGCCGACGCCGAAGCCAGCAGCCAAGCGCGCGTAGGTGTCACCACATCGCAGGTGAGCCAGGGCGAGCAGCGCCTGCTGTCCTGCGGAGAGTTTCCGCCAGCGGGTGCCCGTCTCGCGCCGCCGATGGCTCAGGTGCTCGGCGAGGAAGCGCAAGGTCGAGCTGGAGAGGTCGATCGCGGACGGGTAGACAAGCACACGAAGCTCCTGGCAGGCACGGGTGATCTTGGTCGTGAACCCGTCTACCAGGAGCTTCACCACTTCGTATAGCCGCCCTCACGCCAACCACCCCTGCACTCAGCCAGGTTGGAACCAGCTCACTGCTGCCGGTCCCGGTCAGTCCGGCGGCGACGAAGTGCCGCTGCAGCGTCCGCTCGGTCGGCGACCAGCCCTGCGTCGTGCGCAGGATCCGCTGGATTTGCGCGGCCGTGCGGGCCGGATTCTCCCGCTTCAGGCCGGCCGCCAGCTCCAGCACCTCCGGCGGTGTCCTCGGGACCGCCTTGCGTGGCTCGGGGACCAGGGCGGCGAACCCACCGCAGCGGTAGTCGCGGGTCCACCGGTCGATCGTGCCCCGCGAGACACGTACTTGCCGGCCGAACGGATCGGTGTGTTCCCTCTCCGCCAACTCCCGTGCGAGGCGGCCGCGTTCTGGGGTCGTCAGACTCGTATCCAGCAGGTCCTGGATCAGGGAATAGCGGAACAGACCGACCTGCCGGGCTCTCTCCGCCCGGCGGCGGTCCTCGTCCTCGCTCGATGCCATGCGCGGACTCTCCTCGCATCTCGATCAGCGTCCGCCCCTGTCGCAGACGGACACGATCAAGACTTCCGGCGCCTCCAATCCCGCCCAGGGGCGGCCCGTGTTGATCAACTACCTAAAGAGGTGCAGGTCAGCACCCGACCCTCTATCGCCCGACCGGCGAAAGCCCACCGCGACACCGTGTTCATCTGAGGCCACCTCATCGCGGCCGCCCGATGGGCGGCGGCGATGACCGAGACCGCGTCGGCAAGCGGCGAGGCCTCCGGCTCCGGCATCACCGGATCGTCCGCGAGCGCGACCAAGGCGACGGGGGGCCTGTCGGAGGGCCAGAGCCTCATGTCGAGCGGTAGGACTCAGATCCCGTCAGACCCTGTGGCGACGTGAGTGCAGACTGCAGGTGCAGGATCTGCGGGGAGGGCCGACGGCAGGGGTGAAAACGCTCAAGCCTGCCGCCGGAGCGTGATCGTCAGGAAGTCGAGGCCGTGGGATCGTCCGGGACCTCGGAGAGCCCGTCGGAGGGCGGCGCGGTGGGCTCGTCGCTGGCATCCGTGGGCCACTCGCTTGGCGACGTGCTGCCGGGCCCTTCGCTTTCGGAGGGAGTGATGGTCGCCCCCTCGTAGGCGGGTGGCTGCCCTTGATCGTCCGGCAGGCCGAGTTCGGCGAGCCGGGTCATCTTGGTCCGCTCGCGGTCGATCCGTCAACAACCTCCTGCCCCGCAACAGCTAGCTCTCCAGGACCGCCGGCGGTGGAGCACGCTGTACGCACACGCGTGCTGTGCGATCTGCCGTCTGCCTTTCGACACAGTCACGGGGTGCTAAAGCTTCCAGGCGCGCAACTGATCGGCGACATCCTGGACACCGATGCGGGTGTCGCGGATCTTGCGGACGAGATCGGAAAGGGCTCCGTAGGGAGGATCGATGCCTTCGCCGGACTGGTCCATGTACTGGGCAGCGGTGAATGCCGCGTACAGGCTGTTGCGGTGCGGGAGGGGCTCCAGGCGCACGATGGTGTGCATCAGGGCAGCCGCGCGCCAGGCCGCGTCCGGGTCGGCGGCCGCGAGGGTCGGAAGCCTGGTCTTGTGGCGGGCGACTGCTGCCACAAGCGCGGAGTAGTCCGAGACCGTGAGGTCTTCGCTGCCGAGCGCGGCCTCCTGGACATCGAGCAGCCAGGAGACGTCGATGTAGAGGTGCATCAGGCGGCAGCGGCTCCGTTGTCGCGCTGAGTGGGCGGCACCTCGTCGGGGAAGGCCTGGTCGAACTCGTCGCGCAGCCGGTCGGCCCACCTGGTGGCGCCGGCGACGAACTGCTTGCGCTGCATCTCGCGCACGCCGAGGTCGTGGAGGTACTGCTTGAGGCTCTTGCCTTCGGCCGCGGCCGCAGCTCGCACGCCTTCGAGTTCGTCGTCGGTGAAGGACACGTTTAGGGATGGCATACACCGATGGTACCTAGTAGGTGCCTGTTGTGCGACGGCTTCCCGCACGAGGTCCGGCATGCGCCAGAATCGACCGCCGCGCGCACTCTCACACACTTCCCATCGGGCCCGAAGCTTTCCGAGATTGCGCGCCCCACCTCCTCCCTACCGCAGCGTCCCAGGGTGTGCACGAGGGCTGCGTCGCGACCGTCGACCGGCGGGACGCTGACCGGCAGGCACCGACTTCTACCCACTCGCGGGATCGACGCGGTGTACCTGTCGGCTGCGGTTGTATGGCAAATCTGCCCTGTGTCGCCCAGTGTGGACGCATATGAGAGCAGAAGGGGCAAATGTCATGGGGAAGCGGGGCTCGGCCTTGCACGTCGTGGTGGGTGTCGACGGCTCGCCTTCGTCGCATGCTGCGCTTCGGTGGGCGGTCCAGTATGCCGAGCTGATCGGCGGTGACGTGGTGGCAGTGGCTGCCTGGGAGCTGCCTTGGGCGTACGGGTGGTCCGCGCCCGCGGTGGACCCCACTTTCGACAGAACCATCGCCGAGCAGGGCCTGGTCAACCAGGTGCACGAAGTTCTTGGTGAGTCCGGTGCTGCCCGGGTGCGAAAGCGTCTGGTAAAGGGCAATCCCGTCGAGGTGCTGCTCAGTGAGGCGGAAGGGGCCAAGGCCCTCGTGGTGGGCAGCCGGGGCATGGGCGGATTCCGTCGAACGCTGCTGGGCTCCGTGAGTCAGCAGTGTGCGCTGCACGCTACGTGTCCGGTCGTCATCGTTCGCGCGACCGTCGAGGTGACGGACTCCGGTACACAGGCCGAGTGAGACGGGGTGGCCCGCCGGCGCACACTTGGCGGACCAATCCCGCGGCGCACAGTCCCTGCTCTTTGGCATACGCATCCACCAGCGCTACCTGGCCAGGGGCACGGCTGGTGAGCCGTAGGTGCGCCGTACTACCGGGCTCATGATTCGGAGACCGCGGCGAGCTGCACGACGAGTACAGGGTGATTGCCTTCCGGTTCGTCGACGACCTCTTCCTGGCGACGAGGCGGCGTGCGACGCGCTCGGTCACGTGCCCCTGGTGGCCGAGGGAGCCCACCACCCCGGCGCAGGGCCCGCCCCAGGGTCTGCCGCCCTGGGACTCGCCTACCGGTCGGCTCACCGACCGTCCCGCCGCCACCTCAGGGCACCTCCTGCAGCTGGCCGGTCCGCGCGTCAGGCTCGTCGCAGCCCGGCAGAGCAGTACTCGCGGGGACGGGCGGAACCCGCCATGGTCAGTCTCGACCGCGCGTATCCGGCCCGCAAATGGTGCGAATCCGGGAGCCCGGGGGCAAGGGTGCGGCCATGCGTTCGACACCCGGCGACCGGGGTAGCCGACGGGTGGTCGGAGACACCGCCCCCGTACGAAGACAGGGCCGGTCGGCCCTGGCCCTAGGTCCCTCGATCACGCAGGATCGCGGTGAGTTCGGCTCCCGCCCGTGGGCGTATATGCAGGTGCAGGGCGCGGGCGATGCAAGACAGGAGCAGTCGATGGCGGACAGTGAGCAGCACGGCGCCGGTGACCCGATTCGGGTGTTCCTGCTGGACGACCACGAAGTGGTCCGGCGAGGGGTGCGCGACCTTATCGACGACGAGCCCGACATCACCGTGGTCGGCGAGGCAGCCACGGCCGAGCAGGCCCTGGTACGCGTCCCCGCGCTGCGCCCCCAGGTCGCCGTACTCGACGTACGCCTGCCGGACGGCGACGGCGTGACTGTCTGCCGGGAGCTGCGCTCACGCATGCCCGACCTCGCCTGCCTGATGCTGACCTCCTTCGATGACGAGGAGGCACTGCTCGACTCGATCATGGCCGGCGCGTCCGGCTACGTACTGAAGCAGATCCGCGGATCGGACCTTGTATCGGCCGTGCGCACGGTGGCAGCCGGCCAGTCCCTGCTCGATCCCAGCGCCACTACCAAGCTGTTGGCACGGCTGCGCGGGGACCAGGAGCCGGAACCGGAGCCGGACGCGTTGCCGGGCCTGACTGGCCGCGAGCGGCAGATCCTGGCACTGAAGCTGCGCCATCTTGAAGTGGCTGGTCAGGGTGCTGGTGCGATGTCGTT
>NZ_LOHS01000046.1 GCF_001642995.1 Streptomyces jeddahensis
TCGCGGTCGCTTCCCCCTTCGTCCAGCGGCACTTCAAGAAGGGCATGCTCACCGGAGCCATCAAGGGCTGACGCCAGAGCCCGCGCCCCTCGTTCGCCGCCGTGTCCGGCCGGGCCTGTCACCGGCCGGCCACGGCGGACTCCAGCCCCACCTCCCCCCGTCGCGCGGCCGCTCCGGGCCGCCATGCGCCCTCCCGGGCTCGTCTCTGCCTCCCCAGGTTCTCGCAGCTTGCTGCCCGTACAGATCGAGGTAAGTCATGCGCACGTACCGCCTGAGCAGACGTTCGGTCCTCGCCGGGACCGCCGCAACCGCCGCACTCACCGCCGTCCCCGCCCTCCAGAGCTCGGCCGTAGCCGCCACCGAGGCCACGTCGGCCGCCGCCTCCGCGGCCGACGCCGGAAACCCCTACCGCTGGCGCAACGTCGTCATCGGCGGCACCGGCTTCATCAGCGGCGTCCTCTTCCACCCCTCCGTACGCGGACTCGCCTACGCCCGCACCGACATCGGCGGCGCCTACCGCTGGGACGACGGCACGAGCCAGTGGGTGCCGCTCCTCGACCACATCGGCTGGGACGACTGGAACCTCCTCGGCGTCGAGGCGATCGCCGTCGACCGCGCCCACCCGGACCGCGTGTACCTGGCCGTCGGCACGTACTCCCAGTCGTGGGCGGGCAACGGCGCCGTGCTGCGCTCCGACGACCGCGGCGCCACCTGGTCGCGCACCGACCTGACCGTGAAGCTGGGCGCCAACGAGGACGGCCGCGGCGCCGGCGAGCGGCTCCTCGTCGACCCGCGTGACAGCGACACCCTGTGGCTCGGCACCCGGCACGACGGGCTGCTCAAGTCCACCGATCGCGGTGCGACTTGGGCGGCCGCCGACTTCCCCGCCAAGGCGAGCGCGTCGGGGCAGGGCATCATGTTCCTCGTCGCGGCCGGGCGCACCCTGTACGCCGGCTGGGGCGACGGCGACGGCAGCGCGACCGCCACGGCTCTGTACCGCACGACCACCTCCGGCGGCTGGGAGGCCGTGCCCGGCCAGCCCACCGGGACCGCGGCCAAGGTGCCGATCCGCGCTGCGTACGACTCCGGGACCCGCGAGCTGTACGTCACGTACGCCGACACGCCCGGCCCGAACGGCCACTCGACCGGCTCGGTGCACAAGCTGAACACCGCGAGCGGCAAGTGGGCCGAGGTCACGCCCGTGCAGCCGGGTGGCACCACGGCCGACGGTTCCAAGGACACCTTCGGCTACGGCGGCGTCGCCGTGGACGTCAGCAGCCCCGGCACCGTCGTCGTCTCCACGAACAACCGCTGGGCGGCGATCGACACGCTGTTCCGGTCCACCAACGGCGGCCGTACCTGGACGTCCCTCAAGGACGCTGCTGTCTTCGACGTATCCGAGACTCCTTATCTGAAGTGGGGCGAGGACAAGCCCAAGTTCGGCTGGTGGATCCAGGCCGTGGGCATCGACCCGTACGACTCGAAGCACATCGTGTTCGGGACGGGCGCGACGCTCTACGGGACCCGGGACCTGAAGAACTGGGCACCGCAGATCCGCGGCCTGGAGGAGACCGCCGTGCGCCAGCTGATCTCGCCCCCGGCCGGGGAGGCGCATCTGCTCAGCGGGCTCGGGGACATCGGCGTGATGTACCACGAGCTGCTCACGGCGTCTCCGTCGCGCGGCATGGCGACGAACCCCGTGTTCGGGTCGGCGACGGGACTCGCACTCGCCGCGGCCAAGCCGTCGTATGTCGTGCGGACGGGCTGGGGCGACAAGGGCAACGGCGCGTACTCCAACGACGGCGGGCAGACCTGGGCGCCCTTCGCGGCCCAGCCCGACATCGCCAAGAACGCTCCCGGACCGATCGCCACCAGCGCCGACGGCTCGACGCTGCTGTGGTCGTTCGTGCACTGGGACGGCACCAAGTACGCCGGGCACCGCTCCACGGACAACGGCGCGACCTGGACCGAGGTCTCCTCCTTCCCGAAGGGCGCCACGCCGGTCGCCGACCCGGCCGACCCGACGCTCTTCTACGCGTACGACACCGACACAGGAACGCTATACGCGAGCACTGACAGTGGCGCCTCGTTCACCGCCCGTGCGACCGGACTGCCCTCCGGGGACAGCCAGTTCAAGATCGTCGCAGCCCCCGGACGCAGCGGCGACCTGTGGCTCTCGGCCAAGGCGAACGGCCTCTACCGCTCCACCGACGGCGGCGCCACCTTCACCAAGGTGACCAGCTGCTGGGCCTCGCACACGCTCGGCTTCGGCAAGGCCGCCGACGGCGCCGACTACCCGGCGATCTACCAGGTCGGCGCCACGGAGGCGATCACCGCCGTCTACCGCTCCGACGACGAGGCCAAGACGTGGATCCGCATCAACGACGATGCCCACCAGTGGGGCTGGATCGGTGAGGTCATCACCGGCGACCCCCGCATCCACGGCCGGGTCTACCTCGGCACCAACGGCCGCGGCATCCAGTACGGAGCCCCTGCCTGACCCCCGCCCGCTCAGCGGGACCCCCGACGCCCAGCGTGTACGGAGAACCTTCCTGATGACCCCCCAGACGCCCAGCGTGACCGCATCCGGTACGCCGGACCGGCCCACCCTCGCCGACACCACCCGCGGCCGCATCCTCTTCGGCGGCGACTACAACCCCGAGCAGTGGCCCGAGGAGACCTGGCACGAGGACGTGCGCCTCATGCGCGAGGCCGGCGTCAACTCCGTCACGCTGGGCGTCTTCTCCTGGGCGAAGCTGGAGCCCCGCCCGGGAGCACGGGAGTTCGGCTGGCTCGACCGCCTGATGGACCTCATGCACGAGAACGGGATCGGGGTCGTCCTCGCGACCCCGACCGCCTCGCCCCCGCCGTGGATGGGCCGCCTCCACCCCGAGACGCTGCCGCGCGACGAGAACGGCCAGACCGAGTGGTGGGGCTCCCGCCAGCACTTCTCGCACTCCAGCGCCACCTACCGCCGCTACGCCGCCGCCATCACCGAGGACCTGGCCGCCCGCTACGGCAGCCACCCGGCCCTCACCATGTGGCACATCAACAACGAGTACTGCACCTACGACTGGGGCGACGAGGCGGCCACCACCTTCCGCCGCTGGCTGCAGGACAAGTACGACACGCTCGACGCGCTCAACACGGCCTGGGGCACCGCCTTCTGGAGCCAGGGCTACGGCAGCTGGGACGAGGTCCTCCCGCCCCGCCGCGCCCACTACATGAAGAACCCCACCCAGGTGCTGGACTTCAAGCGGTTCACCTCCGACATGCTCCTGGAGTGCTACGTCGCCGAGCGGGACATCGTCCGCCGGCACACCCCGCACATCCCGGTGACCACCAACTTCATGCCGTTCTGGACGGGCCAGGACGCCTGGCGGTGGGCCGAGGAGGAGGACGCCGTCTCGGTCGACATCTACCCGGACCCGCGCGACCCCTTCGGCGGGCAGAACGCCGCGATGATCCAGGACATGACCCGCTCGCAGGCGGGCGGCGGTCCGTGGATGGTCATGGAGCAGGCGGCAGGACCGGTCAACTGGCGGGGCGTCAACCACCCCAAGCCGCCCGGCCTCAACCGCCTGTGGTCGCTGCAGGCCGTCGCCCGCGGCGCCGACGCTGTCTGCTACTTCCAGTGGCGCCAGTCCCGGCAGGGCTCGGAGAAGTTCCACTCCGGGATGGTCAGCCACGCGGGGGAGCAGGGCCGCACCTTCCAGGAGGTCAAGCAGATCGGCGCCGAACTCGCCCGGATCAGCGGCGAGGTGACCGGCACGCGCGTGGCCGCCGATGTCGCGATCCTCCAGGAGTGGAACGCCTGGTGGGCCGGCCAGCAGGACGGCCGGCTCTCCTCCGGGGTCGAGTACCAGGACGTCGTACGCGCCTGGCACCGCGCCCTGTGGGAGGCGGGCACGACGGCCGCCTTCGCCCACCCCGAGCACGACCTGTCCGCGTACAAGCTCGTCGTCGTGCCGCAGCTGTATCTGCTCACGGACACCGCGATCGACAACCTCGTCGCGTACGTGCGTGACGGCGGCACCCTGGTCTGCGGCTTCCAGACCGGCGTCGCCGACGAGGACGACCGGGTGCGGGCGGGCGGCATGGAGGAGCGGCTGCGCGAGCTGTTCGGCATCCGGATCCTGCACGAGTGGTGGCCGCTGGACCCGGGCGAGACCGTCGAGGCCGACGGCTTCCGCGGCACGCTCTGGTCCGAGGAGCTGGAGGCCGGGGACGCCGACGAGGTCGTTCCGTACAAGGGCGGTGAGCTCGACGGCCTCCCGGCGGTGCTGCGCAAGGGCCGCGCTTGGTACGTCTCCACGCTTCCCGAGCCCGGCGCGCTGCGCGACCTGCTGGCGCGGGTGGCCGCCGAGGCGGGCGTGCGGCCGGTGCTCGAGGGCCTGCCGACCGGCGTTGAAGCGGTCCGCCGGGGCGAGCTGCTCTTCGTCCTCAACCACCGGCGCGAGCCGGTCAAGGTCGACGTGCCCGGCACCCATCGCGACCTCCTCACCGGCGAGTCCGTCGAGGGCTCGCTGGAGCTCGAGCGATACGGGGTGGCGGTGCTGGCGCAGTGAACAGAGGAAACGAGGTGCACACCATGTCCGGCACGCGCGCGTGGGATGCCGCGGATGGCACGCGCGCGTGCCACGGCACCTGGGAACCGTCGCCCGCCGCCCGCTGGGAGGACGCCTTCCTCAGCGGCAACGGGCGCCACGGCGCCATGGTGTTCGGCGATCCGTACGACGACCGGATCATCGTCAACCACCACACACTCGTCCGCCCCAACGGCAGCGAGCACGCCCGCCCTCCGCAGCTCGCCGCCGACATCCCCGCCCTCCAGGACCGGCTGCTCGCCGGCGACACGACCGCCGCCGAGCGCTTCACCGACGGCCGGGGCATGATGTGGGTGCAGCCCTTCCACCCGGCCTTCCAGGTACGGCTGCGCAGACAGGCCGGTGAACAGCGCGACTACCGGCGCTCGGTCGACTTCACCACCGGCGTCGCCGACGCCGTGTGTGCGACGGCAGGAGCCCTGTGCCCCGACTGGCACAGCCGCGTCTTCGTCTCCCGCGCGGACGACGTCATCGTCCAGTACGTCACCGGACCAGGGCAGAGCCTGGACATCTCCCTCGATCACCGCCTTCCAGGCGCCCCGTCCGGCCTGGCGGTCGGTCACGGGGCGGCTCTCACCCGTGAGGGCGCCCTGCTCACGCTGCGCGCCGGCTACCCGGACAGCGACCGCGCGTACACCGGAGTGACCCTCGTGGTGACCGCAGGCGGCCGTACGACGGTGGAGCCGCCCGGCGTGCGCGTCGCGGACGCGGAAGGCGTCCTGCTCCTCACGCGCGTGCACCGCCACACCGGTGAACTCGACGTCCTGGCAGAGGCGGAGGCACTGCGCGCTCTGCTGTCCGATGACGGTCCCGCCGACGTCGCCGGCGCCTACGCCCGCCTCCTCGACCGCCACACCGCCCTCCACCGCCCCGCCTACGAGCGTGTCTCCCTCCGTCTCGGCCCCGCCGAGGAAGTCGAAGGTGATGCCGCAGGCGACCCCGACCGGGCCCTACCCGGCTCCGAGCTGCTCCGCCGCCCCAAGAGCACCGCCTTCCTGGAGCGGCTCTTCGCGGCGGGCCGCTACCACCTGCTGTCCGCGAGCGGCATGCTGCCGCCACGCCTGCCCGGCCTGTGGACCGGCGACTGGAACACCGCGTGGTCGGGGGCGTTCACCAACGACGCAAACGTCAATCTGCAGACCGCGTCGGCCGCGGCCGCCGCCCTGCCCGAGGTCAGCGAGGCGCATGCCGCGCTGGTGTACGGCCAGCTGCCGGACTGGCGGGACAACGCCCGCGCGATCTTCGGCACGCGCGGCATCGTCGCGCCCGCGCACACGGACGGCGAGTCGGGACACACGTACCACTTCAGCCGCGAGTACCCCCTCCACCTGTGGACGGCGGGCGCCGACTGGCTGCTGAAGCCGCTCGTCGACCACGACGAGACCCGCGGGGAACAGGACCCCCGCCTGGCCGCCGCGCTCGCCGAAGTGGCGCAGTTCTACGAGGACTTCCTCACCCGCACCGGCCCGGACGGCCACCTCGTCGTCGTCCCGTCCTACTCCCCGGAAAACCGCCCCGCCAACGCGAGCTGGGGCACCCTCAACGCCGCCATGGACCTCTCCGCGGCCCGCCACGCCCTGCTCACCGCGGCCGCCTACCACCCCGGCACCCCGGGCGCCGACCGCTGGCGCGCCCTCGCCGACCGGCTGCCCCCGCACCGGATCAACGACGACGGCGCGATCGCAGAATGGGCCTGGCCGGGCCTCGAGGACTCCTACGACCACCGGCACCTCAGCCACCTCTACGGCGTCTGGCCGCTCGACGAGATCAACCCCTACGACACCCCGGACCTCGCGGCGGCAGCCCATCGCGCCCTCGAGCTCCGCGGCGCCGAGAACGACTCTGCACACGGCCATCTCCACCACGCGCTGATCGCGGCCCGCCTGCGAGACGGCGAGCGGGCCGCAGCCGCCCTGGGCCAAGTCGTGGCAGGCGACTTCTTCCACGCCTCGCTGATGAGCGCGCACTACCCGGCCCGGAACGTCTACAACGCGGACGCCGCCCACGCCCTCCCCGCGCTGGTCGTCGAGATGCTGGTCCAGTCGACACCGGACCGGCTCGTCCTCCTGCCCGCGCTCCCGGACGCGTACGAGAGCGGCGAACTCCGCGGCGTACGCACCCGCTTCGGCGCCGAAGTCGACCTCGCCTGGAGCCCGGACGGCGCCACCGCCGTGATCCGCCCCACCCGCAGCGTCCGCATCGACCTGCGGACGCCCACCTGGACTTCCACCGGTGCGCGACAGCTCTCCCTGCATGCCGGGGAAGACTGCGTCCTCACCCTGGAGGCGCAGTGAACCGCACAGCACCACAACACCGGAAAATCCCCCCACCCATGGAAGGGACACCATGGCACGACACACTCTTAGCAGGCTGACCAAAGCGCTGCTCGCCCCCGCACTCGCGCTCGGCGCCACGATCGGCCTCGCCTCCGCTCCCGCCCACGCCGCCGTCTGGAGCTCCTGCGACCAGTGGGGCAACACCACGCTGAACGGCTACACGCTCTACAACAACATCTGGGGCTCCGGCGCTGGCAGCCAGTGCATCTGGGCCAACTCCGGCACCAACTGGGGCGTCTGGGCCGACCACCCCAACACCGGCGGCATCAAGTCCTACCCCAACTCCAAGAAGGTGATCAACAAGTCGATCACCTCGCTCGGCTCGCTCACCAGCAGCTACAACGTCACGGTCCCGTCCTCCGGCGCGTACAACACGTCGTACGACATCTGGGACACCGACTACGACTACGAGATCATGCTCTGGGTGAACTACAACGGCGCCGTCGGCCCGCTCGGCACCTCGCAGGGGAGCGTCACTCTCGGCGGCCACACCTGGAACGTCTACAAGGGCAACAACGGTGCCAACGAGGTCTTCTCGTTCCTGCGCACCTCGGACTCGAACTCCGGCACCGTCGACATCCTCCCGATCCTCAAGTGGATCAAGGACACCAAGGGCTGGATGGGCAACGAAACCATCGGAGACGTCCAGTTCGGCTACGAGATCACCTCGTCGTCGGGCGGGCTGGACTTCCAGACCAACAACCTGACGGTCTCCAGCAGCTGACAGCCTGCCTGTAAGAAAACCAGGGGCGCGGCACCACAGCACCACGGCACCATGAAGCACCGACACGGAGCCGGTCCCGTCCCGGGGCCGGCTCCACCCCCGCCCGGATGCCATGAGGTGAACCGCCTGAACAGCGCCCAGCCCTCCCAACGCTCACCGCACAGCCCCCTGACGCGGCGCATCGCGCTGCTCCGCCCGCTCCGCACCGTCCCCCGCCCCCTGCTGGCGGGGATTTCGCTGCTCCTGCTCGCCCAGGCCCTGCTGCCCGCGGCCACCGCGGTCGCCATGGGGCAGCTCGTCGGCCGCGCCGAGCGGCTGACCGGCGACGGAGTCCTCGGCGGCCTCCTGTGGCCCCTGGCCGCCTTCACCGTCCTCCTCCTCGCCGCGCACCTCCTCGAATCGTTCATCGAACCCCTGGAGTGGCTGCTCAAGGCGCGGATCGTCGGCGCCCACCGGGCCGCGCTCCTGCGCCGCGCCGTCTCCGTCCCGACGATCGGCGCTCTGGAACAGCCCAGGACTCAGCAGCTCGTGCAGGCCGCCTCCGCGGACCCGGAGAACTGGACCGAGCGCACCCCGGCCGACGGCGCCGCCGCCCAGCTGCGGTTCATCAGCGCCGCCTGCGGCTTCGTCGCCTCGTCCGCCGTGCTGGCCGCCTTCGCGTGGTGGGCGGTGCCCGTGATCCTGCTGCCCGTCGTCGCGCTGCGCATCCGCTTCGTAGGCCGCTTCACGGAGCTGATCCGGCAGTGGCTGACCCGTGCCGACCGCGCCCAGCAGGGCGGGGTGTGGGCCGAGGCAATGACGTCACCGAGCACCGGGAAGGACGTACGGACCTTCGGCCTCGCCGAGTGGATGCTGGTCGAGCAGCGGCGCCATCTGCTCGGCATGTTCGAGCCGTTGTGGCGCCGGACCGTCCACGCGTCGTGGGAGAACATCGGGCACGGGATGGTCGTTCTCGGCTGCCTGCTCGCCGTGTTCGTACCGGCGGCGGCGAGCGGTGCGGACGGCACGCAGTCGGCGGCCGTCGCCACAGCCGTCCTGAGCGCGGGCTGGTCGCTGGTGAGCCTCGTCGACTACGCCGACGGACGCGACGTCGCCGGCGCCTCGGCCGCGATCGAAGCCACCGAGGAGCTGGAGAAACTCCTGCCGGTGCCCGACGATGCCGCTGCGCTCCCTGCCGGACGTGTGCCGCGCCAGGGCACGAAGATGCCCGACGGCCCGCTCCACGTCCGCTTCGAGGGCGTCTCCTTCCGCTACCCCGGCACCGAGCGCACCGTCCTCGACGGGCTCGACCTGGAGATCCGCCCCGGCGAACTCCTCGCCGTCGTCGGCCTCAACGGCGCCGGAAAGTCCACGCTCATCAAGCTGCTCTCCGGCCTGTACGAGCCGACCGGCGGGCGCCTCACCGCGAACGGCACCGACCTGGCCGACCTCACGCCCGACGCGTGGCGCCGCCGCATCTCGGTCGTCTTCCAGGACTTCGTACGCTACGAACTCTCCGCCGCCGACAACGTGACCCTCGGCCAGGCCGCCGTTCCCCGCGAGGAGACGGCGCTCGAAGCGGCCGCCCGAGACGCGGGGCTGACCGCCGTCCTCGAGCGGCTGCCGCACGGCTGGGACACCCCGCTCGCCCGCTCCCGCACCGACGGCGTCGACCTGTCCGGTGGACAGTGGCAGCAGGTCGTCCTCGCCCGCGCGCTCTACGCCGTGCACACCGGCTCACGGCTCCTCGTGCTCGACGAGCCGACCGCCCACCTCGACGTGCGCACCGAGTTCGACGTCTTCGACCGGCTCGCCCGCGCCCGCGGCGACGACACCTCCGTCGTCCTCATCTCGCACCGCCTGTCCACCGTCCGCCAGGCCGACCGGATCGTGCTGCTCGACGGCGGCCGCATCACCGAGTCGGGCACCCATGACGAACTGATCGCCCGCCAGGGCGCGTACGCCGAGATGTTCGCGATCCAGGCCGAACGCTTCCGGCGCGGCCACGAGGACCGCATCGAGGAAGGCGAGTACGGCATTGCGTAGCACGGCTTTGAATCAGGACGAGACCGGCAAGAAAGGGGCCGTACCGGTGAGGCGCACGCTCGCGCTATGGGGTGAGCTGTTCGCCCTCTCCTGGCGCCGCATCCCGGCGGCCACCGCGGCCACCCTCTCCGTACTGCTGCTCGGCGTGCCCGCCACCACCGGCATCGCGCTGTCCCTGCGCACCGCCGTGGACGGCATCACGACCGGCGACCACGACGCGGCGGTCCTCGGCACGGTCTGCGCGGCGTGCGCGTACGCCGCGACCCGCACCCTGAACCACATCGGCCGCTCCCTGATGATCATGTCGACCGAGAAGATCGGGCTGACGGACATCCACGAGGGCATCCACCGCGACATCGCGACGCTGGAGGGCCTGGAGCACCTGGAGCGCACGGACTACCTGGACCGGGTCACCACGGTCCGCACCTCTGCCTGGGCCATCGTCGCCAGCATGTGGAGCGCGATCGCGATCTTCACCGACGTACTCCAACTCGTGGTGCTGCTCCTGCTCCTCGGGACGGTCAGCCCCTGGCTGTTGCTCCTTCTGCCCGCCGCCGCACTCCCGCTGTGGGCCAACGCCCGCGGCCAGCGGCTCGTCAACGCGGCGGAGACCGACACCGCCGAGTACCACCGTGTCCAGCGTCATCTGTTCAAACTGGGCACGCGAGCGGCGACCGGCAAGGAGATCAGGGTCGCGGGCGCGGGGGAGGAGATCGTACGGAGGCAGAGCGCGGCCTTCGGGGTGGTAGTGGACGGCCGTTACCGGGCCCGGATGCGCGCGGCATGGCTGCGCGCGGCGGGCTGGACGGTGTTCACGCTCGGCTTCGGCGGGGGCCTCGCGCTCGTCGGCCACCGCACGGCACAGGGCCTCGGCACGCCCGGTGACCTGGTGCTGACGATCACCGTCGCGGCTGCGCTGCGCCAGTCCGTGCAGCAGGCGGTGACTCGCGCGGCCGGCGCGATCGACGCGATGCGGCTGATCGGCCCGTACCTGTGGCTGCGCTCGTACGCCGCCGACCAGCGCGCCCGCACCACCGGCACGGCGCCCAGCCCCGACGCTCTCCGCGAGGGCATCACCTTCACCAACGTGTCGTACGTCTACCCGGGCACGGAGCGGCGCGCGCTGGACGGGATCAGCGTCACGCTGCCCGCCGGCGCCGTGATCGCGGTGGTCGGCGAGTTCGGCTCTGGCAAGACGACGCTGGTCAAGCTGCTGTCGAAGTTCTACCGGCCCGACGAGGGGCGGATCACCGTCGACGGCACCGATCTCACCGAGCTCGACACGGACGCCTGGCGGGCCAGGACCAGCGCCGCGTACCAGGACTTCGGGCGTTTCCACACCGTGTTCGCGCAGACCGTCGGGCTCGGCGACCTTCCGCACATCGACGACCGGGAGCGCATCGCCGAGGCGGTCCTCGCGGCCGACGCCGAGAGCCTGGTCGCGCGCCTCCCGGACGGCCTGGACACCCAGCTCGGCCGCGAACTGGGCGGCGTCGACCTGTCCGAGGGCCAGTGGCAGAAGACCGCACTCGCCCGCGCCTCCATGCGCCGCGAGCCGCTCCTCTTCGTCCTCGACGAACCCACGGCATCCCTCGACGCTCCGAGTGAACAGGCCATCTTCCAGCGCTATATGGACCGCGCCCGCACCCTCGCCACCCGCACCGGCGCCGTGACCGTCATCGTCTCGCACCGCTTCTCGACCGTGAGTGGTGCCGACCTCATCCTCGTCCTCGACAAGGGCAGACTGACGGAGCACGGCACGCACGAGGAGCTGCTGGCGCTCGGCGGGCGGTACGCGGATCTGTACGGCATCCAGGCTACGGCGTACGCGGCGTCCTGAGCCGGTCCGCGCTCGACCGCCCGCCCCGCCCGCGCGTTCCATCAATCACTGATGGTGCGAGGTGGCGGAGAGTGCGCGGCAGCTCCTGGGATGGAGGAAAGTGCCTGACTCCACGGTCGATCGCTCCGTTAGCATCCCTCACATGTTCACGTTGGTGCGTTGCTATTGGCGCTTCACACTGGCTCCGGGTGGAGCCGGTCGTCGCATGCGCTGACCAGCAATCACCCGGAGCCAGCAGGGCAGAGACAATCCGTCTCTGCCCTTCGTCGTTGAGGCGGCCAGGCACCGGGTGACGCAGCGCAAGCAGCACGGATTCGGTCCCCGCCTCGTGAACGAAGACGGGAACCCGATCATGACCGTGTCCTCAACCAGCTCACCTCAGACCAATGACCTGCGTGTCACCAGTTTCCAGCCCCTCGCCCCTCCAGCCGCCCTGCGCCGTGATCTACCTCTGGGTGCTGCCCGCGCGACCCTGGTCCAGGCCAGTCGACGCGCCGTCAAGGATGTGCTCACCGGTGAGGACGACCGCCTGCTCCTGATCGTCGGCCCGTGTTCCGTCCACGACCCGGCCGCGGCACGGGAATACGCGGAACGACTGGCCGCGGCGGCGGCTCCTCTGCGCGATGATCTGTGCGTCGTGATGCGGGTGTACTTCGAGAAGCCCCGCACGACCCTCGGCTGGAAAGGCCTCATCAACGACCCTCACCTGGACGGTACGCACGACGTCCACCACGGGCTGCGCCTGGCCCGCCAGGTACTGCTCGACGTACTCGACATCGGACTCCCCGTCGCCTGCGAGTTCCTGGAGCCGACGAGCCCGCAGTACATCGCGGACACAGTGACCTGGGGAGCCATCGGCGCACGTACCCCCGAAAGCCAGGTGCACCGCCAGCTCGCCTCAGGACTGTCGATGCCGGTCGGCTTCAAGAACGCGACGGACGGCGACATCCAGGCTGCTGTGGACGGCTGTCGGGCGGCAGCGGGCAGCCATGTCTTCTTCGGTATCGACGAGCACGGCTCCGGCTCGGTCGTTTCGACCAGTGGCAACCCCGACTGCCACATCATCCTGCGCGGCGGACGCAGCGGCCCCAACTACGGCCCTGACCACGTCCGCGACGCGCTCGCACTGCTGGGCAAGTCCGGGATGCCGCAGCGCCTGGTTGTCGACGCAAGCCATGCCAACAGCGGCAAGGACCACGTCCGCCAGGCAGCGGTTGTCCGCGACATCGCAGCCCAGGTCGCTCACGGCGAACCGGGGATCGCCGGATTGATGATCGAAAGCTTCCTGCGCGAAGGGCGACAGGAGCCCGGGCCCCTGAGCACACTCACCTACGGACAGAGCGTCACCGACGCATGCATCGGCTGGGAACAGACGGAGACGCTGCTGGGCGAGTTGGCGGCAGCGGTACGTCAGCGGCGCCAATCGCGCGACTGAGTCGGCGCATACGGCTGAGAGGGCCCGAGGCGCGAGCGATGTATGCCAAGTGATTCCGGCACGGCGGCACCAGAGAGGTGCCGCCGTCGCCATCCAGGGGCCGGGACCGCCTTGGCCTGCGGACGGGGTCCTATCGGAAGGCGGCGATGTGGCGTCGAGCCCAGTCGGCGAAGGTGCGGGGCTTGCGGCCGAGGACTCGCTCGACGTCAGGGCTGATGCGCTGTTCTGCGGAGGTCGGTTCGCCGAGGATGTCCAGCGTGGTGGCGACCACGGGCTCGGGCATGAACTGCAGCATCTGTGCGCGGGCCTCGTCGCGGGTCTGCTCGACGAAGCGGACCGGTTCGCCGAGCGCGTCGCCGAGCGCCTCGGCTTGTTGCCGGGGCGTGCTGAGGGCGGGACCGGTCAACTCGTAGATCCTTCCGGTGTGCGCGTCCTCGCGCAGCGCCACGGCGGCGACCTCGGCGATGTCGGCCGGGTCGACGGTGGGCAGGCCGACGTCACCGAACGGCGCGGCGACGGTCCGCCGGGTACGGACCGACTCGGCCCAGGCGTACGCATTGGAGTCGAAAGCGCCCGGCCGCAAGATCGTCCAGTCCAGGCCCGACTGCTGGACGGCGTCCTCGATGGCGCGTCCCGTGCCTCCATGCGATGCCGACTGGGGCCGGGTCGCGACTCCTTGGGATGACAGCAGCACGACTCGTCGGACGCCGCCGGTCTTGGCGATGTCGAGGATGTGCTGAGGGCTCAGCAGGTGCGCACTGGGTCCGCCGTTCTGCAGGAACAGCGCGTCGGCGCCGTCGAGAACGGGCCGAAGGGTTTCGGCGTCGGTCAGGTCCGCCGTGCGGTGCCGGACGCCCTCCGGCACGTCCGCGTCCGAGATGCTCCGAGATGTTGCGGTCACCTGCTCACCGGCCGCCATGAGGGCCTGCACGAGTGATCGGCCGACGTTGCCGGTCGCCCCCGTCACTACGATCACGAGCAACTCCCTTGTTCTTCGGCGTGGTTGTCGATGCCCGGGCGGGCGAGAACGCCTCAGAGAGCTGAGCTCCGGGCGACGACGGGACGCTAACATCGCCGGTGTAGTAGGTACCTACAGGAAAGTGGCTCTCTCGAAGGGATGCGCATGGCCGACGACACGACCTGGACGGCCTCCGCTGCTACCGACCCGCAACTCGCCTGCCCGATCAGTCCGGTCGTGGACATCGTGTTCAGCCGGTGGACCACTCCGATCCTGTGGACGCTCCACACCCACGGTCGGCAACGCTTCGTCGAGCTGGAGCGGGGCATCCCCCGGATCACGCCGAAGGTGCTGACCCAGCGGCTGAGGCAACTGGAACGCGACGGCCTGATCATGCGCACGTACCATCCGGAGGTCCCCCCTCGGGTCGAGTACGAGATCAGCGAGCTCGGCCGCAGCCTCGCCCCGCTCTTCGCCCACCTCGCCGAGTGGGCAGCCGGCAACCTGGACGAGGTCGAGCGGGCCAGGCACGACTACGACACCGCTCCGGGCCGGTAGCACCCGGGCGCACGGCGAGGCGGCGGGACGAGCGGGCGGCGTTCGAGGCCATCGCTCCGGAGAAGGACGTCGACGGCGTCACGATGCACTCCTTCGGCGCGATGAGCTTCGGACTGCCCGGTTTCGCGTCGTGCACGCCCGGCGGGATCATGCGGCTTCTGGACGAGTACGGCGTCGAACTCGCCGGCAGACGCGCCGTCGTGATCGGCCGCAGCGCCATCCTCGGCAAACCGGTCGGGATGCTCCTGCTCGCGCGGGACGTCACGGTCACGTACTGCCATTTCCGCACCGCGGACCTGTCCGCGATCGTCCGGGAAGCGGACATCGTGGTAGCGGCCGTGGGACGACCGCGGCTGATCCGGGGTCAGGACATCAAGCCGGGCGCGGTGGTGATCGACGCCGGATACAACCCGGGCAACATCGTCGACGTCGACGTCGACGTCGACGTCGACGTCGACTTCGACACCGCCCGCACCCGTGCCCGTCTGATCACGCCCGTCCCCGTCGGGGTCGGCCCGATGACCATCGCCGTCCTGCTGGCACAGACCGTTGAGGCCGCCGAACAGCGACTCGGCAGCCGGGGACGCTGACGTCGTCTGCGATCGTGAGTGCCATGGGTGAACTGGTCGAGCGGGTCGATGAGCAGGACCTGGTGGTCGGGGTGGTGGAGCGGGGCGAGGCCATCGACAGACAGTGGCTGCACCGCGTGGCGACGACTGTCTGCCGAGATCCGGAGGGCCGCATTCTGGTGCATCGGAGACCGGAGGATGTGTCGCGGTTCCCGGGACAGTACAACTGGCTGATCGGCGGCGCCGCAGAGGTCGGCGAGTCATACGAGGAGGCGGCAGCCCGTGAACTCGCCGAGGAGCTGGGGGTTCAGGCGCCGGTCCGATTCGTCTTCAAGTTCCTCTGCCGAGGGGCGATCAGCCCGTACTGGCTCGGCGTCCATGAGGCCGTCGTCACCGAGGCGATCGTCCCAGATCCGTCGGAAATCGCCTGGCACGGCTGGGTCTCCGAGGGCGAGCTGCAGGACGCGCTTCAGCGGTGGACGTTCGTACCTGACGGCGTCGACGCCCTGAGGCGTTACCTCGCTGGGCCGACACCGTAGCCTGGCGTACGGGATTCCCGGACGGGGCGTCGCCGGAATCCACGGTCTGCTGGGATGGCGGCATGAACCTGTTGTCGCCTCGCGTCCTGCAAGCCCTTCACCGGTTCAATGCCGCTCATCCGTGGGACCACAACGCCCACTACCACCGGTGGATCCTGCGGCAGCTTCCGAAACGATTCGACCGTGCCCTGGACGTCGGCTCCGGTAGTGGCGACCTGGCCAGGCTCTTGGCCATACGCGCCAAGGAGGTGCACGGGATCGACTTGGACCCGGCGATCGTCGCCCGGGCACGGGAGCTGACTCCTCCGGCCGCCCCGGTGACGTTCTCCGTCGCGGACGTACTGACCGGGGTCCCCGCCGGTTCCTACGACGTCATCACGTGTGTCGCCGTCATCCACCATCTGCCGTTCACCGAAGCGCTCACCCTCCTGCGCCGACACCTGGCGCCCGGAGGAACGCTGGTAGTCGTCGGGCTGGCTCGCGCGGAGACCCGTGGCGACCAGCTGCTCGGCGCCGTCGCCATCCCACTGAACGCCGCCATGGGCTGGTTCAAGAACAAGGGCCGCACGGCACAACGGCCGGTCTCGATGACCGCCCATACCCGCCCTGCGGACATGAGCTTCCCCGACATCGTCCGCGAAGCCCGCCACGTCCTGCCGGGTGCACGGCTGCGTCGCCGGCTGTTCTGGCGCTACACGCTGATATGGCACCAGCGCTGAGCTGTCGGATCGAGCCGGTCACCGCCTCTGCCGCGCCTCGGTCGCGTCGCGGAACTCGGCCAGCGCGGCGCGGCGGCGGCGCAGATCCGCGATGTCCGCGTCCATCCGCTCCAGGTGCATGGCCATCGTCCGCAGCACCTCCGGGCAGGGGTCGATCCCCGGCCCGGTCTCGGTGGCGCACGGCAGCATCTCGCGGATGGCGCCGGTGGTCAGCCCGGCCGCCAGCATGCCCCGGATGCGGGCGACGACGTACGGGGCTTCGGGCGCGTACACGCGGTATCCGTTGCTGTCACGGTCGGGGCACAGCAGGCCCTGCTCCTCGTAGTACCGCAGCAGCCTGGTCGCGACCCCGGTCCGCTGCGACAGCTCGCCTATCAGCACCGATTCTCCTCACCGCGCCTGGGACTTGACCTTCACACCGGTGTGATGGGTCAACGTTCGGGGCATGCCCGATTCATTCCCCGCCCTCGCCACCGCCGTCACCGGAACCGGCCCGGGACTGCTGCTCGCCCACGGCGCCACCGGCAGCATCGAGGGCAACTTCGCCCCGGTCCTGAAAACCCTCGCCGTCGCCCACACCGTCATCGCCCCCGACTACCCGGGTTCCGGCGGAACCCCGGTCGCCGCCGCCCCGCTCGACCTCGACGACCTCACGGACGCGATCGTCGGCTCCGCCGTCCGGCACGGCATCGAGCGGTTCGCGGTGCTCGGCTTCTCGCTCGGCACGCTGGTGGCGGTGCGCGCCGCCGTACGCCACCCCGAGCGGGTGACCGCCCTCGTCCTGACCGCCGGTTTCGCCCGGCCCGACGACCACCTGCTCGGTCTCCTCCCTGGCTGGCGGGCCGAGGAGCCGCCCGCACTCCGCCCGCACATCGACCTGATCCCGTCGCTGGACATCACCGGTGACCTGCCAGAGCTCGCCGTACCGACGCTGGTTGTCGCGACGGCCCGCGACAGCATGGTCCTGCCCGCGAACTCCCGCGCCCTGGCGGCCGGAATCCGGGGCGCCCAGTACACGGAGATCGACAGCGACCACGTGGTCATGGTGGAGCGGCCGGAAGAGTGGCTGAAGCCGGTCCTCGGCTTTCTCCAGTCCCTTCCGCTCTCGGAAGTGAGGGAGGGCGAGCGCAAGTGAAGCTGCAGGTCGTACTCCCCGATGAGGCCGCGGATGCCGACCCGCGCCTGCTCGTCGAGCTGGCACAGCAGGCCGAGACCCTCGGCTATGACACGGCATGGCTCCCCGATCACCTGCTGCCGCCGGCCGAGTACGGTCCCGTGTACGGGGGTGTCTTCGAACCGCTCGTGACCATGGGCTGGCTGGCAGCGGCGACCACCCGGATCCGGTTCGGCACCTCTGTGCTGGTCCTGCCGATGCGCAGTCCGTTCGTGGTGGCCAAACAGGTCGCAACCCTTCAGAGACTGTCCGGCGGACGGATCACCCTGGGTGTCGGGATCGGCTGGGACGAACGCGAGTTCACAGCCGTCGGCGCCGACTTCAGGAGTCGCGCTGCCCGGACGGACGAGGCCATCGCACTGCTCCGGCACCTGTTCCGGGCCGGCCGAGGCCCCTTCGAGGGCCGCTGGTACGGCTTCGGGACGGGCGTCTTCGAGCCGCGCCCCGACGGTCCGGTGCCGGTGATGACCGGCGGTGTCACCGACGCCGCCCTGCGCAGGGCGGCACGGTATGCCGACGTCTGGCAGGGCGTTGGCCTGGATCCGAAGGAGTTCGGCGAGAGGCTGGCGTACCTGCGGGCCTGCACGGACGGCCGCACCGTATCCGCCGGTACCCGGATCGACTGGCACGGCCCCGAACGCACCGTCGGCGAGGCGGCCCTCATCGCCGAGGCGTTCAGGAACGCCGGAGCCGAGCAATTGGCGGTGCACTTCGGCGACCCGGACGGCTACGCCCGGCGTATGGCCGCCTTTGCCCGAGCGACCCGGGCGGCCCGGGCGACGGCCTGAGAATGGCCCGCGAGGAGTGCCCATGGCCGGGGACCGGCACAGGTGAGGGAGGGCGGGCCGGCCCCGTGATCCGGCCCGCCTTCCCCTCACAGCACCGCTACTGAGCGATCGGCAGCCGCGCCCCGTCCCGCAGGAACAGCGGGATCCGGTCCAGCGGGGCGTCGACCGTGACGGCCGCACCGCCCTCGTACTCCTCGCCCGTCCAGGCGTCCGTCCACCGCGCGCCCGCCGGGAGGTACACCGTCCAGGCCGTCGCGCCCGACTCCAGCACCGGCGCCACCAGCAGGTCCGGGCCGAAGAGGTACGCGTCGTCGACCGACCAGGCCTTCTCGTCCTCGGGGAACTCGAGGAACAGCGGCCGCATCACCGGCAGGCCCTCCTCGTGGGCCGCGCGCATCACATCGAGGACGTACGGCTTCAGGCGCTCGCGCAGGTGCAGGTACTTCTCAAGGATCGCGGCGGCCTCCTCGCCGTACGACCACACCTCGTTCGGGCCGCCGGTCATGGCCGGGCCGAGCGGCATGCCCGGGTCGCGGAAACCGTGCAGCCGCATCAGCGGCGACAGCGCGCCGAACTGGAACCAGCGGACCATGACCTCGCGATACGCCGGGTCGTCCGGGTCGCCGCCGTGGAAGCCGCCGATGTCGGTGTTCCACCACGGAATGCCGGACAGCGCGGTGTTGAGGCCCGCGGCGATCTGGCGGCGCAGGGTCGCGAAGTCCGTGCCGATGTCGCCGGACCACAGGGCGGCGCCGTAGCGCTGGCTGCCCGCCCACGCGGAGCGGTTGAGGGTGACCACCTCGGTCTCGCCCGCGGCGTGCATGCCCTCGTAGAAGGTACGGGCGTTCTCGCGCGGGTAGAGGTTGCCGACCTCCTGGCCGGGGCCCGCGTGATAGCGCAGGTTCTCGGCGAAGTGCGGCTTGAGCTCGGGCTCGCAGGCGTCGAGCCAGAAGGCGCGGATCCCGTACCGCTCCAGGTAGTTGTCGCGGATTCGGGACCACACGAACTCGCGAGCCTCGGGGTTCGTCGCGTCGTAGAACGCCACCTGGACCGTGGAGGCGACCTCCTTGTCCGGCCAGTCCGCGTGCGCCATCGGGCTGTACTGCGTGCCGATGAAGTAGCCCTTCTGCTCCATGAGCTGGTGGTTCTCGCTGAGCGGAGACACCGAGGGCCAGACCGACACGACCAGCTTGATGCCCAGCGCGTCCAGCTCGCGCATCATCGCCGCCGGGTCGGGCCACTCCGCCGGGTCGAACTTCCAATCGCCCAGATGCGTCCAGTGGAAGAAGTCGCAGACGATCGCGGAGATCGGCAGGCCGCGCCGCTTGTACTCGCGGGCCACGGCGAGGAGTTCGTCCTGCGTGCGGTAGCGCAGCTTGCACTGCCAGAAGCCGGCGGCCCACTCGGGCAGCATCGGCGTACGGCCGGTCGCCGCGCTGTAGCGGCGCTGTGCCTCGGCCGGGGTGCCCGCCGTGATCCAGTAGTCGATCTGGCGGGCGGAGTCGGCGACCCAGCGCGTGCCGTTGCCGGCCAGCTCGACGCGGCCGATCGCGGGGCTGTTCCACAGCAGCGTGTAGCCGCGGCTGGAGGTGAGCACCGGTATGGTCACCTCGGCGTTGCGCTGCACCAGGTCCAGGACGGTGCCCTTCTGGTCGAACCGCCCGTGCTGGTGCTGCCCGAGTCCGTACAGCTTCTCGCCCTCGTACGCGCTGAAGCGCTGCTCCAGGCGGTGGTGGCCGTTGCCCGTCGGGGTGTACAGACGCGGACCGGGCCACCAGAAGTGGGCGCGCTCCTCGGCGAGCAGCTCGGTGCCGTCGTCGGTGCGGACGAAGCGGATCTGCCCCTCCGAGCTGACGTGCGCGGTGATCGCGCCGACGGTTAGCTGGCCCTCGCCGTCGCCGATCTTGACCGTCACCGCCTGGGCGGGCTCCGGGTCTTCGAGGAGTGCGCCGGGCAGTCCGTCGAGGACCGGGCCGCCGAGCCGGGCGCGGACCCGGATCGCGTCCGGACCCCAGGGCTCGATGCGTACGGTCTCCTGACGGCCGCTCCACTCCAGCGCCCCGTCACGCTCGCGGAACGTACCGATGGTGGGGGACGACTGGGCCAGGCTGACGGAGCCTTGTCCAGGCTGACTGACGGCAGGCTGATTCACGCGGGTGCTCCTGAAGGGTGTGTAACGACGGATGTAGTGACATGTCCGGCCTGGCGGAGCCGTGCCGGGGTGGGACATGGGGATGCGTGGAACGTGGGGAGGTAGATGGGACGGGGCGGGGGAGAGGGAGCCGGGCGGGGCGCGGTGCCTGAGTGCTCCGGCCGGGTCCCGGTCTCGGCGGGTCCACGGTTCGGGTTCGGCTCCGCCGGGTTCGCGCTCGGTTGACCCGGGCGGAGCCCGCCCCTCAGCTGGTCGAAGGTGCCGGGCCCGAGCTGGCCCGTACGGTCAGTTCCGGCGGGAGCAGTACGACCTCGTCCGTGCCGTGTCCCTCCAGCTTGGCGACCAGGAGTTCCACGGCGCGCCGCCCCATCTCCTGCGCGGGGATGGCGACCGAGGTGAGGCGCACGGAGGCCTGCATGGCGAGCTGGTCCGGGCAGATCGCGACCACCGACACGTCCTCGGGGACCGCGCGGCCCTGCTGCCGCAGCAGCGCGAGCAGCGGCTCGACCGCCGACTCGTTCTGCACGACGAACCCGGTGGTGGACGGACGCTCGTCGAAGACCCGTGCCAGGGTCACCGACATCGCGTCGTAGCCGCCCTCGCAGGGCCGGTGCAGCAGCCGCAGCCCGAGCTCGCGGGAACGGGAGCGCAGGCCGTCCAGGGTGCGCTCGGCGAAGCCGGTGTGCCGCTCGTACACCCCGGGCGCCTCGCCGATGACCGCTATGTCACGGTGGCCGAGCTTCGCCAGATGCTCGACGCACAGGGCGCCGGTCGCCCCGAAGTCGAGGTCGACACAGGTCAGCCCGGTCGTGTCGGCGGGCAGGCCGATGAGCACGGACGGCCGGTCCGAACCACGCAGCAACGGCAGCCGCTCGTCGTCGAGCTCGACGTCCATGGGGATCATGGCGTCGGCGAGCCCGCTGCCGGTGACACGGCGTACGGCGTCAGGGCCCTCCTCTCCCGTGAGCAGCAGCACGTCATACCCGTGTGCACGGGCCGTGGTGGCGACGGCGATGGCGATCTCCATCATCACCGGCATATACATGTCGGTACGCAGCGGAATCATCAGCGCGATGATGTTCGACCGGTTGCTTGCCAGGGCCCGCGCCCCCGCGTTGGGGTGGTAGCCGAGCTGCTGGATGCTCCGCTCTACCCGCTGCCGTGTGCTGGCGGAGATGGAACGCTTGCCGCTGAGGACATAGCTCACCGTGCTGGCCGAGACTCCGGCGTGCTGGGCGACCTCGGCGAGGGTGACCATTCAGCCCTCCAAGGTGGGGTTTGAAGCGCTTCGACATGGGGCGCAGAGGATTGGACTGCGGGGTGAGGGTGGTCCGACAGTAGCCCGACGGCCAGGGGGTGTCCATAGGATTGTCGAAGCGCTTCGACTAGATTCCCTGGTCCCGGGCATCGCCCTGTTTCCGGCGCCCGGGAGCGGGGTGCCCCTCACGGAGCGGGACCACGGGCCTGGGAAGCTACCGCACCAGGCGTGCACGTCCGGCACCGCCCCGTTCACCCGATCGGTGCGCGAGGACTGGTGGGGACCCGGCGAATCGGGTACATACGAATGAGTAGAACCGACCGGTAACTAATCGGACGGATGATCCCGAAGCGGCGAGGTGAGCCTCATGTCCGCACCAACCAAAAGGCCCGACGTCACGACACGCAGGCCGGCCGTCACCGAACGAGAAGCCCGTCAGGTGGCGGAGGCGGCGCGCGAGCAGGACTGGCGCAAGCCCAGCTTCGCCAAGGAACTCTTCCTCGGCCGCTTCCGGCTGGATCTGATCCACCCCCACCCCACGCCCCCGGACGAGGACGCCCAGCGCGGTGAGGAGTTCCTGGCCAAGCTCCGCGACTTCTGCGAGACGAAGATTGACGGCGCCCGGATCGAGCGCGAGGCGCAGATACCCGACGAGGTCATCCAGGGCCTCAAGGAGCTCGGCGCACTCGGCATGAAGATCGACACCAAGTACGGCGGCCTGGGGCTCAGCCAGGTGTACTACAACAAGGCTCTCGCCCTGGTCGGCTCCGCGAGCCCGGCGATCGGCGCGCTGCTGTCCGCGCATCAGTCGATCGGAGTACCGCAGCCGCTGAAACTGTTCGGCACCCAGGAGCAGAAGGACGCCTTCCTGCCGCGGTGTGCCCGTACGGACATCACGGCGTTCCTGCTCACCGAGCCGGACGTGGGCTCGGACCCCGCGCGTCTGGCCACCACAGCGGTACCGGACGGCGACGACTACATCCTCGACGGCGTGAAGCTGTGGACGACCAACGGCGTCGTCGCGGACCTGCTCGTCGTCATGGCCCGCGTACCGAAGTCCGAGGGCCACAGGGGCGGCATCACGGCCTTCGTCGTGGAGGCCGGATCAGAGGGCATCACCGTCGAGAACCGCAACGCGTTCATGGGCCTGCGCGGCATCGAGAACGGCGTCACCCGCTTCCACCAGGTCCGGGTCCCCGCGGCCAACCGCATCGGCCAGGAGGGCGCAGGGCTGAAGATCGCGCTGACCACGCTGAACACCGGGCGACTCTCCCTGCCCGCGATGTGCGCGGGCGCCGGCAAATGGTGCCTGAAGATCGCCCGCGAGTGGTCGGCCGCCCGCGAGCAGTGGGGCAAGCCCATCGCCCACCACGAGGCCGTCGGCGAGAAGATCTCCTTCATCGCGGCGACGACCTTCGCCCTGGAGGCCGTACTCGACCTGGCCAGCCAGATGGCCGACGAGAACCGCAACGACATCCGCATCGAGGCTGCACTGGCCAAGCTCTACGGCTCCGAAATGGCCTGGCTGATGGCCGACGAGCTGGTCCAGATCCGCGGCGGCCGCGGCTTCGAGACGGCCGAGTCCCTCGCCGCCCGCGGTGAGCGCGCCGTCCCCGCCGAACAGATCCTCCGCGACCTGCGCATCAACCGGATCTTCGAGGGCTCCACGGAGATCATGCACCTGCTGATCGCCCGTGAGGCGGTCGACGCCCACCTGTCGGTCGCCGGAGACCTCATCGACCCAGAGAAGTCCCTCTCCGACAAGGCGAAGGCGGGCGCGAAGGCCGGCGGCTTCTACGCACGCTGGCTGCCGAAGCTCGTCGCCGGACCGGGCCAGCTCCCGCGCGCCTACGCGGACTTCCACCCGGCCGGCCATGTGGACCTCTCGACGCACCTGCGCTACGTCGAGCGGTCGGCCCGCAAACTCGCCCGCTCCACCTTCTACGGCATGTCCCGCTGGCAGGGCCGTATGGAGACCAAGCAGGGCTTCCTCGGCCGGGTCGTCGACATCGGCGCCGAGCTGTTCGCGATGAGCGCGGCGTGCGTACGGGCGGAGATGCTGCGTACGACCGAGGAGTACGGCCGCGAGGCCTACCAGCTCGCCGACGCGTTCTGCCAGCAGTCCCGCATCCGCGTCGACGAACTCTTCGCGCGCCTGTGGACCAACACCGACGACCTGGACCGCAAGGTGGTCAAGGGCGTCATGAGCGGCATGTACACCTGGCTGGAGTCCGGGATCATCGACCCCTCGGGCGAGGGGCCGTGGATCGCGGACGCGACGCCGGGTCCTGCCCGGCGGGAGAACGTACACCGCCCGATCGGCTGAGGCGCCGGGCGCCTCAGCCGATCAGCCACGCCCCCGCCGACGTCGGCCTGCACC
>NZ_LOHS01000047.1 GCF_001642995.1 Streptomyces jeddahensis
CTGACCGCGGTCACGCTGGGGTCGATCTCGAAGGTGAGGGAGTTGTAGACCTGCACCGGCAGGGTGACGGTGTCGACGGAGGAGAGGAACTGGGAGATGTAGAACTCGTCGAAGCTGGTGATGAAGGAGAAGATCGCTGCCGCGATCATTCCCGGCGCGGCGAGGGGGAAGGTGATCTTCCGGGCGATGGTCAGGCGGCCGGCGCCCATGCTGGCGGCTGCGTCCTCCAGCCGTTCGTCGATGCCGCGCAGGGTCGCGATCAGGATCAGCACCGCGATCGGCGCGGCCAGCACGGTGTGGCCAAGAGCGATGGCGATCGGGCTGCCCAGCATCGCGGCGGGCTCGAAGAGCAGGAACAGGCCCAGCGCGGTGACGATCTGCGGGATGACCAACGGTCCGAGGACCAGGGCGAAGACCGCGGAGCGCAGCGGGAGTTCGCTGCGGACCAGGGCGGTCGCCGCGGTGACGCCGATGATGAGGGAGAAGACGGTGCTCATGGCGGCGACCAGGGCGCTCAGGGAGAGCGCGGCGGGCCATTTGCTGCCGTCGGCGAACAGGGCCTTGTACCAGTTCAGCGTCCACGCGTCCGGGGGGAAGGAGGCGAAGGCGTTGTTGCTGAAGGA
>NZ_LOHS01000048.1 GCF_001642995.1 Streptomyces jeddahensis
GGGCTGGGGGCACCTCCCAGCGGTAGCTGGGGGAGGGTGGGCACAACCCACGACGGCGGGGCGCCCTCAGAACCCGGGCGGCTCCGTGTACACCCCCCACTCAGCCCGAAGGGCGTCACAGACCTCCCCGAGCGTGGCCTCGGCCCGCACCGCACCGAGCAACGGCTCGATCATGTTGGAGCCGTCCCGCGCGGCCGCGAGCATCGCGGACAGAGCCGCGCTCACGCGGCCCTCGTCGCGTCGCCCCTTGCGCTCCGCAAGAGTGCGTACCTGCTCCCGCTCCACCTCATGACTGACCCGCAGAATCTCCAGATCCCCGGTCACCGACCCCTGGTGGACGTTGACGCCGACGACCTTCTTCTCGCCCTTCTCCAGCGCCTGCTGGTACCGGAACGCGGACTCGGCGATCTCCCCGGTGAACCAGCCGTCCTCGATACCGCGCAGGATGCCCGACGTGACAGGACCGATGGGATGCTGCCCGTCGGGGTGAGCCAGCCGCCCCCGCTCCTTGATCTGCTCGAAGATCCGCTCGGCGTCCGCCTCGATACGGTCGGTGAGCTGCTCGACGTACCAGGAACCGCCCAGCGGATCGGCCACGTTGGCGACGCCGGTCTCCTCCAGCAGCACCTGCTGCGTGCGCAGCGCGATCTCCGCCGCCTGCTCGCTCGGCAGCGCGAGGGTCTCGTCGAGGGCGTTGGTGTGCAGGGAGTTGGTGCCTCCGAGGACCGCCGCGAGCGCCTCCACGGCCGTGCGTACGACGTTGTTGTACGGCTGCTGGGCAGTCAGCGAGACGCCCGCGGTCTGTGTGTGGAACCGCAGCCACTGCGCCTTCTCCGTCCGAGCGCCGTACACCTCCTTCATCCAGCGCGCCCAGATCCGGCGTGCCGCGCGGAACTTGGCGATCTCCTCGAAGAAGTCGACGTGCGCGTCGAAG
Organism: Streptomyces jeddahensis; assembly: GCF_001642995.1. Taxonomy (GTDB): domain Bacteria; phylum Actinomycetota; class Actinomycetes; order Streptomycetales; family Streptomycetaceae; genus Streptomyces; species Streptomyces jeddahensis. The sequence continues at coordinate 935 of NZ_LOHS01000048.1, forward strand.
AAGAACGAAAGCCCCGGCGCGAAGGTGTCCACGTCCAGACCGCGGCTGAGCCCCAGCTCGACGTACCCGAAGCCATCCGCGAGCGTGTACGCCAGCTCCTGCGCGGCCGTCGCGCCCGCCTCGCGGATGTGGTAGCCGGAGACCGAGAGCGGCTTGTACGCGGGGATGTTCCGCGCGCAGTACTCCATCAGGTCGCCGATCAGGCGCAGATGCGGCTCGGGCTGGAAGAGCCACTCCTTCTGCGCGATGTACTCCTTGAAGATGTCGGTCTGGAGCGTGCCGTTGAGGACGGCCGTGTCGACGCCCTGGCGCTCGGCGGCGACGAGGTACATGCAGAAGACGGGCACCGCCGGGCCGCTGATCGTCATCGAGGTCGTCACGTCGCCCAGCGGGATGTCCCTGAACAGGACCTCCATGTCCGCCGCCGAGTCGATCGCCACACCGCAGTGGCCGACCTCGCCGAGCGAGCGCGGGTCGTCCGAGTCGCGGCCCATGAGGGTCGGCATGTCGAAGGCGACCGAGAGTCCGCCGCCGCCGTTCGACAGGATCATCTTGTACCGCTCGTTGGTCTGCTCGGCGTTGCCGAAGCCCGCGAACTGGCGGATCGTCCAGGGGCGGCCGCGGTAGCCCGTCGCATACAGGCCGCGCGTGAACGGGTACTCGCCCGGCCAGCCGATCCGCTCGAAGCCCTCGTACGTGTCCCCGGGCCGCGGCCCGTACACCGGCTCCACGGGGTCCCCGGAGAGCGTCGAACGTGTCCAATCCCTTGGGGGCTTCGTCCCCAAACCCCCGGCCGCTTCGCGCTTACGCGCAGCGTCGTAGCGGGCCTGCCAGCGGCGGCGGCCGTCCTCGATGGCGTCAGCGTCCATACGTCGAAGTTACTAGGACGTCCAAGTAAGTGTCGACGGCCAGGCTGCCACCAGTCCCAGGTACACCGCATAGCTGCAGGTCAGGACCACAGTGCCGCGAGATGTGCGGCGCGTACGTCAGCCGTCTGGCCCTGCGGCACCACGCGTCGTGGAACCGCAGCCGGCCGGGGATGCGCTCGCCGGCCGGGACCTCATCAGGCCTTGGCGACCGCCGCGCCGTCCTCGGCGATCTTGGCCTCGAGCTCACGGGAGACCTTGCGCTCCACGAAGAAGGCGGCGGTCGGGATGGTGCCGGCGATGAGCACCCACAGCTGCTTGCCGACCGGCCACTTGGCCTTGGCGCCGAGGTCGAAGGCGAAGACCAGATACACGACGTACAACCAGCCGTGCGCGATGCCGACGATCCGCGTGAAGTCCGCGGCGCCGTTCAGGTCCAGGACGTACTTGGCGATCACACCGAGGGTGAGGAGGACCAGCAGGACACCGGTGACGTAGGCCATGACGCGGTAGCGGGTCAGCACGCTTCGATTCATGGCTACGAGCGTAACCGGGCGCACGTGGAGATCTTGCGGCGCCCTGCTCCTCGACGTGCCGATCGGCCTCGGGGGCGTGCCGGAACCTCCCCGAGGCCGCTCAGTCCTCGAAGTCGTGTGCCGCGACCCGCAGCGGCCGCAGCATGGCGAAGATCTCGGCGCACTCCTCCGCGTCGTACACGCCGAGGCCGAAGTCCATGGCCATCAGGTCGCGCGTGGCCGCCTCGACGACCTCCCGGCCCTTGTCCGTGATGGAGGCGAGCGTGCCGCGGCCGTCGTTCGGGTTCGGCCGCTTGTCGACGAGGCCGGACTTCACGAGGCGGTCCACGGTGTTGGTGACGGAGGTCGGGTGGACCATCAGGCGTTCGCCGATCTTCGACATCGGCAGCTCGCCCGACTTCGAGAACGTGAGCAGCACCAGCGCCTCGTAGCGGGCGAAGGTCAGGCCGTACGGCTTGACGACCGCGTCGACCTCGGCGAGCAGGATCTGGTGCGCGCGCATGATCGAGGTGATCGCGGCCATGGACGGTACATTGCCCCAGCGCTGCTTCCAGTGTTCGTCGGCGCGGGCGATGGGATCGAAGGCAAGGCTGAGCGGCTTCGGCACGTGCTTGACCTTACCGGCCGGTTATAACCCGGTCAGCCCTGTCTCGCGGTTCCGTGGCCGTTACGGGCGTGCGCCTCACCACGGGCTCACCCAGGCTCACCGCAGGCGGGACGGGCTCACCGTCCGGCCCGCCGCAGGCGATGCCGTACGGCACGCTGGCCCACGGGCCCCAGTTCCTCGAGCGCCGCGGCCAGCACGGTCAGCTGCTCCAGCGCGTCGAGGGCCTGCCCCGCCCCCTCCGGGTCGACCCCCTCGTACAGCTCGATCCCGACGAACGCCGCCGCGACGGCCCGCGCCAGCCCGGCGGGGTCGGTGAACTCCGCGAGCGGCGTCCCCGCGAGCACCCGCCGCAGCACCGTCTCGATCTCCGCGATCCACAGGTCGAGCCCCGCCGCGGTGGCGGGTCCGAGGCGCGGATGGGTCTGGGCGCCGGCGAGCAGCTGGCCGAGCACCGCGACATGGCCGGCGGCGCGCTCCTCCGCGTGCAGCTGCCGGCCGAACTCGAGGAGCCCGGCGAGGGAGGTGATCTGCTCGAGGCGTCCGCGGTAGCGGGCGACGCGCTGCTCGGTCGCGTGCCGGCAGGCCGCGGCGAGCAGCTCGTCGACCGAGCCGAAGTGGTAGAAGACCAGCGCCTGGTTCACCCCGGCGGCGGCTGCGACGGTGCGCGCCGAGGTCTTGGCGATGCCCTGCTCGGTGAGCGTCCGCAGGGCGCCCTCCAGCAGCCTGACCTTGGTGTCCTGGCTCACGCGGCGCCCCGCATCGTGTGGCGCGCCATACGGCGGGCGTCCCGGCTCATGCGGCTCTCCTCCCGTACGGGGCGCAGCCCGGCGCGCACCCCGTGCGAGCGTACGTCGGTGTATCCGGCGGTGAACGACCCCTCGTAGCCGAAGAGCGGGCCGAAGCAGCGGTTGGTGACCCGGACGCGGACACGGAAGCGCCGGGCCGTCTCGTCGTACCACTCGCGTACCTCGGCGTCGCCGCCGATGAGGCCGGGCACGCGCAGGTCCACCGGGCCCTCGCGGAAGCGGTGCTCGCCGGAGCGGATGACGAGTCCGCCCCGGCCGTCCGCGGAGAGGTGGAGGTCGGAGGCGAGATGCTGGTGGGTGCCGAGATAGTCGAGGATGCGGTCGCCGCGGGGATCGAGGACCATCTGCGCGTCGAAGCGCCGGGGGCGCCCGCCGGGAAAGGCGAAGGTGCGGACGAAGCTGACGGTTTCGCGGCCGAAGGTGTCCGCGTAGGGAACGTTCTCGATGGTGAAGGGGATGTTCCGGCCGGTGCGCGGCACCAGTATGTGGCGGGCGGAGCCCAGTGCCAGGAACGGTTTCACGAAGGCGCCGCCGTGCCAGATCCGGTCCATCACTCCGCGTCCCGTGCAGGCCTCGCCGCTGTCGAGCCCCACGGAGAAGCGGCGCTGCAGCTGCGGGTGGAGCCGTTCGAAGTCGGCGCCCATCGCGGTGCGGAAGATCGAGACGCGGAAGGCCGTCGAGGTCATGACTGCTCCCTGAGTTCGAGTGTGGCCGCCAGCCGGGGTGCACGCGTGCGTGCCGGGGCGGTGCGCACGCAGCGGCGGGCCGCCGGGGTGCACGGCAGGGGCGGTGCGAAGAGGGCGAGGGGGACGGCGATCACGCAGAGGAGCGGGAGGAGGTACACGAGGGGTGCCGTGACGGGTTCGGCGAGCTCCACGAAGGGGCGCAGGGCGAGGCCCGTGCAGGCGGCGGCGACCGTGAGGGCCCGTGCGACCGTCTCCGCCAGCCAGTGCAGCCGCGCGCGCTCCGGCGTGATCCCGTGTTCCAGCCACAGCCGCAGCCGGTCGAACGACCAGGCCGTCGCCCATCCCATCAGAGGGCGGAACACGAACCGGTCGGCGACCCGGCCGAAGCGGCCCCACCGGGGCCGGTAGTCGTATCCGGTGAGGAAGCGGATGCCGTCGGCTGTCGGCACGTACCGCCAGTAGCCGCTGCCCTCGGCCAGCAGCGACAGCGGATGCGGCGAGGCGAACCGCAGCGCCGAGGTGCGCGTGCCGTCGGGGCGCTCCTTCTCGCCCGCGGAGACGCCCGTGCCCGCGACCGTCAGGAAGGGCAGTACGCGCGTGGCGTACCGGAAGTGCTGCGACTCGCCCTCCGCGCGCGGCAGGTAGTCGATCTCGGTGAACCTCAGATCCCAGCGCTGATGGTGCGCGGGCTCCTGGGTGAGCGCCCACAGCGCGTCCAGATCGGCCCGTATGCGTGCCTCTACGTACAGCCCCACGCCAAACCCCCGGTCAGAGAAGCTTTTGAGCGACTGCTCAACACCTTCTGCGGGTGAAGCTACACGGTTTTGAGCAGTTGCTCAAACAGTGAGGCACGAGAAAGCCCCGGCCCGCGCGGGCCGGGGCTTTCCGGGAACCAGGTACGGCGTCACGGCGTCCGAGGCGACCCTCGGGACGGGTGTCACACGGATGTCAGGCAGAAAGGTGCCGCTCCACCGTCTCCACCTTCGAGGTGAGGCCGTCCGTCACGCCGGGGCGGATGTCGGCCTTCAGGACGAGCGATACGCGCGGGGCACGCGCCTCGACCGCGGCGACGGCGCGCTTGACGACGTCCATGACCTCGTCCCACTCGCCCTCGATGGACGTGAACATGGCGTCGGTGCGGTTCGGGAGCCCGGATTCGCGGACGACGCGCACGGCGTCGGCGACGTATTCGCCCACGTCCTCGCCGACCCCGAGCGGGGTCACGGAGAAGGCGACGATCATGCGTTGACGATCCCTTCCTTGCGGGCGCGGGAGGCGATCACCTCGTCCTCGGCCGCCCGCTTCAGCTTGCGGTCGGCGAAGAAGCCGCCGGTCGGCAGGACCGACAGGACGAAGTAGAGGGCAGCCGTGCCGATCCCCCACTTGGTGCGGTTCCAGGCGTCCAGCCAGAAGATCACGTAGAGGATGAACAGCACGCCGTGGATCATGCCCATCACGGGGACGGCGTTGAAGTCCGTGGTCCGCTTGAGCACCGAGCAGACGAGCAGCAGCAGGAACGAGACGGCCTCCGGTGCGGAGACCAGTCGGAGGCGGCGGAGTGCGGATGCGGTCTTGATGTCCACGGGGGTCACCTTCGGTGGGGTACGACGGGGGGCGGCTGCCCGGGCACGATGCCCTGAACGTTGATCTTGTGAATGCGAGCACAAGCGGGCCCATTGTGGCATCCGGCAGGTACTAGGGGTCGCATCAGGGTCCGCATCATCCGGTGGGCCCTGTGCGCGCCCCGCTCTGCCCCGCTACGGTCGCTTCCGTGGCAACGTTCCGACTCCAGGGCAGCAAGGTGCTCGCCGTCGACATGACCGGCGACGCCGTCAAGGCGAAGAACGGCTCGATGGTCGCCTACGACGGCCAGATGGCGTTCAAGAAGCTGAGCGGTGGCGGCGAGGGCATCCGGGGCATGGTGACCCGTCGCATCACCGGTGAGCAGATGACCGTGATGGAGGTGAAGGGGCACGGCACCTGCTGGTTCGCCGACCGCGCCTCCGAGATCAACCTCGTCAATCTGCAGGGCGACAAGCTGTACGTCGAGTCCAGCAATCTGCTCTGCACCGACGCCGGCCTGCGCACCGGCACGTCGTTCACCGGGCTGCGCGGCGCCTCCCAGGGAAACGGCCTGTTCACGACCACGGTCGAGGGCCACGGCCAGGCGGCGATCATGTCCGACGGGCCGGCGGTGGTGCTGCGGGTGACCTCGCAGTACCCCCTGACCGTCGACCCCGGGGCCTACATTGCGCACCAAGGGAACGTACGCCAGAGCTTCCAGTCCGGCGTGACCTTCCGCACGTTCATGGGCGAGGGCGGTGGCGAGGCCTTCCAGATCCGCTTCGAGGGCGACGGACTGGTCTACGTACAGCCCAGTGAGCGCAACACGATCGCAGGGGACGTCTGACATGCCCTTCCGTGAGATCAACTCCAAGATGGTCGAGGCGACGGTCATGCCCGGCCAGCGGATGTTCAGCCAGCGCGGCGCCATGCTCGCGTACAAGGGCGAGGTCAGCTTCACGCCCAACATGCAGGGCGGCCAGGGCGGCCTGATGTCGATGATCGGCAGGCGCGTCGCGAACGAGGCCACCCCGCTGATGACGGTCGAGGGCAGCGGCACCGTGCTGTTCGGCCACGGCGGACACCACATCCAGGTGATCAGCCTGACCGGCGACACGCTCTACGTGGAGGCGGACCGGCTGCTCGCCTTCGACGGAACCCTGCAGCAGGGCACGATGTTCATGGGCTCGCAGGGCGGGGTCATGGGCATGGTCCGCGGCCAGGTGACGGGCCAGGGGCTCTTCACCACCACCCTGAAGGGCCACGGCTCGGTCGCCGTCATGGCGCACGGCGGGGTCATCGAGGTCCCGATCACACCCCAGCGGCCCGTCCACGTGGACCCGCAGGCATACGTGGCCCACCATGGCGACGTGCGCAACAAGCTGTCCACGGCGCTCGGCTGGCGCGACATGGTGGGGCGCGGCTCCGGTGAGGCGTTCCAGCTGGAGCTCTCCGGCAGCGGCGCGGTGTACGTACAGGCCTCGGAGGAGAAGCTGTGAGCGCTTACGGGGCCCCGGGCCCGGTGATCCACGACCCGATGACGCTGCCGTCCGACGACAACGTCAACGCGTACACCTTCTGCGTGGAACTGAAGGGCAGCCAGTGGTTCCTGCAGAAGGGCAAGATGATCGCCTACTACGGGTCGATCGACTTCAACGGCATCGGGCACGGCCGCCTGGACCGGCTCGTCCGTACGTCCTTCCACTCGCCGCTGCACGCGAGCGACTGGGTCGTCGCCGAGGGCCAGGGCAAGATGCTGCTCGCGGACCGGGCCTTCGACGTCAATTCGTACGACCTGGAGGACGGCAACCTGACCATTCGCTCAGGCAACCTCCTCGCTTTTCAGCCAAGTCTCTCGCTGAAGCAGTCGATCGTTCCCGGCTTTCTGACGCTGATCGGGACAGGCAAGTTCGTGGCCGCGTCCAACGGCCCCGTGGTGTTCATGGAGCCCCCCATCCGGGTCGACCCGCAGGCACTCGTCGGCTGGGCCGACTGCCCGTCGCCGTGCCACCACTACGACCACGAGTACATGACCGGCGTGATGGGCGGTCTACGTGCGATGACGGGCATCGGCGGGACCTCCGGCGAGGAGCACCAGTTCGAGTTCGTGGGGGCGGGCACGGTCCTGCTGCAGTCGACGGAAACCCTCATGGCCGATCAGGCGACGGGAGCCGTCCCGCACGAGGCAGGTGTGCCCGGCGGCCACGGGGTATCCGGTCACCAGGGACAGCACGGCCCCCAGGCTGGCGTACCGCGATTTCCCGGACAGCTGGGGGATCTCCAGCGGCGCTTCGGCCTGTGAGCGGTAGTCTGCGGAGTGTGACATCGAACGCGTGCACGCTGTCACACCCCACACACTCGTCCGCATTTCAACTTCTTAGGTAGAATCGACTCATGGAGACCGAGACGGCCACGCGCTGGCTGACGGATGCGGAGCAGTGCGCCTGGCGCACCCACCTGGAAGTCAACAGATTGTTGACGTACCAGCTGGAGCGGGATCTGCAGCCGTTCGGCCTGACGATGAACGACTACGAGATCCTCGTCAACCTGTCCGAGTCCGAGGGCCACCGCATGCGCATGAGCGATCTGGCCGCCGCGACCCTCCAGTCCAAGAGCCGCCTCTCGCACCAGATCACGCGCATGGAGAGCGCACAGCTCGTGCGGCGCGAGAACTGCGAGTCGGACCGCCGGGGGCTGTTCGCCGTGCTGACCGAGCACGGCATGGAGACCATGCGGCGGGTCGCGCCGCACCATGTCGCGTCGGTGCGGCGGCATTTCATCGAGCTCCTCTCGCCCGAGGCGCTCGAGGAGCTCCATAAGTCGCTGCGGCCGGTGGCGGAGCATTTGCGGGTGCAGCGGGGGAAGCCGTAGCGCTCCGCGCGGCCTGGGTAATGTGCCAGGGCACCGTACGTCGTGGGTTGTGCCCACCCGTTCCGCCCTGCGGAACGATTGCCCACAACGGGAACTAGTCGGCGGGGAGCCGGAGTTCGAAGAGTGCGCCTCCTTCAGGGGCGTCGGCGACCGTTAGGGCTCCGGCGTGGCGCAGGGCCACGTCCCTCGCGATCGCCAGGCCCAGGCCCGCGCCGCCATCGTCCCGGGTCCGGGCGTCGTCGAGGCGTACGAAGCGTTCGAAGATGCGCTCCCGCTCGGCCTCCGGGACGCCGTCCCCGTCGTCGGCGACCTCGACCACGGCACAGGACCCCTCAGCCCGTACGGTGACCGTGACCCGCGAGCGTGCGTGCCGCTGTGCGTTGTCCAGCAGATTGCCCAGAACACGGGCCAGCTGCCCGCGCGACCCGGCCACCTCCACCTGCTCCAGGTCCGCCTCCACACGGATCCGGTCGGCCGTCCGCTGCGAGAGCTCCTCGCGTACCAGTGCCGCCAGGTCGAGGCGCATCGCGCCGGGCCGCTCCCCCGCGTCAAGGCGGGCGAGGAGCAGCAGGTCGGCGGCCAGCTGCTGCAGGCGTACGGTGTCCGCGACCGCGCCGTCGACGTCGAGCAGCTCCGGGTGGGCGGCACCCACTTCGAGCTGCGTCCGGAGCGAGGCGATGGGGCTGCGCAGCTCGTGCGAGGCGTCCGCGACGAACCGGCGCTGGCGCTCCACGGAGGCCTCCAGCGCGGCGAGCGTCTCATTGGTGGTCCGCGCAAGGCGGGCGATCTCGTCGTGCGTGTCCGGCTGCGGCACGCGCCGCGCAAGGTCCTCAGAGGCCGTGATGGCGGCCATCTCGCGGCGAATGTCCTCCACCGGCCGCAGGGCGCGCCTGGTCACCAGCCAGGTCACGGCGGCGACGACGGCGAGCAGCAGCGGGAAGCCGACGAGCATGGCGGTCAACGCGGTGCGGACGGCGCTCTGCTCGGCGGAGAGGGACGCGCCCGCATACACCGTGAGGGTGCCCTGGCCGTCCACCTCCACCTGGACCTCGGCGAACCGGTAGTCCTCGGTCTCGCCGTCGACCGTCGCCGAACCCTCGCTGAAGGCGGCCTCCTCGGAGATCTCACCCGCTTCGAGGGAGTCGTCATGCTCTTCGTCGTCATCATCCGACGCCGGAACCGCCTCCGGCCGCACGGCGCCGCGGCCCGTACCGCTGATGCGCTCCAGATCCTCGCTGACGGCGCGCAACCGCCCGTCCTGGTCGAAGACCTGCACGGGGTTGTCGCCCTCGAGGTCCAGCTGGTCGAACGGCGTGTGCCCCGCCAGATCAGCGGCCACCCTGCGCGCGGCCGACTCGGCCTGGCCGTCCGCCTGACCGGTCAGATTCGCGCGCAGTGCGAGGACGACGGCAGCACCCGCGGCGACCAGCGCCACCGCGACGACCAGCGTCGCCCCGAGCGTGGCTCTCGACCGTACGGACCCCAGGAGCCGCCTCACCCTTCTTGGCTCCGTTCGCCTCCGGGGCGCCACAGCCGGTGTCGAGAGTGCGACCGTGCTCAGCCCTCCTTCGTCACGCCTCCGCGCGGTCGCACTCTCGACACCGACGCGCCCCTTCGGCTCACTCACTGCGCGGCCTCCAGCCGGTATCCGGCGCCGCGCACGGTCCTGATGAACCGGGCCCCCAGCTTGCGCCGCAGCGCGCTCACGTACACCTCGACGATGTTCGGATCGCCCTCGTACGCGAAGTCCCAGACGTGCTCGAGGATCTCGGCCTTGGACACGACCTCGCCCACCCGCACCACCAGGTGCTCCAGCACGGCGAACTCCTTTGCGGTGAGCGGCACTTCATCCTCACCGCGGAACACCCGGCGGGCCGCGGTGTCGACCCGAAGCTCCCCCACCCGGTGCACGGGCGAGCCGCCCGCCCGGCCGCGCCTGCGCAGCAGCGCCTTGATACGGGCGACCAGCACGACGTACGAGAACGGCTTGGTGAGGTAGTCGTCGGCTCCCGTGTCGAGCCCCTCGGCCTCGTCGTACTCGCCGTCCTTCGCTGTCAGCATGAGGATCGGCACGTCGTGCCCGGCGGCGCGCAGGGCCGCGCACACCCGGTAGCCGTTCATGCCGGGCAGCATGATGTCGAGCACGACGAGGTCGTACGCGCCCTCGCCCGCCCGGTGCAGTCCCTCGAGCCCGTCGTGGACGACGTCCACGGCGTAGCCCTCGGCGGTCAGGCCCTTGGCGAGCGACAGGGCCAGCCGCCGCTCGTCCTCAACAATCAGCAGCCGCATGCGCACAGCTTCGCAAAGGGAACCTGAAGGCTTCTTCAGGTTCCCTTCAGCGGGGCTTCAGCATCGATCGTCCAGATTGGTCCTCGTCGCAACGAACGGCACGAAGCCGTACGACAACGGGAGGATCCATCATGAAGCGCACCATCGTCATCGCCGGCGCCGCCGCGGCCCTCATCGCCGGCGGGACCGTGACGGCCTTCGCCATCACGGGCGAGGACGAGGCGCCGGCTCGCGCGTCGAACGTGCAGATCAGGGACGACGAGCAGGTCGGGGACGACGAGCGGGTCGGGGACGACGAGCGGGTCGGGGACGACGAGCGGGTCGGGGACGACGAGCGGGACGACGCCGCCGAGGTGAAGACCGCGCGCGTGTCGGCCGGCGAGGCCATCGCCTCGGCGCTCGCACACACGCCGGGGACCGCGGTCTCCGCCGACCTCGAGGACGAGCACCACCGCCTGGTCTGGGACGTCGACGTGCTCACCAAGGGTGACGAGTGGCGGAGCGTCCAGGTCGATCCGCGTACGGGAAAGGTCCTCGGCTCGCATGTCGAGCACGAGGACGATGATGACGCTGCGCGGGTGCGGGCCGCTCTGGACGGGGCGTCCGTGTCCGCCTCGGAGGCGGCGAAGGCCCTTGCCGGGCGGGGAACGGTCACGTCTGTCGACGTGGACGACGACGGGACGGGGCGTGCCTGGGAGGTGGAGACGGTCGCCTCCGGCGTCGAGCGGGACTGGGGCGTGGACCTGCGGTCCGGCGCCGTTACGGCGGAGCGCCCGGACGACGACGGCGACGACGACTGACCCGTCGCCCCGTCTCGGGCTGCGCCCACGGGAAGCTGCGCTGAGGCCGTACGCAGGGGCGCCCGCCGTCGTGGGTTGTGCCCACCCGTTCCGCCCTGCGGAACGATTGCCCACAACGGTGACGATCGCCCCCCACCGGCCGGTAGCCGCCCACGCGCCGAAGGGGACGTGGCGGGATGTGCGCCCGCAGCGGCTGGCGCAAACTCCGGGCTCCCCGAACGATGAGGGGTCGGCGCCAGACCGAGGCGTACATCCCGGCGCGGCCCCGACCCACGTACCGGCAGGTGGCGACCGACCACCGGCCAGGAGCCGCGTGCGGACCTGGACCCACGCCCGGCGGGTGGCGAACCACCCGCCGGGCGTGAGCCGCGCGCGTACCCCGACCCACCACCGACAGGCGGCGCCGCGTCAGCGCTCCGTTAGCCCCGCCACCAGTTCGTCCGCCGCCGCGTACGGATCCAGCTCCCCCGCCACGATCCGTTCCGCCAGCGCGCTCAGGCGTCGGTCGCCGTGCAGGTCGCCGATCCGTTCCCGCAGTGCCGTGACCGCGATCGTCTCGACCTCCCCGGCGGCCCGGGCCAGCCGCCGCTCGGCGAGGACGCCCCGCTCCTCCATCCACGCCCGGTGCTTCTCCAGCGCCTCGACGACCTCGTCGATGCCCTCCCCGCGCGCCGCCACCGTCTTCACGATCGGCGGGCGCCAGTCACCGGGCGCGCGGGACTCCCCGAGCCCCAGCATGTGGTTCAGCTCGCGCGCGGTCGCGTCGGCCCCCTCCCGGTCGGCCTTGTTGACCACGTACACGTCGCCGATCTCGAGGATCCCGGCCTTGGCGGCCTGGATCCCGTCGCCCATCCCGGGCGCGAGCAGCACCACGGACGTGTCCGCCTGCGAGGCGATCTCCACCTCCGACTGGCCGACCCCCACGGTCTCCACGAGCACGACGTCGCACCCGGCGGCGTCGAGCACCCGGATCGCCTGCGGCGCGGCCCACGCGAGCCCACCCAGATGGCCGCGCGTGGCCATCGACCGGATGTACACCCCGGGATCCGACGCGTGCTCGGACATCCGCACCCGGTCCCCGAGCAGCGCGCCGCCGGAGAACGGGGACGACGGGTCGACGGCCAGCACGCCGACCCGCTTCCCGGCCTTGCGGTACGCGGTCACGAGCGCGGACGTGGACGTGGACTTCCCGACGCCCGGCGACCCGGTGAGCCCCACCACGTACGCGTGCCCCGTCAGCGGCGCCAGCGCCTCCATGACCTCCCGCAGCTGCGGGGACGCCCCCTCCACCAGGGAGATCAGCCGGGCCACGGCCCGCGGCCGCCCTTCCCTGGCCTGGGCCACCAGCGAGGCGACGTCCTGCATCACAGCTCCGTTCCGGGTCGTACCGACAAGACGTGTTCGTACGCGACGTACGTGCGTGCCGGGCGAACCGGGCACGTACGACGTGACGCGTAAGGGGACCTACCCCGACCGAAAGGAGAGGTCAGCCCTTGGGCACCCGCACGATCAGCGCATCTCCCTGCCCGCCGCCACCGCACAGCGCGGCCGCGCCCACGCCGCCACCGCGCCGCTTCAGTTCGAGCGCGAGGTGGAGGACGAGTCGGGCACCGGACATCCCGATCGGGTGACCCAGGGCGATCGCACCGCCGTTGACGTTCACCCTTTCGGTAGACACCCCGAGGTCCTTCATTGACTGCACCGCGACGGCGGCGAAGGCCTCGTTGATCTCGATCAGGTCGAGGTCCTCGACCTCGAGCCCCTCCTTCTTCAGCGCGTGCGCGATGGCGTTCGACGGCTGCGACTGCAGCGAGTTGTCAGGACCGGCCACGTTGCCGTGGGCGCCGATCTCGGCGAGCCACTCCAGGCCCAGTTCCTCTGCCCTGGCCTTGCTCATCACCACGACCGCGGCCGCACCGTCCGAGATCTGCGAGGCGGAACCGGCCGTGATCGTGCCGTCCTTGGCGAAGGCCGGGCGCAGCTTTGCCAGCGACTCGACGGTCGTCTCGCCGCGGATGCCCTCGTCCTTGCTGAAGACGACGGGCTCGCCCTTGCGCTGCGGGATCTCCACGGGCGTGATCTCCGCCTCGAAGACGCCGTTCTTCTGCGCGGCGGCGGCACGCTGGTGCGACAGGGCGGAGAACTCGTCCTGCTCCGGGCGGGCGATCCCCAGCCGGGTGTTGTGCTTCTCCGTGGACGCGCCCATGGCGATGCCCTCGAAGGAGTCGGTCAGGCCGTCGTACGCCATCGCGTCGAGCATCTCGATCGCGCCGTACTTGAAGCCCTCGCGGGACTTCGGCAGCAGATGCGGAGCGTTGGTCATGGACTCCTGGCCGCCCGCGACGATCACGTCGAACTCACCCGCACGAATGAGCTGGTCGGCGAGCGCGATGGCGTCGAGCCCGGAGAGGCAGACCTTGTTGATCGTGAGCGCCGGGACGTTCATGGGGATGCCGGCCTTGACCGCGGCCTGGCGTGCCGGGATCTGCCCCGCCCCGGCCTGCAGCACCTGGCCCATGATCACGTACTGCACCTGGTCCCCGCCGATCCCGGCCCGGTCCAGCGCGGCCTTGATGGCGAAGCCCCCCAGGTCCGCACCCGAGAAGGACTTGAGCGAGCCGAGGAGCCGCCCCATGGGCGTGCGCGCGCCCGCGACGATCACTGAGGTGGTGCCGTTCGTTCCAGACATGAGACAGATCCCCTTCCGGCGACAGCGCCGAGGAGTGAACGAGGGTTTACTTGAATGTACTGACCGGTACCCACCCCGTCATCCGGCAGACGGTGTGATCGCGCGCACGTTGCGTAACCAACGCCGGAGCGCTGCACTGAATTCATGCTGACGCGAATCGACCACATCGGGATCGCCTGTTTCGACCTCGACAAGACTGTCGAGTTCTACCGTGCCACGTACGGCTTCGAGGTGTTCCACTCCGAGGTCAACGAGGAGCAGGGCGTACGGGAGGCCATGCTCAAGATCAACGAGACCTCCGACGGCGGCGCCTCCTACCTCCAGCTGCTCGAACCCACCCGCGAGGACTCCACGGTGGCCAAATGGCTGGCCAAGAACGGCGAGGGCGTGCACCACATCGCCTTCGGCACCGCGGACGTGGACGGCGATGCCGCGGACATCAAGGACAAGGGCGTCCGCGTCCTGTACGACGAGCCCCGCCGCGGCTCGATGGGCTCGCGCATCACGTTCCTGCACCCCAAGGACTGCCACGGAGTCCTCACGGAGCTGGTCACCTCGGCGCCCGCTGAGCCGTCCGGGCACTGACGTCCGTACTGCATGTCCGCGGGACTGCATCGTCCCGGCCCCCCGGCCCCCCGGTCCCCCGGCCGGCCGGGGAGGCCAACCCCCGGACCCCCGGCCGAAAAAGGCAGCTCGGCCCGGCCAAGCGGATGAGCTGGGCGGGTAGGGTTGGAGCGGCTCCCCGCTCGCCGGGGGGTCGCGGGCCGGGGTCCAGGTTTCGGGGGACGAGCGTCGGGGCAGCAGCCCATGCTCCGCCGTTGATCTGACACCATTCCCCGGGGGCCCCGTTCGGCGGATGGACGGTGCTCGTGTGGAGAGACTTGCGACCAGGGGACGGATGGGACCGCGCAGTGCGGGGCTACGAAAGCCAGGAGAGCGGGCGACGGCCTGAGGCCGATCATCTCTCTCGGTTCGAGGCCGAGATGGAGCGGCTGAAGACCGAGCGTGAGAAGGCCGTCCAGCACGCCGAGGATCTCGGCTACCAGGTGGAGGTGTTGCGCGCCAAGCTCCACGAGGCGCGCCGGAACCTGGCGTCCCGTCCTGCCTACGACGCTGCCGACATCGGCTACCAGGCCGAGCAGCTCCTTCGTAACGCCCAGATCCAGGCCGAGCAGCTGCGCGCCGACGCCGAGCGCGAGCTGCGCGAGGCCCGCGCCCAGAACCAGCGCATCCTCCAGGAGCACGCCGAGCAGGCGGCCCGCCTCCAGGCCGAGCTGCACGCCGAGGCCGTGTCCCGCCGCCAGCAGCTCGACCAGGAGCTCGCCGAGCGCCGCGCGACGGTCGAGTCGCACGTCAACGAGAACGTGGCCTGGGCCGAGCAGCTGCGCGCCCGCACCGAGCAGCAGGCACGCAGGCTGCTGGAGGAGTCGCGGGCCGAGGCCGAGCAGGCGCTCGCCGCCGCCCGTGCCGAGGCCCAGCGCCTCACCGACGAGGCACGTCAGCGGCTGGGTACGGAGGCGGAGACCGCCCGTGCCGAAGCGGAAGCGATCCTGCGCCGGGCCCGCACCGACGCCGAGCGGTTGCTGAACGCGGCGTCCACACAGGCCCAGGAGGCCACCGACCACGCGGAGCAGCTGCGCAGCTCCTCGGCGAGCGAGTCCGAGGCGGCGCGACGGCAGGCCACCGAGCTGAGCCGCGCCGCCGAGCAGCGCATGGCCGAGGCCGAGACCGCGCTGCGCGAGGCCCGCGCCGAGGCCGAGAAGGTCCTCGCGGAGGCGAAGGACGCCGCGGTCAAGGCGCTGGCGAACGCCGAGTCGACGAACGAGCAGCGCACCCGCACCGCCAAGGAGCAGGTCGCCCGTCTGGTGAGCGAGGCCACGAAGGAGGCCGAGTCCACCAAGGCGGAGGCCGAGCAGGTCGTGGCGGACGCCAAGGCCGAGGCCGAGAAGCTGATCGCCGAGGCCGCCGAGAAGGCCCGTACGATCACGGCCGAGGAGACCGCGTCGCAGCTGTCCAAGGCCGCGCGCACCGCCGAGGACGTGCTGAACAAGGCGTCCGAGGACGCCAAGGCGACCACGAAGGCCGCGACCGAGGAAGCCGAGCGGATCCGCCGCGAGGCGGAGGCCGAGGCGGACCGGCTGCGCGCGGAGGCGCACGACATCGCCGAGGAGCTCAAGGGCGCGGCGAAGGACGACACCAAGGAGTACCGCGCCAAGACGGTCGAGCTGCAGGAGGAGGCGCGCCGGCTGCGCGGCGAGGCCGAGCAGCTGCGGGCCGAGGCGGTCGCCGAGGGCGAGCGGATCCGCAGCGAGGCGCGGCGCGAGGCGATCCAGCAGATCGAGGAGGCGGCGAAGAGCGCCGAGGAGCTCCTTGCCAAGGCGAAGGCCGACGCCGACGAGCTGCGCTCCACGGCGACGGCCGACAGCGAGCGCGTGCGTACGGAGGCCATCGAGCGCGCCACGACGCTGCGCCGGCAGGCCGAGGAGACCCTGGAGCGCACCCGCGCCGAGGCCGAGCGGCACCGCGCGGAGGCCGCCGAGCAGGCCGAGGCCACCAAGACCGAAGCGGAGCAGGCAGCGCAGGCGCTGCGCGAGGAGACCGAGCGCGCCATAGAGGCACGGCGGTCCGAGGCCGCCGAGGAGCTGACCCGGCTGCACACGGAGGCCGAGGAGCGGCTCGCCACGGCCGAACAGGCGCTCAGCGACGCACGGGCGGAGGCGGAGCGCATCCGCCGCGAGGCCGCCGAGGAGACGGACCGCCTGCGCAACGAGTCCGCGGAGCGCATCCGCAGCCTCCAGGCGCAGGCCGAGACGGAGGCCGAGCGGCTGCGCAACGAGGCCGCAGCGGACGCCTCGCAGTCCCGCGCCGAGGGCGAGGCCGTGGCGGTACGGCTGCGCAGCGAGGCCGCCGCCGAGGCCGAGCGGCTGAAGACGGAGGCCCAGGAGACGGCCGACCGCGTACGGGCCGAGGCCGCGGCCGCCGCCGAGCGCGTCGCCGCCGAGGCCGCCGAGACGCTGGCCGCCGCCCAGGAGGAGGCCGCCCGGCGCCGCCGCGAGGCCGAGGAGACGCTGGGCTCGGCCCGCCAGGAGGCCGACCAGGAGCGCGAGCGGGCCCGCGAGCAGAGCGAGGAGCTGCTGGCGTCCGCGCGCGCCCGTATCGAGGAGGCGCAGGCCGAAGCGGCACGCCTCGTCGAGGAGGCTGACCGGCGGGCGACCGAGATGGTCGCGAACGCCGAGCAGACCGCCCAGCAGGTGCGCGACTCCGTGGCCGGGCTGCACGAGCAGGCCCAGGAGGAGATCTCGGGCCTGCGCAGCGCCGCCGAGCACGCGGCGGAGCGCACGCGTACGGAAGCGCAGGAGGAGGCGGACCGAGTCCGCGCCGACGCCTACGCCGAGCGGGAGCGGGCCGCCGAGGACGCGGCCCGGCTGCGGCGCGAGGCGGCGGAGGAGACCGAGGCCGCCAAGTCCCTGGCCGAGCGCACCGTCTCGGAGGCGATCGCCGAGTCGGAGCGGCTGCGTTCCGAGGCCGCCGAGCATGCCCAGCGGGTGCGTACGGACGCGTCCGAGACCGTCGCGACCGCCGAGCAGGACGCTGCGCGCACCCGGGCCGAGGCCCGCGAGGACGCCAACCGCATCCGGTCCGACGCGGCGACCCAGGCCGACACGCTGATCGGTGAGGCCGTCAGTGAGGCGGAGCGGCTGACCACGGAGACGAACGCGGAGGCCGAGCGGGTCCGCGCCGAGTCCGTCGCCAAGGCCGAGAAGCTCGTCTCCGACGCGGCCGGCGAGGCCGAGCGGCTGCGTGCCGAGGCTGCCGAGACCGTCGGGTCCGCGCAGGCGCACGCCGAGCGGATGCGCAGCGAGGCGGAGCGCGTCAAGGCCGAGGCAGAGGCGGAGGCCGAGCGCCTCACGTCCGCGGCCCGTGAGGAGGCCGAGCGCACCCTCGACGAGGCCCGGCAGGACGCCAACAAGCGGCGCTCCGAGGCGGCCGCGCAGGTCGACAAGCTCATCACGGAGGCCACCGCGGAGGCCGAGAAGCTCACCTCCGAGGCGCAGCAGAAGGCGTTCAAGGCCACCGCGGACGCCGAGGCGCAGGCCGACACCATGGTCGGCGCCGCCCGCAACGAGGCCGAGCGGCTCGTCACCGAGGCCACCGTCGAGGGCAACGCACTGGTGGAGAAGGCCCGCGCGGACGCCGACGAACTCCTCGTCGGCGCGCGCCGGGACGCCGTCGCCATCCGGGAGCGCGCCGAGGAGCTGCGCGACCGCATCACCACCGAGATCGAGGAGCTGCACGAGCGCGCCAGGCGGGAGTCCGCGGAAGCCATGAAGTCCGCGGGCGAGCGGTGCGACGCGCTGGTGAAGGCCGCCGAGGACCAGCTGGCCGAGGCCGAGGCGAAGGCCAAGGACCTGCTGGCGGAGGCCAACTCCGAGGCGAGCAAGGTGCGTATCGCCGCGGTCAAGAAGGCGGAGGCCCTACTCAAGGAGGCCGAGCAGAAGAAGGCCGAACTGGGGCGCGAGGCCGAGCGTGTCAAGAGCGAGGCCGAGGCCGAGGCCAAGCGGATGGTCGAGGAGGGCAAGCGCGAGCTGGAGGTGCTGGTCCGCCGCCGCGAGGACATCAACGCCGAGATCTCCCGCGTCCAGGACGTGCTCGAGGCGCTGGAGTCCTTCGAGGCGCCGTCGGCCGGCAGGGCCGCGGCGAACGGCGGTCAGGGCGCCGCCGGCGTCAAGGCGGGAGCGACGGTAGGCCCTCCACGATCGGGTGGTAAGCCGTCGGAGGACTAGCCAGAACGGCCCCTTCCGTGCTTTGTAGGGAGCTTCGGTGCTCTTGCTCCGCAAGTGCTCCGGGCCTTAGCCACTCAAAAGGGGTGTCATTCTCCAGATCTAACGGGCATCTGCTCGATGACACGCCGATTGGGCCCCTAGGATTCTCCCTATCACCTCACCGGTCTCATTCGACAGGAACCCCATGAGCGACACTTCCCCCTACGGCTTCGAGCTTGTGCGGCGTGGATACGACCGCGCGCAGGTGGACGAACGCATTTCCAAGCTCGTCTCCGACCGTGACAGTGCCCTTGCGCGTATCACCGCTCTGGAGAAGCGCATCGAGGAGCTGCACCTCGAGACGCAGAACGCCCAGGCCCAGGTGAACGACGCCGAGCCGTCGTACGCGGGTCTCGGCGCGCGCGTCGAGAAGATCCTCCGCCTCGCCGAGGAGGAGGCGAAGGACCTGCGCGAGGAGGCCCGGCGCGCGGCCGAGCAGCACCGCGAGCTCGCCGAGTCGGCGGCCCAGCAGGTGCGCAACGACGCAGAATCGTTCGCCGCAGACCGCAAGGCCAAGGCCGAGGACGAGGGCGTTCGGATCGTCGAGAAGGCCAAGGGCGAGGCGGCGTCGCTGCGCGCCGAGGCGCAGAAGGACGCGCAGTCCAAGCGCGAGGAGGCGGACGCCCTCTTCGAGGAGACCCGGGCGAAGGCCGCGCAGGCGGCCGCCGACTTCGAGACGAACCTGGCCAAGCGCCGCGAGCAGTCCGAGCGCGACCTTGCGTCGCGTCAGGCCAAGGCGGAGAAGCGGCTCGCGGAGATCGAGCACCGTGCGGAGCAGCTCCGTCTCGAGGCGGAGAAGCTGCGGACGGACGCGGAGCGGCGTGCGCGCCAGACCGTGGAGACGGCGCAGCGCCAGGCCGAGGACATCGTCGCCGACGCGAACGCCAAGGCGGACCGGATCCGCTCGGAATCCGAGCGGGAGCTGGCGGCCCTCACGAACCGCCGCGACTCCATCAACGCGCAGCTGACCAACGTCCGCGAGATGCTCGCGACGCTGACGGGCGCGGCGGTGGCCGCGGCCGGCTCGCCGACGGAGGACGAGCCGATCTCGCGCGGGGTTCCCGCCCAGCAGACGCGCTGACGCGAGTTGTACGTGCCCCGCACCGCGGTTCGCGGTGCGGGGCACGGTTGCGTTGGCCTCCGGCCGTCGTCGGCTGGGGCGCCTACGGCCGGTGACTGGGTCGGGGCCGCGCCGGGGTGTACGTCCTCGGTCTGGCGCCAGGCCGTACGTCGTCGGGCGAGCCCATACGTAGCGCCAGCCGCTGCGGGCGCACACCCCGCCACGTCCCCTTCGGCCGGAGGGCGCCTGCAGGCCGGTGGGGTCGACCGTTGTGGGCAGTCGAGCCGCTCCCGTTGTGGGCAATCGTTCCGCAGGGCGGAACGGGTGGGCACAACCCCACGACGGCGGGCGCCGTGAAACCGTTGGCCCGCCCGGCAGAGGGCACCGGCACCCCAAGGGTGCCGTACAACAGGCGCCGCCTTCGGCGGCGCCCTAGCGTTGTCGACATGATCGAGCTCGCCGGACTCACCAAGCGCTACGGCGAAAAGCTGGCCGTCAACAACCTCACCTTCACCGTCCGCCCAGGCATGGTCACCGGCTTTCTCGGCCCGAACGGCGCCGGCAAGTCCACCACCATGCGCATGGTGCTCGGACTCGACCGCCCCACCGCGGGCGACGTCCGCATCGACGGCATCCACTACGACCAGCTCAAAGACCCGCTCAAGTACATCGGCGCACTGCTCGACGCGAAGGCCGTGCACGGCGGCCGCAGCGCCTACAACCATCTCCTCTGCCTCGCCCAGAGCAACGGCATTCCCCGCAGCCGGGTCCGCGAGGTCCTCGACACGGTGGGCCTCACGGCCGTCGCGAGGAAGAAGGCCAAGGGTTTCTCGATGGGCATGGGGCAGCGGCTCGGTATCGCCGCCGCGCTGCTCGGCGACCCGCGGATCCTGATGTTCGACGAGCCGGTCAACGGCCTGGACCCCGAGGGCATCCACTGGATCCGGAACCTCATGAAGTCGCTGGCGGCCCAGGGACGTACCGTCTTCGTCTCCTCGCACCTGATGAGCGAGATGGCGCTGACCGCCGACCATCTGGTCGTCATCGGCCAGGGCCGGCTCCTCGCGGACACCACCATGGCGGACTTCATCCAGCAGAACTCCCGCTCGTACGTACGGCTCCGCTCCCCCCAGCGCGAGCAGCTGCTCGACGCGTTGAGCCGGGCCGGGATCAGCGCCGTCGAGGTCGGCAACGGCGCCCTCGAGGTGGACGGCGGCAAACCGGAGCTGCTGGGTGAGCTGGCCGCCCGGAACGGGATCGTCCTCCATGAGCTCAGCCCGCAGCAGGCCTCGCTCGAGGCGGCGTTCATGCGGCTCACCGCCGAGGCCGTGGAGTACCACGCGCACGCGGAGACCGTCGGTGGTACCACTCCGTCACCGCCGGAGCAGCAGCCCGAATGGGGTGCCACGTGGCAACAGCGGAAGGGGCATTGACCATGTCTGCGATCCAGGTCGTCAGGTCGGAATGGACCAAGATCCGGTCGGTGTCATCCACAGTGTGGACGCTCGGTCTCGCCGCCGTCGTCACCATCGCTCTCGGGACGCTCATCAGCATCCTGTCCAAGCGGGAGTTCGACAGCCTGGGAGCCCGGGAACAGGTCTCCTTCGACCCGACCTTCATCAGTTTCGCCGGGATGAGTCTCGGTCAGCTGGCGATGATCGTGTTCGGCGTCCTCGTCGTCTCCAACGAGTACAGCACCGGCATGATCCGTACCTCGCTCGCGGCCGTCCCCCAGCGCGGCACCTTCCTCTTCGGCAAGGTCGCCGTCGCCACGCTCCTCGCCTTCGTCGTCGGACTGGCCACCAGCTTCGTCGCCTTCTTCCTGGGGCAGGCGATGCTCGGCGAGCACGCGGCGTCCCTCAGCGACCGGGGCGTCCTGCGGGCGGTCATCGGCGGCGGCCTCTACATGATGCTGATCGCGATGTTCTCGATGGGCGTCGCCGCGATGCTGCGGGGCCCGATGCTCTCGCTCGGCATTCTGATGCCGTTCTTCTTTCTGATCTCCAACATCCTGGGGAACGTCTCGGCGACCGAGAAAATCGGCCGGTATCTGCCGGACCAGGCGGGCAGCAAGATCATGCAGGTGGTCACGCCGTTCGGCGACGACACCCCGTACGGGCCGTGGGGCGGGCTCGGAATCATGGTGCTGTGGGTGATGGCGGCGCTGGTCGGCGGCTATGCGGTGATCAAGAAACGGGACGCCTGACCAGCCCCCCGTCCCTGCCGTCCTTTGGGTGGAACCGTCAGCGCCCCGATATCCTCCTAACCCTTACGGGGGCGCGCGCCCCGACGTCCTGACCTCTCGATGGGTGCGGAGAATGATCGAGGCAGTCGGCCTGACGAAGCGCTATGGCGACAAGACGGCCGTGTACAACCTTTCCTTCCAGGTGCGGCCGGGTGCCGTCACCGGCTTCCTCGGCCCCAACGGCTCGGGCAAGTCGACGACGATGCGGATGATCCTCGGCCTGGACCAGCCCACGTCGGGCCAGGTGACGATCGGCGGCTATCCGTACCGCAGGCTGCCGAACGCGCCGCGCCAGGTCGGCGCGCTGCTCGACGCCAAGGCCGTGCACGGCGGCCGGAGCGCCCGCAGCCACCTGCTGTGCCTCGCCCAGCTGTCGGGCATCCCGGCGCGGCGGGTCGACGAGGTGCTGGGCGTCGTCGGCCTGCAGGACGTGGCGAAGAAGCGGTCGAAGGGCTTCTCGCTCGGTATGGGGCAGCGCCTCGGTATCGCGGCCGCGCTGCTCGGCGACCCGCAGGTGCTGCTCTTCGACGAGCCGGTGAACGGTCTTGACCCCGAAGGCATCCTCTGGGTCCGCAATCTGATGAAGTCCCTGGCCGCCGAAGGCCGTACGGTGTTCGTCTCCTCTCACCTGATGAGCGAAATGGCGCTCACCGCCGACCACTTGATCGTGATCGGCCGCGGGCAGCTGCTCGCCGACATGAGCGTCAAGGACTTCATCTCGCACAACTCCGCGGACTTCGCACGGGTGCGGACGCCCGACACCGAGCCGCAGCAGCGGGAGAAGCTGACGGCCGCGCTGACCGAGGCCGGCGGCCAGGTGCTGCCCGAGCAGGACGGCGCGCTGCGCGTGACCGGTCTGCCGCTGCCGCGCATCAGCGACCTGGCGCACGAAGCGGACGTACGCCTGTGGGAGCTCTCGCCGCACCAGGCCTCGCTGGAGGAGGCGTACATGCGGATGACGCAGGGCGCCGTCGACTACCGCTCGACGATCGACCAGCGGGCCGGGCTCCAGCAGCCGCTCCCGCCGGGTGTGACGCCGCCGCAGCCGATGCCGGTGCCGGGCCAGGGGCAGTCCGGCTGGTACGCGCCCCCGCCGCCCCAGCAGGGCGGTCAGCCCTTCGCGATGCCGCAGGCTCCGGCCGGTGCGCCGTACGCGGGCGGGCAGGCCGCCGGTCCGTACGCCGCCGGGCCGGCTGCCGCACCGAACCCCTACGCACAGCCGCCGGCAGCCCCCGCCCCCGCCACCCCCGACACGACCCAGCGCACCAGCGAGGACCCCCGATGACGACGCCGCACCCGCAGCAGGTGAACCAGCAGGCGTACGCCCCCGCCCCGCAGGTACCGGCCGCCGCCCCGGCCGGCAACTGGCAGGCCGGACCGGGCGGTTTGTACACCTCGCCGATCCCCGTCACACGCACGCATCTCGGCCACGCGATCAGCTCGGAGTGGACGAAGATCAAGTCCGTGCGCTCCACGATGTGGACGCTGGGCGTCTTCCTGTTCCTGGTCATCGGGATCGGGCTGCTCGTCGCAACGCAGACGAACGACAGGGACTACGTGAACGTGCCGTTCAGTCTCCCGGCCTTCTTCGGCCTGGTGCTCGGCCAGATCTGCCTGATCACGCTCGGCGTGCTGGTGGTCTCATCCGAGTACGGTACGGGCATGATCCGCACCACCTTCACGGCGTCGCCGCAGCGCCACCGCGTGCTGGCGGCGAAGGTGCTGATCTACTTCGCGGTCGCCTACGTCACGTCCGCGGTCGCCATCGGGCTGGTGGGCCTGGCGACGTCGGCCATGCACAGCGGGCCCGAGGCCACGGGCACGGAGTGGGCCGGCACCGTCTTCAAGGGCGCGCTGTACGTGTCGTTGCTGGGCGTTCTGGCGCTTGCGGTCGGCTCGATGCTGCGCCACTCGGCGGGTGCGATCACCGCGATGCTGGGCCTGGTGCTGGTGCCCGCGATCCTGCCGGCGTTCCTCATGATCTCGCAGAGCACCCGAAAGATCGGCGAGAAGATGATGGACTACAACGCCCCGAATTCACTGGCCAAGATCTTCGGGCTCGACACCGAGAGCGGGCACGGCAACCCGCAGCTGTGGCTGCTGATCGGTCTGACCGTGGCCGCGCTCGCGGGCGCCTTCGCGCTGCTGGAGAAGCGCGACGTGTGACCGCCACTTGACGCCGGCCTCAACACCTCAGAACCGGGGCGCGTTACGGGACCGCTGCACCCGCGTGGTGCGGCGGTCCTTCGCGTTCCAGCAGGCCTTGTGCCAGTGGCGCCGGTCGTCCACACCCGCGTACTCGGGCCAGGCCACGACGTGCGCCATCCCGGACGCGATCTCCTGGTCGCAGCCGGGGCAGCGGTACGTCTTGCCGGCCGCGCTCGCGCCGGCGACATGGCGCACGCACCACTCCTCGCCGTGCCAGCTCTCCATGGACTGGAAGCCGCCGTAGCGGTCGCTGCGGTCCTCGTCCGCGCCCCAGCCGCCGGAGCCTCCACCCCGACGGGACGACGCACGGTTTCGACGCGGGGACACGGGCACACCTCACGGGCTATACAGGGAACACGGGCCGTGTCCAGCCTACGCGTCACGCCCATGGGTAGGCGCATGCCACCAACTACCCCAAAACCCCTCACATTCCGCCGACAATCGGCCAATCTCCTTACGTGCCCGTGCCTTTGGCACGTGTCATACGTTGTTGCCGGTAAGGGGGTTCGTCGCGTCGGCGCCAAGGAGGCATGAGTGCGATGCGCGTAGGAAGCTTTGTCCTGGCCGCCCAGTTCCCCGGCCAGGGTCAGGGAGAGGCCCTGCACCGGGCCGTACGGACGGCGGAGGTGGCCGACGAGGCCGGCCTGGACTCGGTGTGGATCGCCGAGCACCACTTCGTGCCGTACGGGACGTGCCCCTCGGCGGTGACGCTCGCCGCCCTGCTGCTCGGCCGCACCCGCCGCCTCCACGTCGGCACGGCGGTGAGCGTGCTGCCCACGGCGCATCCGGTGGCGCTCGGCGAACAGGCCGCGCTGCTGCACGTGACGTCGGGCGGCCGGTTCTCGCTGGGCGTGGGCCGCGGCGGGCCCTGGGTGGACCTGGAGGTCTTCGGCGCGGGCCTGGAGGCGTACGAGAAGGGGTTCCCGGAGTCCCTGGATCTGCTGCTGCGCTGGCTGAGCGAACCGCGCGTCGCGGGCACGGGCGAGCGGTTCTCCTTCCGCGAAGTCCCCGTCGTACCGCGGCCGGACGAGGCGATGACCGGACCTGCACGACCCGAGGTGCTCGTCGCCTGTACCTCACCGGCGAGCGTCCGGCTCGCCGCCGAGCGCGGTCTGTCGATGCTGCTCGGCATGCACTGCGGCGACGAGGAGAAGGCCGAAATGGTCTCCCTGTGGCGCACGGCGGCACGCGACGCCGGCCGCACCCCGGAGGAGATCTCCGCAGCCGCCCATGTCTCGGCCGGTGTCGTGCAGATCGCGGACCGCCGGGCGGAGGCCGAGGAGGCGCTGGCGAAAGCGATGCCCGGCTGGCTGCGGCAGGGCCTCGCCGCCCATGTCACGGTGGACGGCCGCGTACGCGGCATGCGCGACCCCTTCGCCTACACGGAGCTGCTCTGCGGGCTGCACCCCGTGGGCACACCGCGGCAGTGCGCCGACAGTCTCGCAGCGACCGCGGAGCGCACCGGCATCACGCGCTTCGCCCTGCTCGTGGAGGGCACGGGCGATCTGGCGGCGACCGAGGAGAACGTACGGAGGCTGGGGGCGGAGGTGCTGCCGCAGCTGGGATGAGGCCGGAAGGGGAGCGGGCGCGCCCACGCCGGCCGGCCACGCCCGCCGTGTGATGTCCGAGCCTCAGAAGAACATGCCGCATTCCGCCTCAGAAGAATGCCGCAAAAATGCCGCATCCCGCACCGTCGCATGTGACCGGCCGGCCAGGCCGCACGCCCACGCTCGCCCGTGCACCTTGGCGGGGAGCTGCCGCTCCGGCACTGCTTACACCTCCCGCGTACGGAGCGGCAGCAAAAGCTTTCAGCAGTCGCGGAATTCGGGCGACTGGTTCAGCAACTGGGCCCGCACCGACGTGAACCGGGCCAGCTTCTCGTCCACCTCGGGATCCAGCGGGAACACCGCCACGCGGTGGCAGTTCTGGAACGCCAGGCGGACACCGAAGTGCCGCTGCAGCGCGCCGCGTATCGCGTCACTCGCGAGTGCACGCAGAAGCTGCCCACGTGCCTGCTCGTCCGGCGGAGGCGTCTGGTTGTCGGCGAACGCACCGCCGTCGACCTTCAGCTGGGCCACCAGGGAGCTGATCATCTCCCATGCGTAAGGCAGGGAGGTCCGGACGCAGTCGACGAAGGCTGCTTCGTCGACCTCGCCTCGCTCGGCCTGTTCAAGTAGGGCCGGTGAGACGTCGAGCGACATGAGTTCTCCTCTCGGACCCCCGGGAAGTGGGGGCTGACGGACCGGGAAGGAGTTCGCGATATCGAACACGCTGTGTGCGCGTTTCGCGACCTCCTGCTTCCACGGTAAACATCGGATCCTGACCGCACCAGGAGAATGCACGCACAACCGGCCACCTGAGAACGGGGAGAAAAGGGGCAACCCGGAGGGCCGGGTCGAGGGCCGTGGTACACGAAAGGGACGAGAATCGCGTGGACCACGCCGCGTCGAGTAGCGTTGGCGACCATGCGTCTCGTCATTGCCCGCTGCTCCGTGGACTACGCGGGCCGGCTCACGGCCCATCTCCCGTCCGCTCCCCGACTGATCCTGGTGAAGGCCGACGGCAGCGTCTCGATCCATGCGGACGATCGGGCCTACAAACCCCTCAACTGGATGTCGCCGCCGTGCACCCTGAAGGAGGGTGACGGGGACGACGCGGGCGTGTGGACGGTCGTGAACAAGGCGGGCGAGAAGCTCATCATCACGATGGAGGAGATACTCCACGACTCCTCGCACGAACTGGGCGTGGACCCCGGCCTGATCAAGGACGGTGTGGAGGCGCACCTGCAGGAGCTGCTCGCCGACCGCATCGAGACCCTCGGCGAGGGCTACACCCTCATCCGCCGCGAGTACCCGACGGCCATCGGCCCGGTCGACATCCTGTGCCGGGACGCCGACGGCGGCACGGTCGCGGTGGAGATCAAGCGGCGTGGCGAGATCGACGGTGTGGAACAGCTCACGCGCTATCTGGAACTGCTGAACCGCGACCCGCATCTCGCGCCGGTCAAGGGCGTCTTCGCGGCCCAGGAGATCAAGCCGCAGGCGCGCGTGCTCGCCACGGACCGCGGCATCAGCTGCACCGTCCTGGACTACGACGCACTGCGCGGCATCGAGGACGACAAGCTGCGCCTGTTCTGACCCTCGGCAGTACGGGCAAGGGGGCCGGATCCGTTCGGGATCCGGTCCCCTTGCCCGTACGCCTGCCGTACGCCTGTTCCGTCGTTGTACGTGGTCCGTACGGCGGCGCCTTACCGCCGTACGCGCGTCAGATGACCGACGACGCGCCGCTCGTATCCGACGCGCCCCCGCTCGGCGACGCGGGTTCGCTGCTGTCGTCCGGGCTGCTCTCCACGGGACTGCTCTGCACCGGGCTGCTCGGCGCCGGGCCGCTGGCCGAGTCCGAGGTGTCCGGGGTGGAGGGTTCGTCGGACGGCGTCGGGTCGTCCGACGGTGTGGGGTCGTCCGAGGGCGTCGGATCGTCCGAAGGCGTCGGGTCGTCCGAAGGCGTCGGGTCGTCCGGCGTCTCGGACGGCGGCTTCGAGGGCGACTTCGACGGGGACTTGCTCGGCGACTTGGTCGGGTCGTCCGGGTCCTTGGAGCCCGTGGCGTCGTCGGACGGCTCCGCGCTCGCGCTCGGCGTCGGGTCGTCGGCCGTGCCGAGGATGCCGTCCTCGCCCGGGTCGGTCGGACGCTTCGTCGAGTCGGTGTCGCCGTCGTCCCCTTCGTCCGCCTTGTCGGCGCCGATGCCACCGCCGTCCGTACCCTCGCTCACGGACGGGTTCACGCCGACCTTCTCCGAGGGCCCCGGGTCGTTGCCCGACGTGGCGCCGAGAGTCACCACGGTGCCGAGCACGGCGACGAGGAGGGCTCCCGCGCCCGCTGCCACCAGATTGCGCCGGGTGCCGCTGAGGATGGTGCGCCGGGCGCCGGCGGGCTCGGCTTCGCCGCCTGGACGGGCCCCGTCGCGGTGGGTGACGAGGGTGGCCTCCGCCGCCGGCTGGGCGAGCGGATACGCGGCCGGCACGCCGCCGGGGGGCGACGCGGACTCCTCGTAGCGCGCGTCGGGCACCTCCTCGCCCGCCGCCGTCCGCCCGCCGGGCGGCGTGGCGCCCGAGCGGTCGGCGACCAGCGCCAGGGCCCTGCGGCCCGCGACGGTGCCGCGCTTGTCGGCGAGCGCCCCGCGCAGGCCTATGGAGGCCTCCAGCTCGACGCGGGCGCGGTCGAGGTGACCGCCGCAGAGCGCGAGGATCCCCAACTCGTGGTGGAAGTAGGCCTGTTCGCCGACCTCACCGGAGGCCCTGGCCGCCTCGGAGCCGGACCGCAGCGCCCGCTCCCAGGCGCCCCAGGCGAGCCCGGCGGCGAACGCGGGCGCGGCGGCGCGCGCCAGCTGCACGGCGTCGCTCTGCTCCTCGGCGTCCGGCTCGGCGGCCGTGGTGAGGGGCACGGCGAGGCTCAGTGCCGTGAGTACGGCGTCGGCCTCCGCTGAGACCCGCTCCGGGGTGACCGAGGGGTGACTGGCCCACCATGCGTAGTGCCGGGCGGCGGTGCGGACCCGGTCGTCGGCGTCGGCGGCGTACCCGGCGCTCTCCAGCTGGGCCGCCACACCGGCTGCCAGCCGGTAGCGGGAGCCGACCGGCGTGACGAGGGCGCACTCGACGAGCTCGGCGAGGGCCGCGTCGGCATGGGTGTCGCCCACCAGGGCGGGCAGATGTGCCTGGTGCGGCACTTCGCCGCCGAGCACGACGGCGAACCGCAGCGTGACCCGGGCCGACTTGCTCAGGCGTGACGCGAGCAGCGCGGCGGGCGCGGCGCCTTCGGCGAGCGAGGGCAGCGGTACGTCGTGTCCGTCCTCGGCGTCGAAGGGCGCGTCGACCGGCGCGTCGGCGTAGTAGCCGAAGGCGTCGAAGGCGTTCGGGTCGGCGCGCAGCACATCGCGCTGGCGCAGCAGAGCGCCCGCCTGGACGAAGCGCAGCGGCAGCCCCTCGGACTCGAACCACAGGTCGCCGGCCCAGTTCGCCTCGTCCTCGGTGAGGACCCGGCCGACGGCGCGCTCGAGAAGCTCCAGGCCACCGCTGCGGCTCAGCCCGCCGAGGAAGACCTCTTCGAGGTGCGAGTCCGCGGAGGGCGAGGCGACATCGGGAGTGGCCGAGACGAGGAAGGCGCACTCGGGCGTCGCCTCGAGCAGCTCGTCGAGCGCGCTGCCGCCGAACTCGAGGTCATCCAGGACGACGACCGCGCCTATCTCACGGACATGGTCGCGGACTTGGGCCTCTTCGGGCCGGTGGAGCGGCGCGTTGTACACGGCCGCGAACAGCTCGTACAGCAGTTCGTCCGCCGTGCGCCCGTAGCCCGAGAGCCGGACGACGCCGTCCGGGGCGAGGTCCGCGCAGTCCTCGGCGACGGCGTCGAGCAGGGCCGTGCGCCCCGAACCGGCGGGGCCGGTCAGCCGTACGGAACGGCCGCGCTGCAGCAGCCGTGCGAGCCGCTCGCGCTCTTCCTGGCGCTCGAGGAGCGGCATTCTGGGCAGCGCGGGCCCGGGCGGCTCCGGCGGCCGGCTCGCGCGGCGCAGCTCGGCACGCTCGGCGGCCGTGAACTTCACGGGGCCCGGCGGCCGTTCGCCCGGCGGGCAGGGTTCGATCTCGCTGCCGTCGACGGGATTGACGGTGAGCAGGAAGTCGCCCGAGACGAGCTGGACGGTGCGGGCGAGCGCCGGTGCTGCGTGCTGCCCGAAGTCGGGCGTGAGCGGGTCGCGCGGCGGGCGCTTGGGTGCGGCGCCTTCGCCGGTGTGGCCGTCATGGCCGTAGTCGTCGTTGTTCGTCGGGTCCATGGTCAAGCCCCCCAAAAGCGTCGTGTGCGGAGCCCCTCCCGGCCTTGTGCACACTGCGCTGTCGCTTCTGGTCCGGTGCCCGTCGGTGGGTCCGTCGTTCAGAACGGGCGACCGCACCCTAGACCTTCGCACAGTATGTACGAACAGCCGGGGTCCTGCGCCGTCCGAGACGTCACAGTCTCGTGAGGATTGCGCGCGAGGGGCCTGTCACGGCCTGTCGCGCCGGCGTCACGGATGTCACCCGGCGAACTGCGGAAACACCGGCAGCCCTGCCCCCGTCGTCCCCGTCAGACGCGGGGCAGGGATTCGACCCCGATGCCGCCCTCGATGGCCAGGATGCGGTGCAGCCGGGTGGCCACGAGCAGCCTCTGCATCTGGGGCGGAACGCCGCGCAGCACGAGCCGGCGGCCGCAGCGCCCGGCCCGCCGGTGTACGCCCATGATGACCCCGAGCCCGGTGGCGTCCCAGGAGTCCAGCTCTGACAGGTCCAGCACGAGATCGCCGACACCGTCGTCGACAGCCGTGTGCAGGGCCGTTCGGGCGTCCGCCGCGCTGCGGACGTCGAGGCGGCCCCCGACGACCAGCTCGGCGTGGTCGCCCCTGATGTGCATATGCGCTCCCCGAGATTCCTGAGTTTCCTGAGTAGGTGATCTTGTCTGCGTTTGTCACTCGTCACTGCAACTGACTGCCGGTCGGGCAGAAGCGTTGCTGCTTGTAAGCGAACCGGTACCGAATTCACTCGATGAGGCGATACCACGACCCCGATGGAGCGCCCTCGCGACCTGGGGGCGCCCCAGGCCCTCACAACATTGCGGAAAGGCCGCCCCGGCGAGCCAGGCGCTGTCAGCCCGTGCGCCGTGCTCGGTCAGTACCTGTAGAAGCCCTGCCCGCTCTTGCGACCGATGTCACCGGCGTCAACCATCCGGCGCATCAGTTCCGGCGGAGCGAACTTCTCATCCTGGGACTCGGTGTAGATGTTGCTCGTGGCATGCAGCAGGATGTCGACGCCCGTCAGATCGGCCGTGGCGAGCGGGCCCATGGCGTGGCCGAAGCCCAGCTTGCAGGCGAGGTCGATGTCCTCGGCCGTCGCCACGCCCGACTCGTACAGCTTGGCCGCCTCGACGACGAGAGCCGAGATGAGGCGCGTGGTGACGAAGCCGGCGACGTCGCGGTTCACGACGATGCAGGTCTTGCCGACCGATTCGGCGAACTCCCGCGCGGTGGCGAGGGTTTCGTCGCTCGTCTTGTAGCCGCGGACGAGCTCGCAGAGCTGCATCATCGGCACCGGCGAGAAGAAGTGCGTGCCGACGACACGCTCGGGGCGCTCGGTGACCGCCGCGATCTTGGTGATCGGGATGGCGGAGGTGTTCGAGGCGAGCACCGCCCGCTCGCCCACGAGCTTGTCGAGCGCCCGGAAGATCTCGTGCTTGACCTCGAGCTTCTCGAAGACGGCCTCGACGACGATGTCGGCGTCCGCGGCCGCATCCAGATCGGTGGTCGCGGTGATCCGCGCGAGCGCCGACTGAGCAGCCTCCGCGTCCATCTTGCCCTTGGCGACGAACTTGTCGTACGAGGCCTTGATGCCGTCCGTGCCACGGGTCAACGCCTCGTCGGTGACATCGCGCAGAACGACGTCCCACCCCGCCTGGGCTGAGACCTGGGCGATACCGGACCCCATGAGTCCGGCTCCGATGACGGCAAGCTTCCGTGCCACTGTGTCGACTCCCCTGAACGGCTTACACACTGCTTATCTTCGGCCCTGCGGCGGAGACTAGCGTCCGCCGGGTGTTCATTGGGCGGTTAGAGATGCGCGTCACGTCCCGGATGCTGGACATCACATCGTCACGTACGGCGCCCCACCGAGGCGCCTTCCGGACGTTGGCCGTAGCCGTAACCGTCCGCTCGCTGCAGGAGCCGGAGATGGCGATGGTGGATTCCTTGGACCAGCCCTGCTGCTGTGCGGATGTTGAAACGGCCTGTGGCCCGAACGGCCACTCGACCCGTGTGCTTCCCCTGGTACCTGCCCGAGGGCAGCGACGCGGAGACCAGATCCCCCGTGGAATAGCCGTAGTGCTGCTTGTCACGGGGGCGGAGTAGCCGCGGGAAGCCGAACTTGTCAGGCGTGGTACGTGCATAAAGGCCTCTGCCCGTGGCCGTGACGACCAGCACGGCTTCCGGGTGCCGGACCACGATTGCCGCTTCGGGGAGCTCGCCGACGCACAGGGCGTCCAGGGTGTGCGTCTTGGCCAGACGCATGCGGGTTCTGTTGTATTTCGTCCGCCCTCCGGACCATGCCCGCACGGGCATATTGAGTTCGGACAGTGCCAGGCACAGTTGCTGGCGAGTGGCGTTCATCGCAGCGGCGTCCCTGAGGGACGCCTTAGCTTGCGCTTCGACTCTCGCGAGCCGGTCAGGTTGGTCCGCAAGGAACTCAGCAAGAGGCATGACGCCCTTGGCCTGGTTGCATGGACCGCATGCCAGGGTCAGGTTGGAGACACGATCGCTCCCGCCTCGCGCCCGAGGCCGGATGTGCTCGATCTGCAAGGGGACGCCGACCGCACCGCAGTAGGCGCAGGCGCGGCCCCACTTGGCAAGCAGGTACTCCCGAATCTCATAGCCGTACAGGGTTCCCTGCTGATACTCAGCCCCTTCCAGTGGGCGCCCCGCTGACAGAGCGTGCGTGTCGAATGCCGCGCTCTCCATGTGAGCCTCGCTCACCGGAAACAACCGTACAAGTCGCCGCACGATGGAAACCGTACTGTCGACGCGATGCTGAATGGAGGGCGGGAGCCAACCAGGCTCCCTCGCGCGATTGTCAAAGCGCGGGGCCCTGTACCGCAGATTCGAGCTGCGGCGACGGCGCCGGTACGCCGCCCGCTGCTGCATCCGCTTACTGATGTAGCTCCCTCGATGCACCAGTTCAGCCGCGAACAGGCCGCGGCGCACGCGGAAGGGTGCTGTCGATGGGACGACCGCATCCTGATCCACGGTAATCGCGATGCCGGTTCCCTTGCTCCCGGGATCGATCCTCACCGCGACGCCGGCCACCTCGGACTGCTCCAGGAGCCGGTCCTTGAGCCGAATGGCGAAGGGGGTGTGGTTGGCAACGACCGCGCGCCCCTGGTCCAGGAGCTTCCGGGCCCGAGCCGGGTGCGTCGGTATGAGTGGTCTGCCGCGGCGGTCCAGCACAGGCACACAGGCTGCCCCAGCCGTGGGCGTACGAACGGTGGTACCGCCCTCACGGGCGGCGACTGCTCCCTCGGCGCTGGGCTCCTCTTGGGCGCCCAGCGCCTCGGGGTGACGCTCCCGGCGCTGGGTGCTGCCACCGGGAGTCTCCCCTCGCTCATGTCCGATGCCAGTGCCGTCGGTCGATCGCCGACGGAGTCCGCGTCCCGTTTCGTCCCTGCTCCCAGGGTTGTCTGCTGGCGCGGATTCCAGAGCCCGCCGCTGAGGAAGCACGACGGGGTGGGTGGGCTCGCTTACACCGAACGTAGTCATCAAGGCACCCCCTTTGACTGATGACTGGAGCTGGTCAGCCCTGAGTGCACCTCGTCGGAAGTGCAGCCACCAGCCAGACCGGCCGGGGAGCGACTGACGTCTCACATGACGGACGCGCTCGAGCCCAGCAAAGACCCTGAACGCCTGTCTGCGTATCAAACGAGCAGTCGAATGAAAGGTCACGCTGCCACTTGCGGCCCCGGGAGTATCGGGGCGGAATTCGGCGGGGAGCCGCTGATCACTCTGCCGACGGCATAAGGCGGGGCAATCCGGGCGCGCGCACTACCTCGGCGAGCGCGAGGCGGCCACCCTTCAGTTCGGGCATGTTCTTGTAGATGGTGCTGCGGGAGACGCCGAGGAGCTTCGCGATCGAGGCGACAGTTCCTCCGGGCGAAGTGAGCAGGTCGCGGGCGAGGCGCGGGCGGCGTCCAGGCCCTCGTTGGTGCGTTGGTCGATGAGTTCGCGGATGAACTCCGCGAGGGCGGCGAAGACGTGGAAGACGAGGCGCCCGCCCGGGGGGTGATGTCGAGTGCCTCGAGCAGCGAGGTGAAGCCGATGCCGCGCTTGCGCACGCCGGACACGATGGAGATGAGGTCCTGGATGAAGCGGCCAAGCCGGTGCAGTGACGGGACGACCAGGGTGTCACCTTCACGGAGGTAATCGAGGGCCTTCCACAGTTCCTCGCGCTCGGCGCTCTTGCCGGACTTCTCGCCGGCGAAGATCCGCGTGGATCTGCCGTCGAGCGTCTGCAGTCAACCACAAAGAGTTCTTCGCGAAGAACCCTTTGCGAAGAACTGTTTGCGGTCTACAGTGCGCGGTATGACTGAACCGAGTGAGATCCCGCAGGGCACGAACCCTGATCCGAACACGGTCGTTCTGGATGCCAAGGGGCTGCGTGCCCTCGCACACCCGGTACGGGTGCAGTTGGTCGGACTGCTGCGGAAGCATGGCCCGTCGACGGCCACCCGGCTTGCGGAGCAGCTGGGCGTCAATTCCGGCACGGCCAGTTACCACCTGCGCCAGCTCGGAGCGGCGGGTTTCGTCGAGGAGGACACGGAACGCGGCAATGCGCGAGAGCGCTGGTGGCGTTCGGTGCATCGGACGACGTGGTTCAACGACCACGATCTCGCTGAGCGGGAGCCTGAGGCCGCACTGGCTTACCTGCAGTCCGTCGCCGCCACCTACACCATGCGCACTCAGCAGGCGCTCAACGGGCTTCAGACGATGCCCCGCGAGTGGCGGGACACCTTCGACATGAGCGACTGGGCCCTGCGGCTCACCTCCGAGGAGGCTTCCGCACTGTATGAGGAGTTGCGGGGAGTGATCACCCGCTATCGGCAGGACACGCCGGAAGCAGCGGCGCAGGCTCCTGAGGGCGCCGAGCGGTTCTCTGTGATCACCTACCTTCTGCCCGAGTCGGATCCGTCCGCCTCATCGGCGGTGTCTTCCAGTGCTGAGAAGGCGACGGGGACGGAGAAGCCGTGACGGAGAGCGTCCCGGGTACCGACGGCACATCCAGCGTGCGTACCTTACGGCCGCTGGGCGGGGTGCTCGCGGCGATGGCGGTGTCGCTGACCGGCACTCGGATCTCGGGCATCGCGCTGCCCTGGTTCGTGCTCGTCACGACGGGCAGCGCCACCCAGACCGGGCTGGTCGCCTTCTGC
Source organism: Streptomyces jeddahensis (assembly GCF_001642995.1). GTDB lineage: Bacteria > Actinomycetota > Actinomycetes > Streptomycetales > Streptomycetaceae > Streptomyces > Streptomyces jeddahensis. The sequence continues at coordinate 35,972 of NZ_LOHS01000048.1, forward strand.
GAGATGACTCCGTATGTGGTGGTCAAGGCGCTCACCGGGCCGCTAGTGGACCGAATAGGCCCGCGCATCGTCTCCTGGACCACCGACCTGGCCAGCGCGACCGCCGCCGCTGTCGTTCCCCTGCTCCACGCCCTGGACCTACTCTCCTTTCCCCTGCTGCTGGTCCTTGTCGCGCTGATCGGCGCGGCCCGCGGCCCCGGCGACCTCGCCAAGGAAGTCATGGTGCCGGAGGCGGCCGACCACAGCCGGATACCGCTGGAGCGAGCCACGGGACTGTCCGGCGTTATCGAGCGACTCGCTTCCACCGTCGGCCCGGCGGTCGGCGGCTCCTTGGTGGCGCTACTCGGCCCCTTGACGGGTCTGGTTGTCAACGCAGTCTGCTTTGCGGCCGGATCGGTGATCATCGCACTGGCGCTGCCCCGGGATATGGGGCACGCACCTGCGCAAACCAAATCGCCGGACGGGGAGACAGAGCCGGGCTACTGGCGACGGTTCGGCGAGGGCTTCACCTTCCTGCGTAGAGACCCGTTACTCTTCGCCATCATCGTCATGGTCGGGGTTACCAACCTGCTGGATGCGGCTTTCACCTCGGTACTCATTCCTGTCTGGGCCAAGGAGTCCGGCAACGGGCCCGCAGCGATCGGCCTGATGGGCAGCATGGCGGGAGCCGCGGCGACCGGCGGGAGCCTACTGGCAGCAGCGATCGCGCACCGGCTGCGGCGCCGGGCGGTGTTCTTCACCGGGTTCTTCTTCGCCGGGGCGCCGAGGTTCCTGATCCTCGCCTCCGATGCGCCGATGGGTGTTGTGCTGGCCGTGTTCGTGTTCAGCGGGCTCGGTGCAGGCTTCCTCAACCCGATCATCGGGGCCGTCCTCTTCGAGCGAGTGCCGCGCCCGATGCTGGGCCGTGTCAACGCGCTCGGCGATTCGCTGGCCTGGTCCGGTATCCCCCTCGGCGGGCTGATCGCCGGGGCAGCCGTGGCCTCCGTCGGGCTGGTGCCGGTGCTGCTAGCTGGCGGGGCTATGTACTTCCTCACCACGAACCTGACTGGACTGCGGCCGGAATGGCGCGAGATGGACCGCATGCGGGGGCGAGGCGTCCCGAAGCAGCAGTCCGAGGACGATACACGGTCAACCAGCAGGAACCTCAGCACATGACGATTGCGGGAGGGAGAAATTGGCACGGTCTTCCTGCCACCGCTCCATCAGACCTCGTCTGCACCTTCATCAGCTGTACTTGGATCGCGCACCGGGCGCAGGCGAGTTGGCCTTCTCGCAACTTGCCCAGCACGGCGCCGGTTGAGTCCCTCGCTGTGTTCTCACCGTGAGTAGTGGTTGCGAAGTTTGCAGGTGTCAGGACCTACCGGATATGTCGCCGCAACAACTACCGAAGATGGCGGTTTTCGAGGGCCCACGGAATTGGCTGGACGGTAGCGTGCGGCGGTATGCCGTTTCCCGATGAGTGCATTCAAGTTGCAGTGGTCGACTACCGGCCGGAGTGGCCGAGGGAGTTTGAGCGGTTGGCCGAGCTGCTGCATGAGGCGCTGGGCGACCTGCCGGTTGCGATCGATCATGTGGGTTCGACCTCGGTGCCGGGTCTGCCGGCCAAGGACTGCATCGACGTGCAGGTCCGGATGCGGTCGATCGACGAGGCGCGTGTCGTTGCTCTCTTCGCCGCGATCGGCTTCCGGTGTCGGCCCGAGCCGTGGAATCGCTCCGAAGCCTCAGGTGGAATCCACTGTCGCAAGCTCGTCTTCGCGCCGCCGATCGGCGCCCGTTCGTGCAATGTCCACCTTCGGGAGAGCACCGGCCCCAACGCTCGTTATGCACTGCTGTTCCGCGACTATCTCCGCGCCGATGAACCTGCTCGCCGGGCATGGGGCGCGTTCAAGCATCGGCTGGCGGTGAGTGTGCCGGGCCTAATGGACTACGGACAGATCAAGGCTCCCGCCACCGACGTCTTGATGGCTGCTGCCGAGCGATGGGCGGCCGACACTGGCTGGACTGTCTTGTGACCGCCCGGCGTCAAGGCGACCGCGGATCCGCTGGGAGATCTGCGACGACATCCACGAAGCCCTCCTCAGCCCCGGATGCGCACTCAGCCGCTGGAGGCGGCTCGCGTCATCGCGTAAGGAGTTCTTAGGCTAGCCACATGGTCAACCTGACACGCATCTACACGAGGACCGGCGACAAGGGCACGACGGCCCTCGGCGACATGAGCCGCACCGCCAAGACGGATCTGCGGATCGCGGCGTACGCGGACGCCAACGAGGCGAACGCCGTCATCGGCACGGCGATCGCGCTGGGCGGCCTCGACGAGGAGATCGTCAAGGTCCTCGTCCGCGTGCAGAACGACCTGTTCGACGTGGGCGCGGACCTGTCCACGCCCGTGGTGGAGAACCCCAAGTTCCCGCCGCTGCGGGTCGAGCAGTTCTACGTCGACCGGCTCGAGGCGGACTGCGACCGCTTCAACGAGCAGCTGGAGAAGCTGCGCAGCTTCATCCTCCCCGGGGGTACGCCGGGCGCGGCCCTGCTGCACCAGGCGTGCACGGTGGTCCGGCGCGCGGAGCGTTCCACATGGGCGGCGCTGGAGGCGCACGGCGAGACGATGAACCCGCTGACGGCGACCTACCTGAACCGGCTGTCAGACCTGCTGTTCATCCTCGCCCGGACGGCCAACAAGGACGTCGGGGACGTGCTGTGGGTGCCGGGCGGGGAGCGCTGAGGCCTCCTTCTCCGGTGCGGGCCCGGCCGGGGCCTTCTTCGGCCAGATCGCGTACGTCAGCGCGATCAGGCCGTGGATGACGGCTGCCCGCCAGGCGGTGAACATCCAGCTCTGCAGCGTGCTCGTGCGGTCCGCGTCGTCGACGTACCAGATTGCGATCTGCAGCAGCGCGGTCGCGACGACGGCGGCGGCGAGCGTGCCGAGCCAGATCCTGCCCTCGTGGCGGGCGCGGGCCATGCCGTAGCGCGGCGGACGGGCCGGGCGCGGTGCGCCGCCGAAGCGGTGCGCGGCGTGGCCGTCGAGCCACTTCACCGTCCGGTGGCCGTGGCCGACGGTGTAGCCGATGTAGAGCGCGGCCAGACCGTGCTCCCAGCTCGGTTCGGCCCCGTTCTTCAGGTCGATGGCCGTGGCGACCAGGAGGACGACTTCCAGGAGCGGCTCGCAGAGGAGCAGCGCGAGGCCGGTACGCGGCATCCGTAGCAGGTAGCGGGTGGCCAGACCCGCTGCCAGCAGCACCCAGAATCCGATTTCACAGGCGATGATCAGTCCGACGATCACGACGCGCTCCTCTCGGTCACCCCTCCAGACTTCCGTCCGTCCGGGCCCGCCTCGTCGTCGCCGATGACGAAGTCGCACTGCATCCTTCGATGTAGTCGCGAACCGTTCCGGAGGATCAGGCGACGAGCGCAGACGCCGTGTTGGATGGAGTCATGGCCGTACGACTCCCCCACCCCCACCGCCACGACGTGCGGATCGCGCTCGGCGGGCTGCTCGGCGGACTCCTTCTGTACGGCGTCGGCCTCGGCCTCCGGGCCGCCGACGACCCGATCGTGCTGTGGTCCGACAGCCGGGTGCTGCTGGTGCCGCTCGTGGTGATGGCGGGTTGCGAGCTGCTGCGCCGGACCATGCCTCGTACGGGTCTGCTGATCGGCACGGCCGCGGTGATCGCCGATTACCTCACCCGGGGCAGCCTGGCCACGGTCCTGATGTTCACGGACCTCATGTACGCGGCGGTGCTGTACGGCCCTCCGGCCTCCGCCCGGCGCATCCCGTGGATCACCGGACTGCTGACGGTGGCGGGCACGGTGGTGCCCCTGGCCGTCTGGCGCGAGCCGGAGGCTCTGCTGGTCGGCGTGGTCGTGGGCCTGGTCGCGCTGATGCCCGCCGCCACCGGCTGGATCGTCCGCAACCACCGCGACACGGCCGCCGCCGAGCGCCTGCGGGCCGAGCAGACCGCTTTGCTCGCCGAGATGGACCGCACCCAGGCCGTCACCGCCGAACGTGCCCGTATGGCCCGGGAGTTGCACGACATGGTGGCCAACCACCTGTCCGCGATCGCCATCCACTCCACGGCAGCGCTCTCGCTGGACGACCCGGGCACCTCGAAGGAGGCTCTCTCCGTCATCCGCGAGAACAGCGTCGAGGGACTGGCCGAGATGCGGCGGCTGATCGGCATCCTGCGGGACGGCAGCGGCGAGAGGGCCCCGGCCGCGGCCCCCACCCTCGATGGTCTCGGCGCGCTGGTGGAGGGCGCGTGCACCAACGGCCTCGACGTCACGCTCGACGCCGCGCACGGGAAGCTCCCGGCCCCGGTGGAGCTCGCCGCGTACCGGATCGTCCAGGAGTCCCTGACCAACGCCCTCAAGCACGCGTCCGCCGGCCGGGTCGTCGTGACGCTCACCCCACTCGACGCATCGCTCACGGTGCGGGTGACCAGCCCGTACGGCGGCGACGGCGGCGCGCCTCGCGCACCCGGCTCCGGGGCCGGGCTCGTCGGCATGCGGGAGCGGACCGCGTTACTGGGCGGCAGCTTCGAGGCCGGGCCCGAGGACTCGCCCGACGGCAAGGTCTGGTCCGTACGCGCCACACTGCCCATCGCCCAAGGACCGCCGATCGCCCAAGGCCCGCAGGGAGGTACCGCATGATCCGCGTGCTCGTCGCCGAGGACCAGGCCGCCGTGCGGGCCGCGTTGGTGCTGATCCTGCGCAGCGCGCCCGACATCGAGGTGGCCGGCGAGGCCGCGGACGGCGAGCAGGCGGTCGCGCTGGCCCGTGAGCTCCGCCCGGACGTGGTCCTGATGGATGTTCAGATGCCCCGGCTCGACGGTGTGTCGGCCACCCGTCAGGTGGTCGCCGAACAGCTCGCGGACGTACTCGTGCTGACGACCTTCGACCTCGACGAGTTCGTCTTCGGCGCCCTGCGCGCGGGAGCGTCCGGTTTTCTGCTCAAGAGCGCCGAGGCGAAGGACCTGCTGGAGGCCGTCCGTACGGTTGCACGCGGCGAGGGTCTGATCGCCCCGGCCGTCACGCGGCGGCTCATCGCCGAGTTCGCCGCGAAGCCCGTATCAGCGCCGGGCCCGGACCCGTCCCTCCTGGACACCCTCACACGCCGCGAGCGCGAGGTGCTCTGCTGCCTCGGCGAAGGGCTCTCGAACGCCGAGATAGCAGTACGCCTTGAGATGGCCGAGGCGACCGCGAAGACCCATGTCAGCCGGCTGCTGGGGAAGCTGGAGCTGCGCAGCAGAGTGCAGGCGGCCATGCTGGCGCAGGAGTTGGGCCTCTAGTCCGCGCTGCCCGGGCCCCCGCGGGAGGCGCCACAATTGGTCCAGACCCCTTGACCAAAGGTCCAGACCTTTCTATTCTCGCCGCACTGCGGTGAGCGTGTCATTTCACGACAAGTCTCGGTCCGTACGTGTCTTTTGACCGTGCGCGCCGTCGACCATGCGCGCTCACGGGCGTCGCAGGCCTGGTTCCACCCCCTTACGACCGGACCGCACCCCGAGGAGGCGCTGGATGCGCTTCAAGCTCAGAGCCGTGGCAGGGTTCGCAACCCTGCTGCTGCCGCTCACCGCCCTGGCAGCACTGGCAAGCCCGACCGCTGCCGCCACCGACACCACCAAGGCCCAGGACAAGGACGCGATCGCCGGGCCCGCGGCAGGCAAGGTCAAGCTCGGTTACTTCATCGAGTGGGGCGTCTACGGCCGCGACTACCACGTGAAGAACCTGGTGACGTCCGGCTCCGCCGGCAAGATCACGCACATCAACTACGCGTTCGGCAACGTCGAGGGCGGCAAGTGCACCGTCGGCGACAGCTGGGCCGACTACGAGAAACCGTACTCCGCAGAGCAGTCCGTGGACGGCGTCGCGGACGCCGACGACCAGACGCTGCGCGGCAACTTCAACCAGCTCCGCAAGCTCAAGGCCAAGTACCCGAACATCAAGGTGCTCTGGTCCTTCGGCGGCTGGAGCTGGTCCGGCGGCTTCACGGAGGCCGCCAAGGACCCGGCCGCATTCGCCGACTCCTGCTACGACCTCGTCGAGGACCCGCGCTGGGCGGATGTCTTCGACGGCATCGACATCGACTGGGAGTACCCGAACGCCTGCGGCCTGACCTGCGACACCAGCGGCGCGGCGGCGTTCGGGGACATGATGTCCGCGCTGCGCGCGAAGTTCGGCGCCAAGAACCTCGTCACGGCCGCGATCACCGCGGACGCCTCAGACGGCGGCAAGATCGACGCCGTCGACTACGGAACCGCGTCGCAGTACGTCGACTGGTACGACGTGATGACGTACGACTTCTTCGGCGCCTGGGCGGCGAACGGCCCCACAGCCCCGCACTCCCCGCTCACGTCGTACTCAGGCATCCCGGCCGAGGGGTACAACTCGGCCGCCGCCATCGCCAAGTTGAGGGCGCAGGGCGTCCCGGCCTCCAAGCTGCTGCTCGGCATCGGCTTCTACGGCCGCGGCTGGACGGGCGTCACGCAGTCGGCACCGGGCGGCACGGCGACCGGTCCCGCCGCGGGCACCTACGAGGACGGCTTCGAGGACTACAAGGTCCTCAAGAAAACGTGCCCGGCCACCGGCACCATCGCGGGCACGGCCTACGCGCACTGCGGCACGGACTGGTGGAGCTACGACACCCCGAGCACCATCCGCTCCAAGATGAGCTGGGCCAAGGAGAAGGGACTGGGCGGCGCGTTCTTCTGGGAGTTCAGCGGCGACACCGCGAACGGCGAGCTGGTGGCCGCCATCAACAACGGCTTGAAGTAGTCGCGTCATCCCTTGAGACCGGCGGTACGACCGCCCGCAGACGAAGCCGGGGAGACAGGAACGCCCCCTGTCTCCCCGGCTTCTCCCCTTTTAAGGCTCAGGCGACGTTGACCCTCTGCCCCGGCGGCGCCGCCTCCAGCCACGCCAGGAAGCCGGTGAGTGCGTCCTCGCTCATCGCCAGCTCGAGCCGCGTCCCGCGGTGCGTACATGCCAGCACGATCGCGTCGGAGAGGAGCGCCAGCTCCTCCTCGCCCTCAGGTGCGCGGCGGCCGACCACCTCGATCGCCGAGCGCTCGAGGACACGGCGGGGCCGGGGAGCGTACGAGAAGATGCGGAACCACTCGACGCGGTCGCCGCTGTACCGGGCGATGCCGTAACCCCAGCCCTTGCCGGAGGGGGTCCCGCCGGCGTCGCCGGAGACGGTGCCGGGGCCGACCGGGGCGCCCGTGTCCGGGGCGCTCCAGCGCAGACTGCAGTCGAAGGTGCCACCCGAACGCTGAATGAGCCGTCGGCGCAGCCCGAAGGCAAAGAGCCCCACCAGCACCAGCGCGATGATCACGAGACCGCACACAACCAGAGCGAGGATCATCGGCACCGACCTCCTCGCCCCATCAGTAACGGCTCAAACAGATTGCACCCGCATTGCCTCAGCCGCGGCCCGGTCCGGAGTGGCACTCCAGTCCTGGCCGCGGCTGAGTCACGTAATGTCGCGCGCCCGCTCAGCGCGCCGCCGCCGCACGCAGCCGGACTTCCGCGCGGCGCTCGGCGAAGCGGTCAGCCTCCGTCTGCGCACGCTCGAGAGCCCGCTCCGCGCGCTGGACATCGATCTCGTCGGAGAGCTCGGCGATCTCGGCCAGCAGCGACAGCTTGTTGTCCGCGAACGAGATGAATCCGCCGTGCACCGCCGCCACGACGGTCCCGCCGTCGGTCGTACGGATCGTCACCGGGCCCGATTCCAGCACACCGAGCAGCGGCTGGTGACCGGGCATGACGCCGATGTCGCCGGACGTGGTGCGCGCGACGACCAGGGTGGCCTCGCCGGACCAGACCTGGCGGTCGGCGGCGACCAGCTCGACGTGCAGCTCAGCAGCCAAGGGTGGCTCCTCGGGTCACCACCCGGCGGTTCAGCCGGGTGTTGGGTCATAAGTCTAGTAGGGCTCGGGCGGCCAAGGCGTCCGGGCCCGCCCCGTGCCTCTCGGCCGGGGTCCGGGGATGGCCCCCGGAAGGTGAAGCAGTGGGCGTGGCGAGGGGGACGGGACGCTGCCCGTCCCCCTCAGAAAGTCACACGACTCTGTCGAGCCGGCTGACTCAGGAGACGCCGAGCTCCTTCGCGTTCTTCTTCAGGTCCTCGAGACCACCGCACATGAAGAACGCCTGCTCCGGGAAGTGGTCGAACTCGCCGTCGCAGATCGCGTTGAACGCGGCGATCGACTCGTCCAGCGGCACGTCCGAACCGTCCACGCCGGTGAACTGCTTGGCGACGTGGGTGTTCTGCGACAGGAAGCGCTCCACGCGGCGGGCACGCTGGACGACCAGCTTGTCCTCCTCGCTGAGCTCGTCGATGCCGAGGATCGCGATGATGTCCTGGAGGTCCTTGTACTTCTGCAGGATTCCCTTGACGCGCATGGCGGCGTCGTAGTGGTCCTGCGCGATGTAGCGCGGGTCCAGGATGCGGGACGTGGAGTCCAGCGGGTCCACGGCCGGGTAGATGCCCTTCTCGGAGATCGGACGGGACAGAACCGTCGTCGCGTCGAGGTGGGCGAACGTGGTGGCCGGGGCCGGGTCGGTCAGGTCGTCCGCGGGGACGTAGATCGCCTGCATCGAGGTGATCGAGTGACCACGGGTCGAGGTGATGCGCTCCTGGAGGAGACCCATCTCGTCGGCCAGGTTCGGCTGGTAGCCCACCGCGGAGGGCATACGGCCGAGCAGGGTCGACACCTCGGAACCGGCCTGGGTGAAGCGGAAGATGTTGTCGATGAAGAACAGCACGTCCTGCTTCTGCACATCGCGGAAGTACTCCGCCATGGTCAGACCGGCGAGGGCCACGCGCAGACGGGTGCCCGGGGGCTCGTCCATCTGACCGAAGACCAGCGCGGTCTTGTCGATGACGCCGGAGTCCGTCATCTCCTCGATGAGGTCGTTGCCCTCACGGGTGCGCTCACCGACGCCCGCGAACACCGACACACCGTCGTGGTTGTTGGCGACGCGGTAGATCATCTCCTGGATCAGCACGGTCTTGCCGACACCGGCACCACCGAACAGACCGATCTTGCCGCCCTTGACGTACGGGGTGAGCAGGTCGATGACCTTGACACCGGTCTCGAACATCTCGGTCTTGGACTCGAGCTGGTCGAAGTTCGGCGCCTTGCGGTGGATCGGCCAGCGCTCGCCGTCGTAGGTCTCGTCGACGTTCAGGACCTCACCGATGGTGTTGAACACCTTGCCCTTGGTGAAGTCGCCGACCGGCACCGAGATGGCGGTGCCCGTGTCGGTCACCGGGGCCTGGCGGACCAGACCGTCGGTGGGCTGCATCGAGATCGTGCGGACCAGGCCGTCGCCCAGGTGCTGCGCGACCTCGAGCGTCAGGGTCTTCTTCTCGCCGGCGTTGGCCGGGTCGGCGACCTCGACGTGCAGCGCGTTGTAGATCTCCGGCATCGCGTCGACGGGGAACTCCACGTCGACGACCGGGCCGATGACCCGGGCGACGCGGCCCGTGGCGGCGGCCGTCTCAACAGTGGTCGTCATTACTTGTCACTCCCCGCGGTCGCGTCGGCCAGGGCTCCTGCGCCACCGACGATCTCGCTGATTTCCTGGGTGATTTCGGCCTGGCGGGCCGCGTTGGCAAGTCGGGAGAGCGTGTTGATGAGCTCACCCGCGTTGTCGGTGGCCGACTTCATCGCGCGCCGCGTGGCGGCGTGCTTGGAGGCGGCCGACTGCAGCAGCGCGTTGTAGATCCGGCTCTCGACGTACCGCGGCAGCAGGGCGTCGAGGACGTCCTCGGCCGACGGCTCGAACTCGAACAGCGGGAGGATCTCGTGCTTGGCAGCCAGCTCCTCCTTGCCCTCCTCGAGCTTCTCGAGGCTGAGCGGCAGCAGGCGGTTGTCCACCGGCGTCTGCGTCAGCATCGAGAGGAACTCGGTGAAGACGATGTGGAGCTCGTCCACGCCGCCGTCGGCCGTCTCCTGCTGGATCGCCTCGATCAGCGGGCCCGCGATCTTCTTGGCGTCCGCGTACGAGGGCTCGTCGGTGAAGCCGGTCCACGAGTCCTTGACCGGACGCTCACGGAACCCGTAGTAGGCGACACCCTTGCGGCCGACGATGTAGGTGTCGACCTCCTTGCCCTCACCGCGCAGCCGCTCGGTGAGCTGCTCCGCCGCCTTGATGGCGTTGGAGTTGTAGCCGCCGGCCAGACCGCGGTCGCTCGTGATGAGCAGAATCGCGGCGCGGACCGGTGACTCGACCTCGGTCGTCAGCGGGTGCTTGGTGTTCGACCCGGTCGCCACCGCCGTGACCGCTCGGGTGAGCTCGGCCGCGTACGGCGTGGAGGCCGCCACCTTGCGCTGCGCCTTGACGATGCGCGAGGCGGCGATCATCTCCATCGCCTTGGTGATCTTCTTGGTCGCGGTGACGGATCGGATGCGACGCTTGTAGACCCGGAGCTGCGCTCCCATGAGTCAGGTCCCTTCCGTCGTCACTTGGCGGCAGCAGCGGGCGTGTCTTCGCCGAGCAGCTTGCCGTCCGAGGTCTCGAACTGCTTCTTGAACTCCGCGATCGCCTCGCCGACGGCCTGCAGGGTGTCGTCCGACATCTTGCCGCCCTCCTTGATGGAGGTCATGAGGCCCTGCTCCTTGCGGTGCAGGTAGTCGAGCATCTCGCGCTCGAAGCGGCGGATGTCCTCGACCGGCACGTCGTCCATCTTGCCGGTGGTGCCGGCCCAGACGGAGACGACCTGGTCCTCGGTGGCCATCGGCTGGTACTGCGCCTGCTTCAGCAGCTCGACCATGCGCTGACCGCGGCCCAGCTGGGCCTTGGACGCGGCGTCCAGGTCGGAACCGAAGGCGGCGAACGCCTCCAGCTCACGGAACTGGGCGAGGTCCACGCGGAGACGGCCGGAGACCTGCTTCATGGCCTTGTGCTGGGCAGAGCCACCGACACGGGAGACCGAGATACCGACGTTCAGGGCCGGACGCTGACCGGCGTTGAACAGGTCGGACTCCAGGAAGCACTGGCCGTCGGTGATGGAGATGACGTTGGTCGGGATGAACGCCGACACGTCGTTCGCCTTGGTCTCGACGATCGGCAGACCCGTCATCGAGCCGGCGCCCATCTCGTCCGACAGCTTCGCGCAGCGCTCCAGCAGACGGGAGTGCAGGTAGAAGACGTCGCCCGGGTAGGCCTCGCGGCCCGGCGGACGGCGCAGCAGCAGAGACACGGCGCGGTAGGCGTCGGCCTGCTTCGACAGGTCGTCGAAGATGATCAGGACGTGCTTGCCCTCGTACATCCAGTGCTGGCCGATGGCCGAGCCGGTGTAGGGGGCGAGGTACTTGAAGCCGGCCGGGTCGGACGCCGGGGCCGCGACGATCGTCGTGTACTCGAGGGCACCGGCCTCCTCCAGCGCGCCGCGCACGGACGCGATGGTGGAGCCCTTCTGGCCGATGGCGACGTAGATGCAGCGGACCTGCTTCTTCGGGTCGCCCGAGCGCCAGTTCTCCCGCTGGTTGATGATCGTGTCGACGGCCAGGGCGGTCTTGCCGGTCTGGCGGTCGCCGATGATCAGCTGACGCTGACCGCGGCCGATCGGGGTCATCGCGTCGACGGCCTTGTAGCCGGTCTCCATCGGCTCGTGCACCGACTTGCGCTGCATGACCGTGGGGGCCTGCAGCTCGAGGGCGCGGCGGCCGGTGGTCGCGATCTCGCCGAGGCCGTCGATCGGGTTGCCGAGCGGGTCGACGACGCGGCCGAGGTAGCCCTCGCCCACGGCGACGGACAGGACCTCGCCGGTACGGGTGACCTGCTGACCCTCCTCGATGCCGCTGAACTCACCGAGGACGATGGCACCGATCTCGCGCTCCTCGAGGTTGAGGGCGAGGCCGAGGGTGCCGTCCTCGAACTTCAGCAGTTCGTTGGCCATGGCCGAGGGCAGGCCCTCGACCTTCGCGATGCCGTCGCCGGCAAGGGTGACCGTACCGACCTCCTCGCGCGAGGCCGCGTCCGGCTTGTACGACTGGACAAAGTTCTCCAGCGCGTCCCGGATCTCCTCCGGCCGGATCGTGAGCTCCGCCATCTGGGTTCCCTGCTCTCCTTGTTGGGCCCGAAGTTTCTTTGGGGGGCTCTGGGGGCTCCCCCCAGAAACTCTGCATTCTCTGCACGGCCCAACTCGGGCCGTAAAAACACTGCTTGTTGAGTTGGTGGCGGCGGTCAGCCGGCCATCCGGCGGTTCGCGTCCTCGAGGCGGTCCGCGATGCCGCCGTTGATGATCTCGTCGCCCACCTGCACCCGGATCCCGCCGAGGACCTCGGGGTCCACGTCGAGGTTGAGGTGCATCTGCCGGCCGTAGAGCTTCGCCAGGGCTGCGCCCAGACGCTGCTTCTGCCGGTCCGACAGCGGCACGGCCGAGGTGACGACGGCGACCAGGCGGTCCCGACGCTCCGCGGCGAGCTTGGAGAGGGACTCGAGTCCCGCTTCCAGGCTACGTCCCCGGGGCTGGGCCACAAGACGCTCCACCAGCCGCTCGGTCACGGCCTCGGCGCGGCCGCCGAGCAGCCTGTGCAGCAGGTCGCGCTTGGCCTGGGCGCCTGCGGCGCGATCGGTCAGCGCGGCGCGCAGCTCCGTGTTCGAGGAGACGATCCGTCCGAACCGGAACAGCTCGTCCTCGACGTTGTCGAGCGTGCCCGCCTTCTGCGCGGCGGTGAGGTCGGCGATGCTCGCCAGCTCCTCGAGCACGTCCACCAGGTCGCGCGGCTGCGACCAGCGGGAGCGCACCATGCCGGAGACCAGGTCGACGGTCTCGCCGCCCACCTGTCCGGACAGCAGGCGCCCCGCCAGCTCCGCCTTGGCGTCGCCGGACTGCGCCGGGTCGGTGAGGACCCGACGCAGCGACACCTCGCGGTCGAGCAGCGCGGTGACCGCGGCCAGCTCGTCGGCGAGCCGGGCCGCGTCGACGGACGTGCTGTCCGTCAGCGCGTCGAGACGCTCACGTGCGGCAGCCAGGGCCTCGCGGCTCGCTCCGTGCGCAGTCATCGACTTGCCTCGGCCTTCTCTTCGAGCTCGTCGAGGAAGCGGTCGATGGTGCGGCTCTGCCGAGCGTGGTCCTCGAGGGACTCACCGACGAGCTTGCCGGCCAGGGTGACGGCGAGCGTGCCGACGTCCTGGCGCAGCGTGAGCGCGGCGGCCTTGCGGTCGGCCTCGATCTGCGCGTGACCGGCGGCGATGATCTCCTCGCGCTGCCGCTGGCCCTCCGCGCGCATCTCGGCGATGAGCGTGGCGCCCTGCTCCTGTGCCTCCTGGCGCAGGCGCGCGGCCTCGTGCCGGGCCTCGGCGAGCTGAGCCTTGTACTGCTCGAGCACGCTCTGGGCCTCGGTCTGAGCGGCCTCGGCCTTTTCGATACCACCCTCGATGGCCTCGCGGCGCTCTTCCAGAACCTTGTTGATGTTCGGGAGGAGCTTCTTGGCGAGAGCACCGAAGACGATGACGAAGGCGATCAGGCCGATGACGAGCTCGGGAATCGGCGGGATGAGGGGGCTCTGGATCTCCTCAGCCGCGATATTGAGCAGTGGGCTCATATCAGTGCCTTTCGTCTAGTGGACTGGTCGTGGATCAGTGATCACACGCCGTAGACGAACGGCATGACCAGGCCGATGAGGGCGAGCGCCTCACAGAAGGCGAAGCCGAGAATCTGGTTGGCACGGATGAGACCGGCAGCCTCGGGCTGACGGGCCAGGGCCTGGGTGCCGTTACCGAAGATGATGCCGACGCCCACGCCGGGGCCGATCGCGGCGAGGCCGTAGCCGATGGAGCCGAGGGAGCCGGAGACGGCGGCGAGGGTCTCAGTGGCAGCCATGCTGATTCTTCCTTCTCTGTACGGACCGGCGGGGGTTGGCCACCGGACGATCTGGGGGGTGGTGCTGGGGCGGTTGGCTCAGTGGTGCTCGGCGAGCGCGCCCTGGATGAAGGTGCAGGTCAGGAGCACGAACACGTACGCCTGCAGCGCCTGGATGAAGAGCTCGAAGGCCGTCATCACGATGACCATGATGAAAGAGACACCGGCGTAGGCGATCCCGATGCCGTTCAGCAGGTACCAGCTGGCGATCGTGAAGAGCAGCAGCAGCGTGTGGCCCGCGAACATGTTCGCGAAGAGTCGCACGGCGTGGGTGAAGGGCCGGACGAGCAGGTTCGAGAAGAACTCGATCGTCATCGACAGCGGCAGCACCGCGCCGAGCGACTTGTCGTAGCCGGTGAAGTTCTTGAAGGCGCCGACGAAACCGTGCCGCTTGAAGGTCAGCGAGACCCACAGGATGTAGACGATCAGCGCGAGAACCGCGGGGTACGCGATGATCGCCGTCACCGGGAACTGGGCGACCGGAATGATCGACCAGAGGTTCATCATCCAGACGAAGAAGAACAGCGCGACGACCAGCGGGACGTACTTCTCGCCCTCGCGCTTGCCGAGCGTCTCGTAGACGACACCGCGCCGGATGAAGTCGTAGCCGGCCTCGGCGACCATCTGGAGCTTGCCCGGGACAACCTTCGGCTTGCTGAAAGCGGCCCAGAAGAAGCCGACGACGATGATCGAACCGAGCAGCGCCAGCAGCATTGTCTTGTTGAAGTACAGGTTGCTGTCCGCGTTGCCCCACAGGGGCTCGAACAGGAACGAGTGCAGGCCGGGAGCCGGGAATCCACAACCGTCGAAGATGTGGCAATCGGTCTCGAAGGCGAGCACCTGCGTCGGGTCAGCACTCACCGCGGGCTCCTTCAGCGTGGCGCATAGGTACGGCAACCTCGTTGTGTCGGCGCGGCGCGCAGCCGCGGTTCGGCACTGGACTGGTGTTACGGATGTGGGGGCGGCGGTTCGGCATCAAGCCTCGCGCTAGAGCAGGCGTCAGCTCAGATGCCCGCGCCCGCAGTGCCGCAGTTGGCACCGGACGATAGCAGGCTCTCACCCGCGTCTTTATCCCGGCCCTACCCTTCACGACGACGGCCCCGTCTTTTCGGGCTTGCTGCCCGTCGAGGAGTCCGGTTCGACGTAGAGGATCTTGGACTTCATGTGTGCACGCGTCTGGGCCGCGATCCACACGAGGGTGGCCACGAGGAGCGTGAGAGCGAAGGCCTTGGGGTGGAACAGGGTGGTGTCCTTGAACACCGCCACGAAGACGAACAGCAGCAGGACCTGCGTCGCATAGAGCAGGAGGCCCATCGCCTGGAACAGGTGCGGAAGCGATTTGGCAGTGCGCTGCAGAACGACCATCCCGATCCCCATGAACAGGATCACGACCAGCGTCGCGACGATCGCTCCGATCGCTCCCTTGCCGCCCGCGACCACACCGCTGACGACGGCGGCAACGGCGCCGACGCCGGCTGTGGGCACAGCGGCCTGAAGGACGATCCGGGCGTCATTGGACGGCATGGAGGCGACTCCGCTCGCGGGTGGGGGCAGGTGTCGTCATGGACGAGCTTGAAACATCATCCCGGGTCGAGAGATCTCGGGCCAATGGACCGTCGCACCACGGTCCTTCGGCTCTATCCCCGGGTCTCGTGAACGGTATCACAATCTATTTGATGAGGTCTTTACCTTGGAAGTGTGCAGACCATCACACGTGAGTGGGATGCCGCGCGTCTGTGCAGAAATTGCGGCCGCTTGTCTGGTATCGGGGTGGTCTGCGGTGCGTTCAACGTCCCAGGTCAGCGGTGCGTTTCCGCCTTACGGCGGTCCAGGAAGCGGGAACGGGCGCCGATGGCCGTCGCTCCGTTGACGCCGTTGAGCCCTGCGGCCACGGGTGTCCGGTGGTCCCCCGCACCCACGGCTGCTTCGCCCGCAGCGGAATTCCCGGCGGCGCTCCCTGCGGCCACCACGCGCTCGTCCGCCAGAGGCCTGCCGGGCACCGCCTCGCCGGTTGCGGCACCTGCCTTCGCGGCTGCCGCGACCGCACAGACCACGGCGGGCTCGGCCGCCGCGTCGGCGACCGACGAGCGGCGGTAGCGGGGCGGCACGAAGCGCTCCGCCCAGCGCGGGGCGCGGGGCGTGAAGCGGGGCAGCAGCAGGAGCACCAGGCCGATCGCGCTGAGGAACACGATGACGAGCACGATCCACATGGACGCCGAGTTCACGGAGTACGCCAGAGCCCCGAACGCGATCAGCGCGGACCAGAAGTACATGATGAGGACCGCGCGGCTGTGGGAGTGCCCGATCTCCAGGAGCCGGTGGTGCAGATGGCCGCGGTCCGCGGCGAACGGCGACTGGCCCCGCCAGGTGCGGCGCACGATCGCCAGCACCAGGTCGGCGGCGGGGATCGCGATGATGGTCAGCGGCATCAGGAGCGGGATGTAGACCGGCACTGTCTGGTGCACGGCCGCCTTCTCGGATCCGGCGAACAGCTTGAGCGCGTCCGGGTCGACCTGGCCCGTGATGGAGATGGCACCCGCGGCCAGCACGAGCCCGATGAGCATCGAGCCGGAGTCGCCCATGAAGATCCGGGCCGGGTGCATGTTGTGCGGCAGGAAGCCCAGGCACATGCCCATCAGGATCGCGGCGAACAGCGTCGCGGGGGCCGCGGCCTCGAGGCCGTAGCCGTACCAGATGCGGTACGCGTACATGAAGAACGCCGCGGACGCGATGCAGACCATGCCGGCGGCGAGGCCGTCGAGGCCGTCGACGAAGTTCACGGCGTTGATGGTGATGACCACGAGAGCGACGGTCAGCAGGGTGCCCTGCCACTGGGTCAGCGAGACCGAGCCGACGCCCGGAACGGGCAGCCACAGGATCGTCAGGCCCTGCATGACCATGACGCCCGCGGCGATCATCTGCGCGCCGAGCTTGATCAGCGCATCGATCTCGAACTTGTCGTCGAGGACGCCGATGATCCAGATCAGCGCGGCGCCGGAGAGCAGCGCCCGCGGCTCGTTGGAGTTCTCGAAGACCGTGCTGAGGTTCGTCAGGTGGTCGGCGACCAGCAGACCTGCGCAGAGCCCGAAGAACATCGCGATCCCGCCGAGCCTCGGCGTCGGTTCGCGGTGCACGTCACGGGCGCGGATCTCCGGCATCGCCCCGGCCACGATGGCGAACTTCCGCACCGGGCCGGTCAGCAGGTAGGTCACCGCAGCCGTGATACAGAGCGTCAGCAGGTATTCACGCACAGGCTTCCCCACAGGTATCGCTGGCCATCACAGCCCCACACCCTAGCTTCGCCCGCATACGGTGGAGGACCTCCGGGTAGCGAGAATGGTTGCACGAGTGACGGGTCACGCGTGGGCGCCTACCCGTCTTCGGCGCCGATACGGGCGGAATCTCCGGGCCGACGCGGCGGACCGGCCGACGCGGCTGCGATGAGCCCGCCCCTGGTCAGCGGGCGGTGCGCGTCCTCAGCTCCGGTACGGCGGGAAAGCCTGCGTGAGTTCGCGCACCTCCTCGCGCGCCTGCCGGTTGTCGACCTCCTCCCGCAGCACCGCCGCGAGCAGCGCCCCGATCCGCATCATCTCCGCCTCCCCCATGCCCTGTGTGGTGACGGCCGCGGTCCCCAGGCGAAGGCCCCGGGCATCCCCGTGGGGCAGCGCGCAGGTGTCGAGCACGATCCCGGCCGCGGCGAGGCGGCCGCGCGCCGCACGCCCCTCAAGGCCGAGCGGGGCCGGATCCGCGCAGATCAGATGCGTGTCCGTGCCGCCCGTCGTGACGGCGAGCCCCTCGGCCGCCAGCCCGTCGGCGAGCACGCGCGCGTTGGCGACGACCTGGCGGGCGTACGCCGCGAACGCCGGCGTGGCCGCCTCGCCGAACGCGACGGCCTTCGCCGCGATGGTGTGCATCTGCGCTCCGCCCTGCGTGAACGGGAAGACGGCCCGGTCGATCCGTTCCGCGAGCCCGGCTCCGCACAGGACCATGCCGCCGCGCGGCCCGCGCAGCACCTTGTGCGTGGTCGCGCAGACGACGTCCGCGTACGGCACGGGGCTGGGCGCCGCTCCCCCGGCCACGAGTCCCATGGGGTGGGCGGCATCGGCGATCAGATAGGCCCCGACCTCGTCGGCGATCTCCCGGAAGGCGGCGTAGTCGATGTGCCGCGGGTACGAGATGGATCCGCAGACAAGCGCCTTGGGCCGGTGCTTGCGGGCCAGCGCGTCCACCTGGTCATAGTCGATGAGGCCCGATTCGGGATCGACGCCGTAGCCGACGAAGTCGAACCAGCGGCCCGAGAAGTTGGCGGGCGACCCGTGCGTGAGGTGCCCGCCGTACGGGAGGCCCAGGGCCAGTACGGTGTCGCCCGGCCGCAGCAGGGCCGCGTACGCGGCGAGAACGGCCGAGGAGCCGGAGTGCGGCTGGACGTTGGCGTGGTCGGCGCCGAAGAGGGCCTTCGCGCGCTCGATGGCGAGGCGCTCGGCGACGTCGACGAGCTCGCAGCCCCCGTGGTGGCGGGCGCCGGGGTATCCCTCGGCGTACTTGTTGGCGAGCGGGGAGCCGAGGGCCGCGAGGACGGCGGGCGAGGTGAAGTTCTCGGCGGCGATGAGCTGGAGCGCCGAGCACTGGCGTGCCTGCTCCCCCAGGAGCACCTCGGCGAGCTCCGGGTCCTGACGCCGCAGCGCCTCGAAGTCGGGCCCCACGGGCCGTACGACGCCTGACACCCCTGATGCTTCGGTCACCGACATGGCACGCTCCGGACCTCGACGGCGGGCTACGTCCAATGTAGGGCGGGGCTCGCCACCCCGCGCTCCGTTCGCACCCGCGCCGTGCGCTGCGCTGCCCCCGCCGCGGGGCGCGCGTCGCCCTACCGCTGCGGGCGGGCACGCACGCTGCTACCGCTGTGGGGCGGGCACGCCGCCACCGCTGCGGGCGGACACGCCGCCACCGCTGCGGGTGGGCCGCCGCTACCGCTGTGGGCAATCGTTCCGCAGGGCTGGGGGCACCTCCCAGCGGTAGCTGGGGGAGGGTGGGCACAGCCCACGACGGCGGGTGCGCTTCATGGGTGGGTGCCCGGGACTACGGGGGCAGGGCACCCAGGTACGGGGGTGCCCGGGTGTAGCGAGGCGGTACCGGCGTCGCCGGGTTCCGCTCTGCCCACCCGTTCCGCCCCTGGCGGAACGCATGCCCACAGCGGAGCCAGCGCAGCGCTACGTGCGGGCCGGCACGCCCGTCAGGGCGGTAACCACCGGCTCCAGCGCCTGATGAATCTCGTCCCCGACAGACCGGAAGAACGGCAACGGCGCCCCATAAGGGTCGTACACCTCGTCCGCCTCGACACTCGGCGCCAGAAGCCACCCGCGTAGAGCCGCGGCAGCCCGCACCAGCGCCCGCGCACGCGCGACCACGCCCTCGTCCGGGTCGGGCAGCGTCGCGGGGTCTATGGCCTGCACGAGCCGCGTGAACTCCTTGAGCGTGAAGGTGCGCAGCCCCGCCGAGTGCCCCATCGAGATGACCTGCGCCCGGTGGTCGCGCGTTGCGGTCAGCACGAGGTCGGCCCGGATGACGTGGTCGTCGAGGAGCTCACGCCCCACGAACCCGCTGGCGTCCGCGCCGAACTCCGCGAGGACCGCCTCCGCGTTGGTCTCCATCGGCGCACCCTCGTGGCCCCAGGTGCCCGCGCTCTCCACGATGAGACCGCCCGCCAGACGGTCACCGAGCCGGACCGCCAGGGCATGGCGGGTCAGCCGCTCGGTGATCGGCGAGCGGCACACGTTGCCGGTGCTGACGTGGAGGATGCGGAATGTGTCCCCGTCCCCGAAGACCCCCGTGCCTATGCCACGCCCCGCGTCAGGGGCTGTCAATTGGCCACCTCGAGGTCGGGTACGACCTTGCGGAGCTCGTCGGCGTCCAGCGCACCCGCACGCAGCAGCACCGGCACCTCACCCGTCACGTCGACGATCGACGACGGCACGTTGCCGGGCGTCGGACCGCCGTCCAGGTACACGGAGACGGAGTCGCCGAGCATCTCCTGCGCGGCGTCGCAGTCCTCGGGGGCCGGATGACCGGTGAGATTCGCCGACGACACGGCCATGGGGCCGACCTCCGTCAGCAGCTCGATGGCGACCGGGTGCAGCGGCATGCGCACGGCGACGGTGCCACGGGTGTCACCCAGGTCCCACTGGAGCGACGGCTGGTGCTTGGCGACCAGCGTCAGCGCGCCCGGCCAGAAGGCGTCGACGAGCTCCCACGCCTTCTCCGAGAAGTCGGTGACGAGCCCGTGGAGGGTGTTCGGGGAGCCGATGAGGACGGGCGTGGGCATGTTGCGTCCACGCCCCTTGGCCTCCAGCAGATCGGCGACCGCCTCAGCGCTGAACGCGTCGGCCCCGATGCCGTACACGGTGTCGGTGGGCAGCACGACCAGCTCGCCACGGCGGACGGCGGACGCGGCCTCACGCAGACCGGTGGTGCGGTCCGTGGCGTCGTTGGTGTCGTATCGCCGTGCCATTTAGCGAGCCTCCTCGTACACGAAGTACACGTACTGGATCTTGATCTGGATCGAAGCCGCGGCCGTCATGGCAGTGCCTTGCGGGCGGTCGCGAAGCGCGGCCGGTTGTTCAGGTCGGGATGGTCGGCCGCGTCGGCCCAGCCCGCCTCCTCGCTGAAGATCCACGGCACCTGGCCGCCCTGCGTGTCGGCGTGCTCGACCACGACGACGCCGCCGGGCCGCAGCAGCCGGTGCGCGGTGCGCTCCAGGCCGCGGATGGTGTCCAGCCCGTCCTCCCCGGAGAACAGGGCCAGTTCGGGGTCGTGGTCACGGGCCTCGGGGGCGACATACTCCCACTCGGTGAGCGGAATGTACGGCGGATTGGAGATCACGAGGTCGACCTGGCCGTTGAGCTCGGGCAGCGCCGTGAGCGCGTCGCCTTGGTGAACGGTCACCCGGGAGCCCTCGGCGTTCTTACGGGTCCACACAAGGGCGTCCTCGGACAGCTCCACGGCGTGCACCCGGGACCGCGGCACCTCCTGCGCCATGGCGAGGGCGATCGCCCCGGAGCCGGCGCACAGGTCGACGATCAGCGGCTCCACGACGTCCATCGCACGCACGGCGTCTATCGCCCAGCCGACGACGGACTCGGTCTCCGGCCGGGGCACGAAGACCCCGGGCCCCACCTGCAGCTCCAGGTAGCGGAAGTACGCCCGCCCGGTGATGTGCTGGAGCGGCTCGCGGGCCTCGCGGCGCGCGATGGCCTCCCAGTAGCGGGCGTCGAAGTCCGCGTCCTTGACCGTGTGCAGCTCGCCGCGCTTCACACCGTGCACGAACGCGGCGAGCTCCTCCGCGTCGTTGCGCGGCGAGGGCACGCCGGCGTCGGCCAGCCGCCGGGTGGCCTGGGCCACTTCCGCGAGCAGCAGGTTCACCTTGGTCCTCCGACTGTTACGACGTGGCGGCGAGCTTCGCGGCCGAGTCCGCGTCGACGCACGCCTGGATCACGGCGTCGAGTTCGCCGTCGAGCACCTGGTCAAGGTTGTACGCCTTGAAGCCGACGCGGTGGTCCGAGATGCGGTTCTCCGGGAAGTTGTACGTACGGATCTTCTCGGAGCGGTCGACGGTGCGGACCTGGCTGCGGCGGGCGTCCGCGGCCTCCTTCTCCGCCTCCTCCTGGGCCGCGGCAAGGAGCCTGGAGCGCAGGATACGCATGGCCTGCTCCTTGTTCTGCAGCTGGCTCTTCTCGTTCTGGCAGGAGGCGACGACACCGGTCGGGAGGTGCGTGATGCGGACCGCGGAGTCGGTCGTGTTCACGGACTGGCCGCCAGGACCCGACGACCGGTACACGTCGATGCGCAGGTCGTTCGGGTTGATCTCCACGTCGATCTCCTCGGCCTCCGGGGTCACGAGGACACCGGCGGCGGAGGTGTGGATACGGCCCTGGGACTCGGTCGCGGGCACGCGCTGCACGCGGTGCACCCCGCCCTCGTACTTCAGCCGGGCCCAGACGCCCTGGCCGGGCTCGGGCGTGGCGTTGCCCTTGGTCTTCACGGCGACCTGGACGTCCTTGTAGCCGCCGAGCTCGGACTCGGTGGAGTCGATGATCTCGGTCTTCCAGCCGACGCGCTCGGCGTACCGCAGGTACATGCGCAGCAGGTCGCCGGCGAACAGGGCCGACTCGTCGCCGCCCGCGCCCGCCTTGATCTCGAGGATGACGTCCTTGTCGTCGCTGGGGTCGCGCGGGATCAGCAGGAGCCGCAGCTTCTCGGTGAGCTCCTCGCGCTGCTGCTCCAGGTCCTTCACCTCGGCGGCGAAGTCCGGGTCGTCGGCGGCGAGCTCGCGGGCGGTCTCGATGTCGTCGCCGGTCTGCTTCCAGGAGCGGTACGCGGCGACGATCGGGGTCAGCTCGGCGTAGCGCTTGTTGAGCTTGCGCGCGTTGGCCTGGTCGGCGTGGACCGACGGGTCGGCGAGCTGCTTCTCCAGGTCGGCGTGCTCGCCGATGAGTTCCTCGACGGCCTCGAACATCTTGGGCTCCTGAATGCGTACTGAAAGGGAAGGCGGGCGACCAAAAACGCCGGTCCCGGCGCGCCCCGGAAACGGGCGCGGCCGAGGACCGGCGCAGGCGGCTCGCTACTTCTTGGAGCCGGCAGCCTTGCCGAAGCGGGCCTCGAAGCGGGCCACACGGCCACCGGTGTCGAGGATCTTCTGCTTGCCCGTGTAGAACGGGTGGCACTCGGAGCAGACCTCGGCGCGGATGGTGCCGCTCTCGATCGTGCTACGGGTGGTGAACGACGCGCCACAGGTGCAGCTGACCTGCGTCTCGACGTACTCGGGGTGGATGTCGCGCTTCAAGGTGTCTCCTAGGTTCGGGAGGGCGCCGGGTCGCAGCCGCGGGATGCGGAAGCGTGAACCGGAGCCGACGTACCAGTCTGCCAGGACCGGCCGCATCCCCCAAAACCGGGGTGGGGCCGCATCTATTCCAGGGCCGGCCGGCAGTCGGTCAGCCGCTGCTCACCACGGAGCCGGCCGAGCCCTTGTCGCCCGCGGAGTCCTTGACGGCGGAGGCGGGGATGGGCTTGTCCGCCTCGAGCGCGGCCCACACCTTCCGGTCCTGCTTCTCGAGCGGCAGGACGCGGTTGAGGTTGGCGGGGTCGTACTGGACGGGCAGCGTGATCATCTTCATGTCCTCGGCACCGATGTCCTTGAGGCCGCTCGCGAAGCCCGCGAGGTTCTTGACGGAGTCGAGCTCGGAGTCGGTGGTGAGGGCGCTGGTGGCGGTGTCGGCGAGGTCGTAGAGCTTCTGCGGGCTGCTGAACACGCCGACCTCCTTGACCTGCTTGATCAGGGCCTTGACGAAGGCCTGCTGCAGCTGGATGCGGCCGAGGTCGCTGCCGTCGCCGACGCCGTGCCGGGTGCGGACGAGACCGAGGGCCTGCTCGCCGGTCAGGGTGTGCTTCCCGGCCTTCAGGTGCAGATGGCTCTCGTCGTCGTCGATGTCCTGCTTGGTGGTGATGTCGACGCCGCCGAGGGTGTCGATGAGCTTCTTGAAGCCCGTGAAGTCGACCTCGATGTAGTGGTCCATGCGGATCCCGGACATCGCCTCGACGGTCTTGACGGCGCAGGCCGGGCCGCCGACCTGGTACGCCGTGTTGAACATGAGCTCACGGCCGCCCGGGACCTTGTCGCCCTTGCTGTCGGTGCAGGTGGGCCGGGTGACGAGGGTGTCGCGGGGTATGGAGACGACGCTCGCCTTCTTGTGGCCCTCGTAGACGTGCACGACCATCGCGGTGTCGGAGCGCGCGGTGCCCTCGTCCTTGCCGTACTCGGAGTTCTTGCCGGAGCGGGAGTCGGAGCCGAGGACGAGGATGTCCATCGAGCCGTTGTCGACGTTCTGCGGCCGGTCGGTGCCGAGCGCGGCGTTGATGTCGACGCCCTGGATGTTGTCGTTGAGCTTGACGTACACGTACCCGAGGCCGGTGCCGCCGAGGACCAGCAGGCCCGCCGCCGCCCAGGCGGCTATGACCGCGGCCCTGCTCCGCGTGGAGCGCGGCTTGCGCCGCCGCCCCTTCGCGCGGCGCCTGGGGGTCGGGTTCTCGGTGGCCGGCGTGTTCTGGTCGGGCATGTGCTCCTCAGTCCTCGTCGGGTCTTATACCCCCGCTCTCGGCGTCAGGTGCCTGGTTCGTTCGGCTTGTCAGACGGGGAAACCGCATGCAGGGTTGCACAACGCACTGTGCCCACCGCGTGCGGCGGTGGGCACAGTGCGTAGTCGGCGGCGCCGGTTCGTCCGGCGCTCACCTGCGGTTTCAGCCGAAGATGTCGTACTGCTGGAAACCGGTGCCGACGCTGATCCTTGTGGCGAAGATCTCGCTGGTCGCCTTGCCGGTGCCCGGGTAGAGGTACAGCGTCCCGCCGGACGTACGGGCCAGGAAGTCGGCCTTGCCGTCGCCGGTCACGTCACCGACCGCGTCGAAGGCGTTGTAGCCGGTCCAGGAGCTGCGGACCTTGATACGGCCGGAGAAGGCGCCGGAGCCGGACTTGCCCGTGCCCTTGTACAGGTAGACGTCCCCGGTGCTCTTGGAGCGCGCGATCAGGTCGGCTTTGCCGTCGCCGGTGAAGTCGCCGTGGCCGCGCAGGGAGTTGTACTGGTTCCAGCCAGAGCCGACCTGGACGCGGGTCGAGAAGGTGCCGTTGCCCTTGCCCGGGTAGATCCACAGGATGCCGGAGGAGTCGACCGAGAGCAGGTCGGGCAGGGCGTCGCCGGTGACGTCGCCGGGGGCGACGATGCGGGTGCGCGTCTTCCAGTTGCCGAAGATCTGGTCGACGCTCACTGTGCCGCTGGCGGGGATGTAGTGCGCCCAGAACACGGCGCCGTCGGAGCTGCGGCGCTCCACGAAGTCCTGGTAGCCGTCCCGGTTGAGGTCGGTCTGCAGGACGACGTTGGTGCCCTTGAAGCTGCCGAGGGACGTACGCGTGGCGAACGAGGTGCCCTTGGAGTCCTTCTCGTAACCGGTGCCGGTGGACGCGAGACGCACGAACAGGTCGGCCCGGTGGTCACCGCTCAGGTTGGTGTCGTCGATGCGCGGGTACGCGGCGCCGACGTACGTGCTCACCTTGCTGAAGACGCTGTACGCGCCCTCGGCCACGCAGTCCTCGACACCCCAGGACACCACACCGACGATGCGGTTGTTCACGACGAGCGGGCCGCCCGAGTCGCCGTTGCAGGCGGAGACGGTGCCCTCGTCGCTGCCGGTCGCGGGATTGCCCGCACACACCATGTGGCCCTTGATGAAGCTGCTGCCGTAGGCGCCGGTGCAGGTCGTGTCCGACTGGATCGGCAGCGTGGCCGACTTCAGCGTCTGGGAGATGTCCTGGCTGGTGGAGCTGGTGCGTCCCCAGCCGTAGACCTTGGCCTGGGTGCCGGCGGCGTAAGAGGCGGTGTCGCCCGACGTCGTCATCTGGATCGGCTTGGCCGTGATGGGGTTCGGCAGCGTCAGGACCGCGATGTCGTTGTCGATGGTCGACGCGTTGTACGACGAGTGGTTCCACTGGCGCCAGACGCCGGAGACTGTGCCGCCGTGCAGGTCGGTGTTGCCCGAGTCGTCCGTGGTGGGCAGTTGTGCGGTGCCGGTGACGACCGCGCCGTTGGCGTTCCAGTTGTAGCCCTTGACGCAGTGCGCGGCGGTGAGGATCTTCGTCGGCGCGACGACGGCGCCGCCGCAGAAGAAGCCGATGTCGTCGCTCTCGTCGCTGGTGCCCTTGTCGTCGTAGTACCAGAGCTGGGCCATCCAGGGCGCCGTGGTGATGCTGGTGTCGGTGCCGTTGATGACCTTCGCGTCGACACTTCCCGAACTGCTCGAGCTGCTCGAGGTGCTGGAGTCGCTGGTGGTGCTGGAACTGTACGACGACTGGGACGTCTTGCCGGCCGTGTCGTCACCGGCCAGCGCGCCCGCGACCCGCTCCTTGAGCTCGGTGAGCGTCGGCGACGTGGTGGCGGGCTTGACGGTCGGCGTCGGCGGCGGTGTGGCGGCGTCGGCGGGCGACATCAGCACCGCGGCGGCGACGGCGGCGGCGAGCGTGGCGGCGGCTGCGGGTATGGCTATGCGTATGCGGCGTCTGTGCCGACCGCCCCCGGACATACGGGTGTCCACTCAAGTCCCCCCTCGAAGGCAAGAGTTCGGTGGCCGAAGCGCCCGGACAGATGGCGGGCAGAACGTGAAGATGCTTCGGCGAAATGTGCAGAGTGGCGTGATCGTACACCGGCTCCCCACACATCACAGAGGGCCGCCTCCGTCACATAGGTAACGGAGACGGCCCTTTTGCCCGTGCTTTAGCCGCGCCTCGCAGAGGTCAGTCGTTGTTGCCCGGCGTCGGCGTCGTCTTCTGAATCTGCAGCAGGAACTCGGCGTTCGACTTCGTCTGCTTCATCTTGTCGAGGAGCAGCTCGATCGCCTGCTGCTGGTCGAGCGCGTGCAGCACCCGGCGCAGCTTCCAGACGATGTTGAGCTCCTCGCCGCTCATCAGGATCTCTTCCTTGCGCGTACCGGACGCGTCGACGTCGACGGCCGGGAAGATCCGCTTGTCGGCGAGCTTCCGGTCGAGCTTGAGCTCCATGTTGCCGGTGCCCTTGAACTCCTCGAAGATCACCTCGTCCATGCGCGAGCCGGTGTCGACCAGCGCGGTGGCCAGGATGGTCAGCGAGCCGCCGTCCTCGATGTTCCGCGCGGCACCGAAGAAGCGCTTCGGCGGGTACAGCGCGGTCGAGTCGACACCACCGGACAGGATGCGACCGGAGGCGGGCGCCGCGAGGTTGTACGCACGGCCCAGACGCGTGATCGAGTCGAGCAGGACGACGACGTCGTGCCCCAGCTCCACCAGGCGCTTGGCGCGCTCGATGGCGAGCTCGGCGACCGTGGTGTGGTCCTCGGCCGGGCGGTCGAAGGTCGAGGAGATGACCTCGCCCTTGACCGACCGCTGCATGTCGGTGACCTCTTCCGGACGCTCGTCGACGAGGACGACCATCAGGTGGCACTCGGGGTTGTTGTGCGTGATCGCGTTGGCGATCGCCTGCATGATCATGGTCTTGCCGGCCTTCGGCGGCGAGACGATCAGACCACGCTGGCCCTTGCCGATCGGCGCGACGAGGTCGACGATCCGAGTGGTCAGCACGCCCGGGTCGGTCTCCAGACGGAGCCGGTCCTGCGGGTACAGCGGGGTCAGCTTGTTGAACTCGGGGCGGCCGCGGCCCAGTTCGGGCGCCATGCCGTTGACCGAGTCGAGGCGGACCAGCGCGTTGAACTTCTCGCGGCGCTCACCCTCCTTCGGCTGGCGCACCGCACCGGTGATGTGGTCGCCCTTGCGCAGGCCGTTCTTGCGGACCTGGGCCAGCGAGACGTACACGTCGTTCGGGCCCGGCAGGTAGCCGGACGTCCGGATGAACGCGTAGTTGTCGAGGATGTCCAGGATGCCCGCGACGGGGATCAGGACGTCGTCCTCGGCGATCTGCGGCTCCTGGACGTCGTCGCGGCCGCGACGGCCACGG
The DNA here is from genome assembly GCF_001642995.1 of Streptomyces jeddahensis. Classification (GTDB taxonomy): domain Bacteria; phylum Actinomycetota; class Actinomycetes; order Streptomycetales; family Streptomycetaceae; genus Streptomyces; species Streptomyces jeddahensis. The sequence goes on from NZ_LOHS01000048.1 coordinate 63,368, forward strand.
CGGTCGCGGTAGCGCCCGCGACGGCCCCGGCGCCCGCCTTCGAAGTCATCGTCGTCCTGCTGCTGCTGCTGCCGGTCGCGGTCCTGCCGGCCGCCGCCCTGCTGCTGGCGCTGCTGGCCACCGCCCGCCTGCTGGTCGTCGCCCTTGCCCCGGCGGTCGCGGTCCCGGTCCCGGCCGCGGCCACGGTCGCGGTCACGGCGGTCACGGCGGCCCTCCGCGCCGCCGTCCGCGGACCCGTCGCCCTGGCCGTCACCCTTGGCGGCGCCGGCCTCGGTCTTGGGCTCGGCAACCGCGACGGCGGCCTGGGCCTCGGGTGCCCCGGCCTCGGCGGTGGCACGACGCCGGCGGCGCTCCCCAGCGGGGGCGTCGTCGCTGGCGGGCTGGCCCGGGATCTCGATCTGCTGCTGGGCCACGGCCTTGGCGGCGGCCTTGTCGCCCTCCGCCTTCTCGGCCTTGTCCCCGGCTGCGGCGTCCTCGCCCGTACGCGCCTTCGAGGTGGCGCGGCGCTTCGGCTTGGTCTCGGCCGTGGCAGCGGCGCTCTTCTCGGAGGCGCCCGAAGCGGCCTGGGAGCCACCGCCGGCCTGCGCCTCCTTGATGACCTCGATCAGCTGGCTCTTGCGCATACGCGCGGTGCCCCTGATACCGAGGCCTGATGCGACCTGCTGCAGCTCGGCCAGCACCATGCCCTCAAGGCCGGTACCGCGGCGCCGCCGGGAGCCGGCACCGGAGGCAGGCGCGGCAGAGGCGTCCGTGGCGGGCGCAGCAGCGGTTTCGACCGTGCTGTCGGCACTCACGCCCATCAGATCGGTGGTGTCGCTCACGAAGGGTCCTTCCCTGGAGCGGACGTCGGCCTGTCTGGCTCGGCGACCGGTTGTGCTGTCCGGCAGGTGGTCCGTGTGGTGGACCGTACCGGGGCGGTTGTCCGCCTACGCGGCGGAGAGATATCTGGTGATTGGCGATTCCGAAGCCGTGCCACGGCTTGCTGCGTCACGCGGCTCGGTCACGCCGGTTCCTGAGCGCCCCCAGCTGACTCCCCCGGCTGACGCCGGAGGTGCCCCCAGGAGTTCCCCCGCTCTGCAGGCCGCTCAATGCCTGGCACGCGGTGCCTGTGCATGAAACTGCTTGGGAGGCTCGCGGAGGAGTGTCTGTCCCGGACGGGGACACAAGGCACCTCGCCATGGTGGGGTCGGGTGCAGACTTGAGGTTAACACTACCGGATCCAACAAACATTCCCCCTCTCGTAATCCGGCAACCGTGTGTCAGGACGCAAGCGGCAGCACACTCGCTCCGGCGGCGTCGAGGGCCAGCCGGTTGGCCGCCCAGCCCTCCCCCGCCAGTCGGGCGACCTTGTCGGCCGTCGCCTCGTCCGCCAGCGCAAGCACCGTAGGGCCGGCGCCGGAGATCACTGCGGGGACGCCGTCGGCCCGCAGCCGCTCCACCAGGGCGGCGCTCTCCGGCATGGCGGGGGCGCGGTATTCCTGGTGCAGCCGGTCCTCGGTGGCGGGCAGCAGCAGCTCGGGGCGCCTGGTCAGGGCCTCGACGAGCAGGGCCGCCCGGCCCGCGTTGGCCGCGGCGTCCACATGCGGGACGGTGCGCGGCAGCAGTCCGCGTGCGGTCTCGGTGAGCACCGGCTTTCCCGGTACGAAAACCACCGGAACGATGGAATCTGCGGGCTCCATCCTGATCGCCCGGGCCGCGCCGCCCTCCATCCAGGAGAGGGTGAAGCCGCCGAGCAGACACGCGGCGACGTTGTCCGGGTGGCCCTCGATCTCGGTGGCGAGCTCGAGCAGCGCGGCGTCGTCGAGCTTGGTGTCGCCGCCTATCGTCACGGCGCGCGCGGCGACGATGCCGGCGCAGATGGCGGCCGACGAGGAGCCGAGGCCGCGGCCGTGCGGGATGCGGTTGGCGCAGACGACCTCGAGGCCGCGCGGCTGTCCGCCGAGCAGGTCGAAGGCGGTGCGCAGCGAGCGCACGAGCAGGTGGCTCTCGTCGCGCGGGAGCGTCTCGCTGCCCTCACCTGCGATGTCGATGTTCAGGCCGGAGTCGGACACCCGCACGACGACGTCGTCGTACAGCCCCAGCGACAGCCCGAAGGCGTCGAAGCCCGGACCGAGATTGGCGCTGGTGGCGGGGGTGCGCACCCGGACGGCGGCGGCGCGGAACGCGGGACCGGCCATCGCTCGATGACTCTCCTTGAACTGCGGGGTTTGGCGAGATTTCGATGCACTGCAAGACGAACCGAACACCCGGTGGCCGCGAACGGCGGCGGTTCCGCGGCAATCGCGGCAGGTGGGTTCGGTACAGCCTATCGAAGGAAGGTTGAGTGGCGACATAGGGCGCACAGGAGGCGCACGATGCGTGTCGTAAGCCCCCTGTGCACCCCCTGTCAGGGATTGCCCGGCCGGTGGTGAGCCTGTGGGCAGTCGTTCCTCCCCCAGTGCCTTAAGGGCCTGGGAGGTACCCCCAGGGGCGGAACGGGTGGGCACAGGCGGAACCCCTGCGACGCAGGGCTCCCAGTCGTACCCCCGGGCAACCACGACGCCCGGTGCCCTGACATCTACGCGAGCCCCAGCCGCTCCGCGGCCGCGGCCGCATCGACCGGCACGGTGACCGGCTGCGGGGCGCCCGCGACGGCCCAGTCCGGGTCCTTGAGGCCGTTGCCGGTGACCGTGCAGACGATGCGCTGGCCCGGGTCGACCTTGCCCTGCTCGGCGGCCTTCAGCAGACCGGCGACGGACGCGGCGGACGCGGGCTCGACGAAGACGCCCTCCTGCGAGGCCAACAGCCGGTAGGCGCGCAGAATCTCACGGTCCGTCACCTCGTCGATGAGACCGCCCGATTCGTCCCGCGCGGCCAGCGCGAACTTCCAGGACGCCGGGTTGCCGATGCGAATCGCGGTCGCAATCGTCGACGGATCCTTGACGACCTCGCCACGCACGATCGGCGCGGACCCGGAGGCCTGGAAACCCCACATCCGGGGGGTCTTCGTGGCGACCTTGTCCCCGGCGTACTCGGTGTAGCCCTTCCAGTACGCGGTGATGTTGCCCGCGTTGCCCACCGGCAGGACGTGGATGTCGGGCGCGTCGCCGAGCATGTCCACGATCTCGAAGGCCGCGGTCTTCTGACCCTCGATGCGCACCGGATTGACCGAATTGACCAGCGCCACCGGGTAGTTCTCGGACAATCCGCGGGCGAGGGTCAGGCAGTCGTCGAAGTTGCCGTCGACCTGCAGGATCTTCGCGCCGTGCACCAGCGCCTGGCCCATCTTGCCGAGCGCGATCTTGCCCTGCGGCACGAGGACGGCGCTGACCATGCCCGCGCGTACCGCGTAGGCGGCCGCGGAGGCGGACGTGTTGCCGGTGGAGGCGCAGATGACGGCCTGCGCGCCCTCCTCCTTGGCCTTGCTGATCGCCATGGTCATGCCGCGGTCCTTGAAGGACCCGGTCGGGTTCGCGCCCTCGACCTTGAGGTGGACCTCGCAGCCCGTGCGCTCGGAGAGCACCTGCGCGGGCACGAGCGGCGTACCGCCCTCGCGGAGCGTCACGACCGGCGTGCTGTCGGAGACCGGCAGCCTGTCCCGGTACTCCTCGATGATTCCGCGCCACTGGTGGGTCATTGCTGGTTACTCTCCTTCAACCCGCATGATGCTGGCGACACCCCGCACGGTGTCGAGGTTGCGCAGCGCCTCGACGGTCCCGCTGAGGGAGGCGTCGGACGCACGGTGGGTGACGACGACGAGCGATGCCTCGCCGTCCTTGCCCTGCTGGCGCACCGTGTCGATGGATACGCCGTGCTCGGCGAAGACCGTCGCGACCTGGGCGAGAACGCCCGGCTTGTCGGCCACGTCGAGGCTGATGTGGTAGCGCGTGACGACGTCGCCCATGGGCGAGACCGGCAGCTGCGCGTACGCGGACTCGCCGGGCCCGGTCGACTCGGCGAGCTTGTTGCGGCAGACGGCGACGAGGTCGCCGAGGACGGCCGACGCGGTCGGGGAACCGCCTGCACCGGGCCCGTAGAACATCAGCTGACCTGCGGCGTCGGCCTCGACGAAGACGGCGTTGTAGGCGCCGCGGACGGACGCGAGGGGGTGGCTGAGCGGGATCATCGCCGGGTGGACGCGGGCGGTGACGGACTCGCCGTCGGCGGCCCGCTCGCAGATGGCGAGCAGTTTGATGGTGCAGCCCATCTGTTTCGCGGATGCGAAGTCGGCGGCGGTGACCTCGGTCATGCCCTCGCGGTACACGTCGTCGAGGCGTACGCGCGAGTGGAAGGCGATACCGGCGAGGATGGCGGCCTTGGCGGCCGCGTCGAAGCCCTCGACGTCGGCGGTCGGGTCGGCCTCCGCGTACCCGAGTGCCGTGGCCTCGTCGAGCGCCTCCTGGTACCCGGCGCCGGTCGTGTCCATCTTGTCGAGGATGAAGTTGGTGGTGCCGTTGACGATGCCGAGCACCCGGTTGACCTTGTCGCCCGCGAGGGACTCGCGCAGCGGCCGGATCAGCGGGATCGCGCCGGCGACGGCCGCCTCGTAGTAGAGGTCGACGCCGTGCTGCTCGGCGGCCGCGTGCAGAGCGGCACCGTCCTGGGAGAGCAGCGCCTTGTTGGCGGAGACGACGGACGCGCCGTGCTCGAAGGCGGTGGTGATGAGGCCGCGAGCGGGCTCGATACCGCCGATGACCTCCACGACGACGTCGATGTCGCCCCGCTTGACGAGGGCGGTGGCGTCCGTGGTGATGAGGGCCGGGTCGATGCCCTCGCGGACCTTCGAGGGCCGGCGGACCGCCACGCCCGCCAGCTCCACCGGAGCCCCGACCCGCGCGGCGAGGTCCTCCGCGTGCGTCGTCATGATGCGTGCCACCTCTGAGCCGACGACCCCACAGCCCAGCAGCGCCACCTTCAGCGGACGCGTACGCATCATCCGACCTCGTTTCTCATACATCTACGGTTGGACCAGTCTCACCCAACGGACCGGATTTTCTGCCCGCGGTCCGGATCGTGAGACGTTTTTTTCATTTTTCCGGCACCGGAAATCAGGAGATCTTTCTCCGGCGAGTCATCGGCAAATCCCGGCGGAAGGCCGACGAAGACGGGTCGCCCGGAGGAAGGCCGGACAAGACGGGTCTCCCGCCGGAAGTCCGGAGAAGACGGGTCTCCCGGCGGGAGGCCGGAGCAGACGGGTCTCCCGGCGGGAGGCCGGAGCAGACGGGTCTCCCGGCGGGAGGCCGGAGCAGACGGGTCTCCCGCGTCCCTCCGGCCCCGCGGTCATCCGACGTCGAGACGGAGAAGATCCTCCTCCGTCTCCCTCCGGACGATCACCCGGGCCTCGCCGTCGCGCACGGCGACGACGGGCGGGCGGAGCGCGTGGTTGTAGTTGCTCGCCATGGAACGGCAGTACGCACCCGTGGCCGGCACGGCGATCAGGTCCCCCGGCGCCAGGTCGGCGGGCAGGAACGCGTCGCGTACGACGATGTCGCCGCTCTCGCAGTGCTTGCCGACGACGCGGACGAGCATCGGCTCGGCGTCGGATGTCCTGGAGACGAGGGCGACGCTGTACTCGGCGTCGTACAGGGCGGTGCGGATGTTGTCCGACATACCGCCGTCCACCGAGACGTACGTACGCAGCCCGTCGAGCGGCTTGATGGTGCCGACCTCGTAGAGCGTGAAGGCGGTGGGCCCGACGATGGCGCGCCCCGGCTCGACCGAGATACGGGGCGTGCGAAGCCCCGCAACCTCACACTCCCGGGTGACGATCTCACTCAGCGCCTTGGCGATCTCGTGCGGCTCGCGCGGGTCGTCGTCGGAGGTGTAGGCGATGCCGAGGCCGCCGCCGAGGTCGATCTCGGGCAGCTCGACGCCGTGCTCGTCGCGGATCTCGGCGAGGAGGGACACGACGCGACGGGCGGCGACCTCGAACCCGGCCATGTCGAAGATCTGCGACCCGATGTGCGAGTGGATGCCGACGAGCTCGAGCCCGTCGAGCTTGAGGGCGCGCCGCACGGCCTCGGCGGCCTGCCCGTCGGCGAGCGCGATGCCGAACTTCTGGTCCTCGTGCGCGGTGGCGATGAACTCGTGCGTGTGCGCCTCGACGCCGACGGTCACGCGGATCAGCACGCGCTGCCGCTTGCCGAGCCGCTCTGCGATGTGCGCGACGCGCACGATCTCCTGGAACGAGTCGAGGACGATGTGCCCGACACCGACGGAGACGGCCTTCTCGATCTCCTCGGCCGACTTGTTGTTGCCGTGGAAGGCGATGCGCTCGGCGGGCATCCCGGCGGAGAGGGCGGTGGTCAGCTCGCCGCCGGAGCAGACGTCGAGGTTGAGCCCCTCCTCGTTCAGCCAGCGCACGACGGCCCGCGACAGGAACGCCTTGCCGGCGTAGTAGACGTCGGCGTCGGCCCCGAAGGCGGTGCGCCAGGCCCGGGCGCGGGCGCGGAAGTCGGCTTCGTCGATGAAGTACGCGGGCGTACCGAACTCCTCGGCCAGCCGCTTCACGTCGATACCGCCGACGCTGACGGTGCCCTCGGCGGTCCGGGTGACGGTCTGGGCCCAGACCTTGGGGTCAAGGGCGTTGAGGTCGGCGGGCGGCGCGGCGTAGTGCCCCTCGGGCAGGACGTCGGCGTGGCGGGGGCCGGCGGGGTGTGCGGAACGGCTCATGTCTGTTCTTGCGCTCTCTCGTAGGTCACGTGGTCGTGGTTCACGGTCACGTACTCAGACGTATTCGGGTGCATCGATACCGAGCAGGGACAGGCCGCCGGCCAGCACCGTCCCGGCGGCTTCGGCGAGGGCGAGCCGGGCGCGGTGGGCGGCCGAGGGTTTCTCGTCGCCGACGGGCAGTACGCGGTGGGCGTCATGGAAATCGAAGAAGGCGTCGGCGGTGGTGACGAGGTGCCGGGCGAGACGGTCGGGAGCGCGGTTGCGGGCGGCGGTGGCGAGGACCACGGGGTAGTCGGCCAAGGCGGTGAGGAGGTCCTGTACTTCCGGCGACTCTCCCAGGTGACCGGGCTCGGGCTGCAAGCCGAGCTGACCGCCGCCGCGCACGAGGGCCCGGGCGCGGGAGTGCGCGTACTGGACCCGGAAGAGGGGGTTGCTCTCGCGCTGGACGAGATGGTCGGCGGTGAGGCGGGGCCGATCGTGGGCGGCGGGGTGGAGGAGGGCCCAGCGGGTGGCGTCGGGGGTGAGGCG
>NZ_LOHS01000049.1 GCF_001642995.1 Streptomyces jeddahensis
GCCGGGGGGCGCGGGGCGGGGGCGGCGGGGTGCTGCGCCGCTCCGCGGCGAGCGGCGTTCCGGGGCCCGACCCCCTGGCTACTGCTGCGGGTGGTGCGCCGGGATCGGCGGCAGGTCGCCCTTCGTCTCGTACGCCGACAGCATGTCGATGCGGCGGACGTGACGTTCGTCACCGGAGAACGGCGTGTTGAGGAAGGTCTCGACGAACTGCACGGCCTCGTCGGTGGAGTGCATGCGGGCGCCGATGGCGACGACGTTGGCGTTGTTGTGCTCGCGGCCCAGCGCGGCGGTCTGCTCGCTCCAGGCGAGTGCGGCGCGGACGCCCTTGACCTTGTTCGCGGCGATCTGCTCGCCGTTGCCGGAGCCGCCGATCACGATGCCGAGGGACTCGGGGTCCGCGGCCGTCTTCTCGGCCGCACGCAGGCAGAACGGCGGGTAGTCGTCCTGGGCGTCGAAGATGTGGGGCCCGCAGTCGACGGGCTCGTGGCCGTGGGCCTTGAGCCACTCGACGAGGTGGTTCTTGAGTTCGTAGCCGGCATGATCCGAGCCGAGGTACACGCGCATGGGTCTGAGTGTGGCATGCCCTGGTGCCGGTGGCCGCGCGCGGGTCGGCGACACCGCCACAGACCGTCACCATCCGAAACTTGTCGCGCTATGCGATACACAACATTCCGGAATAGCGACTTCCGTCCGTAACACCCCTGGGTTTGAATGCGAGGGCTCGTCCCCGAAAATTAAGGATTCGTCTATGACCTCGCAGCCCCACCTTGCGAAGGCAGACACCGAGACGCCCTCCTCCGGGCAATCGCAGCCCGGAAACGGTGACGGACTGAAGGCGGGCCTCAAGAACCGCCATCTCTCGATGATCGCCATCGGCGGTGTCATCGGCGCCGGACTCTTCGTCGGCTCCAGCTCCGGCATCGCCACGGCCGGCCCCGGCATTCTCCTGTCGTACGCGCTGGTCGGCGCCATGGTCGTCCTCGTGATGCGCATGCTCGGCGAGATGTCCGCCGCCAACCCCACCTCCGGCTCCTTCTCCTCCCACGCGGACCGCGCACTGGGCCGCTGGGCCGGGTTCTCGATCGGCTGGCTGTACTGGTTCTTCTGGGTCGTCGTGCTCGCGGTCGAGGCCACCGCGGGTGCGGTGATCCTGGAGAGCTGGATACCGGCCGTACCCCAGTGGGCCTGGGCGCTCATCGTGATGGTCGTCCTCACCGCGACCAACCTGGGCTCCGTTGCCTCCTACGGCGAGTTCGAGTTCTGGTTCGCGGGCATCAAGGTCGTGGCGATCTCCGCGTTCATCGTCATCGGCGGCCTGGCCGTCTTCGGCGTCCTTCCGGGCGTGGACAGCGACAGCGCCGGCCTCGGCAACCTGACCGGGCACGGCGGTTTCCTGCCGAACGGGCCGGGCGCGATCCTCACCGGCATGCTGCTGGTCGTCTTCTCCTTCATGGGAAGCGAGATCGCCACCCTGGCGGCCGCCGAGTCCGCGGACCCGCAGCGCGCGGTCACCAAGGCGGTCAACAGCGTCATCTGGCGTATCGCGGTCTTCTACCTCGGCTCGATCTTCGTCGTCGTGTCTCTGCTGCCGTGGAACGACCCGAGCATCACCAAGGACGGCTCCTACGTCGCCGCGCTCGACTCCCTGGCCATTCCGAACGCCGGCCAGATCATGAACTTCATCGTGCTGACGTCCGTGCTGTCCTGCCTGAACTCCGGCCTGTACACCGCCTCTCGCATGGCGTTCTCGCTCGGCGAGCGCGGTGACGCACCCAAGGCCTTCGCCCGGACCACCTCACGCGGCGTGCCGAGGGCGGCCATCCTCGCCTCCGTGGTCTTCGGGTTCGTCGCAGTGTTCTTCAACTACGCCTTCCCAGACACCGTCTTCCTCTTCCTCGTCAACTCCTCGGGCGCCGTCGCCCTGTTCGTCTGGCTCGTAATCTGCTTCTCGCAGCTGCGCATGCGAAAGATCATCCAGCGGGAGTCGCCCGAGAAGCTGGTCGTCCGCATGTGGCTGTACCCCTACCTCACCTGGGCGACGATCGCTCTCATCGTGTTCGTACTCGGCTACATGCTCACCGACACCGCGCACAACGGACGCGAGACCGTGCTGCTGTCGCTGCTGGTCGCGGCCATCGTCCTGGCCATCGCGGTGGTGCGGCAGAAGGTCCAGCGCGCCAAGGTCTGAGGCCGCCAAGGCCTGAGGCCCGCCGAGTCCTGCTGCAACGTATGAAGCCCCCGCGGTTCTCACCGCGGGGGCTTCGTCGTCGTCGGCTGCGGGTGTCAGCCGCGGCGCCCGGCCAGCTTCCAGGCGGTGGGCAGCGCGCCCATCGCGAGGACCGCCTTCAGGGCGTCGCCGATGAGGAACGGGGTGAGCCCGGCGGCGATGGCCTGGGTCAGGGTCATTCCGGTGGCGAGGGCCAGGTACGGGACGCCGACGGCGTAGATGACGGCCTCGCCGAGCAGCATGGTCCCGGCGGTGCGGAGCACGGAGCGGTCGCCGCCGCGGCGGGCCAGAGCACCGACCAGGGTGGCGGCCAGGAGCAGGCCGATGATGTAGCCGAAGGAGGGGGCGGCCGCGCCGGAGGTGCCCTCGGCGAACCACGGGACGCCGGCCATGCCGGCGAGGGCGTACACGGCGAGCGACAGGAAGCCGCGGCGGGCGCCCAGGGCCGTGCCGACGAGCAGCGCGGCGAAGGTCTGGCCGGTCACCGGCACGGGCGAGCCCGGCACGGGCACCGCGATCTGGGCTGCGATCCCGGTGAGCGCGGCACCGCCGAGCACGAGCGCGACGTCCCGGACACGGGAGGCGGGGAGCAGGTCGGCGAGGACCTCGCCGGGACGGGTGGAGACGGCAGCAGTGCTCATCGGGACTCCGCTGGGTGACGGCAGTGGGACAGGGTGACGCTATCCCAGCGGTCCGGCGCTGATCACCGTCAGCGGCTGACAAAGGCGGGATCGAGCAGTTCGTGGGCTCTGCACAAAAGGCGTCGGGTATGCGTCTGAGGGCGTGATGCTTGTCACTGGTGGCCATCCGCGTATGGCCCGTTTTGCGTCGGCGGGTGGCGCGCGGAGAGACTGTAGGGTCTCGCCAATCGGCCGGGACATCGCCACGGAGGCGGGAACTCCGGGACGGCGCAGCCCTGCTGGGCCTCCATGGACCTCCTGGACCTCCCAGAGCCGCGAGGGCACGAGCCGCACATGCACAACGAACCGCCCGATCAGGCAGCCGGGACCGCGGTCGCGGGGCCGCACTCCGCCACCGCCGCGCCCCTGGGCCAGGAGCCGGAGCCCCTTGCGGGCGGGCTGAAGCAGCGGCATCTGACGATGCTCGGTCTCGGCGGTGTGATCGGTGCGGGGCTGTTCGTCGGCTCCGGGGCGGGGATCGCCGTGGCCGGTCCGGGGATCGTCGTGTCGTATCTGCTGGCGGGTGCGCTGGCGATGTGCGTGATGCGGATGCTCGGCGAGATGTCGGCGGCGATGCCGGCGTCGGGGGCGTTCTCGGTGCATGCGGAGCGGGCGCTCGGCCGGTGGGCCGGGTTCACGGTCGGCTGGCTGTACTGGTTCCTGCTCGTCGTCGTGCTCGCCGTGGAGGCGACGGGCGCCGCGACGATCGCGCACGGCTGGGTGCCGTCGGTGCCGCAGTGGACGTGGGTGCTGATCTTCATGGTGGTCTTCACGGGGGTCAATCTCGCCGCCGTGCGGAACTTCGGCGAGTTCGAGTTCTGGTTCGCCGCGCTGAAGGTCGCCGCGATCGTGCTCTTCCTGGTGCTGGGCCTGCTCGCGATCTTCGGGATGCTGCCGGACACCGATCCCGTGGGGCTGACGAACCTGACGGGCCACGGCGGGTTCCTGCCGCACGGCTGGGAGGGGGTCGTCTCGGGTGTGCTCGCGGTCGTCTTCGCCTTCGGCGGCCTGGAGGTGGTGACGATCGCCGCGGCCGAGTCGGACGACCCGGCCCGCTCGGTCGCGCGGGCGGTGCGCAGCGCGGTGTACCGGATCCTCTTCTTCTACGTCGGGTCGATGCTGGTGATCGTGACGGTGCTGCCGTGGACGGCGCAGCGGGCGGGGCTCAGTCCGTATGTGAAGGTGCTGGACTCGGTCGGGGTACCGTCGGCGGGCACGATCATGAACATCGTGGTGTTCGTCGCGCTGCTGTCGGCGCTGAACGCCAATCTGTACGGCTCGTCCCGCATGGTCTTCTCGCTGGCCGAGCGCGGTGAGGCACCCAAGGCGCTGCTGAAGGTTGACCGCGGCGGGGTTCCGCGGCGCGCGGTGCTCGCGTCCGTGGCCTTCGGTTTCGTCTCGGTGCTGCTCAATCTGGAGTGGCCCGACACGGTGTTCCTCTACATGCTGAACGCGGTCGGCGCCGTGCTGCTGTTCGTCTGGGCGCTGATCGCGGTGTCCCAGCTGCGGCTGCGGCGGCGCATCGAACGGGAGGCGCCCGAGCGGCTGGTGCTGAAGATGTGGGCGTTCCCGTGGCTGACGTGGGCGGCGCTGGCCGGGATGGCGGCCGTGCTCGGGCTGATGCTGACGGACGACGGGGCACGGCCGCAGGTGCTGTGGTCGGCGGGGGCGGCGGCGTTCGTGCTGGTGTGTGCGGGTGTTCGGGAGCTGGTGGAGCGTCGGGCCGGCTGACCACCATCGGCTCTGTGCGATCGCCTGGACGCGTTCAGGTGATCGCCCAGAGCCGCCCAGGTGATCGCACACAGCGCGCCCCCGATTACGCTCCGCACAGCCACTGTCCGCATATCGGTCATGATCTTCATCTGAGCGGGTGCGGTGCCCACACTGTGCCGTTGGAAATGCCGTCTCACGTTACGGACAACCCGCGCATGTCTCGGACCACGCCGTCCGTCGAGCCCTCACCGGCCGACACCTCGACCCGCCCCGAGAGCGCCGCCCCTGCCGGCGACTCGCTCTCGCACGGCCTCAAGCAGCGGCACCTGTCGATGATCGCCCTCGGCGGCGTGATCGGCGCCGGGCTCTTCGTCGGATCGGGAGCGGGCATCGCGGCCGCGGGTCCTTCCATCGTCATCGCCTACGCGGTGTCGGGCCTCCTTGTCATGCTCGTGATGCGGATGCTCGGCGAGATGTCCGCCGCGTATCCGTCGTCGGGCTCCTTCTCCGCGCATGCGGAGCGGGCGATCGGGCCGTGGGCGGGATTCACCGCGGGCTGGTCGTTCTGGGTGCTGCTCTGCACGGCCGTGGGCCTGGAGGGCATCGGCGCGGCGAAGATCGTCAGCGGCTGGCTGCCGGGTACGCCCGAGTGGGTGTGGGTGGCCCTGTTCATGGTCGTCTTCTGCGGGGCGAACCTGGCTGCCGTCCGCAACTTCGGCGAGTTCGAGTTCTGGTTCGCCGCGCTGAAGGTCGGCGCGATCACGCTCTTCCTGGTGCTCGGCGTCCTGGCGATCCTGGGCGTGCTGCCCGGCACCGACGCGCCCGGTACGAGCAACCTCACCGGCGACGGCGGTTTCCTGCCGAACGGCGGCGAGGGGCTGGTCATCGGCCTGCTGGCCTCCGTCTTCGCGTACGGCGGCATTGAGACGGTCACCATCGCTGCGGCCGAGTCCGAGAAGCCCGTCGAAGGCGTCTCGAAGGCCGTGCGCACCGCGATGTGGCGCATCGCGCTCTTCTACATCGGCTCGATGGCGGTCATCGTCACGCTGGTGCCGTGGGACGACAAGGCGGTCGTCGAGAAGGGCCCGTACGTGGCGACGCTCGACCACCTCGGGATCCCGGGCGCCGGACAGCTGATGAACGTGATCGTGCTGGTCGCGCTGCTCTCCGCGATGAACGCCAACATCTACGGCTCGTCCCGCATCGCGTACTCGCTGGTCGCGCGCGGCCAGGGCCCGAAGGCACTGGGCCGGGTCTCGAGCGGTGTGCCGCGCGTGGCCGTACTGGCGTCCTGCGTCTTCGGCTTCGTCTGCGTGGTGCTCAGCTACTGGCGGCCGGACGACGTGTTCCCCTGGCTGCTCAACATGATCGGCGCGGTCATCCTGGTGGTCTGGTTCTTCATCGCCGTCTCCCAGTTGCGGATGCGCCGGGCGCTCGAGCGCGAGGCGCCCGAGAAGCTGGTCGTGCGGATGTGGGCGTTCCCGGTGCTGACGTGGGTCGCGCTGGCCGGGATGGCCGCGATCTTCGTCCTGATGGCGCGCGAGCCTGGCACCCGTGTGCAGTTGTACTCGACGGGCGGGATGACGTTGTTCCTGGCGGTTGTCGGGTACGCGTGGCAGAGGGCACGGGCCAAGGGCTGACCCGCGCACCGCGCATCGCCAGCACAGCACAGCACACCGGCAGCACAGCACACCGGTAGCACAAGGCCCTCGCACGGAGTTCGGTCCCTGCGAGGGCCTTGTGCTGCTGCCGGGTCCTACAGGTTGCTGAAGTCCGGCCCCTTGGTGCGCGTGCGCTTGATCTCGTAGAACCCCGGGACCGAGGCGACGAGGAGGGTGCCGTCCCACAGCTTGGCCGCCTCCTCGCCCTTCGGGGTCGGGGTGACGACCGGGCCGAAGAACGCGATCTGCTCGCCGTCCTCGCCGGGTACGGCGATGACCGGGGTGCCGACGTCCTGGCCGACCTTGTCGATGCCCTCCTTGTGCGAGGCGCGCAGCTCGGCCTCGTACGGGGTGGAGTCCCAGTGGTCCATGAGGGAGGCGGGCAGGCCGACGTCCTTCAGCGCGGCGGCGATGACCTCCTTCTCCATGCCCTCGCCCTGGTTGTGGACCCGCGTGCCGATCGCGGTGTAGAGGTCGCCGAGCACCTCGGGCCCGTGCTCCTGCTGAGCGGCGATGACCACCCGGACAGGCCCCCAGGCCTTCGTCTCGAGCAGTTCGCGGTATTCCTCGGGCAGTTCGTCGATTTTCGGCTCGTTGAGGACGGCCAGGCTCATCACGTGCCAGCGGACCTCGATGTCGCGGACCTTCTCCACTTCCAGGACCCACCTGGAGGTCATCCAGGCCCAGGGGCACAGCGGGTCGAACCAGAAGTCGACGGGCGTCTTCTCGGGCATGGCTCTCCTCATGAGGACAGGAATGGCACGTGGGGACTGAAACACCGTCGGCCCTCCGCCCATTCCCGGATGAGAGGATCGATCAGGGGCTGTCCGACGCTGGTCAGCCGGACAGGCCCTGGTTCCGACGACCTTCGAAGGAGTGCCCGTGCCCGGTGAGAATCTGTCCCGCGACGAGGCCCGCGAGCGGGCCGCACTGCTGTCCGTCGACGGGTACGAGGTCGAGCTCGACCTGCGCTCCGCGGTCGGCGGGAGCGAGCGGGAGCCGCGCACGTTCCGCTCCGTGACCACGATCCGGTTTCGCTGCGCCGAGCCGGGCGCGACGACGTTCGCCGATCTGATCGCGCCGAGCGTCACGGCCGTGTCCCTCAACGGCAGGGATCTCGACCCCGGGGAGGTGTTCGACGGCGCCCGGATCACGCTGGAGGATCTCGCCGCCGAGAACGAGCTGGTCGTGGACGCGCAGTGCGCCTACTCCCGCACCGGCGAGGGCATGCACCGCTTCGTCGACCCGGAGGACGGCGAGGTCTACCTCTACACGCAGTACGAGCCCGCCGACTCGCGCCGCGTCTTCGCGAACTTCGAGCAGCCGGACCTCAAGGCGCCCTTCCGTTTCGAGGTGCGGGCCCCGGCCGGATGGACGGTGTGGTCCAACGGCGTGGGAGAGCACAAGGACGGCATCTGGCACTTCGCCGAGACCAAGCCGATCTCGACCTACATCACGGCGATCGTGGCCGGGCCCTACCACTATCTGACGGACACCTACACGCGCACGTTCGAGGACGGTACGACGCTGGAGATCCCCCTCGGCGCCCTGTGCCGCAAGGGCCTGGCGAGGTACTTCGACGCGGACGACGTCTTCCTGGTCACCAAGCAGGGCCTGGACTTCTTCCACGACCACTTCGACTACCCGTACCCCTTCGGGAAGTACGACCAGGCGTTCGTGCCCGAGTACAACCTCGGCGCGATGGAGAACCCGGGCTGTGTGACCTTCCGCGAGGAGTTCATCTTCCGCGGCAAGGTGACACAGGCGGCGTACGAGGGCCGGGCCAACGTCATCCTGCACGAGATGGCGCACATGTGGTTCGGCGACCTCGTCACCATGCAGTGGTGGGACGACCTGTGGCTGAAGGAGTCCTTCGCCGACTTCATGGGCGCGTTCTCGCTGGTCGGCGCGACCCGCTTCAAGGACGGCTGGATCACCTTCGCCAACCGCCGCAAGGCGTGGGCGTACCGGGCCGACCAGCTGCCCTCCACGCACCCGATCACGGCCGACATCCGCGATCTGCAGGACGCCAAGCTGAACTTCGACGGCATCACGTACGCCAAGGGCGCGTCCGTCCTGAAGCAGCTGGTGGCCTACGCCGGGCAGGACGCCTTCCTGGAGGGCTCGCGGCGCTACTTCAAGCGGCACGCGTACGGGAACACGCAGCTCGGCGATCTGCTGTCGGTCCTGGAGGAGACCTCCGGGCGGGACATGGCGGCCTGGTCGCGGGCGTGGCTGCAGACCGCCGGGGTCAACTCCCTGACTCCGCAGGTGCTGCTGGGCGCCGACGGCCGCGTCAGCGAGCTGGCCGTGGTCCAGGAGGCGCCCGAGTCGCACCCTGACCTGCGGCCGCACCGCGTGGCGGTGGGCCTCTACCGGCGGACCGGTGACGGCGCTCTGGAGCGGTACGCGCGCGTGGAGACCGATGTCGAGGGGGCGCGGACGGTCGTCGGCGAGCTCGGGGGTACTGACGCCCCGGACCTCGTGCTGGTCAACGACGACGACCTCACGTACTGCAAGATCCGCTTCGACGAGAACTCCCTGGCCACCCTGCGGGAGCACCTCGGCGACATCACCGACCCGCTGGCGCGGGCGCTGTGCTGGTCCGCCCTGTGGAACCTCACGCGCGACGCGCTCATGCCCGCGCGTGAGTTCATCGCACTCGTGCTGCGGTTCGGGGGCCGTGAGTCCGACATCGGCGTCCTGCAGATGCTGCACGCCTGGGCGAAGTCGGCGCATGAGCACTACGCGGCGTCCGCGTGGCGCGCGGAGGGCGGACAGCTGCTGGCCGACGGAGCGCTGCGGGAGCTGCGGCTCGCCGATCCGGGCAGCCAGCACCAGCTGGCCTGGGCACGGTTCTTCGCCTCCGTCGCGTCGAGCGAGCCCGATCTGCAGTTCCTCCGGGATCTGCTGGAGGGAACCGAGAAGCTGGAAGGGCTCGAGGTCGACCAGGAGCTGCGCTGGTCGTTCCTCGAGCCGCTCGCCGCGTACGGGGTGGCCGACGAGGCCGTGCTGGCGGCGGAGCTCGCCCGCGACGACACGGCGTCGGGCAAGCGGCACCAGGTCCGGTGCCTGGCCGCGCGGCCTTCGGCGGCGGTCAAGGCGCAGGCCTGGGCGGCCGTCGTCGAGTCCGACACGCTGTCGAACGCGCTCGTCGAGGCGACGATCGCGGGGTTCACGCAGCCGTCGCAGCGGGGGCTTCTCGCGCCGTATGCCGCGAAGTACTTCGATGCGATCGAGCGGGTGTGGAGCGAGCGGTCCATTCAGATCGGGATGGATGTGGTACGGGGGTTGTTCCCGTCCTTGCAGGACTCGGCGGAGACGCTGACGGCGGCGGATGCGTGGTTGGAGGGCCGCCGTTCCGCGCCTCCGGCGCTGCGGCGGCTTGTCATCGAGGCGCGCGATGATCTTGCGCGGGCGCTGCGGGGGCAGGCGTGCGACGCCGGGGCCGCCGGGGGGACGCTGTAGTTCTTTGCTTGGGTACGACCCCTGGGCGCCGTTGCTCGGGGGTTGTGCCCACCCTCCCCCAGCTACCGCTGGGAGGTGCCCCCAGCCCTGCGGAACGCCTGCCCACAACGGTGATGGGCGCGCCCCCTCTCCCTCCGTTTGCCACCACGGTTACCGAACGCGGGCAGCGCGGGCCGTAACCCCGAATGGACCAGCGGGTTTCGGGTGTCGAACGTTCGTACTTTAGGGCGAGGTTGTCCGGGTTTTTCGACGGCTGCGTAACAGCGGTTCACGGGCCGGGAGGCGATGGGAAAGTCCGGGGGCATGAACCACAACGCCCCGCTCTCCCCCCGACCCCTGCTCCGCCCCGCGCTCTCCGACGTCCGGCTGCGCGTGATGAGCACCGCGCAGCTCCGGGCGCACGGTGTGTCCGGCGCGGAGACGAACGCGCGCTGCCGGCCCGGCGGGCCCTGGCAGCAGCTCCTGCCCGGCGTCCATCTCCTCCATTCCGGGCCTCCCACCAGCGAGGAACGGCTGCACGCCGTGCTGCTGTACGCGGGGAATCCCTCGCCCCGCCGCGCGGCGCACACCGTCCCCGCGCAGCCCGAGCCGGGCGAGCCGCACGGCCCGGGACAGCAGCGGATCGTCTACGGCGACGCAATGATCACGGGCCTGGCGGCGCTCACGCTGCACCGTCTCCCGTCTGCTCCTCCGCTGCTCGCGCTCAACCGCATCGACGTCCTCGTGCCGCGCACCCGCCGGCTGCGCTCGACCGGCTTCGCGCGTCTGGTCCGCGCGCCCGAGCTGCCCGTCCCCGAGCAGGTCACCGGCCTGCCGGTGGCGCCCGTCCCGCGGGCCCTCGCCGACGCGGTCGCACAGCTGTCGGACACCGAGGCGGTACGCCGCCTGCTCACCGAGGCCGTACGCGGCGGCCACTGCGACCCGGCGGCCGTCGTACGCGAGTTGGCCGAGGCACAGCTGCTGAACCGCCCGCACGTGATCGACGCCGTCGAATCGCTGCTCGCCGAGGGCCGGGCCGTCGCCGAGGACGGGCTGTACCGGATGGTGCGCGAGCACCGGCTGCCCGACCCGCTGTGGAACGTGGACCTTCGTCTGCCGGGCGGCCCGCACCTCGGCGGCGTGGACGCGTACTGGCCCGACCAGGCCGTCGCGGTCGAGCTGGACACCCGGGCACCGGGACAAGACCTGCCGCACGGCGACGACGCCGTCTGGTCCGAGTACGCCCGCAAGCGCGAGTACTTGGAGCGGCTCGGCATCACCGTCGTCCACATCACGCCGAAGAAACTGCGTGACTCGCTCGAACAGCAGGCGACAGTCGTACGGACGGCGCTCATGGCCTCCGTCGACCGCGAGCCCGCGGCGTACGTGGTGGTGCTGCCCCGCTGATGTCAGCGGAGGCCCCGAAGGGCATTGGGTGAAGGGGCGGAGCCCGCGGGACGGGCCCGCCCCTTCACCTTGCGCGTCACGCCTTCTTGAGGACCAGCTCCGTGTTGCGGTCCCCCGGTGTGCCCGACAGCGTCGACCGGGCGCCCGGTGCGTTGAAGGACAGCTCCCGGTAGAGGGCGGCGAGGCCCGTCTGGGAGAGGTCCGCGAAGTCGGTGGCGTGCGGGGCCGCGGACTCGATCAGTGTGGTGAACAGCGAGATCGTGCCGTCGTGGTTGTCCACCAGCTCGATCACGCGGGCCAGCTGCGGGAAGTCGATGTGGGAGGCCGTGGAGATCTCCCAGAAGGTGCCGTGCGGGGTGATCTTGTTCTTGTGGCTGTGGCCGTTGACCCAGGCGAGGACGTTTCGGTGGCGGCCCAGGAGCGTGAGGACCTCGTCGCCGCCGTGCCGGGCCTCGCCCGCGCGCCCCGGGTCGGGGTTGAGGTTGCGCATCGTCTTGCTGGTGTGGTGGCTGAAGACGATGACGTACTCGTCCTTGTGCGCCTTCAGGGTGCGCTCCAGCCACTTCAGCTGGGCCGTGCCGAGCGAACCCTCGTAGTGGCCGCCCGGGTCGGTGGTGTCGAGGCTGATGCCGAGCACGTCGTCGGCGATGCGGAAGGAGTAGTACTGGGTGCCGGCGGCGAGGTTGGCGGCGGTGTAGCCGTGGCCGAACGGGCCGGGGCCGGTGTGCGCGGGGTCCAGGTGCGCCTTGAGGTACTCGGCCGGGGTGAAGGGAGCGCGGGACTCGTCCGGGGTGACCGAACGCATGCGCCGTGCCTCGCTCTTCAGTACCTCCTTGAAGACCTGGCCCTTGGGGTCGCCGCCCTTCTTGACGTTCTTCCACAGCGCCGCGCCCTGCGCCTCGGGCAGCGACATCAGCTTGCGCCCGCCGACGGCGAAGTCGGCGAAGAAGGAGTCGCCGGGTGCGTAGCAGCCGCCGGGCAGCGCGTCGTGGTTACCGACCGTCGAGTACCAGGGGAGGTTGAGGCCCGGGCTGCGCACCTCGCGGATCGCCGCCTCCAGGAAGCCGTCGATGTGCGGGAACCCGAGCTGCTTGTCGGCGTCGCGCAGGGCATCGTCGGGCTGCCAGTACAGCTTCAGGCCCGAGTTCTGCACGCCCTCGTAGCGGCGGGGGGCGCCGGTGTTGGGCGTGATGCGGCCGCCGCTCATCGCCTTCAGGAACCACTCGAGCTCGGAGCGCGCGTTGTTGTCGGTGTTGTCGCCGGTCGTCATGACGAAGTGCAGCGGCGCACCGGTGGCGGGGGCGCCGCGCAGCGCGTTGACGCGCTCCACGAGGGAGATCGCACCGGCCACGGAGAGCGCCTCCTGCGGTCGCCAGGCGCTGGCGGTCTGGGAGCGCAGGTACTCGTAGCGCAGCGGGTGCTGGACGTCGACGATGTGCAGGTCGGTGAACTGCACGAAGGCGGCGAGCGCCGTGCGCCGTTCGGTGCGGCCGGACCTGGGGGCCGCCAGATCGGACCGTACGAGGCGCTTCCAGGCCGGGCCGTCGCCGAGACGCCGGTAGCCGGGCGCTCCGGAGCGGGGCGCGGACACCGTGCTCAGGGTGGTGCCCCTCTCGTACGGGGCGAGCGGCGCGGGGGGCGCTTGCCGGGAGGACGCAGAGACCGCCGTCGGGACGTCTGTGGGGGCCGCCGCGGCTTGCGCGCTGCCGGGGCGGAGCGCGTATCCGATGCCCGCGGACAGGGACACCGCTCCGGTGGCGGCTAGCAGCGTACGGCGGTTGACGGTGGTGGCGGCAGCAGCGGCGGTGGCCACAGAGCGTAGGCGCGACATGGCGCGGTCTCCCCGAGTGCGAAACGCGTCGGCAGTGGGCACGGGGAGTCCGGTGTGTGAACTCCCCGCCTTCCCTTGGATCGTTGGCAGACGGGATGACCTGCGCGTTAACTCGGCGGCAACGGGCAGCGCCGATCGCCGAACGTGGATCTTGGACTACCCGGCGTGACACGGACCCCTCTCCGGTCGGAGGGGAAGCGGTCACTCCCCGTTCACTTTCCGGGGTACTGGAGCGATTCCAGACTGTTGGGGCTAGTTACGGCGCTCGGGGACCGTATGGCCGTCGGCCGGCCTCTCCCGCCACATCTGCAGGCCGATGTCGACGAGCTCGACGCGCTGCAGCCGCGGCACGTCCTCCAGCGCCTGCCAGGCGGCCATGTCCGTGGAGCCGTTCTCCTCGTACCGCAGGGCGCCGCCGGTGATCTGCGCCTCGTAGACGATGCGCAGCCCGTGGAAGTCGGCGACCGTGCCGAGCCTGCGCGGATAGCGGCGCAGCACGGAGTGGACGCCGAGCAGCGCCGCCGGCTGAACCGTGTAGCCGGTCTCCTCGCCGACCTCGCGGATCACGGTGTCGTAAGGGTCCTCGCCGTGGTCCATGCCCCCGCCCGGCAGCGTCCAGTGCTTGGTGCCGTCGCCCGCAACCCAGCGGGCCAGCAGCATCTGACCATCCCTCACGCACACGGCGTAGGCCGCCACCCTCAGTTCCTTCTGCATGGACAGACGTTAGGCCCCAACGGGGCCTCTTCTCGCACGCCCTTTGGGCGTACGGCCGTCGAGCTCACCTACGCGCGTCACACGGTCCAAATCCCTCTATCTCCTGCCATCGCCCCCATGGCGTATGGCGGAAGTACGCCACGAACCCAACCCGCCACAGGCAAAAACTCCACAAACAGTGGTCTCATACGTAAAGCTGAGCGGCCATCAGGCACCGAATTCCGGACTCCCGTGCGAGAGCTCTCCTGTGCGAGAGCCGTCCCGTGCGAGAGACCCGGACCTTCACCCACAAGGATGCTGATGACCTCCGACTCCCAGCGCGCACCCGCGTCCGGTGCGAGACGCGTGGCCCGCGTCGTCGTGGCCGCCGGCCTGGTGGCCGCGCTCTCCGCGGCCGGGCCGCTACCCATGGCCTTCTCCGCGGACGCGGACCCGACGCCGGCTCCGGCCGACGCGACCGTCAAGTCGGCCGACGACAAGCTCGGTTCGGCCGACGCCGAACTCCTCGCCGAGGCCAAGGCCGAGGGCGACAAGAACGTCACCTTCATGGTGGCGACGACGCCCGGCAAGACCGAGCAGGTCGCCGAGCAGCTCGACGCCGTCGACGGCGGCCTGGTCGGCAAGACGATCGACAAGCTCGGCTACGTCCGCGCCACGGTGCCCACCGCCAAGGCGGACAAGGCCATCGCGGCCGCGCAGAAACTTTCCTCCGTCCAGGCGATCGACCTCAAGCAGGAGATCCCGCTGGACGACCCGACCCCGTCCGCGGACAGGGCCAAGGGCGCCGGCACCGCCGCGGAGGGCGCGTATGCGGCCCCCGGCAAGAAGACCCCGGCCAAGAACCCGTACAACCCTTCCTTCGAGACGGGCTCGGTCGACTTCGTCCAGGACCACCCGTCGTACGACGGCCGCGGCATCACCATCGGCATCCTCGACTCCGGTGTCGACCTGGGCCACCCGGCGCTGCAGAAGACCACCACCGGCGAGCGCAAGATCGTCGACTGGGTGACGGCCACCGACCCGGTCTCGGACGGCGACGGCACCTGGCGGCGCATGACCACCTCGGTCGCCGGCCCGAGCTTCACGATCACCACCTCGAGCCAGGGCACCGAGAAGTTCGCCGCCCCCGCGGGCTCCTACAAGTTCAACTACTTCGCCGAGGCCGCCACCACCGGCGGCGACATGGCCGGCGACCTGAACCGCGACGGCGACACCACCGACGTCTGGGGCGTGCTCTACGACCCGGCCGCGGGCACCATGACCGTCGACCTCGACGACGACCTGGACTTCACCGACGAGACGCCGATGAAGCCGTACAAGGACGGCTTCCAGATCGGCTACTTCGGGACGGACAACCCGTCCACCGAGGTCGTCGAGCGCATCCCGTTCGTCGCCGAGATCCGCAAGGACGTCGTCTACAACGCGGCGGGCGACAAGGCCGACTACGTCAGCATCGGCGTCATCGAGGGCTCCCACGGCACGCACGTGGCCGGCATCACCGCCGCCAACGGTCTGTTCGGCGGCAAGATGAGCGGCCAGGCGCCCGGCGCGAAGCTGGTCTCGTCCCGTGCCTGCACCTGGTCCGGCGGCTGCACCAACATCGCGCTGACCGAGGGCATGGCCGATCTGGTCATCAACCGCGGCGTGGACATCGTCAACATGTCCATCGGCGGCCTGCCGGCGCTCAACGACGGCAACAACGCGCGCGCCCGGCTCTACACGCGCCTCATCGACGACTACGGCGTGCAGCTGGTGATCTCCGCGGGCAACTCAGGACCGGGCGCGAACACCATCGGCGACCCGTCGCTCGCCGACAAGGTGATCTCCGTCGGCGCCACCGTCTCCAAGGAGACCTGGGCCGCCAACTACGGCTCGGTCGTGGAGAAGAAGTACGCCATGTTCCCCTTCTCCTCGCGCGGTCCGCGTGAGGACGGCGGCTTCACCCCGACCATCTCGGCGCCGGGTGCCGCGATCAACACGATCCAGACCTGGGTGGCCGGCCAGCCGGTGGCCGAGGCGGGCTACAGCCTCCCGGCCGGCTACGGCATGCTGCAGGGCACCTCGATGGCGTCCCCGCAGGCCGCCGGTGCCTCCGCGCTGCTGCTGTCCGCCGCCAAGGCGAAGGGCATCGACCTCACCCCGGCGAAGCTGCGCACCGCGCTGACCAGCACCGCCCGCCACATCACCGCGGTGCAGGCGTACGAGGAGGGCGCGGGCCTGGTCAACGTGCCCGACGCGTGGGAGGCGATCAAGGACGGCGCGACCGCCCACGAGTACACGGTCAAGGCACCGGTCGACACGAGCATCGACCAGTTCCTCGCGGAGCCCGGCGTCGGCACCGGCATCTACGACCGCGAGGGCGGTCTGCAGAAGGGCCAGAAGAAGGTCTACGAGGTCACGGTCACCCGTACCTCGGGTCCCGACCGGGCGGTCCGCCACGAGCTGGACCTGGCCAACAACTCGGGTGACACCTTCTCGATCGCCGGCCCGGACGAGATCAGCCTCGGCCTGAACAAGCCGGTCACCGTCAAGATCGCCGCGAAGCCCCGCTACACGGGCGTCCGCAGCGCGATCCTCGAGGTGGACGACCCGAGCACCGAGGGCGTCGACAAGCAGATCCTCAACACGGTCGTCGTGGCGGGCGACCTGACGAGCGGCTCGTACACCTTCGCCGCGTCCGGCTCGGTGCAGCGCAACAGCACCAAGTCGTACTTCGTGACGGTGCCCGAGGGCGCCACGTCCCTGGAGGTCGCGATCGGCGGGCTCCTTGGCAAGAGCCAGACCCGGTTCATCGCGATCCACCCGTACGGCGTTCCGGTCGACGTGACCTCCACGCCGAACTGCTACAGCAACTACCTCGACGGCAACGGCTGCCGCCCCGACCTGCGCTCCTACGCGAACCCGCAGCCGGGCGTCTGGGAGATCGAGGTCGAGTCGCGCCGTACGTCGCCGCTGCTCGACAACCCCTACAAGCTCGACGTCACCGTGCTGGGCGCGGCCTTCGACCCGGCCGTGCAGACGGTCCCGGAGGCCAAGGCCGGCACCCCGGCCGCCGTCTCCTGGAAGGTGACGAACGGCTTCGCGGCGATCGACGGCACCGTGCAGGGCGGCCCGCTCGGCTCCTCGAAGACCGCACGGCCGACCATCGCCGAGCGTGAGACGCAGACCACCACGGTCGTCGTGCCCGAGGGCGCGGAGCGGCTCGACGTCGCCATCGGCAACGTGTCCGACGCGGCGGCCGACCTCGACCTGGTCGTCTACGACGAGTCCGGCGAGGAGGTCGGTTCGTCCGCAGACGGGGACTCGGAGGAGTCCGTGAGCCTCTCGAAGCCCGCCGCGGGCACGTACACCATCGAGGTCTACGGCTACGGCATCCCGTCCGGCTCGACGGCGTACGACTACCTCGACGTCTTCTTCTCCTCCTCGCTCGGTGAGGTGAAGGTCGACGAGTCGAAGGCGGTGGAGCTCGGCCACGGCGCGTCGACGGAGATCACGGCCGAGGTCGTCGCCAACGCGGCGGCTCCCGAGGGACGCGAGTTCTTCGGCGAGGTGCAGCTGGTGAACGCGCGCGGCACGGTCGCGGGCGTCGGCAGCGTGAAGATCGAGAAGGTCACGCCGTAACGGGGTGACCCTCGCAGGGAGGGGCGGGCGCTCTTACGGGCGCCCGCCCCTTCCGCTTCCCCTCCCCCCCGTGGGTTCCCCCGATGGGTTTCTCCCTTTCCGACCCCCGTCGGCTCAGCTGTCGGCCGGGGCGTCGTCGCCGCCCGTCCGGTCGCCCCCCGCGGGGCACTCCATCCCCTTGGCGCCGGGCAGCGCCCTCTCGATGTCCTTGCGTGCGTCGCCGACCCCCCAGCCAACTTCCCAGTCCTGCCGGTCGTCGGCCAGAAGCGGAACTCGTACCAGCGTGTACACGCCCGGCTTCAGGTCCTCGCGCGCGGTCCCAAGGAGCGTCACGGTGATCGTGGGGTGCTCCTTCACCGAGCGCTCGGGCCGGTAGTAGCGCTTGACCTTCAGTACGACGTCCACGTCGCCGTCGGCACGCGGGGTGATGCTGACGACCGTGCCCTCGACGAGGACGCGGGAGCAGGCGATGCGCGCTTCCGGTGAGTACAGCGACGCACCGCCCTCCGCACTGTCCGCTGCCTCCTTGGCGGACGACGCCGCGTCGCCCGTGCCCCTGCTCAGCCCGGACCACAGCACACCGCCGAACACAGCGGCGACGCAGGTGGCCGCGAGCGCGCCGAGCGCGATGGCGAACCGGTGCCTGGTCCGGCCCGGCACGGGCACCGAGGCCGCCCGAGTGGTGCTCTTCGGAGTGGTGCGGTTCTGGCCCGTGGTGTGGCGCGCGGGCGCTGCCAGCGCGTCCCCCAGTCCGCGCAGCTGAGCCTGCAGCGCCGTGAGATCCGCCACAGCCTTCTCGTACTCGGCCATGAAGGCGGCGTCCGCGCGGGCGTCCCCGGACAAGGGCTCGTCCATGATCGCAGCCAGCAGAGCGTCGCCCCCGCTGCCGTACTCGGCTCCGTCGTCGTGTCCGGCCACCGTCACACCACCTCCTCCTCGTGCAGCCGCGCCCGCAGCGCCCGTACGGCCGTGTGCAGCCTGCTCTTGACCGTCCCCTCAGGGATGCCCAGCTGCTGCGCGATCCCCCGCACCGGCAGGTCCGCATAGAAGCGCAGCACCACGACCTGACGCTGGTCGTCCGGCAGCGTGTCCAGGCCCTTGGCCACGGCGAGCGAGAGCACCCGGGTCTCCTCGACCACCGGGTGTTCCTGCCGCAGCGAGGCGAGCCGCTCGCCGAGCCGCTCCTGGCGGCGGCGTGCACGGTGCCAGTCCATGGCCAGATTGGAGGCGACGACCGCGGCCCACGCCGACACGTCGCGCGGCGCGTCATGCCCCTTCGCGGCCCGTTCCAGCAGCCTGAGCCTGACCTGCTGCACCCCGTCCGGCAGATCCGCGTAGGGCACGCCCCCCAGTGCCAGCACGGCCCGCACCCGGTCCTCCTGGGCCTCGTCCAGCGGATCCGCGTCACGGACTCTTCCGGCTTTTCGCCGCAGCAATGCCACCCTCCCCTCCCTGCATTTCCCCTACGACGCCGGAGCACCCGGAAACGTTCGCGCGACTCTCCCCGTCCGCGAACCGTCCCGCCCCTCGGACAATGGATTGGAAAAGCGGCCGGGGGCATACGCATCATGGAGCCGCACCCGCAGCTCAGCCACACCCATGCAAGAAGGAGTCCTCGTGAGGGTCGGAATCGTCGGAGCCACCGGTCAGGTCGGCACAGTCATGCGCAGGATCCTCGACGAGCGGGACTTCCCGGTGGACGAGCTGCGCCTGTTCGCCTCGGCCCGGTCGGCCGGTTCGACGATCGACTGGAAGGGCACCCCGGTCACCGTGGAGGACGCCTCCACCGCCGACTACACGGGCCTGGACATCGTTCTGTTCTCGGCGGGCGGCGCGACCTCGAAGGCGCTGGCCGAGAAGGTCGCATCCCAGGGCGCGGTCGTGATCGACAACTCCTCGGCCTGGCGCAAGGACCCCGAGGTCCCGCTGGTCGTCTCCGAGGTCAACCCGCACGCGATCGCGAACCGCCCCAAGGGCATCATCGCCAACCCGAACTGCACGACGATGGCCGCGATGCCGGTGCTGCGTCCGCTGCACGAGGAGGCGGGCCTCGAGGCCCTGGTCGTCACCACCTACCAGGCCGTCTCCGGCTCGGGCCTCGCGGGCGTCGCCGAGCTGCACGGCCAGGCGCAGAAGGTGATCGCCGACGCGGACAAGCTCACGCACGACGGCGAGGCCGTGGACTTCCCGGAGCCGGGCGTCTACAAGCGCCCCATCGCCTTCAACGTCCTCCCCCTCGCGGGCTCGATCGTCGACGACGGCCTGAACGAGACCGACGAGGAGCAGAAGCTCCGCAACGAGTCCCGCAAGATCCTGGAGATCCCGGAGCTCAAGGTCTCCGGCACCTGCGTGCGCGTGCCGGTCTTCTCGGGCCACTCCCTGCAGGTCAACGCCCGTTTCGCCCGCCCGATCAGCGTGGAGCGCGCCACGGAGCTGCTGTCCGACGCCCCCGGCGTCGAGCTCTCGGAGATCCCGACCCCGCTCCAGGCGGCCGGCAAGGACCCGTCGTACGTGGGCCGCATCCGCGTCGACGAGACCGTCGAGAACGGCCTCGCGCTGTTCGTCTCCAACGACAACCTCCGCAAGGGCGCCGCGCTGAACGCGGTGCAGATCGCGGAGCTGGTGGCGGCGGAGCTGGGCCGCTAGCCGTACGCGGTGAAGGGGGCGGCCACCGACCGGTGGCCGCCCCCTTCACTCATCGTCCCCACAGCTCCGGGCGGTGTTCTCGGCATGCGTCCGCGCCCGCGCCTGCTCGGCCTCGGGCGAGTTCAGCCACGGCCAGCGCTCCATGGCCTCTGCACGCACCTCGCGCCATGTACGGCCCGTCCCTCGTCGTCCAGCCACCCGTGCGCCACGGTCATCATTTCGCGCGTGCCGACTCTCGGCCTTGTCTTCGCCCATCACGGGAACTTCGGCGGGTAGAGCTTGAACTGCGAGGTGTCGACCGCGAACGAGAACGGTTCCGGCAGCTCGACGGCCTCGCCGAACTGGTACGGGTCGACCCTCCGGTAACTCATCCTCTCCGGCTGCCGGTGCAGCTCGATGAGGCCGTCGTTGGGGTCGATGAGCAGATAGAGCGGGATCCCGCTCATCGCGTACCACATGCGCTTCTTGATGTAGTCGCTGTCCTTATCCGAGGACACGACCTCGATGACCAGCTCGACCCGGTGAGCGGGGAACGGGTTGAGGTTGTCCTGGATCGCCTCGGAGGTCGTGACGGTGAGATCCGCCTTCGGCTCGAAGCTGGAGATCTCGGAGATCAGGGCCTGCTCGGGCAGGGCCTCCCAGCCCGCCGCGTCGAACTGTGTGGCCAGCTTGGTCACGATGCGGTTGTGGAACGGTGCCGCCGATGCCTGCATCACGATCTTTCCGTCGATGAGCTCGATCTTGAGCTGGTCGAGCTCGGGGAGCGTCTCCAGAAAGCGCAGCAGTTCGTGCCCGTCCTTGCTCCGCATGACGTCCTCGACAGTTTCGTGGTGCATCAGGGTCATCGCGGCGCCTCCTTCCACGCTCAGCGTAGGAACGGCGGCGGCCGACGAATCCAAGGTAGCCGTCTTTCGCCACGATCGGGTGAACCTCGCCCGGCGTGGAAGGATGGACGGAAAACGGTGGTTGCGAAGACGCACCGAGGAACCGAGGAGATGACCGCGTGCCTGGCACGAATCTGACCCGTGAAGAGGCGCAGCAGCGGGCGAAGCTGCTCACCGTGGACTCGTACGAGATCGATCTCGACCTCTCCGGCGCGCAGGAGGGCGGCACCTACCGGTCCGTGACCACGGTGCGGTTCGACGCGGCCGAGGGCGGGGCCGAGACCTTCATCGACCTGGTGGCGCCGACGGTCCACGAGGTCGTGCTCAACGGTGACGCGCTGGACCCGGCGGAGGTCTTCGCCGACTCGCGCATCACGCTTCCGGGCCTGCTGCAGGGCCCGAACGAGCTGCGGGTCGTCGCGGACTGCGCGTACACGAACACCGGCGAGGGCCTGCACCGCTTCGTCGACCCGGTCGACAACCAGGCGTATCTCTACACGCAGTTCGAGGTCCCGGATGCCCGCCGCGTCTTCGCGAGCTTCGAGCAGCCGGACCTGAAGGCCACCTTCCAGTTCACCGTGAAGGCGCCGAGCGGCTGGACGGTGATCTCCAACTCGCCGACGCCGGAGCCGAAGGACGACGTCTGGGTCTTCGAGCCGACGCCGCGCATCTCGACGTACATCACGGCGCTGATCGTCGGCCCGTACCACTCGGTCCACAGCGTGTACGAGAAGGACGGGCAGTCCGTGCCGCTCGGCATCTACTGCCGTCCCTCGCTCGCCGAGTACCTCGACTCGGACGCGATCTTCGAGGTCACGCGGCAGGGCTTCGAGTGGTTCCAGGAGAAGTTCGACTACGCGTACCCGTTCAAGAAGTACGACCAGCTCTTCGTGCCGGAGTTCAACGCGGGCGCGATGGAGAACGCGGGTGCGGTGACGATCCGCGACCAGTACGTGTTCCGCTCGAAGGTGACGGACGCGGCGTACGAGCGGCGCGCCGAGACCATCCTGCACGAGCTGGCCCACATGTGGTTCGGCGACCTCGTGACCATGGAGTGGTGGAACGACCTGTGGCTGAACGAGTCGTTCGCCACCTACACCTCGGTCGCCTGCCAGGCCCACGCGCCCGGATCCCGCTGGCCGCATTCCTGGACGACCTTCGCCAACGCGGAGAAGACCTGGGCGTACCGCCAGGACCAGCTGCCGTCCACGCACCCGATCATGGCGGAGATCCGCGATCTCGACGACGTCATGGTCAACTTCGACGGCATCACGTACGCGAAGGGCGCCTCCGTCCTGAAGCAGCTCGTGGCGTACGTCGGCATGGACGAGTTCTTCAGCGGCGTGCAGGCGTACTTCAAGCAGCACGCGTACGGGAACACGCGGCTGAGCGATCTGCTGGGCGCGCTGGAGAAGACCTCCGGGCGCGACCTGAAGACGTGGTCGAAGAAGTGGCTGGAGACGGCCGGCATCAACGTCCTGCGCCCGGAGATCGAGACCGACGCGGACGGTGTGATCACGTCGTTCGCGATCCGCCAGGAGGCCCCGGCGCTTCCGGCGGGAGCCAAGGGCGAGGCGATCCTGCGTCCGCACCGCATCGCGATCGGCCTGTACGACCACCAGGACGGCAGCCTCGTGCGGACGGACCGTATCGAGCTGGACGTCGACGGTGAGCTGACGCCCGTGCCGCAGCTCGTCGGCACGGCGCGCCCGGCGATCGTGCTGCTCAACGACGACGACCTGTCGTACGCGAAGGTCCGCCTCGACGAGGAGTCGCTGAAGGCGGTCACCGAGCACCTCGGCGACTTCGAGGCCTCGCTGCCGCGCGCCCTGAGCTGGGCCTCGGCCTGGGACATGACGCGCGACGCCGAGCTGCCGACCCGCGACTACCTGTCGCTGGTCCTGTCCGGCGTCGGCAAGGAGTCGGACATCGGCGTGGTCCAGTCGCTGCACCGCCAGGTGAAGCTGGCGATCGACCTGTACGCGGACCCGGCGTGGCGCGAGACGGGCCTGGCGCAGTGGACCGAGGCGGCGCTGGAGCACCTGCGGGCGGCCGCGCCGGGCAGCGACCACCAGCTGGCGTGGGCGCGCGCCTTCGCCGCGACCGCGCGCACGGACGCGCAGCTCGACCTGCTGGCCGCCCTGCTCGACGGCACGGAGACGATCGAGGGCCTGGTCGTCGACACCGAGCTGCGCTGGGCGTTCGTGGAGCGGCTCGCCGCCACGGGCCGGTTCGGCGAGGCGGAGATCGCGGCCGAGTACGAGCGCGACAAGACCGCGGCGGGCGAGCGCCACGCGGCGACCGCACGGGCCGCCCGCCCGACCCCCGAGGCCAAGGCGGAGGCGTGGGCGTCGGTCGTCGAGTCCGACAAGCTGCCGAACGCCGTGCAGGAGGCGGTCATCGCGGGCTTCGTGCAGACCGACCAGCGCGAACTCCTCGCCCCCTACACGGAGAAGTACTTCTCCGCGGTCAAGGACGTGTGGGAGTCCCGCTCGCACGAGATGGCCCAGCAGATCGTGATCGGCCTGTACCCGGCGCTCCAGGTGGACCAGGCCACCCTGGACGCGACGGACGCCTGGCTTGCCTCCGCCGAGCCGAACGCGGCCCTGCGGCGTCTGGTCTCGGAGTCCCGGGCGGGCATCGAGCGGGCCCTGAAGGCGCAGGCTGCGGACGCGGCGGCGTAGTTCTTCGTACGTCCGTGGGCGTATGCGTGTGGGGTGTCCCTCAGGCCGAGGGCCACCCCACACGTCGTCGGGAGCGAATCCGCTGGATTCCCCGCTCCACGGAAGAGATCCGGGGGACACCTGGCGCCGCGGCCGAGGTCCGCGGCCGCACCTGTCCCGCGAGCGTCGCGCCAAAGGCGATCGCCATGCCCACGAGCTGCACGGGCGTGAGCGCCTGACCCAGCGCCGCCCACCCGATGACGGCGGCGGTGAGCGGGGAGAGCGGGCCGAGGAAGGTGACCTGCGTGGCGGTGAGGCGGCCGATGCCGCGGAACCAGAGCCAGTACGCGACCGCCGTGTTGGCGAGCGCCATATAGACGTAGCCCGCGATGTTGCGGCCGTCGAGCGCGGGTGGTGCGCCTTCGACGAGCAACGCCACCGGCGCGATGAGCAGCCCGCCCGCGGTGAGCTGCCACCCGGTCAGCGCGAGCGGGCCGACGCCCTCGGGGCGCCCCCAGCGCTTGGTCATCACGGTTCCGGTCGCCATCGACGCGGTCGAGGCCAGGGCCGCGAGTACGCCGACGAGGTCCAGCGCCGAAGCGGCCCTGAGGACGACGAGGCTGACCCCGAAGGCCGCCGCGATGCCGGTCAGCAGGGTGCGCGGGGTCGGCCGCTCGCCCAGCAGCAGTGCGGCCAGACCGGCGACGAAGAGCGGGCCGACGGAACCGACGACCGCCGCCATACCGCCGGGCAGCCGGTACGCGGAGAGGAAGAGCAGCGGGAAGAAGGCGCCGATGTTGAGCGCGCCGAGCGTCGCCGCCTTCCACCACCAGGCACCACGCGGCAGCACGCGGGTGAGCGCGAGCAGGGCGACTCCGGCGGGCAGGGCGCGCATCAGTCCCGTGAACAGCGGACGGTCGGCGGGCATGAACTCCGTCGTGACGGCGTAGGTCGACCCCCAGGAGACGGGGGCGAGGGCGGTGAACAGGACGGTGCTGGCGCGCTTCATCGACGGTCCCCTCCGGCGCGTGGCTCACCTGGACCAAAATAGCTTAGCTCTAAGCTACTTTTTAGCAAGTGGATGACTAGAGAGATACTTGGCCTGGAGTTACTTGCCGTCGATCGATCTTTCCTCGATACTTTTTCCATGAACGCGACCCCGCAGGAGAAGGACCCCGTCGACGCGATCATCGAGCAGTGGGCTGCCGTCCGGCCCGAGCTCGACACGACCGCGATGGAGATCTTCGGCCGCGTCTACCGCCTGGCGCGCACGATGGGGGACCGCGTCGAGAAGGTGTACGCCCGCTTCGGCCTCTCGCGCGGCGAGTTCGACGTGCTGGCGACGCTGCGCCGCGCCGACAAGCCGTACACGCTCTCTCCGCGCCAGCTCTCGGCGACGCTGATGATGACCACCGGCGGTATGACGGGCCGCCTCGACAAGCTGGAGCGGGCCGGGTTGCTGCGTCGCTCGCCCGATCCGCACGATCGGCGTGCACTGCAGGTGACGCTGACGGAGAAGGGGCTTGCGGTGGTCGAGGAGGCGCTCGTCGCGGGGCTTGAGGTGCAGACGGAGGCGCTGGGTGCGCTGGACGCGGAGCAGGCCGGCCAATTGGCCGGCCTGCTGAGGCTGTTGCTTGGGGGCGCCAGCGGTAGCTGACCGTACGTCGTTCAGTTGCCGCCGTCGTGGGCTGTGCCCACCCGTTCCGCCCCTGCGGAACGCCTGCCCACAGCACTCGCAGGCCCGGTAGCGGTGGTCAGCGCGTCCTCGATCGTTGCCTCGTCCGGCGCATCCGAAGCCCACGCCGCGTATCCGTCCGGCCTCACCAGCAGTGCCGTGCGGCGGTCTGTCGTCCAGTGGGCCGTCGTGAGGCGGTCCTTGCGGTCGCCCGGCTCGATCTCGGTGTCGGCCGCGGTGATCAGGACGAACTTGCCGCCGCGCAGCGCCTCGTAGAGGCGGCGGCCGTCGTGCAGTGCCACATCCGGGACGCGCTTGCCGGTGAGCGGGTGGGCGCCGCGTGGCGCCGGGTACGCGTATCCGATGCCGGTGACCTGGCCGACCACCTTCGCACGGACCGGGCACGCGACGCCCAGCAACGCGGTGAGCGCGGCCCGGGCCGCCAGCGTCCACGGGCGCTTCGCCATCGCGAGGCGCACGATCCCGCCGCTGGAGCGCAGCACGGCCTTGCCGACGGGGTGCCGCTCCGTCTGGTACGTGTTCAGCAGGCCTTCCGGCGCGTGACCGTCGAGTACCGCGGCGAGCTTCCAGCTGAGGCTCGCGGCGTCCTGCAGCCCGGTGTTCATGCCCTGGCCGCCGGCCGGTGTGTGCACGTGCGCGGCGTCCCCGGCGAGGAAGACGCGTCCCACCCGGTACTGGGGCGCCTGGCGTTCGTCGCTGTGGAACCGGGACATCCAACGGGCGTCGTGCATCCCGAAGTCGCGGCCCAGGGCCAGGCGGGTGATCTCCTTGATCTCTTCGAGGTCGACGGGCTCGCTGTCGGGGACGTCGCGGCCGCGGTGCCAGCCGATGACGCGGTAGTACCCGTCGCCGAAGGGGGCGATGAAGGCGAAGGCGTCCCCCACGGCGTTGACGGTCAGCAGCGTCTCCGGCTGCTCGGCGAGCAGCACGTCCGCCAGGACGACCGAGCGGATGACCGACCTGCCCGGGAACGGCTGGCCGATCGCCTCGCGGACGGCGCTGCGCAGGCCGTCGGTGCCGACCACGTACGCGGCCCGCCGCGTGGCCGCCGAGCCGTCCGGGCCCCGCACCTCGACGGTCACCTCCTCGCCGTCCTGCGTCAGGCCCGTCACCTCCGTCTCGTAGGCGAAATGCACGCCCGCCTCGACCGCGCGGCGCTCCAGCGCCGTCTCGATCTCGTACTGCGGCAGCACGAGGAGGTGCTTGAAGCGGGACGGGAGGGTGCTCAGGTCGAGCGCGAGGCGGTCGAACAGGCGGAGCCGGTCCAGGCGCTGCCCCTTGGCCTCCAGTTCGTCCGCCAGGCCGCGCGCGTCGAGCTGTTCGAGGGTGCGGGCGTGCACGACGAAGGCGCGGGAGAGGTTGCTGATGCCGTGCCGCCGCTTCTCCAGCAGCGTGACGGGGATGCCCGCCTCGGCGAGGTCGCCTGCCAGCAGCAGACCCGTGGGGCCGGCGCCGACGACGATGACGCCGCGGTCGTGGTCGTTGCGCTGAGTCGATCCGGTCGTGCCGTTCATGGCGGCCTCCTGATGCCAACAACTGTTGGTCAACGCTTGTTGGCACCAACGTACGACGCCGCCTGTGGACTGTCAACGGCTGTTGGCCTACGGTTGTTGGCATGTCCGAAAGCGCATCCGCGACCAGCCTCTCCGACCCGGGCGCCGCGAGCCGCCCGCGCCGCTCCGACGCCACCCGCACGGCCATCCTGACGGCGGCCCGCGAGCGCTTCGCCGCGGACGGATACGAACGCGCCACCATCCGCGCCATCGCCGGGGACGCCCGGATCGACCCGTCGATGGTGATGCGCTACTACGGCAGCAAGGAGGGCTTGTTCGCGGCCGCCTGCGCCTTTGACCTGCGCCTTCCGGACTTGGGTTCGACTCCCCCGGAGGCCGTCGGCCGGACGCTGGTGAGCCACTTCCTCGACGTGTGGGAGGAGAACGAGGTGCTCACCGCGCTGCTGCGGGTGGGCGTCACCAACGCGGCGGGCGCCGAGCGCATGCAGGGCATCGTCAAGGAGCAGCTGCTGCCCGTCGTACGGCAGGCCTGCCCGGATCAGAGGGAGGCTCCGGCCCGCGCCGCACTCGTCGCGTCACAGATCCTGGGCATGGCCCTGACCCGCTACGTGCTGCGCTTTCCGTACGCCGCCGCGCTGAGCCGCGAGGCGATCGTGGACTGGCTTGCACCGACGGTGCAGCGCTATCTCACGGCGGACAAGCCGTAAGCGGCGGGGCGGCAGCGGAAGGATGAAGCGGAGGGATGAAGCACAGGGCGTGCGAACACGTCGAGGGCGCCCCTCGCGCGGTGTACGCGAATGGGGCGCCCTCGGCGGAAGCTGTCGGGCGGGCCTGAGGCCCTGCCCGGATCAGATCAGCCCTGCTGCTTCTGCTGCTTGCGGGACTTGTCGCCCAGCATCACCAGGCCGGCGATCGCCAGGAAGATGGCGATCGGCAGCACGACGAAGAGGCCCAGCGTCTCGATCACGCTCAGGCCGGTTCCCGGGTCGTCGCCGTCGTCGCGGATCAGCGCGGAGGCGGGGGACGACATCAGCAGCATCATGAGCGTCGTACCGGCTGCCAGGGCGCCGGCGCGCAGGGCGTTCTTCTTGTCCACGGTGCCAACGTAGCGAACGGCCGAACGGGCCGCGCGCCCGGGGTGCCGCATTAGCCCTCTCAGGGCGCTTTCGGCGCGCCCTCGGGCCTGAGCACATCGATCAGCGCATGCAGCCGCGGCGACGCCGCGAGCTGCTCGAGGGTGATAGGGCGGCCCTCGGCGTCCGCGATCGGCAGCCGCCAGTTCGGGTACTGGTCCCAGGTGCCCGGCAGGTTCTGCGGGCGCCGGTCGCCGACCGTGTCCGGCAGCCACAGGCCGATCATGCGGGCCGGGGTGCGCAGCAGGAAGCGGTGGACGGCACGGATCTCCTCCTCCTCGTCGCCGGGGCCGCCGGGCAGCAGCCCGAGCCGCTCCAGCAGTGCGCGCCACTCGCCGACGTCGGCGGCGGCCTCGGCGCGCTCCTCGTCGACCGGGCGGGTCAGCAGGCCCAGCTCGGCGCGGAGTTCGACGTGGTCGCCGGTGAACCGGGACGCGGTCGACGGCAGGTCGTGCGTGGTGGCGGTGGCCAGGCAGTCGGCGCGCCACTCCTCGGGCGGCAGCGGCAGTCCCGAGCCGTCCCAGTCCCGCTCGAACCAGAGCACGGAGGTGCCGAGCATGCCGCGCTCGTGCAGCGTCTCGCGCACGCCGGGCTCGACGGTTCCGAGGTCCTCGCCGATGACGAGGGCGCCTGCGCGCTCCGCTTCCAGCGCCAGCACGGCGAGCATCGCCTCGGCGTCGTAGCGGACGTACGTCCCCTCCGTGGGCGGCCTCCCCTGCGGGATCCACCAGAGGCGGAACAGGCCCATGACGTGGTCGATGCGCAGGGCGCCCGCGTGCCGGAAGAGGGCGTGCAGCAGGTCGCGGTACGGGGCATAGCCGGAGGCGGCCAGGCGGTCCGGGCGCCAGGGGGGCAGGCCCCAGTCCTGGCCGCGGGCGTTGAACGCGTCCGGCGGTGCGCCCACCGTCATGCCCGCCGCGAGGTGGTCCTGCAGCGCCCAGGCGTCGGCGCCGCCGGGGTGCACGCCCACGGCGAGGTCGTGGACGAGGCCGATCGGCATGCCCGCGTCCTGCGCGGTGCGCTGGGCGGTGGCGAGCTGGGCGTCGGTGAGCCAGGCCAGGAGGCTGTGGAAGCCGACGCGGTCCCGCAGCGCCTCGCGGGCGCGCGCGGTCTCCGCCGAGCGCGGGTCCTTCAGGCCGTCCGGCCAGGTGTGCCAGTCGGAGCCGTGCACCTCGGCCAGCGCGCACCAGGTCGCATGGTCCTGGAGCGCCTGCCCTTCGGCGGCGAGGAAGTCGCGGTAGGCGGCGCGCCGGCCGGGGCCGAGGGGGACGTCGCGCACCAGCTCCAGCGCCTCGCGCTTGAGCGCCCACACCGCGTCGCGGTCGATCAGGGCGCCCTTGTCCAGGACCGATGCGCGCAGGGCGGCGGCCCGCTCGAGTAGGCCGTGCGCCTTCTCACGGTCGGGGGCCGGGAGGTACGGGTACTCGGGGATGTCCTCGATGCGCAGATGGACCGGGTCCGGGAAGCGGCGGGACGAGGGCCGGTACGGCGAGGGGTCGGTCGGGGGGCCGGGCACGGCGGCGTGCAGCGGGTTGACCTGGATGAACCCCGCCCCGAGCGAGCGGCCCGCCCAGGCGGCGAGCTCGGTGAGGTCGCCGAGGTCGCCCATGCCCCACGAACGCTCCGAGAGCAGGGAGTACAGCTGGACGAGGATGCCGTACGTCCGGCCCGCCGGGCCCGGCACCCGGTCGGGAGCGACGATCAGGTGGGCGCGGGCGGTGCGGCCGTCGGGAGCTGTGGCGTGCACCGTGTGGAAGCCGGGTGGCAGCCCTGTGGCGGATGACCGGTTCTCGCCCTGCTCGGTCTCGATCCGCAGGCGGGTGCCGGGCGGCAGGTCCGCCAGGGCGGCGGGCTCAGGTCCCTGCCGGCCCACGACCGTGGGCGGGAGCAGCCGCTCCCGCAGCTCGGCCTCGCGGGCCTCGAGCGCGTGCCGGACCGCCTCGGGCGTGCTCGCGTCGACGCCCAGCGCCGCCAGCGCCGCGACGACCGCCGAGTCCGGCGCCTGGACCGTACGGCCGGGCGACGGGGAGTACGAGGTGGCGACGCCGTGCAGCGCGGCGAGCCGGGCAAGGGGCATCTACGCTCCCATGGGGTCCGGGGCCGCGGCCGCGCCGATGGGGGTGGGCTCGCTGGTCAGCGGGGCGGCATCGGCGAGCGGGGGCTCGCTGGTCAGCGGGGCGGCGTCCGCGAGGGGCGGTTCGCTGGTGAGGGGCGCCTCGGAGCAGGCGCCTTCCGCGGTGAAGATGGTGCAGTCGTCGAGTGCGTGGGCGGGGGCGGGGACGGCCCCCGACAGGTCCGTGCGTCCGAGGTCCGTGGGTTCCAGGTCCATGGGTTCGAGGTCCGTGGGTTTGGAGAGGGCCGAGAGCAGAAGGTTCGCCGATGCGGCCACAAGGGCCTCCTTGTCGTGGGCCGGTCACCGTCCGGCAGCGCCGGGACGGTGCATGGTCAGGCAGCCCATACCCCGTGGGCGCGGCCGCAGACGTAATCGATCGATCAACGTGTTCCTGGTCACATTCTGTTCCGCGGGCCCGAGTTGATCCAGTGGGCGCGGCGCCATGACCGCAACTCCTCAGGGCACACGTGCCACAACGGCCACGCTCGTTGACACTCTCCGTGCATCAATGGTGGGCTCTGTGTCACCGCTCCTGCCCTGTTGAGAGGCCCGATGAGCGGCCAGTGGAACGTAGTTGACCAACTCGCAGTCGACCGACGAGGAGAGAGTCCGTGCAGCTCCGCCGCAGGGGGCGCAGCAGGAGAGCGGCCGCCATCGCGTGCGCCGTCGTCGCGGGTGCACTGGGCGCCGGTACGCCGGGGGCCACTGCGGTTCCGCCGCCGCGGAGCGCTGCGGCGGTTCCTCCACCGCGTGGGGCGGCGGCCGTTCCTCCGGCTCCGGACGCTTCGACGGTTCCCTCACCCCGGGAAGCGCCGCAGCCTGCGAAGACGCGGCAGCATACGGAGACGCAGCAGCTCACGGAGACGCTGCCGCCTGCGGAAACGCCGTCCGCCGTCCCGCCCGGCGACCGCCCGGCGGAGTCGTCCCTCCCAGATGTCCGGCCCCGGCCCCAGTCGATGCAGCTCCGCGGCACGATGGTCACGATCACCGACGACGTCGTCCTCGCCGCACCCCGCGGCACGGACCCATACGCGATGCGGGCTCTGCGCGCCCTGCTGCACAAGGCTGGCGTCCGGCGCATCACGGAGGTACGGGACGGCGCGGCGCTGCCTGCCGGGCGGGGGCTGGTGATCCGCGTGGGCGAGGAGGTGGCCCGTACCAGCGCCGGGCACCGGCGTGGCGGTTCCGCGGATGTCGAGAAGGCCCTCCGAGCGCTCGGGGCGCCGGCCGAGGGTGCCCGGCTGCCGGCCGGCGGGTACCGGCTGGCCGTGGGGCGTGTCGGCGGTCGTGACACCGTGGCGGTCTCCGGGTTCGGCGATGACGGGCTGTTCCACGGCGTGCAGACGCTGCGTCAGCTGGTGCCCGTGTCCAAGCACGGCCGAGAGCCTGGGGCAGGGCGGCGGATCGCCGGTGTGGTCGTACGCGACTGGCCCGGCACCGCCGTGCGCGGCATGACCGAGGGCTTCTACGGCACGCCCTGGACCACGCGGCAGCGGCTCGCCCAGCTGGACTTCATGGGCCGGACGAAGCAGAACCGGTACCTGTACGCCCCGGGCGACGATCCGTACCGCCAGACACGCTGGCGCGAGGCGTACCCGCCAGCGCAGCGCACCGGCTTCCGTGCGCTCGCCGAGCGGGCCCGCCGCAACCATGTGACGCTCGCCTGGGCGGTGGCGCCGGGCCAGGCGATGTGCCTGTCGTCGGACCGCGACCTGAAGGCCCTGATCCGCAAGCTGGACGCCATGTGGGCGCTGGGGATGCGCGCGTTTCAGCTCCAGTTCCAGGACGTCAGCTACAGCGAGTGGCACTGCGAACAGGACGCCGCCGTCTTCGGCTCAGGGCCCGGTGCGGCCGCGAAGGCGCACGCGCGCGTGGCGAACGCCGTGGCCCGGCACCTCGCGAAGCGCCACCCGAGCTCCGCCCCGCTGTCGCTGATGCCGACCGAGTACTACCAGGACGGGCCGACCGCCTACCGCACGGCGTTGTCGGGCGCCCTCGACGAAGGCGTCGAGGTGGCGTGGACGGGCGTCGGCGTCGTCCCCAGGACCATCACGGGACACGAACTAGCCTCCGCCCGGATGGCGTTCGGCTCCCGGCATCCGCTCGTCACGATGGACAACTACCCGGTCAACGACTACGCGCAGGACCGCATCTTCCTCGGCCCCTACACCGGCCGCGAACCCGCCGTGGCCGCCGGCTCCGCCGCACTGCTCGCCAACGCGATGGCACAGCCCGCGGCCTCCCGCCTGCCGCTGTTCACGGTCGCGGACTACGCCTGGAACCCTCGCGGCTACCGGCCGCACGAGTCCTGGCTCGCCGCGGTCGACGACCTCGCCGGCGGCGACCCGAGGACCCGCGCGGCGGTACGCGCGCTGGCCGGGAACAACGCGTCCTCCGTGCTGGACGCCGACGAGTCCGCGTATCTGCGGCCGCTCATCGAGGAGTTCTGGCAGGCCCGTACGGTGAAGGACGCAGCGCGGAACGAGGCGGCGGCGCGGCGGCTGCGCGCGGCGTTCACGG
Source organism: Streptomyces jeddahensis (assembly GCF_001642995.1). Taxonomy (GTDB): domain Bacteria; phylum Actinomycetota; class Actinomycetes; order Streptomycetales; family Streptomycetaceae; genus Streptomyces; species Streptomyces jeddahensis. The sequence continues at coordinate 32,471 of NZ_LOHS01000049.1, forward strand.
TGATGCGCCAGGCCCCAGGGCGCCTGTCCGGCACCGCGCTGGGCGGCGAAGTGCGGCTCTGGATCGCGCAGTTGGGGCGCTACGGAGCGGCCGGCGAGACCGCCGTCGACATGCTGCTCGCGCAGTCGCGCGGCGACGGCGGTGCGGCCTGGCGGGGGGCGCGGGTACTCGCCCGGCTCGCCGGCGCGCGGGAGGCCGGCCTGCTGGGCGGCGGGGCGGCCGCGGACCGGGTGAGGGTCGGCAGCGGCGTACTCGGCCCGTTCCTGAGGCGCGCCGAGCAGGCGTACGCCAGGTGGTCCGGGCTCGCGCAGGAGCCGGCCGGGACGGAGGACTCCGCCGCCGCGACGGAGCACTCCGCGCAGGAGGACGCCGTGCGCGGCCGCACGATCCGTTTCTCGCGCGTGCGCCCGCTGGCCGCGGTGACCGCGATGACCGCCCCCGGCACCCCCGGCACGGTGGAGGCGCACATCCCGGGCCAGGGCTGGCGCCGTCTCGGCGAGCTGGCGGCCGGCGGCTGGACGGAGCTCTCGCCGAGGGGGCTGCGCGCCGACGCGGTGCGGGTCACCGGCCCCGCGGAACGGAGCGCCACGTCCCTCAGGCGACGGGTCGGCGTCGAGCCACGGGTCAGCGTCGAGCATCTCGTCCCCTGGTTCGCCGACTCCCCCGCCGCCGAGGCGAAGCTCACCCGCGAGACCGACGCGGTGGTCGGCGGCGGCACCCAGCGGCTGACCCTGCGGCTGACGCCGCGGCGCCCCGCAGACGTCCGGGGCAGGGTCACCGTACGGGCGCCGCGCGGCGTCGTCGTGCGGGTTCCGCGGGAGACGACGCTGCCGCGCGGCACAGCGGTGACCGTGCCGCTGCACGTCACCGTTCCGGAGGGGACACCGGCCGGGACGTACCCGATTCGCGTCGCGTTCGGGGATGCGACGCGCACTGTCGTCGTGCGTGCGTGCCCGCCCACCGGAGGCCCGGACCTCGCGCGGGGCGCCGCAGCCCGCTCGTCCGGCGACGAGACCGCGGACTTCCCGGCGTCGGCGGCGGTCGACGGCGACCCGGAAACCCGCTGGTCGTCGCCCGCCGACGACGGCGCGTGGTGGCAGCTGGAGCTGCGCAGGCCGGCCCGCATCGGCGCGTTGGTCCTCCACTGGCAGGACGCCTACGCAGCGGCGTACCGCATCCAGGTCTCGTCGGACGGCAGGACGTGGCGGACCGCGGCGGCTGTGCGGGACGGCCACGGGGGCCGCGAGACGGTCCGCATGGACGCACCGGGCACCCGCTTCGTCCGCGTACAGGGAGACGAGCGGGCCACACCCTTCGGTTACTCCCTGTGGTCGGTGGAGGCGTACGCGGTCGTGGAGTGATCGGCCGGTTCCGGCCCGGTCCGCGCTTCTTCACCGAAGACTATTCACTCAGTACATATTGTGAGTGCATACTGTCCCCCATGAGCACCCGCCACATCTTGCTGGGGCTGCTCGCCGGGGGTCCCAGCCATGGCTACGACCTCAAGCGGCGGCACGACGAACGCTTCCCCCAGGCCCGTCCGCTGGCCTACGGGCAGGTGTACACGACGCTGCAACGCCTGGTCCGCGACGGCCTCGCGGAGGTCGAGGGCACCGGCTCCGAGGGGGGACCGGAGCGCACGCTCTACCGGTCCACCGAGGCCGGGGGGCGTGAACTGACCCGATGGACGGGCGAGATCACACCGCCCGCGCCGTTCGTCACGAACGAGATCTTCGCCAAGGTCGTCGTCACGATCCTGGCCGCCGGCGACCCGGCCGGACACCTCCAGCTCCAGCGCGCCGCCCACATGGCGCGGATGCGCGAACTCACGGCGGTCAAGACCGCCCCGGGCGCCGATCTCACGACCGTGCTCTCGGCCGACTACGCCCTCACCCATCTCGACGCCGACCTGCGCTGGATGACGACCACCGCGGCACGGCTCACGACTCTGACCGCGGAGGTCACCGCAGCATGAGCACCGACGACAACGGAACACCGCTCCTCGCCGCCCGGGGGCTGGTCAAGGCCCACGGGAAGACGCAGGCGCTGCGCGGCGCTGCGTTGGAGCTCCGCGCCGGCGAGATCCTCGCCGTCACCGGCGCCAGCGGCAGCGGGAAGTCCACGTTGCTGCACTGCCTCGCGGGCATCGTCCGCCCGGACCAGGGCTCGGTTGTCTACGGGCAGGAGCGGCTCGACCAGTTGCCGGAGCGGCGGCTCAGCGAGCTGCGGCGCACGGAGTTCGGCGTGGTTTTCCAGTTCGGGCAGCTCATCCCGGAGCTGACGGCGCTCGACAACGTGGCGCTGCCGTTGATGCTGTCCGGAGCGGGGCGGAGGGAAGCACAGGGCAAGGCCGGCGAGTGGCTGGAGCGGTTCGGGGTGCGCGGGCAGAAAGACCTCCGGCCCGGCGAGATGAGCGGCGGTCAGGCCCAACGGGTGTCGCTGGCACGGGCGTTGGTGACGGGACCGAAGGTCGTCTTCGCCGACGAACCCACCGGCGCCCTGGACTCGCTCGCCGGCGAACAGGTGATGACGGCCCTCGTGCACACCGCCCGCGAGGCCGGCACGGCTGTTTTGCTGATCACGCACGACGCTCAGGTCGCCGCGTATGCGGACCGCGAGGTGTGGCTGCGTGACGGGGCGGTCGTGTCCGAGCACGCGCAGCAGGAGATGGCCCGATGAGGAACGACCTGCGGCTCGCGGTGCTGCTGACCCGGGGTTCCGACCGGCGGGAGTGGTGGCGGGTGACGCTCACGGCGCTGGGGGCGCTGCTCGCGACGGGCTTCGCACTGGCTGCCGTCACGATCGCCTCGCTCCAGGGGCAGTACTCCATCTCCTTCGGCGACGGTCTGCTGAACCATCCCGGAGTCCGTTCCGGGGTGATCCTCACCCTGCTGATGCTGCTGATCCCCGTACTGGGGTTCCTGGGCCAGTGCGCGCGCATCGGCGCAGTCCACCGCGACCGGCGGCTTGCGGGCCTGCGGCTGGCGGGGGCCACGCCGAGGCAGGTGCGACGGATCGCCGCGCTGGAGACGGGGCTCGCCTGCCTGGCCGGCTCCTCGGTGGCCACGGTGTTCTCCGCCCTGCTCATGCTCCGCCTGTGGAACCACCCCACCCCCCTGGCGTGGGCCGGAATCGCGTTGGTCGCGCTGGGAGTGCCGCTGGCGGGCGCGGTGGTGAGCGCTCTGGCGCTGCGCCGTGTGGTGGCCTCGCCGCTCGGCTGGGTGCGCAGGGTGCGGCCGCGTACGGGCCGGGGTCCTGGTGTCGCGTTCCTGGTGGCGGTGCTGGTCGTCGTGGTCGCGGGGCTCGGCGCATACGCGAGCACGTTCGTGGGGGTGCCCGGGGGGTTCGGCCAGGTCGTCGGTTTCTTCACCGGCCCGCTGACGGTCTTCGGCCTGGTGATTCCCACCGGCCTGGGCGCGGTGTGGCTGGCCGGCGCCACGGCCGGGCTCACGGGCCGGCTGCTCGCGGCCCGGGCCGAGAGCCCTGCCGTGCTGATCGCGGCGGAACGGCTACGCGACGACCCGTGGGCCACCGCCCGCACCCACGCGGCCGTGCTCATGGTCACCGTCGTGGGGACCGGTTTCATGGGCATCCGGCAGGTGCTGCTCGACGTCCTGAACAACAGCAGGCCCGGGATGACGGCCGAAGACATGTCCTTCTACACCACCGGCATCGATCTGACCGGCGCCGCCATCCTGGTCGCCCTGGCAATCACGCTCTCCGGCCTCGCCGTCGGCGCCGCCGAGTCGCTGGCCACCCGTCGCCGGGGTCTGGCCGCGCAGGCAGCAGCCGGGGTGCCGCACGACGTGCTCGGCCGGGCACTGCTGCTGGAGACCGCCCTGCCGCTGGCCTCCGCGGTCGCGCTCGCGGGCGCCGCCGGCATGGCGATCGGTGCCTGGTACGCCGGGTTCGCGGACGGGGGCGGCCGACCGGTGCCGTACGTGGCGCTCCTGGTCCCGCTGGGGGTGTACGCGTCATGCCTCCTGGCCGCGGCCACCTCCCTCCCGCTCCTCCGGCGCTCCGTACACCCCGCCGAGCTCCGCTTCACGTGACGCGAGCCCTGCGGGGAGGGGGAAACGGGGGCCCGCCCCGGGAAATGGGGGGCCCGCCCGGGGAACGGGGGCCCGGGGGCCCAGGAGTGGGCCCCCGGGTGAGCCGGGGAACGCGAAGGCCCGGATCCGTCAGGCAGAGATGCCGTCGATCCGGGCCATCGCGTCCTCCGCGCCGTACGGCTGCAAGTACGGCAGCCAGCGCGGGTCCCTATGGCCGGTGCCGATGATGCGCCAGGCCAGGCCGGTGGGCGGGGCGGGCTGGTGCCGCAGCCGCCAGCCGAGCTCCCGCAGGTGCCGGTCGGCCTTGACGTGGTTGCAGCGACGGCACGACGCCACCACGTTGTCCCAGACGTGCTTGCCTCCACGGCTGCGCGGGATGACGTGGTCGACGCTGGTTGCGACGCCACCGCAGTACATGCACCGGCCGCCGTCGCGGGCGAACAGCGCCCGCCGGGTCAGAGGAACGGGCCCCCGGTAGGGGACCCGGACGAACCGCTTGAGCCGGACCACGCTGGGTGCGGGGACAGTGACGGTCGCGCTGTGCATGAAGGCGCCGGACTCCTCGAGGCAGATGGCCTTGTTCTCGAGGACGAGGACGAGCGCGCGGCGGAGCGGTACGACGCCGAGTGGCTCGTACGACGCGTTGAGGACCAGGACGTGTGGCACGGATGCCTCCTTGTACGCCGGCGGCGCGTGGCTCGCGCCGGGACGATCTGTTGTTCAGTCTGACCTCATGCCTGGTCGTAGCGCCACCATGTCCGGGTAACGGGATGAGGGAGTTTTCCCCGCACCCCTGCTCCAGGTGCCGCTCGAACCCGTCGGCCTGTGGTGCGGCCAGGGATTCCGGGGACGCTCCCCCGGAGTGTGCGGTCGGCCACATTCCTCCCGGGCGTGCGGTCGTGTGCAGTCGGCCACACCGCCCGGGGATGTGCGGTCGCCACACCTCCTTCATCCCCTGGTGAGCACAGTCTCTCCCTCGAACATCACAACGATCCACACACGATGCCCCGTTAGTGTGGTGTGTCTGCCCGAGCGGTGCGCACCGTGCGACCGTCGTCTTCCGACGACCTGGACCGCCGTCCCCGGACGGCCCGGGCAGGCCGCTACGCCTGGAGGTACCTGCCGTGCTCTTGTCCGTCCTGTCGGCCGCCGGAGCTGCCGTCTCCACGAAGTCGGATCCGGAGAAGGTCGTCTCACTCGAGGACGCTCAGGAAAAGGCCACGAACGCCGCGAGCTGGGTCGAGCAGAACTGGTCGACCTGGCTCGGCATCGGCCTGCGCATCCTGCTGATCGTCGTGATCGCGGCGGTGCTGAGAGTGGCGATCCGGCGTGCGATCACCAAGCTGATCGAGCGCATGAACCGCACCGTCCAGGCCGTGGACGGCACCGCGCTGGGCGGGCTGCTGGTCAATGTGGAACGGCGCCGCCAGCGCTCGCAGGCCATCGCGTCGGTGCTCCGCTCGGTCGCGTCCTTCCTGATCCTGGGCACAGCCGGGCTGATGATCCTCAGCACCTTCCAGATCAATCTGGCGCCGCTGCTGGCCTCCGCCGGTGTGGCGGGCGTCGCGATCGGTTTCGGCGCCCGCAACCTCGTCACGGACTTCCTCTCCGGCGTCTTCATGATCCTCGAGGACCAGTACGGCGTCGGGGACTCCATCGACGCGGGCGTGGCATCCGGCGAGGTCATCGAGGTGGGACTGCGCGTGACGAAGCTGCGCGGCGAGAACGGCGAGATCTGGTACGTCCGCAACGGCGAGATCAAGCGCATCGGCAACCTCTCCCAGGGCTGGGCGACGGCGGGCCTCGACGTCACGGTCCACCCGACCGAGGACCTGGACCGGGTCAAGGCGATCCTCGCCGAGGCCGGCGAGAGCATGGCCAAGGAGGAGCCCTGGAACGAACGGCTCTGGGGCCCCGTCGAGGTGCTCGGCCTCGACAGCGTCCTGCTGGACTCGATGGTCGTCCGGGTCTCCGCGAAGACCATGCCGGGCAAGGCCCTGGGCGTCGAGCGCGAGCTGCGCTGGCGGATCAAGCGGGCGTTCGACGAGGCGGGCATCCGCATCGTCGGCGGCCTCCCGGCCCAGCCGGAGGGCGAGGACACGGCGGCCGACCCGACGGCGGCCATGGCGGCCCCGTCGGCGTACGCGTCGACGACGTCGCCGCAGTCGCAGGCGGCCTCGCCGATCTCGCCGACGAAGTAGCGAACGCGGCGCCCAGACTCTGTACGCGGAGGGGCACCGGGACCTCCCCGGTGCCCCTCCGCGTATCCCGGGTGCAGCCCTCCAAGGCGCCCCACACCGTCCTTGCACAGCCCTTGCACCGCCCCCACAGGTAACGACTCCGTTTCCTGCGGGGGCGGTTTCGGTTGACGCCTTGACGCCCGATCCGTCCCGGGCCTACCTTCGTCGCCAACAACCGATAGGAAACTTTCCTAACAATGCTCGCAAGGGCTCGGGCCCGAAGATCCATGGATGGACTTCCGGCCACGACCACTGCGAAGCTGGGCGCCGAAAGGCAGGTGGCGACACGCATGGCAGGAACCGGATCCGGATCCACCGGTACGCCGGGCACCCCCCGCGTCCTGCGCGCCATGAACGACCGGGCCGCGCTCGACCTCCTGCTGGAGCACGGGCCGCTGTCCCGGACGAGGATCGGCAAGCTCACCGGGCTGTCGAAGCCGACGGCCTCCCAGCTGCTGGCCCGTCTCGAGGCCGCCGGGCTCGTCCTGGCGACCGGTACCAGTGAGGGACGGCCAGGACCCAACGCCCAGCTGTACGCGGTCAACCCCGCCGCCGCGTACGCCGCCGGGCTCGATGTGACCCCGCAGCACATCCACGCCGCCGTCGCCGACATCACCGGCCAGACGATCGGCGAGCACGTCCTGCCCACCCCCGGCCGGCGCACCGCGGAGCGCGTGGTGAGCGATGTCTCGGACGCCCTCGACGGCGCGCTGAAGGCCGCCCGGCTCATCCGGGACGACGTCCACCGCCTCGTCATCGGCACCCCCGGCGCGTTCGACCCGAACACGGGCCGGCTGCGCTACGCCTCCCACCTCCCCGGCTGGCACTCCCCCGCACTGCTCGACAGGCTGGCGGCCACCCTGCCCATGCCCGTCGAGTACGAGAACGACGTCAATCTCGCCGCGATCGCCGAACAGCGCCTCGGCGCGGCCCGCGGCCACGAGAGCTTCGTGGTCCTGTGGAACGAGACAGGTCTCGGCGCGGCCCTGGTCATCGGTGGCAGGGTGCACCGGGGCTTCACCGGCGGCGCGGGCGAGGTCGGCTTCCTGCCGGTGCCCGGCACACCCCTCGTACGCCAGGTCACCAAGGCCAACAGCGGCGGCTTCCAGGAGCTCGCGGGTGCCCAGTCCGTGCCCCGGCTGGCCCGGGAGCTCGGCATCGACACCCCCGAGCAGCCGTACGTCGATGTCGCCGCCGACCTGCTCGCGCGGGCCGCCGCCGGGCACGAGGACGACGAACGGCTGGCCGAGCTGCTGCACCAGCACGCGCTGCGCCTGGCCACCGGGCTCGCATCGGTCATCGCCGTACTCGACCCCGAACTCGTCGTCCTGACCGGAAGGATCAACCGCGCGGGCGGCGAACCGCTGCGCGCCGCGGTCCAGAGCGAGCTGGCCGACCTGGCCGCCTCGCAGCCCCGGCTGGTCCTGGGCGAGATCCCCGAGCACCCCGTGCTGCGCGGAGCGCTGGAGAGCGCCCTCGCCGCCACCCGCGACGAGGTCTTCAACACCTCTCTCTGACCGGCCCTGGACGGCGGCTTCACCGCCGTGCCGCCGCCCTGCCTCGCCGTGCCCGGCCCCGCCGTACCCCCGTCTCCCCGCACGCCGTATCCAGCACCGCCTCACTTCCGTACGCCGTCCGCCATACCCCTCCCTCGTATTCCTTGCGTCCAGGAGAGTTCGTCATGCCCAGAAACCGCCGTATCACCGCGGCCGTCGCCGTCGCCTCGATATCCCTCCTCGCCTCCGCCTGTACCGGCCAGTCCGGCACCGCTGCCACGGACGACCCCGACGCCGAGACGACCATCAGCTTCTGGCACGGCTGGAGCGGGCCCGCCGAGGTCAAGGCGCTCCAGAAGGTCGTCGACGGCTTCGAGAAGGCGCACCCCAACATCCATGTGAAGCTGGTCGGCAACATCAACGACGACAAGCTCAACCAGGCGCTGCGGGCAGGCGGTTCCAACGGGCCCGACGTGGTGTCGTCGTTCACCACGGCCAACATCGGCAAGTTCTGTTCGTCCGGCGCCTTCGCCGATCTCAAGCCGTTCATCGAGAAGTCGAAGCTGGACCTGGACGAGATCATCCCGAAGCCGATGCTGGACTACACCCAGTTCGAGGGCACCCGCTGCGCCCTGCCCCTGCTGGGTGACGCGTACGGCCTCTACTACAACAAGGACGCCTTCGAGAAGGCGGGCATCAAGTCCCCGCCGAAGACCTGGTCGGAGTTCGCCGAGGTCGCCAAGAAGCTGACCAAGACCAAGGGCGACAGCTACGAGCAGCTCGGCTTCATGCCGAACTACCACGGCTACGAGACCGTCGTCGACCACTACATGTCGCAGTGGGACCACGCGTACTTCGACAAGGACGGCAAGTCGAACATCGCCAAGGACCCGGCGTTCGCCGAGATGTTCACGTATCAGAAAAAGCTCGTCGACGACCTCGGCGGGTTCGAGAAGCTCGAGAAGTACCGCAACACCTTCGGTGACGAGTGGGGCGCCAAGCACCCGTTCCAGACCGGCCAGGTGGCCATGCAGCTGGACGGCGAGTGGCGTCTCGGCATGGCGCAGGACGCCGGTGTGAAGTTCGAGATCGGCACGGCGCCGCTGCCGGTCGCCGACGACGAGGTCGAGGACTACGGCAAGGGCTTCCTGTCCGGCACGATCATCGGCATCGCTCCGCAGAGCAAGAAGCAGAACGCCGCCTGGGAGCTGGTGAAGTACCTGACGACCGACACAAAGGCGGTTGTCTCCTTCGCCAACGCCATCCACAACGTCCCCTCCACCTTCGCGGCCCTGAAGTCGCCCGACCTGAAGGTCGACCCGGGCTTCGAGACCTTCCTGGAGATCGCGCAGAACCCGAAGTCCAACACCCCTCCGGCCGCCGTCAACGGCTCGGCGTACCAGGTGACGCTGCAGGACTTCGGCTACCAGTACGAGTCCGGCAAGGTGAAGGACCTCAAGGCCGGTCTGGAGAAGACCGCCGCGCAGATCGACCGTGACATCGAGCAGGCGAAGTAGGGCCTGGATGTCCACCGCCACGAACGCGCCGGCGCTTGCGCACGCCCTGCGTGCCAAGCGCCGGCGGTCCGCCCTGCGGACGGCCGCCTTCATGTCGCCGTGGCTGATCGGCTTCGGCTTCTTCTTCGCGTACCCGCTGGTCTCGACCGTGTACTTCTCCTTCATGAAGTACGACGGCTTCGGGGTCCCCTCCTTCAGAGGGCTCGGGAACTGGAGCTACGTCTTCAGCGACTATCCGATGTTCTGGCCCGCGATGCGCAACACGCTGTGGCTGGTCGTCGTCATGGTCACCTGCCGTGTCGTCTTCGGACTCGGCGTCGGCGTGCTCATCACCAAGATCAAGACGGGTACGGGCCTCTTCCGGACGCTCTTCTACCTGCCGTACCTGGCCCCTCCCGTCGCCGCGACACTGGCCTTCGTCTTCCTGCTCAACCCGGGCACGGGACCCGTCAACTCGGTCCTCGGCGGCCTGGGTCTGCCGACGCCCGGCTGGTTCACCGACCCGACCTGGTCGAAACCGGCGCTCACCATGCTCGCCGTGTGGGGCGTCGGCGACCTGATGGTCATCTTCATGGCCGCACTGCTCGACGTGCCGAAGGAGCAGTACGAGGCCGCGGAGCTGGACGGCACGTCCGCCTGGCAGCGGTTCCGGTACGTCACGCTGCCGAACATCTCGCCGATCGTGATGTTCGCCGTGGTCACGGGCGTGATCCAGACCATGCAGTACTACACGCAGCCCCTGGTCGCCGGAAAGGTCGCGTCGGGCATCATCGGCGGCTCCGGCCAGCAGTTCGAGCCCGGCTACCCCGACAAGTCGACGCTCACGCTGCCCCAGCTCGTCTACAACCTCGGCTTCCAGCGCTTCGACTACGGCTCCGCCTGTGTGGTCGCGCTGGTGCTGTTCGCGCTGTCCATGGCGTTCACCGCGCTGTTGATGCGGCGCCGGGGCGGTCTCATCCAGGCAGGTGACTGATCATGACGACCCACATGACCCAGGTGGCCGGCTCGCGCGTGGAGTCGGCGGCCGCCGCCACTCCGGCCGAGCGCACCGCCCGCCGCAAGGCCGTACTCGAGTGGATCGGCGTCCACGCACTCGGCGTCGCGGCCGCGCTGTTCTTCGTACTGCCCTTCGTCTTCGTCGTGTTCACCTCGCTGATGAGCGACCAGCAGGCGCTCACCCGCGACCTCGTGCCCGACACCTGGCAGTGGGACAACTACCGCAGGGTCTTCGACACCCCGGGATTTCTGACCTGGTGGCGGAACACCCTGCTGTACGCGGGTGCGGGCACCGTCCTGACGGTGGTGTCCTCGGTTCCCGTGGCGTACGCGCTGGCCAAGTTCCGCTTCCGCGGCCGGAACCTGTCGCTGATGCTCGTCATCTCGATGATGATGCTGCCGCCGCAGGTGGTCATCATCCCGATGTACCTGTTCTGGGCGAAGCAGATGGACCTGTCCGGCTCGCTGTGGCCGCTGATCATCCCGATGGCGTTCGGTGACGCGTTCTCCATCTTCCTGTTGCGGCAGTTCCTGATGACAATCCCCAACGAGTACCTGGACTCGGCACGGGTCGACGGCTGCGGCGAGTTCCGGGCACTGATCCGGGTGGTGCTGCCGATGGCCAAGCCGGGCATCGCCGCAGTGGCGCTGTTCCAGTTCTTCAACGCCTGGAACGACTACTTCGGGCCGCAGATCTACGCGTCCGAGAACCCGGGGGCATGGACGCTGAGTTACGGCCTGGAGTCGTTCAAGGGCGCACACCACACCGACTGGAATCTGACCATGGCCGCGACCGTGCTGGTCATGGCCCCCGTGATCCTCGTGTTCTTCTTCGCGCAGAAGGCGTTCGTCGAGGGTGTCACGCTCACCGGAGTGAAGGGCTGAGGAATCCGTGAAGCTCACCGTGGTCGGCGGAGGGTCGACCTACACACCCGAACTCATCGACGGGTTCGCCCGGTTGCGGGACACCCTGCCCATCGAGGAGCTCGTGCTCGTCGACCCGGCGGCCGGCCGCCTGGAGCTGGTCGGCGGGCTGGCGAGGCGGATCTTCGCCCGGCAGGGGCACCCGGGCACGATCACGACCACCCAGGACCTGGACGCGGGGGTCGACGGCGCCGACGCGGTGCTGCTCCAGCTGCGCGTCGGCGGGCAGGCCGCCCGTGAGCAGGACGAGACGTGGCCGCTGGAGTGCGACTGCGTCGGGCAGGAGACGACGGGTGCGGGCGGCCTCGCCAAGGCGCTGCGCACGGTCCCCGTGGTCCTGGACATCGCCGAGCGGGTGCGCCGCACCAACCCGGGCGCCTGGATCATCGACTTCACCAACCCGGTGGGGATCGTCACGCGGGCACTGCTCCAAGCCGGTCACAAGGCGGTAGGCCTGTGCAACGTGGCGATCGGTTTCCAGCGGAAGTTCGCCAGGATGCTGAACGTCGCGCCCGGCGATGTGCATCTGGACCATGTGGGCCTCAACCACCTCACCTGGGAGACCGGTGTCCGGCTCGGCGGCCCCGAGGGTGAGAACGTGCTGCCGCGGCTGCTCTCCGAACACGGCGACGCCATCGCGGCGGACCTCCACCTGCCGCGGCAGATCATCGACCGCCTCGGCGCCGTCCCCTCGTACTACCTGCGCTACTTCTACGCGCACGACGAGGTCGTACGCGAGCTCCGCACGAAGCCGTCGCGGGCCGCCGAAGTGGCCGCCATGGAGAAGCAGCTGCTGGAGATGTACGGCGACCCGGCCCTCGACGAGAAGCCGGAGCTGCTGGCCAGGCGCGGGGGCGCCTTCTACTCGGAGGCGGCCGTCGACCTCGCCGCGTCGCTGCTCGGCGGGGGAGGCAGCCCGTACCAGGTGGTGAACACGTACAACGACGGGACGCTGCCGTTCCTCCCCGACGACGCGGTGATCGAGGTGCAGGCGGCCGTGGGCCCCGAGGGCGCCACGCCGCTGCCGGTGCCCCGGCTCGACCCGCTGTACGCCGGTCTGGTCGCGCACGTGACGGCGTACGAGGACCTGGCGCTGGATGCGGCGCTGCGCGGCGGACGCGACCGCGTCTTCAAGGCCCTCCTCGCGCACCCCCTGGTCGGCCAGTACGAGTACGCCGAGGGCCTCACGGACCGGCTGATCGCGCACAACCGGGAGCACCTCGCGTGGGCATGACCGCACCGGAGTCCGGCGCCGGGGCCGCCGGGTCCGTCCTCGCCATCGACGCGGGGAACAGCAAGACCGACGTCGTGGTGGTCACGGCCGGCGGGCAGGTGGCCGGCGCGGCCCGCGGCGGCGGTTTCCAGCCGCCGAAGGTCGGGGTCGAGCGGGCCGTGGACGTACTCGCCGATGCCGTGGGCCGGGCTCTCGCACAGGCCGGGGCCGACCGGGTCGGGCATGTCTCGGCGTGCCTGGCCAACGCGGATCTGCCCGTGGAGGAGGAGCGGCTGGCCGAGGCCCTTGACCGGCGCGGCTGGGGGGCGAGCGTCGAAGTACGCAACGACACCTTCGCGATCCTGCGGGCTGGCGTCGCCGAGCCGCGCGGGGTCGCGGTCGTCTGCGGTGCGGGCATCAACTGCGTGGGCATGCGGCCCGACGGGCGCGTCGCGCGCTTCCCCGCGATCGGCCGCATCTCCGGGGACTGGGGCGGGGGCTGGGGACTGGCCGAGGAGGCGCTGTGGCATGCGGCCCGGGCCGAGGACGGACGGGGCGGCCCGACCGCACTGGCCCGCACCCTGCCCGGCCACTTCGGGCTCGACTCGATGTACGCGCTGATCGAGGCGCTGCACCTGCAGCACATCGCCGTGCCGCGCACGCACGAGCTCACCCCCGTGCTGTTCGCCACCGCGGCGGACGGCGACCCGGTGGCGCGCTCCATCGTCGACCGGCTCGCGGACGAGGTCGTGGCCATGTCCGCGGTCGCGCTCAAGCGGCTCGGCCTGCTGGTCGAGAGGACACCGGTGCTGCTGGGCGGCAGCGTCCTGGCGGCCCGGCATCCCCAACTGGACGGCCGCATCCGCGAACTGCTGGCCGAACGTGCACCGAAAGCGGTGCCTCAGGTCGTCACCGCACGGCCGGTGCTCGGCGCGGCGCTGCTGGGCCTCGACCATGTGGGCGCACCGGAGGACGTGCACGCCCGCGTGCGGGCGCATTTCCAGGATGGGGGCTGAGCGGCCGCCGGCACGCGCGGGTGATACACGCGCACGCGTGACCAGTCATCATTTCGTGGTCCCGGCCTTGCCGGGCGGGCCAGGGCGGAACCGACGAGGTCTCGCTCACGTGTTTCAGGGGAGAGGGGGCGATGCGGGGAGGCTCCGCTGCTCTGCAATACGAACAAGATCCAGTCAATGCCTGTGCGGATGTCAGTCCCGGCGGCAATACTTGCCGCCGTGCACTTCTTCCCGCGTGCCTCCGCGCACCGGGCGGCAGTGACCGACGAATGACCATGGGGGAGGTCACGTGACATACCCGCCGAACGGAGGCGCGGCGCCGCCGGGCCCTGCCCTGCCCACCATGCCGGCCATTCCGCCGCAGCCGGGTGCTTCACCGGCGCCGGCCGGCCCGTCCGGGTCACCCCCCGCCGTGCCCGCCCGGCGCACCGCGTGGGCGGAGGGCGTCGACCGGCTGCGCACGGCGGCGACGACCGAGCCCGGCCGGCTGCGGATCATCGGTGCCGTACTGGCCCTGCTGGTCGTGGCGTTCGGCGCGGTCACCACATGGGAGATGTCGGAGCGCTCGGCCGCGGCCGACGACGTACTGCACCGCAGCCAACCCCTGAGCAGGGACGCGGCCGACATCTACCGCTCACTCGCAGACGCCAACACCGCGGCGTCCAGCGGCTTCCTGGCGGGGGGCCAGGAGCCGGCCGGCGTCGTCGAGCGGTATGAGAGGGACATCAGGACCGCCTCCGAGAAGCTGGCCACGGCCGCCACGAACTCCGGGTCCGACCCGGCGTCGGCGGCCGCCGTCGCCAAACTGAACAAGCTCCTCCCGGAGTACACGGGCCTCATCGAGCGGGCGCGCGCCAACAACCGCCAGGGCCTGCCGCTGGGCGGCGCCTATCTGCGGTACGCCAACGACAAGATGCAGACGATGCTGGACGCCGCCGAGCAGCTCTACAAAGAGGAGAACGAGCGACTCCGCGCGGACTACGACGACGCGACTCCCTACCCATGGGCGGCGATAGGCATCGGCGTCCTCGCGCTCGCCGCGCTCGTCTGGGCGCAGCGGCGCAACTACCACCGTACGAACCGGGTGTTCAACCACGGCCTGGTCGCCGCGACGGCCGCCTCCGCCGTGGTCCTGCTCTGGCTCCTCGTGGGCCACACCATGGCAAGGGCAGGACTCGACGATTCGTACGACCACGGCGTCCGCTCCCTGAACGTGCTGAACGACGCCCGCATCGCCTCCCTCAAGGCGCGGGGCAACGAGAATCTGACGCTGGTCAGCAGGGGCGCGGAGACCCGCGAGGTGGGCGGCGTGCCCAAGGACAAGTTCGACGTCGAGTACCAGAGCCAGATGGAGCAACTCGGCGGCGCCGAGGGCGGCACGGGTCTGCTGGGTACGGCGGCCTCGCTCGCCGACGACGCGGCGGGCAGGCAGCCCGTGGCCGAGGCGATCAAGAACGTGAAGGACTGGAAGAACCGGCACCAGGCGGCACGCGCCGCGGACGACTCCGGCGACTACGAGACCGCGCTGGAGAAGGTCATCGGGACCAAGGACCAGGAGCCGACGGACGAGTCCTTCGACCAGGTCGACGACGCGCTGAAGACGGCTCTCGATCACGAGCAGACCGAGTTCGAGGCGGCGGCCGAGCACGGGCGGAATGCCATGACCGGGCTTCCCGTGGGCGCCGCCGTGCTCGCCGTCCTGGGCGCGGCGGCGGCCGTGCTCGGCATCGGACGCAGGCTTTCGGAGTACCGGTGAAAGGGAAAGGGGGCGCCAGGATGCTGGCACGACGTCTGCGGAGCAGCCTGCGGGGCTGGGGCGGCGTGGCCGCGATGGCGGTGGCCTGCGCCCTGACGGCCGTCATCGCGCTGCTGCTGCCGCTGGGCCAGGCGGGTGTGGACGTCAGCACCGCCCTGGGCGGCCAGGGCGTGGCCGAGGGCGCCCAGGCGAAGGCCGGCACCTGCAAGAACCCCGAGGCGAGCCTGCGGCCGTCCACCGAGGACGGCCCCACCGTCGAGGAGATCAAGAAGCGCGGCCGGCTGATCGTCGGCGTCGACCAGAACAGCTACCGCTGGGGCTACCGCGACCCGAACAAGGCGGGCAGCGACCTGGAAGGCTTCGACATCGACCTGGTGCACGCGATCGCCGAAGAGATCCTCGGCCCCGACGCCAAGGTGCAGTTCCTCGCCATCCCCACCAACCAGCGCATCCCGGCGATCAAGAACGACAAGGTCGACATGGTGGTACGCACCATGACGATCACCTGCACCCGCCTGGAGGAAGTGGCCTTCTCGACGGCCTATTTCAAGACGGGCCAGCAGGTGCTCGCCCCTCAGGACTCCGATATCACCGGCTACAACAACACGCTCAAGGGCAAGAAGGTCTGTTCTGCAGCGAGCTCCACCGCAGAGGAGGAGCTTGAGAAGAACTCCTTCGGTGCCGATATCTCGACCAGGGTGCCGAACCAACTCGACTGCCTGGTAAGGCTCCAGCTCGGTGAGGTCGACGCGGTGGTGACGGATAGCGCCCTGGCCGCAAGCCAGGCCGCGCAGGATCCGACGGTCGAGCTCAAGGGCGGCACGTTCACGGAGGAGTACTACGGCGTGGCGATGAAGAAGGACGCGGAGGACCTGGTCCGGCGCGTCAACCAGGTACTGGTGGACTACCGCAAGAGCGGCTGGCAGACCTCGTACGAGAAGTGGCTGGCCCCGACGGGCCTTGACGACAAGGCGCAGCCTCCCACACCGGAGTACAGCGACTGAGGCATCGTGGACAACCGGCAACAACCGGCCTGGTACCACTGAAGAGTTGACCGCACTCGGACGCGAGGGCGGGCGACGACGGAGAGCAGAGAGGTGATCGATGGGCGTCGCGGGGCCTCCCGGGCCGGTGATGGACCGGGACGAGGTCGACCGTGCGCTGGCGCGGCTCGGCGCGGAGCACGAGGCCATCGAGAGCTCGCTCCTCGCCCTGCAGGACCACGCGGGCCGCAGGCTCCTCGAGGGCGCCCGGCTGACCGGCGTCACCCAGTCCCGCTGGACGGACACCGAGCGGGCGATCACCGTCCTGTGGTCGTACTTCGACGCCTACACCGCGGCCCTGCGCACCGCCCGTGAGCTGCGGGCGCGCCGGCGCTGGCTCAGCCGCGAGGACCTGGTCGAGCTGACCGAGCTGCTGCGCGGCGAGAGCGTCACCGTGTCCGGCGGCGCCGCGGCCGGGGGCGGCCCCGCACCGTCGATCACGGGCCCGGCCAGGCTCAGCGAGCGGTACACGCTCCAGGAGCTCGTGGCGCGGATGAACGAGCTGTATGCGCAGTCGCTCGACATGGTCGTCGCGGCGGACGCCGTGTGGTCCGCGCTGCCCGCCCGTATCGACCTGCTCTCGGCCGAGCTGCAGCGCACGCGGCAGCTCGCGCACTCCGTCGGCGTACGGCCGGGGGAGCATCCGGCGGGCGACGACCTGGAGCGGATCACAAGTGCGTTGCTCCGATTGCGCGAACAGGTCGTGTCCGACCCGCTGGCGTTCTGGCAGCCGGCTCCCGGCGGCAGTTCGGCGCCCGGCGGCGGCCGGCCCGACACCGACCGGTACGACCGTGAGGCGCGGGCCCTTGAGGACGTGCGCCGCGAGATCGACGCGGTGCTCACCGTCCGCCAGGACGCGGAGGCCCGGCTGGTGAAGCTCCGCGACGTGCTCTCGCGCGCCGACCGCACGCTCGCCGAGGCGCGTGCCGCACGCGGGGAGGTCCTCGCCAAGATCGCCGCGTCCGAGGTGCCCGCCGTGTCCGGGCCGCCGACCGTGCTGCAGGAACAGCTGGCGAGGGCCGCCGAGTACCGCAGGCTGGGCCAGTGGAACCGGCTGTCGCCGCTCCTCGAGTCGCTGGAGCAGAAGGCCGAGGACGAACTGCTGCGGGCCCGCGAGTCCTTGACGGCGGTCACGGCACCGCTTGCGGTCCGCGCGGAGCTGCGCGGCCGCCTCGACGCGTACAAGGCGAAGGTCGCCCGGCTCGGCATGGCGGAGGACCCGCTGCTGGTCGAGCGGTACGACGCGGCGCGCCGGATGCTGTGGAGCGCGCCCTGCGATCTGCGTGCGGCGGAAGCGGCGGTGCTGCGCTATCAGCAGGCGGCCGCCGAGGCATTGGCTCCGCGGGTGCCCGGCCAGGGCGGGCCCGTGGACCGGAGGGGGCCCTCGGGGAGCGACAGGGGTGATGCGGTGTGAGTGAGCAGCAGCAGTGCCAGCGGCCCGGCTGCCCGGGCTCGTACGAGGACATGGGCGGCGGCGAGCTGTACTGCGACACGTGCGGTCTCGCGCCGGTCGTCTCGCCGACCGGCATGGTGGGCTCACAGCCGACCGGCATCACGGGCGGCGGCAGGGGATCGCGGGGTTCACGCGGCTCCCGGGGTTCGCAGGGCTCCGGCAGCGGCAGTCTGCGCCCCGGTTCGGGCAGTGCCCGCGCGTCGTCCCGCTCGTCGTCGTCGCGCAGGTCCGTGTCCGGCCGGCTGTCGCGGTCCCTGTCGGGCCGCTCGGCGTCGCGCTCCGTGTCGGTGCGCAGTTCGGGTTCCGCGGCGGGATCATCGGGGCGGGGCCGCCTCGGCGCGGGCCTGGTCCAGGTGCCGGACGTGCCGCGCCCGGACCCGCGCGCGATGGTGCTCGACAACCCCGAGGTGCCGGAGCGCAAGCGGTTCTGCTCCCGCTCGGACTGCGGTGCCCCGGTGGGGCGGGCGCGCGGGGGCAGGCCCGGCCGCACGGAGGGCTTCTGCACCAAGTGCGGCCACCCGTACTCGTTCGTGCCGAAGCTGCGCGCGGGCGACATCGTGCACGGCCAGTACGAGGTCGTGGGCTGCCTCGCGCACGGCGGCCTCGGCTGGATCTATCTCGCCGTCGACCGCGCGGTGTCCGACCGCTGGGTGGTCCTCAAGGGCCTCCTCGACACCGGCGACCAGGACGCCATGGCCGCCGCGATCTCCGAGCGCCGCTTCCTCGCCGAGATCGAGCACGCCAACATCGTCCGCATCTACAACTTCGTCGAGCACCTCGACCAGCGCACCGGCTCCATGGACGGCTACATCGTCATGGAGTACGTCGGCGGAAAGTCCCTCAAGGAGATCGCCAACGGCCGCCGGACGCCGGACGGACGCCGCGATCCGCTGCCCGTCGAACAGGCCTGCGCGTACGGCATCGAGGCGCTGGAGGCGCTCGGCCACCTGCACAGCCGTAACCTGCTGTACTGCGACTTCAAGGTCGACAACGCCATCCAGACCGAGGACCAGCTCAAGCTCATCGACATGGGCGCGGTCCGCAGGATGGACGACGACGAGTCGGCGATCTACGGCACCGTGGGGTACCAGGCACCGGAGGTGGCCGAGGTCGGCCCGTCCGTCGCGTCCGACCTGTACACCGTGGCGCGGACCCTCGCGGTCCTGACCTTCGACTTCCAGGGCTACACGAACGTCTTCGTGGACTCGCTGCCTGACCCCGGCAACATCGAGGTCTTCCGCACGTACGAGTCCTTCTACCGGCTCCTCGTAC
>NZ_LOHS01000050.1 GCF_001642995.1 Streptomyces jeddahensis
CCAGGTCGACGTCGGCCTCACCACCGAGCGCCACCCGTCCGGACACCTCGCCGGTCGCGGGGTCGGTCAAATCGACGACTGCGCCGTCGAGGGGCTCGCGCCAGGCGCCGTCGATGTACAGCTTGGTGTAGTCACGCATGTTGTCTCCGTCAGAGTCGCGGTTCGCTACATGGGCGGCCATGTGGCGGAGGCGGCCTTTCGTGTGCGAAGGCGCCTTGCGGAATCCATCGTCGTGACAGAGAGCCCTGGCATACAGGGAGGCCTTTTCCTGGGCATCGGTCCCTGGGAAAACCAGTACCAGGCACACCGAGCAGGCTGGACGAACCCTCGAGAGCAGGGCCGACAATGTGGCACGACGAGAGCCCGAACGACAGTCCGAACCGTGCCGGTGAGCCCCGAAGGACAATGGCCCAACCGTGCCGTGCCTCGACGAAAGGCAGCAAGCGTGCGTCATGTCGGCTTCCGAGCGGACGGGGAGATCTTCCTGGCCGCGGGCCGAGCACGGTAAAACATCAGCGGTTCGCCGGATTCACCGGCATCGAGCGGCGATGGAGGTGTGTCGCGGCCTGACGGCCTGCTGCACCCCTTGGACGCAGGAAGCCGACCCGTCGACCACGGTACCGGCGGCCGAAGCCGCCTCCGGATGCAGGCCACGGATGGTCGAGCAGTACGGCCACGTGCTCCCCACCACGGACCAGCGGCTCGTAGACGCGTTCCTACCCCGCCGCCCAGTCCCGCAGCGGGTCGTGCACCCGCTTGGACAGAGATCTTCGCTGCCCACGCCATCACCGGGGTCGGGGGCCCTGCGGTATGCAGGGCCCCCGACCCCGAAGTCACGAGGCGCAGAAAGTAGCCACCAAGCCATCTGCTGACGGCACGTGCCGGGTCAGCTCACGAACTTCGGGATGCTTGTCACGTCACTGACCTGGCCCGTGAAAGCGGCGATGTTTCCTTCCTCGCGCTCCCGCCTTGTGAAACGCCCCGTGAACCGCAGCTAATTAGGCCGACGGGCCTCTCTTTCCTGCCGGAATTCGGGGGCTGCTCATGCGGCGAGGCCCTCGGCGAGGGCCTTGGCTTTGGTGGCCGCGTCCTCAAGGGCGCGGTCGCGGGAGGCCTCAAAGAGCGGGATGAGTTCAGCCATGGCCGGGTTGTGCGGAGCCATGGTCAGCTCCGGGACGATGAAGTCGATGTCGAGGTCGAGCATGTCGGCGAGGGTCGCCGTCAGGTAATTCTGGACGGCGGAGGGGGTCTCTCCTGAGGTGCGGCCGAAGAGGATCACGTTGTCCAGCCATGCCTTGAGGGTCGACGGGATCGCGTAGTTATACATCGGGGCGCCGATCAGCACCGCGTCCGCCTGCTCCAACTCTTCAACGAGCCGCACGCGTTCAGCGAAGGCGGCGGCCTGCTCGGGCGTGCGGCCATGCGGATCGGCGAAGCCCGCGGTGTGGGCGTCGGCGGTGATGTGCGGGACGGGGTCGACGGAGAGGTCGCGGTAGATCACCGTGCCCTCCGGGTGCTGCTCCTCCCAGGTCTTGCGGAAGGTCTCCGTAACGGCCCGGGAGGCGGAGGCGCCGCTCGGGAACACGGAGGATTCGATGTGCAGCAACGTGGCCATGAAGTATCTCCAGTAAGGGTGACATGGAAGAGTGGGCGCGCGCGGCGGCTGCCGCGGGGCTCGTGGTCGGTGAGGCCGATGGGGCGGGCGGTCAGGCCGGCGGCCGAGGGCGCAGGACGCCGTCGGGGTCGTAGCGCTTCCACAGGTCGGTGACGCGGGTGCCCGCCAGTCCCGGATAGGCACGGGCGAACGTCGCCTCGTCCGGGGCGCTCTCGAAGTTCACGTACGCACCGTCGGTGTGCGGGGCGATGCGCGCCCAGGCAGCGGCCAGCGTGGCGCGGTCGTCCGGCGGAAACGCAGAGGCAATGACGAGGGTGTTCTGGTGACGGTGTGCGAACGCCGTGGCCGACGCCGCCGGGTCATGGGTCGCGCCGCCGAGTGAACGCAACTGGGCCAGGACCGGGTCGGGGCCGGCCGACGCCGCTACCAGGGCGCGGGCGGCGTCCGGGGTCATGCCGGTGAGCAGTCCGTTGGTCGTGCTGGAGGGCATCTGCCCGGTGTTGGCGTGTAGGTGGAGCGGTGGGACCAGCTCCGTGTAGGGGACGACGTGGGCCTGCTGGGCCCTCACATCGCCAATGCGGAGCAGCGGTTCGACGGAGTCGCGGATGACGGACGTACTCTCCGAGGCCACGATGGCGGTGATGAACGCGGCAGTGGTGGCGCCCTGCGAGGACAGCATCACCGCCGTCGACAGCTCGCGCGGCGCCCGCGCCATGACGTCGGCCCAGCGCCGCAGCGTCTCCCCGGCCGGGTCCACCACCACGACCAACTGGGCGTAGCCGACGTCGCGAAGCTCCATGGCCTCGATCTCGAAGGCCAGCGCGATCCCGGCACCCGCGCCGGCCCCGCGCATCGCCCACAGCAGGTCGGGCTCGGTCTCCGCGTCGGCGCGTACCGCCGTTCCGTCAGGCAGGACGACCTCGACGGCACGGATGCGGTCGATAGTGAGCCCGTACTGCCGTACCAGCCAGCCGACACCTCCCCCGGTGGCGATGCCGCCGACGCCGACGTTGCCGTGATCGCCCGAACTGATGGCGAGCCCGTGCGGGGCGAGCGCCTGGGCGACCTGGGCCCAGCGGGCGCCCGCCTCGACACGGACCAGGCGGGAGCCGCGGTCGAGGACGTCGACCCGGTGCAGCGCGCTCAGGTCGATGACGAGCCCGCCGTCGTTGGTGCCGCTGCCGGACAGGCCGTGTCCGCCGCTGCGGACGGCCACCCGAAGGCCCGTCTCCCGCGCGAGCCGCAGCGCCGCCGCGACGTCGTCCGCAGACTCGGGCAGGACAACGGCGGCCGGCTGGCCGACGGTGGTATAGGTGGAGCGCAGCAGCCGGTAGCGGCGGTCGTCAGGCGTGACCACCTTGCCGACCAGCTCGGCCGGCAGGGTGCCAAGGACACCGTTCATCGCCCGCTCCGGAGAGCGTCTACGCGCTCGCGCACCGCGGGCACGACCTCGTCGGCGAAGAGCGCGAGCTGCCGCTCGGGATCGCTGGCGGGCCAGAAGACGAAGGTGTCGAAGCCAAGTTCGACGGCCCACTCGGTGAGGGTGTCCACCCACCGCCGCACATCGCCGACGAGTCCGGGCCCCTCGCCGTGGGCGCCGATCAGGCCGATCACGTTGTAGATGCGCCGCAGCGTCCTCGGGTCGCGGCCCGCGCCGGAGGCCGCCTCGTCGATGATCCGCTGACGCGAGGGCACCTCCTGCGGCGGGACGTAGATGTTCAGCGGAGAGATCCAGCCGTCGGCCAACCGGCCGGTGACGGCGAGCATCCGCGGCTTCTGGGCACCCAGCCAGAGCTCGACGGGCTTCGGGGGCACAGGGCCGGCGCGGTAACCGTCGACGGCGTGGTACGGGCTGTGCAGTTGTACGACGCCCCCGGCCATGGCCGTGCGCAGCAGCCCCAGGGACTCCTCGGCGAACGCCACCATGTCCTGGCCGCGTCGCGCCGGGCCGCCCATCGAGGCAATGGCATCGGGGATTCCGCCGCCTCCGACGCCCAGCTGGATCCGGCCATCGGTGAGCACGCTCAGCGACGCGGCGGCCTTGGCGAGCATCACCGGCACACGCAACTGCAGGTCGGCGACATCGGTAAAGAAGGAGATGCGGTCGGTGGCCGCGGACAGATGCGTGATCAGGGTCCAGGCGTCGAGGTGGCCGGGCTGGTAGGGATGGTCCTGGACGGCGAGGTAGTCAAGGCCCGAGTCCTCCGCCGCCCGCGCGAGACGCCGTGTCTGCGCGCCGGCCCCGGCGGAAGGATCAAGACTCACTCCGAAGGAGAGTGGGCGTCGGTAGTCGGTCATGCGTCCACGGTGCGGCGAAACACCTCACCAGCAAAACGGCGGGTAAGGCGCTAATCTTTTATAAGTGGACTCCATTCATGACGACACCTGCCCACGCTTCGAGGACACCCTGGAACTGGTCGGACGCCGCTGGACCGGTTCGGTCCTGCAGGCTGCCGGCCGAGGAGCTCGGCGCTTCGGCGAGTACCGGGCGATGATCGACGGCATCTCCGACCGGCTACTCTCCCAGCGCCTGAAGGAACTCGAGGCCGCGGGCCTCATCGAACGCACGGTCATTCCCAGTACGCCGGTACAGATCCGCTACCAACTGGCCCCGGATGGCCGGGCACTGGTGGACGCACTGGTGCCACTCGCCCAGTGGAGCATGCGACGCTCCAGCACCTAGGTCAGGCTGAGGAAGGCTTCGTGAATGTCGTCGCGGATCTCTCGGCGGATGCGCAAGCGGCGGAACCAGTGCAGTAGTGCGATGCTCTGCTCGGCGACCCAGCGGTGGACGCCGAGTCCTGAGCCGTGTTCGGTGCCGCGGCGGGCGATGACGGGGGTGATCCCGACGGCCCGGACCTGTCTGCGGTGCTTGTCTTGGGCGTAGCCGCGGTCGGCGTAGAGGGAGCGGGCCGGGCTACGAATCCATGAGGTGCCGGTCGACTGGGTCGACGACCCCGGCAGCCACGGATTGATGGCGTAGACGGGGCGGCCCGTCGCCCGCAGCAGGCGACGAGAGCGGCGCGGGGGATCTCGATGGCCACCGGGATGGGATCTGCGGGCTATCGCCAGGTTCGGCGAGCATCCGGAGCAGTCGGTCGAGCCCGTCCGCGGTGTTATCGATGCGAGCCGAGCCAGCAGCGAGCCTGTCTCGTCGACGACGGCTATGTCGTGATGGTCGCTGGCCCAGCCGATGCCGCAGAACGCTCATCGCCTCACGCTTTCTCATAAGACCTGTGTTGTGGCTGGTCACAGCCATGCAGGGCATGCGTCTTTCTAATGAAAGGGCTCAATGGCCCGACATCCGATTAACCGTTCATGACCCCAGCGACCTGCGGGGCCCTCGGTCTGGACTGGAGCTGGTGGCTCGCGAGCACGTAGGGGTGATCCCCGCAGGGGGCTTGGCCCACGATCATCATCGGTGATCAAGCGGTCGCTCTCGACGCCGACTGCGAGCGTCACCACACGTCAGTCTTTGAGGGCTCGAAGGCCCGGATCAACCGGAGGACGTCGTCCTGACACCGGCGGTCGGCGTCAAGGAAGCGCCTTCAGTGGCTCCAGCTGCCGCCCATTAGATCAATTGGCCGCAAGCGGCACGTCGTAGCGGGGCCCTCGCCGGGCCTCTCGGCGGATGCCCCCAGTTGTTCGCCCTTCTGGCCGCCGTGTCCCTCCTCGCAGCAGCCCTCGCACGCACGGCTTCAGCCCGCTGAGCCCCAGGACCGAAACTGTGTGCGCAGGCGTGGGCGACAGCGGATGGGATCAGGCGCTCCACCGACGGCGACTGACGCTGAAAGTGGCTTGGCCGACTGGGACGAGGCGGAACGAGCAGAGCTGACGCCATGGAGGCATAGATCGCGGCTCCTGGGGCGTCACCAGCACTCCTTCCGCACCGCCCATATGGATGGAAGGGACTTTGGCAATGACCAAGTCTCTCGACAACCGGGCTGCGGTGGGGCCCAGCAGGCGCCTGCAGAGGCGTCTTGGGATATCTGAGAGCCCGTAACGCCTGGTCAGAGCCCGCACCTAAAGGCCTGCGTCACCTAAGGGACACATCGCGTCGCGCTCTTAGCGTTGCCGTCCAGATGGTCACAGGGCATCAGCCCACGACCTGACCTGCCGTCAAGCGCGCTGGTCGTGCGCACCTGTGGTGGCCGGGTGACGCCGCGTTGGCGGAGCACGACGCCAACCTCGACCGGCTGACGTCGGGTATGGCGATGCTGGAAGCCGAGATGGCAGCTGTGCGCTCCAGGCGCGAGCAAGTGATGGCCTCCCGCGAGCAGGCACTGCGCGTGCAGGAAGCCCTGTTCGCGGCGGCACGGGCCGGGGCCGCTCTTCGGGACTTGCAGAGCCGCGAGGAAACCAGGCTCACGGTCGTGCGCGATCTCGATGAGCGGGAGACCGTCGGCGACGCCAAACCATCAGCGGACGACGCAGATGTGGCGGCCGCCCCCGTCGCCCCACAGGGCGAAGATTCCGCTGCAGTTGGCGCGCCTGCGAGGCCGGGCGCCGCGACGCTTGTCGCGCAGGTCCTGCAGATCATCATGAGCGAACCCGATCGGCACTGGACCGCGAAGCTGATCGCCGTACAGCTGGAGGGCCAGGGTGCCGAGAGTGATCAGAAGGCCCACGCGCGGGCCAGGAATCGCCTGGACAAACTGGTACAGAAGAGGCTCCTCCTGAAGAGGCACCGGGACGACGACCGACGCTGTCACTTCGTCGCCGCCTCGACCACGGAGGCCGCCTAGAAGGCAACCCGCCACAAAGACGACCGCCACCCGCGCAAGCAAGGTTCCTAGGCCAGTGCTGCAGCGCGTGGTGGCGGTTCACGACTCTGGGCCGCGCCCCCTACGCTACCCGGTCACCCCCGCGACCAGGGCGGTTCGGCCTGCATTTCCCCCGATCGGGAGGCCAACCCCCATGCGTCAGCCATATCGTCACAGCATCCTGGGCCGTGCGGCTCGGGAGGATCTACCCTTCCTTGCTCCGCTGACGCGGCGGAACTGGCTGGTGACGGGCGCCATCGTCACCCATCGGCCAATCCACGTGACGCGGCCAGAGCATCTCCTCGAGCGCCTCCTCCAGGCTGACCAGCGTAAACATGTCGGGCCATACCGCACCGGCGAGGATGTTGGAGATGACCTGCCGGTTGACACCGGAGATCTCGGCCAGCGCATTGGCCGAAAGCTTTGCGCGCTCCATCGCCTCTGACAGCGCCCGGGCGACGGCCTGCCCCACCTGCGCCTGCCGGACGCTGTCCATCACCGCGTACGGCCAGCAGCCGGACAGGACGTAGTCGCGCGGCTTCCTTCCACGTTTCGTTCCTCCGGGCATGCGGACAGTGTGACGGACGGGGCGCCGACTTGCGCACTCCGCCCGATCATGGTTGCTATCAGAATAGCAACCTGGGCCTGGTCACGTCTTCGTCCCGGTCTTCAAGACAAGAAAGGTGTGGTGTGTACGTGTCGGCTCGTCAGACGAGAACCCCGGGTGCCACCGGCCGCTCAAAGTTGGGGCCCGAGGAGCGGCTGATGCCATCACCCAAACTGCGCGCGGATCAGCAACTGCTGGTCATCCGGGCCGCCTGCGCGGCGGTCAATCCCGTGGGGGCTGCGGAGTTGTGCGCGGCGACGGGCATCTCGGCCAAGAACTGCGGACTGGTCCCGATCTTCGCCATCAAGCCTGAGGGCGACCGGCCCCACCCGCAGCAACTGGAACCACTACTTTCGACGCCACCTCAAGCCCGCCCACGACAAGATCCGCGACATCAGCAGTGATCTGTGGATCGGACAGGCACTGGCCCACGGCATGTTGCGCGACACCAGCAAAAGGACCAGCCGCGTCCGTCCCGAGCGCCATCAGGTCCTCCACGGCGACGCTACGGTCGCAGCACCCCCTTCCCGGCACACCGAGCACAAGACGTTCGACGAGAAGACGGGACTGATCCGGACCCATCGCATCGACGAGGACGCCGGCATCACCGTCGAAGGAGGCGGCCGGCAGGTCTACGGCAACAAGTTCCTCTCCACCGCCGTACGCCTGGACAGCACCCCGCACAGCCGCGTGATCCTCGCCCTGGAATCGATCCGGCACAAGTCCCCCCAAGAAGACCCCGATCGTGCGGCAGAAGGCGTCGCCCTGGTCGCGATGGTCAAGCGCATCCTCAAGCGGGCCCCCGGCCTGAAGGCCGTCACGTACGACGCCGCGCTGCGCGGCACTCACCGAGCCCCGCTGATCGCCAAGGGGCTCGTCGTCTTCACCCCGCAGCACTCCGGGCTCGCGCCCCAATCACTCCTACGTCACAAAGACGGCCCCTGCTCACACGACCTCTACGTCGCCGAGGCCAGGGTGTGCGAACGCCACATCACCGTCGACGGCAAGACGCACTACACCCCTCTCCCCGTCCAGGAGCTCGAGTACCGCGAGGGACAAAGCAGCGCCCGCTTCTACCACCGGATCTCCATCGACTGCCCCATCAAGACGCACACCCTGCGGATCCGCGTAGACGAGACCGAAGAAGACCGGCAGATGGACCCGAAGACGAGAAAGAAGCGCTTCAACCGCACCGAACACCTTCGACAGGTTCCGCCCGACACTCCCGCCGGCCGCCGCCTCAAAGGGTTCCGGCAGGACAGCGAATCCCTCCACTCCCGCTTCGACCAGAGCTACCCTCACAAACGAGTCCCGGCGTACGGCGCCCGAGGAGCCCTGCTGATCTACCTCGGCTACGCCTGGCTGAACAACTCGATAACCCGAGCCCTCAATCACATCACTCGCTCCTGACGGCCCCGACAACCACACTTAGCGATCACCGCCACGGCCCAGCCCAAGGGGCCATCACGAGCAGCACTTCGCAGAACCTCGCGTAGGCCACCCGCTACACTGGCCACGGAGAACTGCCCCTTGGGGCGGCTCACCAGTCTGTCCCAGACATGTCAAGCCGCGATCGTGTACCAGGTCCGGTTTTAGACACGTTTGTCGACAGATCCCCGCCTTCGTAGCTCAGGGGATAGAGCACCGCTCTCCTAAAGCGGGTGTCGCAGGTTCGAATCCTGCCGGGGGCACCAGCCAAAACGGCCCGGACCGATCATGGTCCGGGCCGTTTTGACGGCACCATTTGACGGCAGTCGCCTCTCAGGCGGCTGGCGAACGGCGCTCATCCCACGGTGGTCAGCCCCTGCGGCGGGCGGAGGCCAGCGGCACGGGAGCGGCGCCCTCGACGACGGTGTTGCTGATGGTGCCGATGCCCTCGACCGTCATGGTGACGGTGTCACCAGGCACGAGGGGCGGGGGTTCCAGGGCGCCGCCCCGGCCCCAGAGTTCGGCCAGGCAGCCACCATTGCCGCAGGTTCCGGAGCCCAGGACGTCGCCGGGGCGGATCCAGGTGCCGCGGGAGGCATAGGCGGCCATCTCCTCGAACGTCCAGGCCATGTTCGCCAGTCGGTCGTGTCCGATCGTCTCGGCGTTGACGGCGACGGTGAGGGCGAGGTCGAGGAAGCCGTCGAAGTCGCGGTGGGGTTCGAGTTCGTCGGCGGTGACGAGCCAGGGACCGAGGGTGGTGGCGGTGTCCTTGCCCTTGGCCGGGCCGAGTTTGACCCTCATCTCGCGGCCCTGGAGGTCGCGGGCGGACCAGTCGTTGAGGATCGTGTAGCCGAGGATGTGGTCGCGTGCCTGCTCGGGCGTCAGGTCCCGGCCCGCCTTGCCGATGACGGCGGCGACTTCGAGTTCGAAGTCGAAGCGCCCGCAGCCCGGCGGTATCGGCACGTCGTCGTGGGCGCCGATCATCGCGTACGGGTTGGTGAAGTAGAACGCCGGTGCGGCGTACCACTCCTCGGGGACGGTGTCGCCGTATCCCCGTGCGACTCCCGCGACATGGCTCTCGAAGGTCATGTAGTCGCGAACGGTGGGCGGCTGCAGCGGAGGCAGCAGGCGCGCGTCGGCCAGGGGCACGGGCAGGGAGGCAGTCAGGGCGCGTTCTCCCACCCCGCGCAGGGCCTCCTCGCCCTCCACGATCAGGTCCAGCAGGTCGACGGGGTGTTCGAAGGGGTGGAGCCGGTCGTCGGCGACGACTCCCGACTGCCGTTTCCCGTCGTGGACGAAGCTTGCGAACTTCACGCCGCGCTCCCCTCCGCCTCGGCCGGCGCGGTGCCGCCGCGTCGGAAGCCGACGAAGACGGCGGCGATCACGGCGGCGGTCACGCAGGCGGCGGCGGTGAGGAACAGTCCGTTGTTGTAGCCGTGGGCCAGGGCGTCCGTGGTGTAGGGGGCGAGCTTGGCGCTGAGTGGCCCGAGGTCGGCGGTGTGCAGGGCCAGCGGGCCGCCCTCGTGCAGGACGGCGGAGGCGATTCCGTGCTCCTTCGGGGTCAGTCCGGCATCCGCGAGGCTCCCGGTCAATTGGCCGGCGGCCATGCCGAGGGCGACGGCGCCGACGACGGCCGGGCCGAGGGTCTGGCCGAGGTCGCGGACCAGGCTGGTGGTGGCTGCTGCCATGCCGGTCAGGTTCTGCGGTACGACGTTGACGGCGGCGGCGGTGATCGCGGCGACGACCAGGCCGAAACCGACGCCGTTCAGGATCAGCGGGCCCAGCATGGGCAGCAGAGCGGTCTCGTGGATCGGCAGCGCCCGCAGCCACAGCTGGCCCGCGGCCATCGCCAGGAAGCCGGTGACGAGCATGGGGCCGGGTCCGATGCGGTGCAGCAGACGGACCAGCAGGGGCCAGATGAACGGCGTGCACGCCTGGATGATCATGACCGGTATCGCGGCCTCGAAGGGGCCCTGGTGCTGGATGACACCGAGGCGGATGCTCAGGTCGTACGCGCCGCCGAGGAAGCCCAGCATGCCGATCACCGCCATCGCGGCCGACGCGGCGAACGCCGGGATACGGAAGAGGGTCAGCCGCAGCATCGGTGCCGCGCTGCGGTTCTCCACCACGATGAACGCGGCGATGAAGACGGCGAAGGTGACGAAGGACGCGACGATGGGGGCCGAGCCCCAGCCGTCCGAGGGACCCTGGATGATGCCGTACAGCAGGGCGAGCATGGCCACGGCGATGGTGATCTGCCCCGGCCAGTCCAGCGAGCGGCCCTCCGGGGCGCTGGACTCGGTGGCGAGCAGCCAGGCCGCCACGGCGGTGATCACGGCGAGCACGCCGGTCACGCCGAACGCCCACTGGAAGGGCGCGTGTTCGACGATGCCGCCGGACATGAGCGGGGCGATGAAGGCACCCAGCGACAGGGCTGTGGTCCATGAGGCCAGGCCCCTGGCGCGTGCGGCCGGTGTGGTCGTGATCGCGGTGATCATCGTCAGGGAGGCGGGGAAGAGCGCGGCGGCCCCGATGCCGGAGATCGCCTGGCCGGTGATCAGCTGGGCCGGGGTGTCGGAGGTGGCGGACACCAGGTAGCCGACGGCGGCCAGCAGCGCCGCGCCGACGACGAGTTTCTTACGGCCGTAGCGGTCGCCCACGACGCCGAAGGTCAGGGCGAGGACGGCGGCGGGTACCAGGAAGGCGTCACTGATCCAGGTCAGTTCCGCGCCGGACGTCTGGAGCGTGCGCTGCATCTCGCCGTTGATCGCGGCGGGCAGCACCAGGCCGATCTGGGCGAGGCAGACGGCCAGACAGCCTGCGACGATCGTGCCGGTGTGCCGGGCCGGTGCGGTCGGTGCGGCCTCGGCCGAGGCGGCGGGCGGGTCATAGGCAGGGGTGGAGACCATGTCTCCTCCTTGGGGAGGGGTTGGCGGGTCGTACGGCCCGAGGGGATGGAGGGGAGAGCCGTTGGTGCGGGGAGCGGCGTCAGAGGCTTCAGAGGCTGGGGCACAGCTCGGCCATGCAGCCGAACAGGCCGGGGCCGTCGAGCGGGGGCAGTGAGGGGTCGAGCTCCCGGTAGACGGTGTGCACGTTGACGGCGAGGCGTTCGCTCTCGTCCAGGTCGGCGAAGCGGCCCAGGCGGATGTCACGTGCCGCGTCCATGGCGGGCATGCCGGCGGTGAACCGGGCGGTGGCCTGCTCGTGGACGTATTCGAGGTAGTCGCGGATCCCGCGGACGGCCTGCTTGGTGGTGACGGGGCCGTGGCCGGGTACGACGATGTCGGAGTCGAGGCCCAGCAGCAGGTCGCAGGCGGCGAGCCAGCGGGCGAAGGGACCGTGCCAGACGACCGGCGCAGCTCCGGCGAAGACGATGTCGCCTGTGTAGACCATCCGGGCCTGCGGCACGTGGACGATCGTGTCGCCGGTGCTGTGCGCGGGCCCCACGTCGATGAGGCGGACCTCCGTCCCGCCGATGTCGAGGACGGTCTCGCCGTCGAAGACCCGGTTCGGGAGGACGGGTTCGATGCCGGTGTAGTCGAAGCGGCCGAAGATCCGGCGGGCGAAGTGTCCGGCCGGGCTGTCCATGCCGGTCAGCGCCCGCATCTCGGCGGGGCCCACCTGCCGCATGTCCGCCACGGATCCGCGTGCCGCGATGATCTCGGCGTGGGACACGAGTTGGTTGCCGAACCAGTGGTCGCCGTTGCCGTGGGTGTTGACCACGGTGGAGATCGGTGCCGAAGCGGTCAGGGGCGTCAGCGCGTCGAGCATGGTCTTGGTCAGCCGCAGGTCGTACAGGGTGTCGACGAGCAGCGACGCGCCCCGGCCGGTGATCAGCCCGGCGTTGCTCATGCCCCATCCGACATCGCCCGCGATCCAGGCGTAACAGCCGTGTCCGAGCTGGATACAGCCCGTCCGGGATCTCACGGAAGCCACGTTGCCTCCTTGTCAGCGTCCCGCGATCAGCAGCGCGAGACTCTCATCCATTGCTGGACTGGAGTCCAGCAATGGAGAGGAATCTAGATAGACGCCGGGAAGGGGTCAAGGGTCGTGCGGCCTTGTGTTGTACTGGGGGCCATGAAGATCCGGGACGCGGCAGCCGCCTCCGAGGGCGGCGCGGCCGTCGGACGCCAGGAGCGCAGGCGCAGGAAGCTGCACGACCGGCTGTATGAGACGGCGGTCGGCCTCTTCGTCGCCCAGGGATACGAGGCGACCACCATGGAGCAGATCGCCGAGGCAGCCGACGTCGCCCGGGCCACCGTCTTCAACCACTTCGCGCAGAAGGTCGGGTTCCTTGAGGAGTGGGGAGTCCGCCGCCGCGCCCGCGTCGCTGAGATTCTCGGCGCGGAGCACGCGGAGGACCTGCCGGTCGGCGACCGGTTGCGCCGCTACCTGAAGGAGATGGGCGACCTCAACGTCGCCTCCCGTGCGGAGACCACCGTCCTGATGGACGCCTCAGCGCGGTACGGGCACCTCCTGCAGGACCCGTCCCTGGAAATCGAACTCGCCAGGATCGTCGAGCAAGGGCGGCAACGCGGGGAGATCAGGGCGGGCGTCGACTGCGACCAAGCCGGCCAACTACTGGCCGCCTGCTACTTCTCGACGATCCTGCGCTGGATCCGCGAGGAACCGGCCCCCTTCGACCTGCACGAGCGCCTCGCCGGGGCGCTCGACATCATCCTGCTGGGCCTTCTTGCCGACGAGGCACACGCCGGGGAACACTGACGGTTCCCCTCACCTCACCACTGCCTTGAGGCAAGAGGCCAGCCCCCCATCTCAGCGGTTGAGCAACAGCCGGCGCCCCGTCAGACGGTGGCGGGCAGAACAGATTCAGCACACATGAGGCCGGGAAACCGCGTGAACACGTGAGAACTACGGAGGGGTGTTATCCCAGTTCAGGCCCCCTGCAGCTGGTATTTCCGCAGGTCACAGCCCCGCCCAGGGCAAACTCCACTCGGCCTCGGACTCATCGTCCGGGGCCGTTTGCGTGAGCGGGAGGATGTCACCGTCGCTGTGGGCCGGAGGCTCGGCCGACCCGAGTTGGGGCGACGGGCCATAGACACCTGGCACCCACACGGATTTCGGCATGCTCAGGAGGACCACGCCGCGAGGAGGTCCGCCGGGCCGTACGCAGCGTCGAGCCCCGCGCAGTCGGTCCCGCTGCGCGAGACAGCGATCACAGGCACGGGAGCAGGCGTGAGCGCGGCGCGGTGCCGGTGCAGCGCTGCGAGATCGTGCCGGTCGAACGGGGAGTTCTCCAGCCACTTCACCGAGCCGACGAACAACAGCTCCTTGGCGATCGGCGCGCGGTCCGCTCCCACGACGTCGATCTCCACATCGTTGGTACGGGTCCAGTAACCGCCGATGGCGGGGCGGCGGGGAGGTTCGCGTCGGGCAGCAGCCGTGCCAGCGCCTCGCGCACCAGAGGTTCAATGGCCCTGCCACGCCAGCTGGTCCAGTTTTCACGGATGCGCTGCAGTGTCAGGTCACCCCGGCCCCGCTCGACCTCTTCCATCGCCGGACCCAGGAGCTTCAGCCAGAAGCGGAGGTAGGGATCCGCGACCCGGTAGCGACGATCCTTCGAAGGCCGCGTGGACACGGGAAGCTCCGCCGCGATCACCCGCTTGTCCGCAAGGATCCCCAGCGACCGCTGTAGCGGGGTCGCCCCGATCCCGCCGGCGGCGCGGGCAATATTGGAGAACGTCCGCTCACCGCTGCCGATCGCCGAGAGGACGGTGCGCGCTTGGACCTGCTGGGGGCACTCTGCAGCAAGCGAGCGCTCCGCCGACACCAGCAAGGCCGAGACCGGATCGCTGAGCGCCGCCTGCAGGAACTCCCACATCCCGGCGCCGTGCGTCCACTCCGCACAGATCAGAGAGGCAGTCCACCGGTGATCAAGGCCGCATCGAAGGCCGAGGCAGGGTCGAGGCCGAGCATCTCGCCCACCTCCGCCGGGTTGAGCGGACCCAGCACCATCTCCTGTCCGCGCTGGTGGAACGGGCGTCCATAGCTGTTCAGCGCTTCCATCATCGACAGGTCGGAACCGATGAGAACCAGCTAACATCGCGGTTAGTAACATTGACGTTAGTTACTGGGGGCTCGCGGAGATGATGCTCCCCCGGTGCACCCGGAGAAGATCAGCCTTCCGCACCCCAGCATGGTCCGCTATTGGACGCCCCACGGTCACCGGATGCGAGAGCGGCACGTGAGCGGACTGCGCAACAGGAGCCGTCCTGAGCCGATGGGCCGGCCGTGCCACGCGGCGCTGATCAGGCAGAACAGCACCACGCGGCACAACCAAGCACCACCCGTCAGAGATTCCCTCCATGCCGCCGATCGCCCACGAGCCCGGTTTCGTAGGCGACGATCACGAGCTGGGCACGGTCGCGCGCACGCAGCTTGGCGAGCAAGCGCCCGATATGGGTCTTGACCGTGGCCAGGCTCAGATGAAGGTGCTCCGCGATCTCTGTGTTGGACAAACCCCGCGCGATCAGGCCGAGCACCTCCAACTCCCGGTCGGTGACCCCGTCCAGTGAACGGCTGGGCGGACGCGCAGGCTCCGGACGGCGGGCGAACTCCGCGATCAGGCGGCGGGTCACCGAGGGAGCGAGCAGTGCCTCGCCCGCGGCGACGACGCCGACGGCAGCGAGGACCTCGGTCGGCGGGGTGTCCTTGAGCAGAAAGCCCGCGGCACCGGCGCGCAGGGCGGCGTAGACGTACTCGTCCAGGTGGAAGGTGGTGAGGATGAGGACGCGGACGCCGGACAGGGCCGGGTCCGAGCAGATCTGCCGGGTCGCCTCAATGCCGTCGCAGTCCGGCATGCGTACGTCCATCAGCACGACGTCCGGCCGTTCGCGGCGGGCGAGCTCGACGGCCTCCGCTCCGTTCGCGGCCTCGCCCACGGCTGTCATGCCCGGCGTGTGGTCGACGAGGACCCGAAAGCTGCCGCGCACCATCGCCTGGTCGTCGGCGATCAGCACCCGGACCGGGGTCACGTCGGTCATGGTCATGGGTTCCCTTCGGTGGGCAGGCGGACGGACACCGCGAAGCCGCCCTCCGGCCGGGGGCCCGCCTCGACACTGCCGCCGTACATCATGGCCCGTTCACGTATTCCCAAGAGTCCGTGCCCGCCCGGCAGTTCGCGGACAGGCTGCCCGGGTGCGGACGGTGGTCCCTCGTCCGCGATGTCGATGCGGATCTCTCGTTCGTTCGCCTCTACCGTGACCCGGCAGCGGGTCGGGGCGGCGTGCCGGACCGCGTTGGTGAGGGCCTCCTGGACGATCCGGTAGATGGTCAGCTGGGTTCCCTCGGCCAGGCCCTTCGTGGCGTGCACCGTCAGGTCGACGTCCACCCCTGCCTGGTTCGCCTCCGCCGCGAGTGAGTCGAGGCGGTCGAGGCCCGGTGCAGGCCCCAGGGGTGCGCCCTCGGTGCGCAGTACGCCGAGCGTGCGCCGCATCTCGGCCAGCGCCGAACGGCTTGTCTCCTCGATGACTTTGAGGGCGGCCCGCGCCTCCCGCGGGTCAGCCTCCGCCACATGCCCGGCGACGCCCGCCTTGACGGCGATCAGGCTGAGGTGGTGCGAGACGATGTCGTGCAGCTCACGGGCGATCCGCAGACGCTCCTCGTCCAGTGCGCGCTCCGACCGGCGCCGCTGTTCCCGGGCGGTCTCGGCCCGGCGGCCACGCACGGTGAACCCCACGCCCCAGGCCCCGCCGATCACCAGGAGCACAAGCCCGGCCACCCCGACGGCACTCGGCCAGTCTTCTGCGGGAGTGATCACCGCCTCGCCGAGATACACGGCACCGCACGCCACGGGCAGCGTCACGGCGAGTGCGGGCACGGACCGGCGGGCAGGCTCGGCCGCTCCGACGAGGTAGGCCGCAAGCCCGGCGGCGGCGTATGGCTCACGCGGAATGTCGAGGAGCGACGCCGTGGCCAGGGCGGCCAGGACGGCCACCAGGACCGCGAGCGGCCAACGGCGGCGTACGGCGATCGGCAGGCCGACCGCGGAGGCGATCAGACAGCCGAGCCAGAACGGTCCTGTATAGACGGGTTGGCCGTCGCCGGCGGTCAGCCGGGCGAAGCCGATGTACACGGCGGTCAGGGCCAGGGCCGCGCCGAGGTCTAGGGCGTAGAGATGGCCCTGCCGCTTGGGCTTCATGGTCCGACCGTACTTGGACGTGTGCACTCAACCGGCCTGTCCGAGCAGCATCATCAGTCCGAGCGTCACCAGTGTCAGCGGCACCCAGCGCAGCACCACCGCCCGGCTGGGGCGGGGTGCTTCGCACAGCAGCGCCAGGCCCAGCGGCACAAGTGCGGTGCACAGTCCGGCCAGGGCCACCAGAGACAGCGGGGTGGTCCCCTTGAGTACTCCGAGGGGCAGTGCCGCGGTGAGGCCGAGTGCGGCGGCGCGGACCGGGCCGAGCACCCGGGTGCGCCAGGCGCCGAGGGCAACGACAATCCACCCAGCGACAATCGCGAGGTTCAGCGTGGCGAAGACGTGGAAGGCGCTGTAGCCGGTCGAGACGGTTTCGGTGGCCGGCCCGCCCCCTTGAGAGCGCACCAGCTGAAAGGCCAGGTGGTCCACCCCCGCGTGGAAGGCGCGGGCGAACAGCCCGAACATCACCAGGACCCCGCCCCACAGGCCCCAGCCGGCACTCAGCGCGCCGATCCTTGCGGCCAACACCGCCACAGCGGGCCAGAGCAGCAGGCTGCCTGCGGCCAAGAGGCCGTAGGCGGTGGCCATCAGGGTGGGGTGCCGCTCGTACGCGGCGAGTTGATCGGGGAAGAAGAAGTGGAAGCGGGCCCGCAACAACGCGCCGGTCAGCATCAGGAGTGGGCCGAGCACCATGGCAGTGCCGCCCACCCAACGTCCGGGGAAGCCGGTGGCCTCCCACCGCTCCACAGGCAGCGCGCCACGCAGTCGGACACCGATCGTTGTGACCGGGGTGGCCATGGATGTCGTCGGGTTCGTCATGCTGACGACGATGCCTTCACCGTCCCTGCGGGGCGTCGAACCAGGAGCTGAACTGCAGGGTCAGACCTGGGTATGACCCGTCGGGCCGCCTGAACAAGCACCGCTTCCAGCCCGCCGCATGAGCAATTGACGCCTTGCCAGGAAGGCATCTCTGCGGAACACATTCGGCACACACGAGGACGGGAAACTCTGACCGCCGGTACGGCGTGGCATTGCCGCTCTACCGCTCGGCGGTGCCGTCCTCACCGTCAATCTCGTAGATCCGCCCTTGAAGCCGTTCACCGGCCCAGTCCAGCCCGACGCCCAGGTCAAACCAGTGCCGATCCTTGCGGACCTCGGGCGGTGAGAGGTTCACCGCCGCCCAGGAGAACACCCCCAGCAAGATGGAACGCCCGTGCGTTGTGCGCACGGACAACGCAAACGGCGCGGCGAGTGCCGCCCGAGTGACCAACATGAGCTGTTCGTCCTCAGAATGTCGACGCCCACCCGTGAGAAACCGGGGCGTTTCAAGGATCTTGACCCACTCGACCACTGCGTCTGCCACCTGGGCGCGCAAGGAATCTTCGATGCCCTTCCGGACGGCGGTCGCGGGATCATCGCCGAGCCAGCCAAGCCAGTGATCAGGATCAGTGAGCTTGCTGAAGTCGTCCTGTGGCACTCCGTGACGGGGATTCTCCTGGTACTCACCTGTCAGTTTCCCGCTGCTATCCACCAACCACGCGCCGCGGATTGCCTCGGGAGGTACGTAGCCGTTCGGGTCGTCGATATACGTCGGGTCGATCTCGGCGACGCTGCCACCGGGATTCTCAGCAGCCGCAGCCAGTAGCGCCGGCTCGTTCGGTATGCCCTTACGTCGGTTTCGCGAGCCAAAACGCCCCACGTTCCCACCCCCACCGTTGCCCGCCCAGTTGACCGCATTGTGCCGCACCGGTCAGGGCCGCATGAGGCGGGTGTGGGTGACGGCGACGGGTGGGTGGGGAATCTCAGAAGAGTATGCCACGCCACACAGCGTGGCATACTTAAAGTATGGCAACCCGGAAGATCACCATCACCGTGCCGGAAGAGCTGGTGGAATCGATCAAGGAGCGCGTCGACGCACGCGGGGTGTCCGGCTACATCGCGGCCGCCGCCGCTCATCAGGACGCCATGGACCGACTGCGCGAGTTGGCTGAACGCCTCGAAGAAGAGCATGGCGCCGTGACGGATGACGAGCAGCAAGCAGCGCTGGACCGCATCGCCGCCATTGACGGCTGGCATGACGAGAAGCGATCAGATTCGGACGAGGCCGCGTGAGCCGTACCGCCCAAGCGAAGCTGCACCGGCCACGACAGCGCGTCTTCGTGTTCGACTCCGAGGCTCTCTCCAAGGCGGTTCAGGGCGATCGGGAGCTGACTGCGCTGATCAAGACGGCTCCGCGGCTCGACATCCCGATCGTCACCTCGGCGCTCACGACCTTGGAGGCATGGGACCCTCGCGAAACGTCGGGGCAGGCACTCTGGAACGGGACACTGTCCCGGATCCGCGTCGTGCACACGGACGACCAGGTGATCGCCATGGCGCGCGACATGCTGAAGGCAGCCGGCCTGCATGGGCATGAGTACGCCATCGACGCCATCCTGGCAGCTCTGGCTGGGCGGGAAGCCGCGCGGGGAGCTCAGGCAACCGTCTTCACCTCCGACACCGACGACATGAATCAACTCCTCGCGGGGCACTCCGTGCGAGTCGAGAAGGTCTGACGAGACGCGGCCGCACCTCACTCCGACCACTCGCTGGCTCCCCGTGCATCTGGGGAGCGCGCCGCGCGTCGGCCTAAATCCACACCCGTTGGAACTCCGCAGCCGTGGTGACCTCCAGCGGATCCTCTTCAGGAACGATCGGTTGGTCCGTCAGGAAGCCGTGCTCGTCCTCCAGGTGCTCCCAGCTATATCGGTAGAGCGCACCGCCAGAGGTGAGTTCCGCTTGCTTGACGACGATCAAGTCACCGCCGTCAGGCACAGCCTCGAAGTACCACAAGCCGCCTTCCTCGTCGGCGTGGCGAAAGTGGTGCCGCTGGGTGGCGCCCTCATCGAGTGCTCGGAAGTACGCCACGGTCTCTGCTTTGATGCGCCCGAGGTCCACGTACGCATCGTGCCAGCAGGCACGCTCCAGCTGTACTCGCCTGACATCACCAGCTGACATCAACAGCAGCCGACCACGGCGGTCGCAAGCGAACCGAGGTGGCTACGTCTCCGCCAGGTTGGGGGGCGGTTCAGTCGCTGGGGTGACGGGTCCGGAGGCCGGCGTCGGGCCGGTCCGGGCCCGTCCGTGTTCGGTCAGGTGGTGACCTTTTCGTCCTCCAGCATGCCGCGGATCTGTTCGCGCAGTTCCGGGCTGTCGGTGTGGCCGTGGACGGAGACCGCGTGTGCCACGGCGGTCTTGAGGACCTCGTCCTCCTCACCCGAGATGGTGAGCGTGCAGTCCACCTCGCTCGGGAACTTGCGGCAGTCGGCAACTTTCCTGGTCATGACGACCTCCTGTGCTCGCACCTCGGCCGCTCCCCCTCCATTCCAGAATAGTTCCGGGTCCGGCTTCGGGTCCGGGGCCGGGGCCGGGGCCGGGGCCGGGCTGGGTCTGGGGCCGGGCTGGGGCTGGGACGGTTCGGCCGCGAAATCCAGCAGCGGCCGGGCGTCGTCCCCGTATAGCTTCGGCCGCATGGCGGACGAGTGCTTCGGACATCCGCGGCTCGCCGCGATCTATGACCCGCTCGACCCTGATCGCAGCGATCTCGATGCGTACGTGCGCATGGCGGAGGAGTTCGGGGCGCGTCAGGTGCTGGACATCGGGTGCGGTACCGGTGTGCTCGCGCTCATGCTGGCTGATCGCGGGATCGAGGTCGTCGGTGTCGATCCCGCCCGGGCGTCCATCGACGTGGCCCGGGGCAAGCAGGGCAGCGAGCGGGTGCGCTGGATCTGCGGTGATGCGACAGCGCTGCCGCCGCTGCGGGTCGACCTCGCGACCATGACGGCGAACGTCGCCCAGGCCATCGTCGAACCGCAGGCGTGGCAGAAGACGCTGCGCGGGGCCTTCGAAGTACTGCGGCCCGGCGGACGTCTGGTGTTCGAGACCCGGGATCCGGCGAGGCGCGCCTGGGAGGAGTGGAACCGTGAGGCTTCGCACCGCGTGACGGAGATCCCGGGCGTCGGGACGGTGGACAGCTGGGTCGAGGTGATCGAGGTGAGTGGGCCGCTGGTGACGTTCCGCTGGACCTACGTGTTCGCGGCGGACGGGCAGGTGCTGACCTCGGATTCGACGCTGCGTTTCCGCGAGCGGGACGACATCGAGAGCGAGCTGCTCGCGCAGGGGTATGTCGTGGAGGACGTTCGCGATGCGCCCGACCGTCCGGGCCGGGAGTTCGTCTTCGTCTCACGGCGTCCATGAGCCGGCCAGGGCGGCTCAGGCTGAGTGCCGCGTCGGAAGTCGGAATATGGCGCAACGCATCACTGGCCCAAGGGTGCCGGTGGTGGCGTGATGTCCGGGACGGGTGTCGGGGCCGGGGTCGGATTCGCGGTCGGAGTCGGAGTCGGAGACGGGGGGTGCGCGGCCGTCGCCGCCTCCTTCATCAGGGCGTTGGCGACCTTGCGTGCCAGGAGTGGATCGGCCGGAAGCACGTGCGAGGCGAACCAGCGGGCGGCCGACGGGTCAGGAGACGGCTCGACGAACTCCTCGCCCGCGTAGTCGTCGAGCGGAGGGTCGTAGACGTACCCGGCGACCACGCCGTGCCGCACCAGACGCTCTATGAGGGCGTCGCGGTCGTGGACCAGGAGCGGAACCCGGAAGAGGGCAAGCCGGCCGTCGCGCGCGGCCCGGTCGCGGAGGGCCGGGGAGGCCCAGGCGGTACCCGAGAGCAACGAGACACCGGCCCTGCGCCGCACGAGGTCGCCGTCAAGCGCGGCCATCCGCAGCGCCAACGGCCCGTGGACCAGGGCCCCGTGGCGGGACCGGAAGCCGTGCAGGTCGACGCGGACCCACGGCTCGTACGCGGCCAGGCTCGGCGCCTCGCGCGCGGAGGCGGAGAGCCGCGGCGCGTGCAGGGGCATGCGGTAGTCGTCGCGCTCCAGCAGCCCGAGGCGCTGCATCGTCCGCCACACGGGACGCACCAGGTGGAGGGTGCGTACGGCTGAACGCGCCAGTGGCCGCAACGTCGTGGCCAGGTCGCCGTGGAGGCGGCGCGGCACCAGCAGATCGTCGCGCAGCAGTTCCAGCTCCCGCCGGGTGCGCGCGTCCTCGACGGCGAGGAAACCGCCGGCCATCGCCGCCACGTGCTTGGACAGGCTGAATGCCGCCGCCGTCCCGAACGTCCCGATCGGCTGCCCGTCCACGTGCGTGCCGATCGCGTGCGCCGCGTCCTCGATCAGCGGGATCCCCAACTGGTCGCAGCGACGCCGGAGTTCGACGACGCGGTCCGGCACCCCGTACAGGTTCGTGGTCAGGACGGCGTCCACGCTCCGCCAGGTCGACTCCGGTACGGCGGCCGGGTCGATGTTGCCGTCCCATACGGACACGGGGGCGAGGACCGGGCGCAGTCCCGCCGCGAGGACCACGAAGAGGATCACGTCGTCGTTCACCGGCGACATCAGTACCCGTGCGCCCGGCCGGCACCAGCGCCGCAGCGCCAGGTACAGGGCCAGCCGCGCCGAGGGCATGTAGACGCATTCGCGTCCGAGTCGCCGTGTCATCATCGCGGCGAGCCGCGATCCGTACGGCATCGTCACCTCTTCCGTCGAAGGGGTCGAAAGGTCAGAGGACCGGAGGGTCGGAGGACCGGAGAGTCGGAGGGTCAGAGGACCGGAGGACCGGAGGGTCGGAGGACCGGAGGACCGGAGGGTCGGAAGCTCAGCGTGCGTGGGGTCGCGCCCGGCCGGACTCCACCCGGCCCGACGTGCGCAGCGTGCCGACCGTCTTCAGCAGCCGGTCGGCCGGATCCCGCAGCGTGGGATGGGCCAGGACCGTGTTCCGCAGGCCGCGCACCGGTCGGCGCCACAGCCGGTGCGCCGCCGCGACCGGGTGGGGCCGGGTCGCGAATCCCTCGCCCACGCGCAGCTCGCGGGTCTTGAGCCAGTCCTTCCACTCCTTCTCGCCGCGTCCCAGATCCATGAGCCGCACGCCATCGCGGCCCGCGGCCTCGGCCATACGAAGGTGCATGATCAGCCCGGGCGAGTAGTAACGGAGCTCGGGGTCGTACGCGGTGAACCAGGCCGCGAACACCGTGCGCGATGTCGGTCCGAAGTGCGCGGCCACCGGCCGGTCACCGGCGTACAGCACGGACAGCACGCCGGTGAAGTGCTCCTCGCGGACGCGGAACAGGTGGTCCACCAGGTCCACGATCCACGGCCGCGCGAACCGGTCCATCCGTCCCGTCCTGCGGTACTGGGCGGACTTCCACCGCATGAGCGTGTGCAGAACCCGCGGGTCGCGCTCGTCGTAGACGAACCGCATCTCCCCCAGGTCGCGCGCCAGGCGTCGCTCCTTCTTCAGCGTCGTCTTGGCCAGCCCCGGGTACGCGCCCCGCAGCCACTCCGCGTAGCTGCCGTGGCCGCCGCCGACCTTCAGGTCGATCACCGGTGAGGGGAACGTCCCCGTGACGTATCTGCCGAAGGGCTTCTGCTCCTCGACGAGATGGTCGAACTCGAAGACGGACAGCCCGCAGGCCCGCAGCAGTTCCGAGATGTCCCAGGTGATCCCGGGGCGGCTCACGAGTCCCTGGCAGTCGGAGAGACCGAGGCCGATGGCCCGGCCGACGCCCAGGGCATTGCGCTCGTACGGGAAGAACCCCACGGGCTCTCCGCCCTCGTGCAGGACCGCCACCTGCGCCCCGCCTCGGTACCTGCCGATCCCTGCGGCGAACTCCGGCGCCAGGAACGGATTGGCGTTGGCGTTGGCGTGATCGGGCGACTCGTCCATCGCCCGGTGCCAGGCCCCGCGAAGGGACGTGCTCAGGTCCTCCGGTCTGTGGATCGTGATGTGCATGGGCGACCGCTCCCCCCGTTTCCCCCCGACGCGCTGTCCGCGTCCTTTCACCGCGTGGACGTCCCCACGTCCACGCGGTGTACGCACTCGTGCCACGGTCGACTCGTGCCACGGTCGACGACCGACGACCGAGACTCGAACCTTTCGGCAAGGGTCAAACGTCGCGAAGCAGCACGCACGCTGTCAAGGGTGCCTACCGCTTCGGGTTCAGAGGTAGTCGTCCAGTCGCGCCACTGTGAAACCCTGTTCCTGGATGCGCCTGAGCATGGTCAGTGTCATCTCGGTCAGCGTGGTTCCTCTGAGCTCTTCCGGTCCCCGGAAATGGGCGAGAATGATGTCGCCCGGGTGCAGCTTTCCGTCGCCCCGCTGATATCGCATGTTCGCGATCTGCATGGTTTCGCGCCACAGAACGATGGCTTCGATACCGCACGTTTTTGCGGCCGCGCGCGTGTCCTCATTCCAGTTTCCGTACGGCGGGCGGAAGAGTCGCGGAGACGTTGCGTATTCCTCGTTCAGTCTCCTTTGCTGACCACAGATCTCGTTCACCTGAGCCGGGTACGAGAGGGTGAGGAGATC
Organism: Streptomyces jeddahensis; assembly: GCF_001642995.1. Taxonomy (GTDB): domain Bacteria; phylum Actinomycetota; class Actinomycetes; order Streptomycetales; family Streptomycetaceae; genus Streptomyces; species Streptomyces jeddahensis. Next base: position 23,973 of record NZ_LOHS01000050.1, read on the forward strand.
GGGATGGGTCAGCGTGTGGTTCTGGATGCTGTTTCCGAGGGACTGCAGGGGCTTGAAATACGGGTAGCCGTTTCTGATGGCCGCGTCGGTGAGGAACATGGTGAAGGGGACGCGCAGCTCCCGCATCATCCGGAGGAACTCGGGGTCCTTCTCGGCACCATCGTCGAAGGTGAGAAAGACGACCTTGTCCTTTACCGGGATGTCACGGATCACCGGGACAGAGCCGAGAGCCAGCTTCACCGGCTTGGCCTGTGGCGGGGTGGGCGGCGCAGGCAGCGGTTCGAGTCCCCACTTACGGAAGGCGACTGCCCTGTGATTCTGGCCGGGGCCGGGCAAGGGCTTTTCCGAATCGGGTGAATCGGGTACGGACGGTGCTGAGGCTTCCCGTGTCGCAGCCGTAGTCGTAGTCGTCCGCGCCTTCTTCGCCGGCTGGCTCGACTCGCACCCGGACATGAGCATGCACATGGTTCCCACGGCGAGGAGAAGTACCGCTGCTCTGGCGCGCATGAGCGGACCGTATCGATTTCTGGAACGATGCGTCTCCGCTCAGCGGTTCCGACGTGGATCACCATCCCTGAAGGAAGTATTTTCCCTCATAGCATTCCACCCGATGCATTCCCACCGATCCCCCGGCCGATCGACGGCGAACTCACACCACACGATCTTGCCGGGGTCCCTTTCCGCCACACCCCACTTGTCCGCCACGGACGAGACGAGCAGCAGGCCGCGCCCCGACTCGTCCCCGGGCGCCACGACCCTCGGGTACCCGTCGCCACTGTCGTGGACCTCGATCCGCAGCACCTCTCCGTACGGCAGCAGGCGCAGCTGAAAACCACGGCCGGGCGGGACGCCGTGCAGCAGCGCGTTAGTGGCCAGTTCGCTGACGCACAGCAGGATGTCGTCGTACGTCCCGCCACGCACGCCCCAGTCGGCCAGCGCCGCCCGCGTGAATTCCCTCGCCGCAGGCACGGATTGGCGTTCGCGCCGGTAGAAGCGCTCACGCGCCGGTGGATTCTCGCTGTTCATGGAGCGAGGGTGACGCTCCGTGGTCATCATGGGGCAGTGAGCGAGCCCGTACGGATTTCTCGTACGGGTTCACAGCGGTGAACGTACGTCCTGTGGTGGGGAGTTGGTCGTCATGGACCCCAGGAAGCGCCCGCGGAAGAAGAATGCGTCGGCGATGAAGATGCTCGGTGCGCAGGTCGCCGCCTTCCGCAAGGCGGCCGGTCTCACTCAGCGTTCACTCGCCGAGCGCGCCCTCGTGGACGAGGAGACCATCGCCTCGATCGAGCAGGGCAGACGGCCGTTGAAGGAGGACCTCGCGGCACACCTGGACGAACTCCTCGATACCAGGGGTGTGTTGTCGGTTGCGGTGGAGAACATGCCCGAGGTGGATCTCATCCCGCGGTGGGCTGAGGAGTTCGTCGATCGCGAGCGGGAGGCGATCGCGATCTCCTGGTACGAGGGCCTGGTGCTGCCTGGCCTGTTGCAGACGGAGGCGTACGCGCGCGCCGTTTTCCGCAGCCGCATTCCCGTTTACGACGAGGACGAGATCGAGCAGCGCGTCGCCCGGCGTATGGAGCGGCAGCAGATCCTGCATCGCAAGGTGCCGCCGACCACCAGTTTCGTGATCTGGGAGCCGGTGCTCAGGGACCGTCTGGGCGGGACGGAGGTCTACGTAGAGCAGCTGCGTCGCCTGCGCAAGTGGGCCGAACTGCCCGGCCTCGCCCTGCAGATCCTGCCGCTGGGACGCAGCACCCACGCCGGGCTCGCTGGCCCGTTCGTACTGCTGGAGACGCCCGATCACCAGCGTCTCGCCTACACGGAGACCCAGCGCGGCAGTCAGCTCGTCACTGACCCGAATGAGGTGGCGATCCTGGCGCAGAAGTATGCGATGCTGCGGACGCAGGCTCTCAACTCCGAGGACACCATGGGCCTGCTGGACCGTCTGCTGGGGGAGTAATGAGCAGCGCACTGCACTGGTTCAAGTCGAGCTACAGCAGCGACGAGGGTGGCGCCTGCATCGAAGTCGCCTATCACTGGCGCAAGTCCAGCTACAGCGGCGACGAAGGCGGCAACTGCGTCGAGGTCTCCACCCACCCCACCGCCATCCACATCCGCGACTCCAACAACCCCGAAGGCCCCGTCTTCACCGTCCGTCCTGACGCCTGGACCGCGTTCGTGGGGCTCGCTCGTCGCTGAGCTCATGTCGTGCCCGGCGGAGTTAGCATCCGGGCATGACTGCTGACAACACCATGGAACACGCCGGATCCGTCGACGGATCCGGCTCCGTTTACGACGTCGAGATCGGGTCGCTGCAGGGCGGTTCCGCCGATCTCGGGCAGTACCGCGGGAAGGCCGCGCTCATCGTGAACGTCGCGTCGAAGTGCGGGCTCACGCCCCAGTACGCGGGGCTCGAGCGGCTGCACGAGCAGTACGCCGGACGCGGGTTCACCGTTCTCGGGGTGCCGTGCAACCAGTTTATGGGGCAGGAGCCGGGGACCTCCGAGGAGATCGCTGAGTTCTGTTCCGCGACGTACGGCGTGACGTTCCCGATGACCGAGAAGGTCGAGGTCAACGGGGAGGGACGGCACGCGCTCTACGAGCGGCTCGTCGGGTTCGCCGATGAGGAGGGGCACAGCGGGGACATCCGATGGAACTTCGAGAAGTTCCTGGTCTCCGGGGACGGTTCCGTGGTCGCGCGCTTCTCGCCGCAGACCGAGCCGGAGTCGGCGGAGGTCGTGGCGGCGATCGAGAAGGTGCTTCCCCTCTCTGCTGCCTGATCGCTCTCCCGTCTGGTCGGGTCCGGGGGCGGGGGCGGGGTGATCAGTCCCGCCCCACATCCAGCGTCCGGCCGTCCCCTCGGCGCGGCTGCAGCTCCACCTGGATGCGGTGCACCGTGTCGCGGGACAGCGTGCCGCCCGCTCCCGCCGTGACCACGCCGATGCGCAGGCCCGCCCGGCCGGACCCCTCTCGTCGTACCTGCACGGCGAACTCGAGGCTGACCCGCTCCACGTTGAAGCGCACCGGGCTGTCGGCGCCTCTGCGCTGGGCCTCCTCCAGTTCCTCGCGAATCTGGCTCATCACGTCGGCCAGACCTGCCACGGCCGCGTCGTCGTCGGTCCCGTGCCCCATCGCACTACCTCCCCATGCCCCTGCCTCATGCAGCTCAGGAGTCATTGTCCGACCCCGCACCTATCCTGAGGAAGCATGGAGGGGGAAGCGGACGAGGGCGTCCCGGGTGGCAACACCCTTTACGGTCATGGTGGTTGGCATCTTCACAGTCACAGCAGCTGGCGGGTGCGGCTGCGCCGCGGAGGCGTGTCCGGCAGCGGCAACGTGCTCGGGGCCGGCGTGCTGTTGGGCTCCGACCGGGTGCTGACCTGCGCCCATGTGATCCGCGACCCGGAGACGGGACAGCGCCCCGGCCGGGTACAGGTCGACTTCCCTCTGCTGCAGGGACTGCCGCGGACCGAGCGCCGCACGGCGACCGTGCTCGACGGTCACTGGGTGCCGCCGTTCGGGAAGGCGCAAGGAGATCTCGCGCTGCTCGTGCTGGACGAGCCCGCCCCGGTGCCGTCACCGGTCACCCTGCACCGGACACTGGACTACCGGGGCGCGCCCGTCCTCATCGACGGTTTTCCGGAGCAGCGGTCCGGCGGGCAGTGGCTCACGGGTGCCTGTATGGGGCCGGGCGGGCACGGGGACGAGCGGGTCCAGATCGATGTGGCGGATCCGCACGAGCCGGGGCGGCGGCTGACGGGCGGGTTCAGCGGGGCGGGCGTCCTGGAGGAAGGTACCGGCCGTGTCCTGGGCATCGTCGTGCAGGCCGATGAGCGCGCTGGATACGCCTACATGATTCCGGCGGCGACCGTCGCCAAGTACTTCCGCGACGTGGGCAGGGCCTATGTCACCGGGCCGCCCGCGGTCCCCGCCCGGCACACCGTGTCCCCGGACGCCGCCCGCGACGCCCGGCCGCACGGTCTGCAGCGCACCGTCATGCGCTGGCTGCACGAGGAGCCCGGCTGCTGGGACATCGAGGTGCTGTTCCTGCGCGATGACGACACGCGGGCGCGGGAGGCCCTCCACGTCGTGCTGAACATGGCTGACCGGGAGCAGTCGCCGCAGCTGTCGATTCCGCCGGTTCCGCCCGGTGGTCCGGCCACCGGCCCGACCACCGGCCCGGCCGTCGGCCCTGCCATCGACTCGGCCGTCGGCCCCGGTACCGGCGCTCCGCACCTGTCGCAGGCCGGGATCGAGCCCCGGGCGGGCAGCATCAGTCTGGTGCTGGACGTGACGGGTGCGTCGCTGGTGCGCGCCGAGCCGGAGCATCCCGCGGTCGGCGAGGCCCTGGCCGCCCTCCGGCACGAGCTGGCGCACTCGCGGCAGCGCGGCGCCCGCCCCGCCGTCGCGGTCCTCGGCGCCGACCTGTCCGCCACCGAGCCGGTCGCGGCCGTGCACGCCCTGCGGGAACTGGCCGACCGTGGCGCCCGATTACTGCTGGTGGTGCGCGACAGCGGCGACGGCGGCGGGAGCAGCGAAGGAGATGACGGTGGCGGTCTCAGGGGGCGCGGATTCGCGTACGAGCTGGCGCACCGGCTGCTGCCGGACGACCGCGCCGAGCGCTGGCTGGCGCGGATCGTCGACCGCGCCTCGCTGCTGGCCGCCACCGAGGAGCGCTCCAGGGAGGTGTACCGCCGGGTGGAGCGCCGCGTCGTCGATCCGCCCCGCCCGACGGCGTACGGGGCACGGGCCCGGCTGTGGACGGTGCAGCTCGCGAGTGAGGCGGGCACGGAGGTCCTTGAGAAGCTCTCGTACGCCGAACAGGCCGTGGAGACCTATCTGCTACGCGCCGAACGCGCCGAGCGGGAGCTGCGCGGCGTACTGGACGCGCATCTACGGCTACGCGGCCTGCTCGCCGCCCACCAGGCACGTCTCGACGGGCAGGGACTGGCCGAGCACCCCGACGCCGTCCGCGCCTTCGGCAGGGCGCAGCAGTTGCTGATGGGCGGCCCTTGCCCGCTCACCGACGCGGAGAGCGCGGTGGAGGCGTTCACCCGGATGGTACGCGGGCTCACGCGGGATGCGGCGCCGCGGGATGCCGCGCCGCGGGAGGCGGCTCCGCGGGAGGCCGATGCCGCCGATGCTGCGGATGCCGGGTCATCGGCGCCCGACAAGGCTGGTGAACCATGACGCCGTGTCCGCACCCCGGTTGCCCGGGCACGGTCACACCGTCCGGGTACTGCCGGGTCTCCGGCGAGCGCGTCGACCCCGTCGCCGGGCTCCACTCGTCCGCAGCGGTCCCGGGACGCTCAGCGGCGCTGGGACCCTCGGCGGCCCGGGCGACCAGCTCCTCCACTGTGCCGGAGCCGGACGGACCGGAGCAGTCCGAGCAGTGGTACGTCGTCCCCGGCCGCACCGCCGACGTCGAGCTCCCGGACGAGAGCCCGGATCCCACGCTGCTCCCCGAGATCAGACCGCGGGACGGGGCGGCACCCCCGGGCAAACCCGGCAAACATGGCACGCCTGGCACGCCCCGCACGCCTGGTACTCCCGGCGACCCGGAGGCCCAAAGCCCGCCGGACGCCCAAGGCCCCCGGGACACCCAAGGCCCCCGAGACGCCCCCGGCACCGGGGACCCGCTCAGCGGGCAGCTGCTCGCCGACCAATACCGCATGGTCAGGCTGCTCGGCCACGGCGGCATGGGCGAGGTCTATCTGGCCCTCGACACCAAGGTCGACGACCGCGAGGTGGCCGTGAAGTTCCTGCGGCCGGTGCAGGCCGCGGTCCCTCGGGGCGCGCTCGAGAAGGAGCGGCAGGCCTTCGCGGACCTCAACCACGAGGGCATCATCCCCGTGTTCAACTACGGGCATCACGAAGGCGTCGGGGACTTCCTCGTCCTGCCGTACGTGGACGGGCTCAACCTCGAAGAGGTGCGGGCGCTGGCGAGCCGGGAGCCCGAGCGGTTCGGGGGCGCGCGGTTTCACGAGTTCGTCCTCGCGTACGGAGTCCGCGTACTGTCCGCGCTCGAGCATCTGCACGCGCCCGAGCGGAGGAAGGTCTACGGCGATCTGAAGCCGCAGAACGTGATGCACGACGGCACCACCACCAAGCTCATCGACGTGGGCAGCATCCGGGGCGAGGGGGCGCCCGGCCTCACGACCACCGGTTATCGCGCGCCGACCGTGCCCACCGCGACAGGGGCGTCCACCAGCCAGGACGACCTGTTCAGCCTCGGCGAGACGCTGCGCAGCGTGTGCGGCCTTGGTGAGTCGCGGCTCGATCTCGCCGCGCTCGGCGCCCTGGACCGGCTCGCCTCGTCCGGCCCCGACGAGGTGACGGCCCGGGCCGCCCTCCGTATGACCACTCCTGCGCCCCAGGGCCTGGGGCTGGTCTCGCTCGCCCGGGTGCTGGCGCGCGCCACGCGCGAGGAACGGGCCGACCGGTTCGCGACGGCACGGGAGATGGAGGAGCAACTCCGGGGAGTCTTCCGGGAGTTGCGGTCGCTGCGGACGGGACTCGAGACGTTCGAGCCGTCGCCGCTGTTCCTGCAGTCGCCCTACGCCCTCGAGGGCGCGCTCGGCGTCGCGCCGCGGCTGTCGCGGTGGGCGGCTCCACCCGAGGACGACGGGCCGCGGGCGCCCCTGCACGCACCGCCCTCCGCGGCGGATGTGGCCCAGCGGCTGCCGGTGCCGCGGCCGGATCCGGACGACGCGCACCATGCCGAGCTCAGCCGTCTCTCCGACGCCGATCCGGCGGCGTTGCTGCAGCATACGAAGGGGTGGGCGGGCTCTGCGGAGGTTCATCTGCTGCGGTGCCGACTCGAGTTGAGGGTGGCGCTCCGGGCACCCGACTCGCCCGCCACGGAGGCCCAGTTCACCGAGCCCGATCTCGCCGACGCCGAACGCGAGTTGCGGCTTGCCGTCGAGGCCATCGGCGCCCGGCGTGCTCGGCACGACTGGCGTGTCGACTGGCATCACGGGCTGCTCGCGCTCGCGCGGGACCAGGTCGAGGATGCCCGGGACCTCTTCGACCGGGTCTACGCGGCGATCCCCGGCGAGTACGCGCCGAAGCTCGCCCTCGGCTACTGCGCCGAGCGGCTGGGGCGCCGCCATGAGGCGCTGACGTTCCACGAGGCGGTACGGCTGCGCAATCCGTCGCTGGGCGGCGCGGCGTTCGGCGTGGCGCGGGCCTGGCTGGCGCAGGGCGGTCCGAAGGCCGAGCAGCACGCCGTCGAGGCGCTGGACGCGGTGCCGCAGCACTCACGGCACCGCACAGCCGCCCGTACCGCCGCCGTGCGCATCGGGGTCAGCAGGGCGGAGGACGCCGGGCAGCTGGGCGCGGTGCTCCGGCGCCTCGCGCGGCTCTTCCACGAGCACGGCCTGACGGACGAGCAGGCCCGGGTGCGGATGAAGGCGGAGGTCTGGGAGGCCGCGCAGGACCTGCTGGCGCGCGACGCCATCGACGCGCGGCAGCTCGGTGCGCTGTCCGTCGCCCCGGACGCCGCACGGATCGGTTTCCCGGGCGACGAACGGCAGTTGCGCAAGGATCTCTCCCGGTTCTACCTGGGCCTCGCCCAGCAGGCGGCGCGCTCCGCCGCACCGGACGGTGCGCAGCTCGCCGAGCGGCTTCTGGACCGGGCCTACCAAGTCCGCCCGTACGCCTACCGACACCACAGGGACAGCCCATGGTTGGGGAAGAGGATCAGCAACTGGCTGCGGGCCGCGGCACGCACCCCGCCGAAGGTCCGGCCGCCACGATCGGACTCGAGGTGAGCCAGGTCGTCGAACTGCCGAGACCCAGACGGGCCTCCCCGCCACCGGCGGCGGCCCGGCCGGGGACGGCAGGCAGGGCGGGCCCGACGGGCGCGCCGGACGGCCTGCACGGGACGGGCACGGCGGGCCCGACGGGCACACCCGACGGCCCGCACGGGTCAGGCACGGCGGGCCCGACGGGCACACCCGACGGCCCGCACGGCACAGGCACGAGGCACGCGCCCGAGGCGCAGGACACCGCCCGTATGTACGCGGTGATCACGGTCTCCGTACGCCGTCGCCCCCGCGCCGCCCGACCTGCGCAGCACGCCGCGCCGCGTCTGGCCGAGGTGCTGCTCATCGACCACTCCTCCTCGATGGTCAACCCGCCGAGCCGGCTGGCCGCCGCCCGTGAGGCCGCGGCGGCCGCGCTCGACCGCATCCCGGACGGCGCGCGCTTCGCGGTCGTCGCCGGGCGGGACCGGGCCGCCATGATCTACCCGCAGCGGTTCGGGCTCGCGGTCGCGGACGCCCGCTCACGGGCCGACGCACGGATCGCCCTGCACGCATGCACCCCGGGCGGCGGCACAGCGATGGGCACCTGGCTGGAGATGGCGCGCCTGCTGTTCCGCGAACTCCGCGATGTGCCCGGCAAGGACGCCTTCGTACGGCATGCGCTGCTGCTCACCGACGGCCGGAACGAACCGGGATACGAGTCGCAGGACAAGCTGCGCGAGCGGGTCGAGACCTGTGCGTCGGAACCGTCGGAGTTCACCTGCGACGCCGTCGGCATCGGGGACGCGTGGGACACCGACGAACTCCTGCTGATCACGCGCGAGCTGGGCGGCCGGGCGAGCGCCGTGGGTGATCTCACCCGGCTGTCCGGCGAGTTCGCGGCGCTCACCGAGCGGGCCGCGGAGCGCGACATCACCGGGCTGCGGCTGCGCCTGCACCACCGGGCCGACGTCACACTGCACTCCTTCGAACAGGTGCATCCGACACGGCTCGCGCTGCGGCCGGTGCATGTCGACATGTCCGCGGTGGAGTCGGGGGCGGGCGGACCGATCGAGGAGTACGCCACAGCGGCATGGGGTGAGGAGACCCGCGACTATCTGGTCTGCGTCAGTGCTCCGTACCGCCCCGGGCAGCTGGGCAAGGTGCTCTTCCTCACCGAGGTGGAGGTCGACGTCGCCGGGCCCGGGGCGGACGACATCGAGCTCCCCGAGTCGGCCGCCGTGTTGATGCGCTGGTCGGACGAGGCGGATCTGTACAGCAGACTCGATCCGCGGGTCGCCCACTACCTCCACGAGGAGGAGTTGCACCGTACGTTCGAGCAGGGCTGCACCGCGCTCCGCACGGGGGACAGGGCCGCCGCCGAGGCCCACTTCGCCCGCTCCTGGACCCTGGCGACCCGCACCGGCGACACGGCCATGCAGGACCAACTCCGCAAACTCGTCGACGTACACAGTGGCGCGGCGGGCCCGGCCGTCCGGCTCCGCCCCGTCATCGAACGGTTCGACATCGAGGCGGCCCGCATCCAGGCGAGCACGAGCGTCCTGCCGGCAGTGGAGCAGGACCGGTGAGCGGTGGAGCAGGACCGATGAGTGGTGCTCACTGGAGGAGGGTCCTACAAGCCGCCGACACCGTCGGTGCCATCGGTGCCGTCGGTGCCGAGATGGGCAGGCGCCTCTGGCGGTACGCGTGGCCGTCGCCAGCGGTCCGCAGCAACCGGGCCTATCTGCGGGACAGGTTGATCGCGCTTCCGCTGCTCTCGGTCATCGCCTTCGGCGCGTTCGGCTGGGCGTACGCCGACGTCCGCGGGGACTCCGCGTACCTCCGGGACCACATCGCGCCCGCGCTGGTGGATCTCGCCGACGCCAGGGTGTCGCTGCAGATCGCTCAGGGCGAGGCCGGCAGAGACCTGCTGGACGAGGACGGCGCCGTGGAGCTCAGCGGGCTCAGCGAGCGCTACCGGACGCGGATGAGCCGGGCCACACAGAGCCTGAGCCAGGTAGGGCAGCACGGGGCCCTCACCGTGTCCGAACAGCAGAACCTGAGTGTGATCTCGGGCCTCCTCCTGGGCTACAGCGACTGGATCAACCAGGCCCAGGCGGACGGCGACCGCACACTCCGCAAAGCCGAACTCACCTACGCCCAGAGCATGCTGTGCGACACAGGACGGGCAGACGCCACGGGACCGGGATACGACGCGGGAGACGGCACGGGCGGCGACGCGGGAGACAGCACGGGCGACGACACCCCGTACCCGGAGTGCCGCAGGTCGACCGGCTCCGCGGCGACCGCGACCACGATCGTGGACCGGATCTCGGCCCTGGAGCAGCGACTGCGCGGCCGGCTGGAGGCGCGCGCGGCATGGGGCGGGGGCGTCCTGGCCGCCCTGGCCGTCTCGGCCGTCGCCTTCGTCCTCCTCGCCGTCGGGCTGGTCCGCACGGTCGTCTTCCTGCGCCACCGGTTCCGGATCCGGCTGAGCCTGCCGCTCGTGGTGGCCGCGCTGCCGCTCGCGGCGGTGCCGCTGCTGGCGGCCGACGCCGTACTCGCGTACGACGCGCAGCAGCAGGTGGTGCCGAGCGCCGACGTCCTCTCCGACCGGACGTCGCCGGACACGGAGGTGCGCGCCGAGGACCAGTGGGGCGGACGTCCCGACCCGCTGGCCATCGGCGCGCTGGAGTCGTCGGTCAACGGCGAGCTGGCCGCGGGCCGCCTCTCCTTCCTGGACGGCGTGGCGCCGTTCGTCATGCCGGTGGGGGTGGTCGGCGCGGCCGTCATCGGCGGCGCGCTGCACACGTACCGCCGCGAGTACCTCCTCCTCGCCCGCCCGGGAGCCGCTTCGTGAACCGCCCCACGAGCCGCCTCGTGAACCGCCTCGCGAACCGCCGCCTGCGCCCGAGCCGACGCCTGCGCGCGACCCGCCACCCGCACCCGAGCCGCCCTCGCCCGGTCCTCCGGGTGGTCCTGGCCTGCGCCCTGTTCGCCCTTGCCGCGCTCTCCGGCGGCTGCGCGGAGGGCGGCAGGGACACGCTGGTCGTCCTCGGCCCCTGGACGGGACCGGAGGGCAAGGCGTTCGAAGCGATGCTGAAGAAGCTCGACGACGACACCGGGTACACGTACGCGTACGAGGGGACCAGCTCCCTGCGCGAGACCCTCGTCGCGCAGCTCGAGGCGGACGCCCCACCCGATGTGGCGATCCTCAACAGCATCGGCGAGCTCACCGAGTACGCACACAGAGGCAGGCTCAAGCCCCTCGACAAGGCGGCCGAGCGCGCCTTCGCGCCCTGGGCGGGCGCCCTGCGGGTGAAAGGCCGGCTGCACACCTACTGGGTGCCGTTGAAGGTGGACCTCAAGAGCCTGGTGTGGAGCAAGAAGGGCTCGTCCGGTGCCACGTCCGCACCGAAGTGGTGCATAGGCCTCGCGTCCCAGGCCACGTCCGGCTGGCCGGGCACGGACTGGATCGAGGACATCCTTCTGCACCAGGCCGGCCGCACCACGTACACGGACTGGGCCACGGGCAGGCTGAGCTGGCAGAACAGTGCCGTGGAGCGGGCCTGGAAGACCTGGGCGGCGCTGCTCGGCCCCCGCTCGCCCGACTCGGTCGAGCAGTCCCTCGAGACCTCCTTCCTGGGTACGACCGACGAGAACGGCGCTTCGCGCGGGCTGCTGAACTCGCTGGACTGCACCCACGAGCACCAGGGCGCGTTCGTCCGCTACCTGTACGCCGGCGACGACGTCCGTGTCGAACCGTCTGCCCACTTCCTGCGGGGCAGCAGCGAGTTCAGGAACACGTACGAGGTGTCGGGCGACATGGCCGCCGTGTTCAGCGACAACCCCGACGCGCAGGAGCTGGTCGAGCGGCTCTCCGGCCCGAGAGCGCGCGAAGTGTGGCGGGACATGGCCGGCAAGGTGGCGCAGCCGGAGCCCCAGCCGCTCTTCCCCGCATCGGACGATCCGCAGCCGACCGACCCGATCGGCCGGAAGATCGCCGGCATCCTGACCGACCAGGCGAACATGCTCTGCTTCGACGCCTCCGACGTCATGCCGCCCTCCCTGCGTGACGCCTTCCACCGCGCCGTACTGGAGTACTTCCGCAACCCCACGGACCAGCGCCTCAAGGGCCTGCTCAAGAAGCTGGACTCGGTACGGGAAGCAACGGCCGGCTCGTCATCGGGCGAGACACAGGACGACACGACCCGCCCACCGGAGGGCATCTGCGCGTCACCGGTGGGCTAGGGCGCCCCCGAAGGGGCGCGGGGAACTGCGCGACCAGCCACGATGGCGCCGCAGCAAACCGACGGCACATCGCGGCCCATCCCAGCGGAGCGCCTAGCGCAGCTCCTCTGGGCAAGGCGTGCCGCGAGGCAACTGGTAGGGCGCGGCAAGCCGGTAGACGCCGGGGCGCGGGGCGAGCAGTTCGGTCCACTTGTCGCCGGCCGCGTCCTCCTCGGTCTCCATCAGACAGCCGTTGTCGTTCCGGTACGTCTTCGGGGTGCCCTCCTCGCGCTGCTTGGACGCCTCCGTCTCCTTCGGCGGCTCGACGCCCTTGCCCTCGGCGTCGACGAGGCCGAGCCACGGCGAGTACGGAATGCGGATGAGCACCCGCCCGGCCTGCTTCACCTCGATGGTCAGCTCGCCCTGCTCGGCGCGGTCGACGGTGGCGTTGGGCTCGGCGAGCGGTGTGGGGTCCTTCACGGCGAACAGCCGCCAGTTGGCGTCGGCCCATACCTGCTCGAGGTACGGCTGTCCGCGCAGCACGAGCTCGCGCTCCCGCTCGCCGCCGTGCCCGTCCGGCTGGTCCTTCGGCAGGACGACGTAGTGGACGGCCCAGCGTTTGAGCCAGTCCTGGTAGTTCGCGGAGTTCAGGGTGTCGTCGTAGAAGAGCGGGTTGCGCTCCATGTCGGCCTGCCGGTTCCAGCCGCGGGCGAGGTTCACGTACGGCGCGAGCGCGGACGCCTCGCGGTGCGAGCGGGCCGGGACGACCTCGACGCGGCCCTTCTCGGCGCCGACCACCTGCAGCTGGTTGACGAGCGGGGCGAGTTCCCGGGCCCAGGACGCGGCGGGCGTCGTGTTCACCACGTCGTCGACGGCCTTGAAACCGATCCAGGCGACGGATCCCGCGAAGGCCACGACGATCGCGTACCACTTGCGCGTACGCGGCTCGGCGAGCGGCAGCGCGGCGAGCAGCACCGCCCCGGCGAACAGCATCGCGAGCCGGGTGACGTTGGAGCCGATCTGGGAGCTGATCAGCCAGACGAGCAGCACGGTGAGCGCGTACACGGCGGCGGTCAGGCGTACGGTCGCCCACTCCTTCGGTACGAGGAAGAAGACGAAGCCCGAGAACACCAGCGGCAACACGGCCGACCCGAACCCCATCGGCTGGGTGCCGGAGAAGGGGAACAGCCAGGCGCTCAGGGCGACGACGGCGGTCGGGGCGAGCCCCAGCGCGTAGGCGCCCGGGCGCCGCTTCTGCAGGAACAGCGCGACGGCGACGAGCCCCACGAAGAGCCCGGCGACGGGCGACGAGGCGGTCGCGAGACCGGCGAGCGGCGCGGCGACGGCGGCCTTCGCCCAGCGCTTGTACCGCCAGCGGTAGGGCCAGCAGAACACGGCGGCGACCGCCGCGAGCCCGAACATCGTGCCAAGGCCGTACGTCACGCGACCCGACGCCGCGTTGCACAGCAGCGCGAAGACCCCGCCGGCCGCGGCCCACAGCGGCCGCCGCACGGCCCGACTGCGGATCAGTATCAGCGTGACCAGCCCGGCGGAGACCGTCCCGGCGATCATCATCGTCGTCCGCACCCCGAGCACGGACATCAGATACGGCGACACCACGCTGTACGACACGGGGTGCATGCCGCCGTACCAGGCGAGGTTGTACGCGGAGTCGGGGTGCCGCCCGACGAACTCGGCCCAGGCGTCCTGGGCCGCGAGATCGCCCCCACTGTTCGCGAAAGCGAAGAACCACACGATGTGCAGGACGGCCGCGACGGCGGTCACGCAGGTCACCGGGTGGCGGAGCAACGGCAGCAGCCGCGGGGGCGCTTGAGAGGCGGATGGCAGAGGTTGGGGCATCTGGTCGGATGCGGCGGCGCGTTGTTCACGCCGCTGTGCGGGCAGCGCTATTCGCTCACCCTTTCCGTCATCCGGCTCGGCGCCGTCGGCCCGCGTCGGCTCCGCAGTGGCCACTCAAGACACTCCCCGTACGTGTGTAGTCCTCGTTCGGGGACCCGGGGTCCGTCCGCCCCGGGCAAGCCCCGGCACCCGTCCCGATCCCCGCGACGCTAGCACGGGGGCATCTCACGGACAGCTCGAGTTCACTCTGGAGACATCATCCCTGGGGTGAGGCCATGGCGGCCCGCGGACAGCCGGACGGGCTTCGGGCGCAGCCCGACCGGGTTCCGCCGGACGGGCTGCGGGGGCCGGCCCGGCTGGGCTGACCGGCGAGCCCGGTCAGCCCAGCCCGGTCAGCCCAGCGGGTCAGCCCAGCCGGGTCAGCCTGGCGCCGAAACCGGGCTCCTTGAGTTCGTCCTGGAGCGCGATGGGGACCTCGATGGCGGTGCCCGAGCCGTCGCCGACGCTCAGCACGCCGACCTTGGTGCCGGCCTTCGCCGTGTGCGGGACGGCCGTGCCGTCGTCGCCGAGCTTCAGCTGCACCGTGAGCCCCGCCCAGCCGACCGCGGACACGTCCTGCGTGACGACCACCGGCGTGTGCCCGCCGAGGCTGTCGTCCACGTACCCGACGACATCGCCCTTCTTCAGGATCGTCTGTCCCTTCAGCGCCGCCTGGGCCGCGAGCATCGCCGTCTTGCTGACCGCGTTGACGGTGTCGATGATCGGCGGGGTGTGCTGGCCGAGCACCGCGCCGACGACGGTCACCGTCTCGCCGCCGACCTCCTTGGTGGCGGCGAAGAGGAGGTTGCCGCCGGCCTTGGTGGTCGAGCCGGTCTTGATGCCGATCGCGTTGTCGTACGGCACCAGGCGGTTGTAGTTCTGCCAGACCGTGCCCGAGGGGTCCTTCCAGGTGGGCAGCCTGGTGATGTCCGTCAGCGCCTTGATCTTCACCAGCTCGTTGCCGAGCTTCACCTGGTCCTCGGCGGTGGAGACGGTGGTCTCCTTCAGCCCGGAGGGGTCGGTGTAGGTGGTGTTGGTCATGCCGAGCTTCTTGGCGGTGGCGTTCATCTTCTCGACGAACGCCTCTTCCGAACCGGCGTCCCAACGGGCCAGCAGCCGCGCGATGTTGTTCGCAGACGGAATCATGATGGCCGCGAGGGCGTCCTTCTGCGAGAGCTGGTCGCCCTCCTTGACGGTGTTGAGCGTCGACTCGCCGCCGGCGTCGTAGCCGCCCTCCTTCTCGGCCAGCGCGTCGACCGTGATCGACGGGCCGTTCGCGCCCGGCTTGAGCGGATGGTCCTGCAACACGACGTACGCGGTCATGGCCTTGGCCACGGAGCCGATCGGTACGGGCTTCTGCTCGCCGAAACGGTCCATGGTGCCGAGGCCCGTGACGTCCATCCAGCCCTGGCCCTCCTCGGGCCACGGCAGCGACACCTTGCCGCCCTCGAAGGCGTACTCCGAGTCGGCCGCCAGCGTGAGCGTCGGCGTCGGCAGCGGGCGCACGGCCTGTACGACCGCGAACACGATGGCGAGCAGCACCACCAGCGGCGTCCAGATCTTGACCCGCCGCACGGCGGTACGCAGCGGGGTCTCCGGAGGCGGAGGCGTGTTCGTCAGCTCGGCCAGCAGGTCGAGCGGCGGCTTGGGCGGCAGAGGCTGCTGCGCGGTCCGCTCGGGACCGGCGTTCCCGGGGACAGCGGGAGCCGGGGCGGCGGGCGCCGCGGACGCCGCCGGTGCGGGCGCGCCGGGCTTGTTGGGCGCGGCCGGCTCGTCGAGCGGCTTCAACGCAACGAACTTGCTGGTCCGCTCGTCATCGGACGCGTCCTTGCGCCGCCCGGCGCCGCGGGCCGCGTCCCCGCTCCCGGACTCGCCGGTACCACCGTCCTTACGGTCAGCCGGGGCGCCCTGAGCCGCGTCGGCACCCTTCGGGTCGCCGCTCGGCTCCTTCTCGCCGGGCTTCCGGCCACCGATCTTCAGCATGGTCGTCGGCTGATCGACGGCAGGCCGAACGGCCCGGAACACGGCGGTGGCCTGGTCGACAGCGGAACCGGAGTCACCACGGCCACCGTCACCGTCTTCGGCGTCGGCGTCTTCGGCGTCGGCGTCGGCGTCCCCGGCGGAATCGGGGTCGGCCGCGGCCGGAGGCTCGGAGCCGACAGGCTCAGTTCCCGTCGTGGACGTGGCTGCAGAGCCGGACGTCGGTCCGGCTTCAGCATCGGGACGCGTGTCTGCGTTCTGCGCGGACTCGTCCGCAGCCGCAGCCGGTGCCGCAGGACCGGCATCCACAGGCGACTGCTTCGGCTCGTCGTCGGCGTCGGCGTCGGCCTCGAGTTCCGCCTGGTCCGCGTGATCCTCCTGGTCCGCCTGCTCCACGCCGATGGCCGTACCGTCAGCTCCCGACGCGGACACGCCCTCCTCGGCGCCCTGCTCTGCGGGCCGTGCCCGGCCGGCGGGCTCGGCTTCGGACGGCGAAGCCGCCTCCGGATCCTCACCCGGGCCTGAGCCCGACTCCGAGCTCGAGTCCGAGCTGGAACTCGAATGCGAGGACGCGTCCGCGCTCGAGTCCGGGCTCGTCCTCGAATCCGATCTCGAGTCCCCGCTCCCGTCCACATCCGACTCAGCGTCAGAACCCGAGCCTCCGGCACCCGCGCCCGCGCTCCCCCGGGCGTGCGAGTCCAGGTCCACGTCCCCGTCCACGTCCGCGACCGCGTCCAGGCCCTCGTACGCGTCTGCGCCCTTGTCCTCATCCGCGTCCGCGCCCACGTCCGGCGCATCCTCACCGCCGCCCGCCGAAGCGGCATCGCCAGGCGCCGAAGCGGCATCGCCGGACGACGGGCGTCCTCGGTCCGCCGTGTCGTCCGCCGTTTCGACGGCCGCCTTGGCGTCCCCGCCCGTCACCCAGGCGGCCACAGCAGCACGCAGCCGCGCGTCCCCGGCCGCATCCGCGGCATCGGCGGCATCCGCGGCATCGGCGGCCGCGGCATCGTCAGCCCCCCTCGCCCCTTCGGAAACCCCGGCGCCCCCGGCGCCCCCGGAGCCGCGAGAGCTCTCGTCGCCCGCCCCCGCAGCGTCCTCCGACCCGCCCGGCGCAACCGCTTCGGTGTCCGTCGGCGTCTTCGTGTTCGAGGAAGCCGCCGCGTCCGCCCTCTCCGTCGCAGACGACGCCTCCCCGCGCGTCCGCGTCGCGAAGACCGCCGTCGGCTGGTCGACGCGGATGGAGACCTCGCGGACGACCGCGAGCCGGGGGTCGCCCCCGCCCGAGGACGGCGCCGGAACCGGCGCCGCGGCCGGATCCCCCGACGACTTCTGCTGCTCCGACATGTCGGGGGACTCGCCCGCCACCGATGCCTCCTTCATACGCCAGCGCTCAACCGCTCAGTTGCCGAACTCGCTGTCCGAACCATGTACCAGTGTCCTGTGTGAGGGCTTGACCCTGGTGCTAGACGAGAACGACATACCTACCGGTTCCCTTACGAACCGGTCACGCACCCTCGACAGACCATTGTGAGAGGGGTCACCCTGTCATTCATCCACGCGGGGAGGCATGGATGGGCAGGAGCCGCAGAACTATTCCGGAGGAGCTACTGCTTCTCGCTCTGGACCCGGCCACGGGTACCACAGCGCAGCCGCAGTCGCTCGACCTCGGTCTGGCCGGAGCACAGCTAGTGGAGCTGGCGCTGGCCGGACGTATAGCCCCAGACGGGGATCGTATCGCCGTGGTGGTACCACGGCCGACAGGAGATCCGACACTGGACTCCGCACTGGAGCTGCTGCGCAGGCGCGGCGCTCCGGTCCGGGCCGTCCACTGGATCGGCGGGCCCCGGCTGGGGCTGCGCCAGACGTATCTCTCGCATCTGGAGCGGTGCGGCATGGTGCATGCCGTGCCGGGACAGATGTGCGGGGTGCTGCCGACGACTCGCTACCAGGCGACGGAAACGGCAATCAGCCGGGAGATCAGGGCCCGGCTGGATTCGGCGATCCGTACCGGCGTGCCGCCGGACCCACGGACCGCCGCGCTCGCCGCGCTGGCCCACGCGGTCGGACTCGGCAAGCACCTCTACCCGGGGAACGAGGGCCGCTCGTCGCGCTCCCGCCTCCGGGACCTGATCAGGCACGACCCGATGGGCGGCCTCGTGGCGCACGCCGTGATGGACGTCCAGAACGGTGTGGGGGCACAGCCCCGCCGGGGTGCGGCCGCTGCCGGCGGCCGCCAGGGCGGCAGGGCGGCGGAGCCCGGCAGGGTTCCGATGCAGACACGCCACGGGTCCATGGCACGCGCCGTGGCCCACTGAGCAGCACCGTCCGCACCACCGCGGCACGGCAACACCGCTGTGGCACCCCGGAGGCGACCGAACCAGAAAGAGCATTCCCCTGACCCGGTTCGGGAGCCGCTGGACCGCGCGGGGCAGTGACGCCGGACGTCAGGACGACGACTCGGCGCACCGCCCCGCGCGGCCGTGTTCAAGGCCCGTCATCGAGGCCCGTCATCGAGGCCGTCAACGGACGCATCGCCAGCCCCGGGACTCGCACAGGCCGATGCGGGTACTGCAGACCCGTACAACTGACGCGTATGCGCCGCATATCCGCTGTTTCCCAGCGGTAGGAAGCCCGTTGGTGGCAATCTGCTGAGCACCAGATACGCAAAGTTGACAGGCCCGCAGCCGGAGGTGCACGTCCCGTGGCGTCCAATGTCAATCCCACCGTCAGGCGACGCCGGCTGGGACAGGAGCTGCGCCGGCTCCGAGAACAGAAGGGCATGACCGCCGAAGAGGTCGCGGAGCGGCTGCTGGTGTCGCAGTCGAAGATCAGCCGCCTCGAGAACGGCCGCCGCTCCATCAGCCAGCGCGATGTCCGCGACCTGTGCGGTGTGTACGAGGTCGAGGACCACCGCATAGTCGACTCGCTGATGCAGATGGCCAAGGACTCGCGCCAGCAGGGCTGGTGGCACTCCTTCGGCGACATCCCCTACAGCGTCTACATCGGCCTGGAGACGGACGCGGCGTCCCTGCGCGTGTACGACCCGCAGGTCGTGCCGGGCCTGCTCCAGACCCGGCCGTACGCGGAGGCGCTGATCGCCGGCGCGCTGCCGGAGACCGCGCCCACCGACATCGACAAGCGCGTCCAGGTGCGGATGCGCCGTCAGGAGCGGATCTCCTCGCCGAGCAACCCGCTGCGGCTGTGGACCGTGCTGGACGAGGCGGCGCTGCGCCGGGTCGTCGGCAGTCGCAACGTGATGCGCGACCAGCTCGAGCACCTCGTGGAGCAGTCACAGCTGCCGCATGTCACGGTGCAGGTCATCCCGTTCGACATGGGCGCTCACCCGGGCCTCAACGGCCAGTACGCCATCCTCGAGTTCCCCGACGCGGCCGACTCGAGCGTGGTCTACATCGAGGGCGTCACCAGCGACCTGTACCTGGAGAAGGCGAACGACGTCCATAAGTACAGCGTCATGTACGAACATCTGCGGGCGCAGGCGCTGAACGTGGAGCAGTCGCGGCAATTCATTGCGAAGATCGCCAAGGATTACGCCAGCTGACGAAAAGCCCCTAAGAGTCCCGAAGAGGACATGGATCCGCCCGAAACGGGGAGGTGCCGGACAGTACACCTTCGCCACATCAGGGCGGAAGCCTCCAGTGGAATATGCCATCCGGTCGAGTGAATGGCAGCTTCGGCCCCGGATGTTGGCGGGTAGCGTCGATCACGCCATCGTGCAAGAACGTTGGCGCATACCGCACAGTCCAGAGGGCGTTGGTCTCGTCCAGCATCCTCACGGCACTGCGGGAGCAACTCGACAACTGGCAACCGGAGCAAACATGGCAATTCAGCAGGGCGCCACGGATACGTGGGTCAAGTCCTCGTACTCCACGGGAAACGGCGCATGCGTCGAGGTCAAGTCCCCGGTTCTGCACGCGATCGCCGTGCGGGACTCCAAGGTTCCCGAAGGCCCCGCCCTGGGCTTCGCGCCTGACTCCTGGAACACGTTCGTGTCCGAGGTGAACCGGGGAGCCTTCGACCTCGGCTGATTCCTCCATTGCCTTAAGGGCATGGGAGGTACCCACATCGCACACACCGGAACACAGGAACGACCGACAACTGCACAGCACCACCCGACAGCCCTCTCGACTGGCCCGCCGTCCCGGCCGAGGGGGCGCTCCCCTTTTCAGGACCAGCGATCAGCGCAAGCTGTCCACGTACTTGTCCGTCCCCGGCACCGTCGGAATGAACGGCGCCACCAACTCCACCTGGCCCAGCCCCGACTCGGCCACCTCGGCACCGAGCCCCCTGAAGTGCTCCTCCCAGCACTCCCTCGGGTCCGACTCCAGGAACCACAGCAGCGTCAGCCGCGTGTCGACGCCCTCCACCTGCTTCACGTACGTCATCCGGTCGCCCGGCAGCGGCGTCGGGCGGAAGACCGTGACCATCGCGGCCGGTGAGCCCGCCAGCCGGTTCGGCAGATGGCGCGACCTCAGCCACTCCAGCAACTCCGCCCGCCGCCCCGGCCCTTCCGTGTCGATGACCTCCACGACCAGCCCGGCATACGGGTGGTCGAGTGCATGGAAGTCACGCGGGCCGGCCGCACCGTCCCGGTAGACCGTCGCCTCGTGGTCCTGGAACGCCGTGAAGACGTGCGTGCGCTCCCGGTAGACCCGGCCGTCCCTGTTCAGGCGCTTGTTGATGCCGACGGTCCACTTCATGTGCTCGTCGTAGCGGCCCTCGGTGACCCAGTACACCGAGATGTAGCAGCCCGCGGTCACCGGCTCGGCGACCGCCGACTTCTCCGGGTAGCGCAGGAGCTGCAGATCACGCGTGGCGACCCAGCGGCGGCCGGCGTACATCCAGGGCATCGCCATCGCGCCCGCGTAGAAGTGGTCGTCCTCGTACCAGCGGTTGTAGGCGTACTCGTGACCCGGGTGCGGTTCCACCATGGTGATCAGGGCGTGGCCGGGGTGCACGCCGTACGGCCCTACGGCGGCCAGCTCCGCGTACACCTCGCTGCCTGTGCCCGCGATCGCCTCTGCGGCGGTGCCTGCGGCCGACTCCTCGTTCATGGCTGTCCCCTTCCTTCCTCCGCCGGACGCCCCTAACCTGACCCCCGCCACTCTGACGTCCCGTCAGAAAATCCACCAGACCCCGGAGGCGCATGTGTTGCTTGAGGGGAAGACCGTCATCGTTTCGGGCGTCGGCGCCGGGCTCGGGCACCGCGTCGCCGCGGCCGTCGTACGCGATGGGGGCAATGCCGTGCTCGGGGCGCGCACCGAAGCGCATCTCGCCAAGGCCGCGGCCGAGATCGATCCGGACGGCACCCACACCGCGTATCTGCCGACCGACATCAAGGACGAGGGGCAGTGTGTGGCGCTCGCGGCGCTCGCGCAGGAGCGGTTCGGGCGGATCGACGCGGTGGTCCATGTCGCGGCATGGGACAGCTACTTCGGAGGTCTCGAGGACGCGGACTTCGCCACCTGGCAGGAGGTCCTGGACGTGAACCTGCTCGGGACGCTGCGGATGACGCGGGCGTGCCTGCCGGCCCTGAAGGAGCGCGGCGGGTCGGTCGTCATCATCGGTACGCAGTCGTCGGTGGCCGCACCGTCGCAGGTGCGGCAGGCGGCGTACGCGGCGTCCAAGGGCGCGCTGACATCGGCGATGTACTCGCTGGCGCGCGAACTCGGCCCGCACCGGATCAGGGTCAACACGGTGCTGCCCGGCTGGATGTGGGGCCCGCCGGTCGAGGCGTACGTGCGCATCACGGCCCAGAGCCACGACGTGCCCGAGGCCGAGGTGCTGCGGCGGCTCACCGGCAGGATGGCGCTGCCCGAGCTGGCCACGGACGGGGATGTGGCGGACGCCGCGGTGTTCCTGGCGTCCGACCGCGCGCGGGCGATCACCGGTCAGTCGCTGCTCGTGAACGCCGGGGAACTCATGCGGTAGCGCAAGGCGTTCGCGTCACCTCCTTCCCTCCCGGCCGCACGGAACCCGCATCCCGCGCGGTCGTACGTCTGTGCCCTCGTAGCCCTTGCAACTGCGCGGCGCCTGACGAAGCGCCCGCTCATGGTGTGCGTCCCGTCGCGCACACGACAACGCTTCGATGGGTCAAGAACAGGCAAAATGGTTCGGCTTACTGTTCCTTGTTCACGTCCATGACCGAAATGCCGTCTTGACCGGTCCGTCGGACCGGGAGTTGAATCCCCAAGTCCCCAACTCCCGCACGGGGGCGCCCGCTGAACGGACGTACTGACGAAGAGCCGCAACGTTCACAAGGCGGACCCCTGGAGGGGACATGAACGGTCTCGACTGGGCCGTGCTCATCGGCTACTTCGGCGTGATGATCGCGATCGGGCTGTGGTCGCACAAACGCGTAGACAACGTCAGCGACTTCTTCACGGCCGGCGGGAAGATGCCGTGGTGGCTGTCCGGCATCTCCCACCACATGTCCGGCTACAGCGCCGTGATGTTCACCGGCTTCGCCGGTATCGCCTACCAGTACGGCGTCACGTCGTTCGTCACCTGGTCCTTCCCCATCGCCATCGGCATCGCGATCGGCGCCCGGCTGTTCGCGCCCCGGCTCAACCGGCTGCGGTCCAAGCTCGGGGTCGCCTCGCCGCTGGAGTACCTCAAGGACCGCTACAACATCGCCACGCAGCAGGCGCTCGCCTGGTCCGGCGTGCTGCTGAAGATCGTGGACGTGGGTGCCAAGTGGGCCGCGATCGCGACCCTGCTGTCCATCTACACGGGCATGTCCATCACGCAGGGGATCTTCATCACGGGCATCATCACCGGCATCTACTGCACGGTCGGCGGCCTGTGGGCCGATGCGCTGACCGAGATGGGGCAGTTCGTCATCCAGTTCTTCGCCGGTATCGCGATGCTGGTGGCGGTGCTCGTGGAGCTGGACGGCGTCTCCACCTTCTGGACCATCTGGGACAAGCTGCCCGAGGGGCACGGGGAGCCGACGGCCGGTCCGTACACGGTGACGTTCTTCGTCGCGATCACCTTCATCAAGACTTTCGAGTACAGCGGCGGCATGTGGAACCAGGCCCAGCGCTACATGGCCACCGCATCGGCCCGTGAGGCGACCCGGTCCGCGCTCCTCTCCGCGGCTCTGTGGCTCGTCTGGCCGCTGGTCCTGTTCTTCCCGATGTGGTGCGCCCCGCTGCTGGTCGAGGCCCAGAAGCCGGACGCGTCCGACGCCTACGCGCTGATGACCGAGCAGCTGCTGCCGCACGGCCTGCTGGGGCTGGTCATCGTCGGATTCTTCTCGCACACGATGGCCATGTGCTCGTCCGACGCCAACGCCATCTCCGCCGTCTTCACCCGGGACATCGCCCCCGCGCTGGCGAAGAGGGCGCGCACCTGGTCCGAGAAGGCCGGCCTGATGGCCGCCCGCTGGTCGACGATCACCTTCCTGCTGCTGTCGATGGCGATCGCGACGCAGGTCAACTCGCCCACGTTCAAGGACATCATCACCGTCGTGCTGAAGTGGGTCGCCGGACTGATGGGACCGATCGCGATCCCGTTCATGCTCGGCATGCTGCGGCCGTTCCGCAGGTCGGGCCCGACGGCCGCACTGACCAGCTGGGCCGCGGGTCTGCTCGCGTTCTTCCTCATCAACTACAACCTGGACTTCTCCCAGCGGGAGGGCGTGCCGCTGCAGTACCAGGTGTCCGTGCCGCTGGCGATCTCGCTCGTCCTGTACATCGTGATCGGTTTCGTGAAGCCCGAGAACACACCCGAGCGCGACGCGATCATCGACCGCATCGATGTGGACGGCGACTCGGCGGCCGCGGCGGTTCCGGCGCCCGCGGGTCCGGTGGAGGACCAGATGGGGGCGCGCGCGAAGGACTGAGGGGGTGCGGGGCCGCGCGCTCAGCCGCGCGGATACCGCGCCAGCCAACCGGGAGACGACCCGGCAGGCCCGTGCAGGGCGGGCCCCTGGGTCATCTCCATCGCGAAGTCGTCGGCGAGTTCGAGAAGCGTCGGACGGCCCTCCAGCTCGGCGAGCCAGCCGGGCGGGAGGGCCGTCTCGCCGTGCAGGGCGCCCAGCAGCCCGCCGGTCAGCCCGGCCACGGCGCGTGAGTCGCCGCCGTGGTTGACGGCCAGGCACAGCCCGTGCCGTATGTCCTCGGCGACGAGCGCGCAGTAGACGGCGGCCGCGAGCGTGCCGTCCGCCGTACCGGGCGGGCCTGCCAGCTCCTCCACGCGCGCGGGCGTGGGCATGCCCTGCCGCACCGCGCCCAGGGCGTGCTGCAGCCCGTCGGTGACGGGCTGGTGATCCGGCCGGGCGGCGAGGAGGGAGAGGGCCCGCTGCACGGCGGCGTCGAGGGTCTCACCGCGGGCCAGCGCATGCACGATCACCGCGTACGCGCCCGCCGACAGATACGCGGCGGGGTGGCCGTGCGTCTGGACGGCGCACTCGAGGGCGAGCTGTGCGACGAGCCCCGGTTCCCAGCCGACGAGCAGGCCGAAGGGCGCGGACCGGAGGGCGGCCTCGGCGCCCCGTTCCGCGGGGTTCTTCGGCGTCTCGAGGGTGCCCATGATGTCGTCGCCCAAGCCGGTGAGGCAGGCGCGGGACGGGTCGCGGCGAGCGTAGAGCCACTCCTCGCGGGCCAGCCAGCCGTCGTCCTTGCGGCGCTCGTCGGGGCCCCAGTCGCTCTGCGTCGCGGCCCAGCGGCGGTAGGCGCGGTGCAGGTCGGTCGGCGGATGCCAGGCGCCGGTGTCGCGCCGGACCTGGGCGCGGATGAGCCCGTCCACGGTGAAGAGGGTGAGCTGCGTCGTCGCGGTGACGGCGCCGCGGCGGCCGTACGCGGGGGCGAGATCGGTGAGGCCTTCCGTGCCGTGCTCGGCACGGATGCCCTCGAGGGAGAGGCCCGTCACGGGTGCGCCCAGGGCGTCGCCGACGGCGACTCCGAGGAGCGTGCCGCGGACGCGGCTGCGGAAGTCCTGCTGTTCGGCACGGCCCCAGACGGCACCGACTGCTGCGCTCATCGGGCCCTCCTTCCTGCCCTCCCGCGTACGGCTGACTGCGCAGCACTGTAATCGAACGAGAATCGGGGGGTTCAGGTCCTTGATCGGTATCCGGGGCGCCACCGAGCCGGGTGGCGCGTACACCACAACCCGGTGGCGCGTACACCACAACCCTTCATCGGTGTTGACAGTCAAGGTGAACGACTGCCGTACACAGGCCCAACTGCCGGTGCCCCAAGCGCTGTGCCGCCGGCGAACCGACGTACTGACGCACTGGAGAAGACATCGATGTCCCAGCCCACCCGACGCCGGGCCGTCGCCCGGTGTGCCGCCGTGGCCGCCCTGCTGACCGCCCCCTGGACGGTGTCCGGCGGTCTCGCCGCACCGGCCCTGGCCGCCACCGTGTCGACGCCCGTCGTCGACTTCAACGGAGACGGATACGCTGACCTGGCCGTATCCGCGCCCAACGCCACCGTCTCGGGCATGTCCCAGGCCGGCTACATCTCGGTCGTGTACGGCTCGTCGGCAGGCGCCGACACCGCCCACGCCCAGCTGATCACGCGCGCGACCGCGGGCGTGCCGGGGCATGTCTCGCAGTACGACGCCTTCGGCCGCAGCACGGCCGCTCGCGACTTCGACGGGGACGGCTACACCGACCTCGCCGTGGGCCACTTCTCAACCCCGGTCGTGCTCTGGGGCTCCGCACACGGCCTCAGCGGCGGCACCGTACTGACCACAGCCTCCTCCAGACTCGCTGCGGGCGACTTCAACGGCGACGGCTACGGGGACCTGGTGACCGACAGCGACGTCGGTCTTGAGGTGTCCTATGGCCCCATCTCCCGCACCGGGGCGCCCGCCTCCACGGACACGCTCCCCTTCGAGGAAGAGGTAGACCCCCGGGCCATAACCGTGGGCGACATGACGGGTGACGGCGTCGACGACATGGTCACGACCCACAGCTTCGAGGAGATGCAGCACAAGTCCCGCTTCTGGGCAGGCGGGAAGGACGGCCTCAGCCACACCTTCAAGACCACCGGCTACTACACGGTCGGCGGGGTCATCGCCGATGTGAACAAGGACGGCTACGGCGACTTCGTGGCCCTCCAGGTCGACCAGGTCTCGGAGATGCGTGCCTACGACGCGGGCGCGATCCGCGTCGTCTACGGCTCGGCATCCGGCCCCTCCACCCGGACGGTGAAGATCACCCAGAACACGGCGGGCGTCCCCGGCGTGAGCGAAGCGGGTGACAACGAGCTCAACTTCGGCGACCAGTTCGGCTACTCCCTCGCGGCCGGCGACGTCACCGGCGACGGTTACCCGGACATCGCCGTGGGTGTTCCCGGCGAGGACGTCGGCTCGGTCCGCGACGCGGGCGCCATCGTCCTGCTCAAGGGCAGCGCGTCGGGCCTCACCGGCAAGGGCGCGCAGGCCTTCAACCAGTCGACGTCCGGCGTCCCCGGCATCTCGGAGAAGGGCGACTACTTCGGCCGCAGCGTGCACCTCGCCGATGTCAACGCCAACAACCGCGCCGACCTGGCGGTGGGCACACCCTCGGAGGACGGCACCTACGCGGACTCGGGCGCGGTGTGGGTCCTGCGCGGCTCCAAGGCGGGCCTGACGACCACCAACATCACGTCGTTCGGGCCGCGCGCGCTGGGCGCACCGGAGAAGGAGGCGCGCTTCGGGGACAGCATCGCGCGGTAGGAGAAGGCCCGCATACGCCTGTCAGCGCTGCCAAGGCCCGTCCCGGTGAACCGGGACGGGCCTTGGTCAGTCCAGCACCGGCAGCAGCTCCGGCAGATGCCCGTCCGATGCCGCCGCCGCCCCCTGCCGCTCCTCCGGGACCTCCCCGTACAGCGTCGTCCGGGGGCGGCCCGGGCGGCCCGCCGCCTCGGCGATGGCGACGAGGTCCTTGATGGAGCGGTACGAGCCGTAACTCGAGCCCGCCATACGGGAGATGGTCTCCTCCATCAGCGTGCCGCCCAGGTCGTTCGCCCCGGAGCGCAGCATCTCCGCCGCACCCTCCGTGCCGAGCTTGACCCAGCTGGTCTGGATGTTGGGGATGTGGGGGTGGAGGAGGAGGCGGGCCATGGCCGTGACGGCCCGGTTGTCGCGGGTCGTCGGGCCGGGGCGGGCGATCCCCGCCAGATACACCGGGGCGTTGGTGTGGATGAACGGCAGCGTCACGAACTCCGTGAAGCCGCCGACGCCCTTGGACAGCGCCGCCTCCTGGATGCGCGACAGGGTGCGGAAGTGGCCCAGCCAGTGGCGCGGCTGGTCCACGTGGCCGTACATCATCGTGGACGAGGAGCGGATGCCCAGCTCGTGTGCGGTCTCGATCACCTCGATCCAGGTCGACGTCGGCAGCTTGCCCTTCGTCAGGACCCAGCGGACCTCGTCGTCGAGGATCTCCGCCGCCGTGCCGGGGATCGAGTCGAGGCCCGCCTCCTTCGCGGCCGTCAGCCACTCCCGTATCGACATGCCGGTGCGCGTCGCGCCGTTGACGACCTCCATCGGCGAGAAGGCGTGCACGTGCATGCCCGGTACGCGGGCCTTCACGGCTCGGGCGATGTCGAAGTACGCCGTGCCGGGCAGGTCGGGGTGGATGCCGCCCTGCATGCACACCTCGACCGCGCCCACGTCCCACGCCTGGGCGGCGCGGTCGGCGACCTGCTCCAGCGAGAGCGTGTACGCGTCGGCGTCCGTGCGGCGCTGCGCGAAGGCGCAGAAGCGGCAGCCCGTGTAGCAGACGTTGGTGAAGTTGATGTTCCGCGTGACGATGTACGTCACGTCGTCGCCCACGACCGACTTGCGCAGGTCGTCCGCGACGGAGCACAGCGCGTCCAGCGCCGGGCCGTCCGCGTGCAGCAGCGCCAGCGCCTCGTCGTCCGTCAGCTTCGTCGGGTCGTCGGCGGCCGTGGCGAGTGCGGCGCGGACGTCGCCGTCGATGCGGGACGGCACCATCCCGGGCGCCGCCTGCTCGCGCAGCGCCTCCCAGTCGCCGTAGACCTCGTCGAAGTCGTCGCGCCGGTCGGACGTGCGCCCGTCGGTGTCGATGGTGCGGTGCAGGTCCGTACGGCCGGTGGACACGAACCCCTCGTCGGGCTCCTGCCAGGGGCGGCCCACGACCGGCGCGTCCGGGTTCGCCAGGCCCGTCTCCGGGTCTGCCAGCGCCCGTACGTGCGGCAGGAGCCGCGGGTCCAGCCAGGGCTCGCCGCGCCGCACGAACTCCGGGTAGACGCAGAGGCGTTCCCTCAGTTCGAAACCGGCGGCCGCGGACCGCTCGCGCAGAAGGTCGATCTGCGGCCACGGCCGTTCGGGGTTCACATGGTCGATGGTCAGCGGGGACACCCCGCCCCAGTCGTCGATTCCGGCGCCGATCAGCCGCTCGTACTCCGCGTCGACCAGGTTCGGCGGCGCCTGCAGGCAGGCCGACGGGCCCATGATGTGCCGGGCGACGGCGACCGTGGCGACCAGGTCGTCGAGCTCCGCGTCCGGCATGCCGCGCATCGCCGTGTCCGGCTTTGCGCGGAAGTTCTGGATGATCAGCTCCTGGATGCCGTGGTAGGAGCGGGCGATACGGCGCAGCGCGAACAGCGACTCGGCACGCTCCTCGTATGTCTCGCCGATGCCGATCAGCAGTCCGCTGGTGAAGGGGACGGAGGAGCGGCCCGCGTCCTCCAGGACGCGCAGCCGGACCGCGGGCTCCTTGTCGGGCGAGCCGTAGTGCGGCCCGCCGGGCTCGGACCAGAGGCGTTCCGCCGTCGTCTCCAGCATCATGCCCATGCTCGGCGCGACCGGCTTGAGCCGCTGGAAGTCCGTCCACGACATGACGCCGGGGTTGAGGTGCGGCAGCAGGCCGGTCTCTTCGAGGATGCGGATCGCCATCGCCCGGACGTACGCGATGGTGTCGTCGTATCCGTGCGCGTCCAGCCATTCGCGGGCCTCCGGCCAGCGGTCCTCCGGCTTGTCGCCGAGGGTGATCAGGGCCTCCTTGCAGCCCATTTCGGCGCCGCGGCGGGCGATGTCGAGGACCTCGTCCGGGGACATGAACATCCCGTGGCCCGCGCGCCGCAGCTTGCCCGGCACGGTCGCGAAGGTGCAGTAGTGGCACTTGTCGCGGCACAGGCGCGTGAGCGGGATGAAGACGCTCTTCGAGTAGGTGATGACGCCCGGGCGTCCCGCGGCTTCCAGGCCCGCGTCCCGTACGCGCGCCGCGGACGCCGCGAGGTCCCGCAGATCGTCCCCGCGCGCCTGCAGCAGCACCGCCGCCTCGGCGACGTCCAGCGCGACGCCGTCCCGCGCCCGCCTCAGCGCACGGCGCATGGCGTTCGCGGTGGGGCCGGCCCCGCCGGCGGGCTGGGTTCCGAGCGGCTGCGCAGGCTGCGGATCAGTCATGCCCCGAGCATACGAGCGCGCGCCGACATCGTCTGCGACGCGTCCCGTGCTGCTGATCACGCGGTTTCCTGTGCCAGTTCATGTTTCGTCTCGCTCCCGGGCGTCGGCGGCCATACCGCGCGACGCCGCCCGCCGTCGGCTTTCAGCCACCCGGGGACGACCGCTGGGCGAAATCCGCCGATCGCCTTCCCTTACAAGGGAGTTCACGGCTCACTACCAGGGTTGCCCGCACGACCCACCGTCACCGACGACCCCTGGGAGCCGGCATGTGCGAGGACCACGACATCCGCAGACGCGCGCTGTTCGTGACGGGAGCTGCCGCCGCCCTTACGTTGGGCAGCGTGAGCTTCGCGAGTGGCGCCACCACCCCCACGGCGACACAGGAGAAGAAGACGGTGCGCGGCACCTTTCCGACCGGTTCGCCCGACTTCGTCTATCTCCCTCTGGACATCCCCGGCGGCGTGAGCGAGATCCACGTCGCGTACACCTACGACAAGCCGGCCGTGCCCGCCGGCACCCAGGGCAACGCCCTGGACATCGGCATCTTCGACGAGCGCGGCACGGATCTCGGCGGCAGGGGGTTCCGCGGCTGGTCGGGCGGGGCCCGCAGCGAGTTCTTCATCCGCGCGGACGACGCCACGCCCGGCTACATCCCGGGGCCGATCCGCGAGGGTACGTGGCACATCGCCCTCGGCCCCTACACGGTGGCGCCGCAGGGCCTGACGTACGAGGTTGCCATCACGCTCACCTACGATGAGCCGGGCGAGACGCCGAAGCCGGTCTACCCGCCGGAGCGGGCCAAGGGCCGCGGCCGCGCCTGGTACCGCGGCGACTGCCATCTGCACTCCTGGTACTCGGACGGCAGGCGCACCCCCGCCGAGATCGCGGCGCTCGCACGCGCGGCCGGTCTCGACTTCATCAACACGTCGGAGCACAACACGCACGCCGCGCACGCCCACTGGGCCGACCAGGCGGGCGACGACCTGCTGATTCTGCTCGGCGAGGAGGTGACCACACGCAACGGCCACGTGGTCGCGCTCGGCACCGACCCCGGCACGTTTGTCGACTGGCGCTACCGCGCGCGGGACAACCGCTTCGGCAAGTACGCCCGCGAGATCCGGCGGGCCGGCGGCCTTGTCGTCCCCGCGCACCCGCACGCCACCTGCATCGGCTGCAACTGGAAGTTCGGCTTCGGCGACGCGGACGTGGTCGAGGTGTGGAACGGCCCCTACACGCCCGACGACGAGGTGTCGCTGGCCGACTGGGACAGCATGCTCGTCGCCTCCGTACGCTCCGGCCGCGCCTGGATCCCGGCCATGGGCAACAGCGACGCACACCGCGACCCCGACCCGGTCGGCACCCCGCAGACAGTCGTCCTCGCCGACGATCTGACCCGCGAGGCGATCCTGGACGGCCTGCGCGCGGGCCGCTCGTACGTGGCCGAGTCCAAGTCGGTCTCCCTCGCCTTCACCGCCTCCGGCAGCCGGGGCGAGCACGCCGGCATCGGCGAGCGCCTGCCGGTCGACCCGGATGCCCCGGTGACGGTCCGTCTGGAGGTGACGGGCGCCCCCGGCTGCACGGTCCGCTTCGTCACCGACCAGGGCGGCCTGTTCACCTCCCCCGCGCTCCCGGCCTCAGGCTCGGGCACGGCGGAGTGGCGTACGACGGCCTCCTACGCGGCATACGTCCGCGCCGAGGTCCGGCACGCACCCGTGGTGACGGGCCTGCCGGGACCGCTGGCGGCGTTCACGAACCCGGTCTTCCTGGGCCGCTGAGGAGGCCGGAGAGGGCCGTAGACGGAATGGTGCGGAGAGACGGAAGTGTGCGGATCAGTCCGCGACCACCAGTGAGGGCGTCTCCTTCGTCAGCACCTCGCCGCGGAAGAAGGCCGGACTGCGGCGCTGCATCACGCCCATGATCACCACGCCCAGGAGCAGCAGGCCGACGCCGATCACGAAGACGGAGCCGACGCCGAAGACGGCGGAGCCGGAGCCGTAGGCCGGATCCCACATGTCGTACAGGGTCTTGCCGAAGACCGCGGCCAGCAGGATTCCGCCGAGGACCGGGAAGAGGCCCTTGAAGGCGAGGTCACGGGCCGACCGGCGCAGCTCCGCGCGGAAGTACCAGGCGCAGGCGAAGGCGGTCAGCGCGTAGTAGAAGCAGATCATGAGGCCGAGCGCGTAGATCGTGTCGACGAGGACGTGCTCGCTGACCAGCGTCATGACGGTGTAGAACGCGCCGGTGGCGGCGCCCGCGACGACCGTTGCCTTGCCCGGCGTCTTGAAGCGGGGGTTGACCCGGGCGAAGGAGGCGGGCAGGGCCTCGTACGCCGACATCGCGAGCACCGTGCGGGCGACCGGGATGAACGTCGTCTGAAGGCTGGCGGCGGCCGAGGCGAGGACGGCGACGAAGAGCGCGATGCCGAGGACCGGGCCCATCACGGGTCCCGCCAGGGCGGCGAAGACGTTGTCGGAGGTGTCCGGGTTGGCGAGGCCGAGCCCCTTGTCGCCCGAGCCGACGGCCATCTGTGCGGCGACGGCGGTGGCCAGGTAGGAACCGACCAGCACGACCATCGCGATGAGTGCGGCGCGGCCCGGGGTCTTCGCGGAGCCGGTGGTCTCCTCGTTGCTGGACAGACAGGCGTCCCAGCCCCAGTACATGAAGATCGAGAGGGAGAGACCGGCGGTGAAGGCCGCGAAGGACTGGACGGCGAACGGGTTCATCCAGGACCAGGAGAAGTCGACGCCGGTGTCGAAGGCGCCGCTGCCGGCCTTCTGCAGGGCCAGCACGACGAAGACGGCGAGGACGACGAGCTGGAGGCCGACCAGGGCGTACTGGACTCCCTTCGTCGCCGTCATGCCGCGGTAGCTGATCGCGGTGGCGACGGCGATCAGAGTGAGGCAGGTGAGGATGTGGACGGCCTTGTTGCCGTCCAGCGCGGCGACCGACTCACTGCCGGTGATCTCGCCGGCCAGCAGCCAGAAGTACGAGGTCGCGACGCCCGCGAGGTTCGAGAGCACGATGATCGTCGCGATCACCAGGCCCCAGCCGCACATCCAGCCCACGCGCGGCCCGAACGCCTTCACCGTCCAGGTGAAGGAGGTGCCGCAGTCCGGCATGGCGCGGTTGAGCTCACGGTAGGCGAAGGCGACGAGCAGCATCGGCAGGAAGCCGGCCAGGAACACAGCCGGCATCTGCAGTCCCACCTCGCCTGCGGTGGAGCCCAGGGTCGACGTCAGGCAGTAGACGGGGGCGACCGTCGAGACACCGATGACGGCACTGCCCAGGAGGCCGACGGAGTTCCCCCCGAGCCCCTTGGTCCGGACGCCCCTGTCAGGGCGTCCCCTTACCGTGTCTCCGACCTGGGGCCGGCTCTCCAGCTGAGTCATGAAGAGGACGGTAAATGCTGCGGTTTCCACATCCGGAGGATCGCGATCCGCCGCCCGATTCTTGCATTCCATGGCCGTGCTGTCCACACGCCATCTTTAGCTAGGTCTGCTACGCCTGCCAGCCACCCAACGCAAGGCGAACACGGGACCGTCCGATATTCGGTAATCGCAGCGAGGCCCGATTTGTCCCTGCGGAGACTTTCCATGTGGCGTGGATCACGCGACCTCCGGTGCCGCTCCCCGGCGACCGGTCGGTCGAGCGGCGAGGGCCGTCATGTCACATTCGCGCGCCGCTCCTCGTCGGAACCATGACGGACCACCGCACCCGGCCGTAGCCACCCGCAGCCGCGGCCCTTCCCGACAAGGAGCTGTGCCGATGTCCACCACGTACGTCGTCGTGACCGTCCTGGCCGCCGTCATGGCGGGCTTCTCCGCCGTCGCCGGCTGGGTTCCCTTCCCGTTCGTCGCGCAGGCCCTGGAGCGCTACGGCGTCCCCCGTTCCTGGTGGCCCTGGCTGAGCGCGGCCAAGGCGGCGGGGGCCGCGGGGCTGCTGATCGGGCTGTTCGTGCCGGTCATCGGGGTCATGGCCGGGATCGGCCTGCTGCTGTACTTCCTGCTGGCCGTCGTCACGGTGGTCCGGGCGCGCGCTTACACGCACATCCCGTTCCCGCTCGTGTACGCGGCGCCAGTAGCCGCCGCTCTGGCCTTGATGTGAACCGCCTGAGCCCGGGAGACAAGAGAGCCTGTTACTCGCTCAGCGGTCAGCCGGGCCACACACGAACCCGATCTTCCTGGGCCGCCGATCGGGTCACCCGGTCGGCGTAACCCCGGGCCGGTCATCTCTGTTGATCAGGTTCGCGACGGTATATCGGCGGCGGACGGGAGGTCTTACCGTGAAGACCATGGAGCGCATCGGGATCCAGGAGCTGATCCGGCACGCGGGCACATACGTGGAGCGAGCGCGGCACGGAGAGGTCATCGACATCACCGACGGTGATGCGACGATCGCCCGGCTGACACCCGTCACCGGTGATGACGCGACACTCGACGTCCTCATCGCGCAAGGGCTTGTCGTCCCGCCCTCCGGGAGCTTCGACGAGTTGATCGACACCCCCGGGGTTGCAGGACCGGTCGGCGCTCACAGTACGGAAGCCATCCTCGACGAACTCCGCGAGGACCGCTCGTGATCTATCTGGACTCCTCGGCTCTGCTGAAGCTGGGTTTTCGAAGAGGCCGAGTCCGCCGCCCTGCGCACCTGGCTGGGCGAGCGTCGGGCGATGGTCCGGCTGGCCAGCGATCTGGCCCGCGTCGAGGTTCACCGCAGCACATTGCGCCGTGACGCCGCCGCCCTCCCACGGGCCGTCACGGCGCTCAAGGGAGTGCACCTCATTCCCCTGAGCGACCGTGTTGTGACCAAAGCCATGTCTGTCGGTGACTCGGGACTCCGCAGCCTCGACGCACTGCATCTTTCATCCGCGATGCTGCTCAAGCCGCGACTGACCCACTTTGTCGTCTACGACAAGCGGCTCTACGACGCAGCCCAAGCCGAGGGCCTGCACCCGGTGCGACCCGGAGCGTAGACGCGGCCAGCCTCACCCCGGCCACACGATCGCCTGCAGCTCGCTGTACGCGTGCAGCGCGTACGAGCCGACGTCCCTGCCGACCCCCGACTTCTTGAAGCCCCCGAACGGCGCCTCCATGTTGCGGCCCACCGTGTTGACGCCGACCCCGCCGGCCCGCAGCCGCCGGGCGACGCGGAAAGCGCGGGCCACGTCGCCGGACCAGACGTAGTCGATCAGCCCGTAGTCGCTGTCGTCGGCGAGGGCGACGGCCTCCTCCTCATCGTCGAAGGGGACGACCACGACGACCGGGCCGAAGATCTCCTCCCGGACGACCCGCATGTCGTTGGTGCACTCGGTGAGGAGGGTCGGGGCGACATAGAAGCCCCTGTCGAGCTCCGGCCGGACACCGCCCGCGACCACCCGCGCGCCCTCCTTGCGGCCCAGTTCCACGTACGACTCGACGCGGTCCCGGTGGGCCGCGGAGATCACGGGGCCGACGATCGTGCCCTGCTCCCTCGGGTCGCCGACCTTCATGAAGCCGATGTACCGCGTCAGGTGCTCGACGAGCCGGTCGTGGACCGAGCGCTGGACGATCACGCGGGTCGGTGCGGTGCAGATCTGGCCGCTGTAGAAGGCGTACGTGGTGCCGATGCCCGCCACGGCCTGGTCCAGGTCGGCGTCGTCGAAGACGATCGCGGCGCCCTTGCCGCCCAGCTCCATCAGCTGCCGTTTCATGCCGCGGCCGCACACCTCGGCGATGCGCTGTCCGACGGCGGTCGAGCCGGTGAAGCTCACCATGTCGACGTCCGGCGAGTCGACGGCCGCCTCGCCGACGCCGACGTCCGTGCCGGACACCACGTTCACCACCCCGGGCGGAGCCCCGGCCGCCTCCAGCGCCTCCGCCATCCGGTACACCGACAGCGGGTCCTGCGGCGCGGGCTTCACGACCACCGTGTTGCCCATCGCCAGCGCCGGAGCCACCTTCCCTGCCGGGTTCGCCCACGGGTTGTTGTACGAGGTGATGCAGGTGACGACGCCGACGGGCTGCCGTACGGCGAGGGCCCCCATGACGCCCGCCTTGCCCATCGGGCCCGCCTCGTTGATCTGTGGCGGAAGCGGGGTCTCGACGGGTTCCAGCGCTCCCTTCGCGTACCGCCGGAAGCGGGCCACGCTCACGCCCACCTGCATGCCGCGCGCCGTCCCCGTCGTGGCGCCGCTCTCGGCCTGGGCGAGGTCCGCGTACGAGGCGAAGTTGCGCTGGATCTCGTCCGCCGCCCGGTCGAGGATCGCGGCGCGCTCCTCGGGTGCCGTGCGCGACCAGGAGGCGAAGGCCTCGCGGGCCGCGCGCGCCGCATCGTGGACCTGTGCGCGGCTCGCCTCGGGTGCGAGCCCGACGACTTCCTCGGTCGCCGGGTCGATCACCTCGTAGTGCCCGCAGTCCGGCTCGACCCACTCCCCGCCGATGAACAGCCGCTGTGCGTCGGTCACCTGGTGCTCACCGTCCTGGTGTCCCGGCCCGAGCGCAGCACCTTGCCGGGCACGGCGCCGGTCACCACGTCGTCGCGGATCGCCTCGACGCCGTTGACCCAGACCACGTTGATCCCGATCGCCTTGGAGTCCAGGCGCGGGCTGTCGCCGGGCAGGTCGTGGACGAGGGTGGCCTGGCCCGCCTCGATCCGCTCGGGGTCGAACAGGACGAGGTCGGCATGCCAGCCCTCGGCGATCCGTCCGCGCTCCCGCAGGCCGAAGAGCTGCGCCGGATCGTCCGTCAGCATCTTCACGGCCTGCTCCAGCGGGACCAGCTTCCGCCCCCGCAGGCAGTCCCCGATGAAGCGCGTCGTGTACGGCGCGCCGCACATACGGTCCAGATGGGCGCCCGCGTCGGAGCCGCCGAGCATGACGTCCTCGTGCTGCCAGGTCTCCTGCCGCAGCGCCCAGGAGGCCGGGTCATTGTCGCTGGGCATCGGCCACAGCACCGTCCGCAGGTCGTCGTTGGCGCAGATCTCCACGAGGCACTGGAACGCGTCCTGGCCGCGCTCGGCCGCGATGTCCTTCACCACCCGGCCGGTGAGGCCCTCGTTCTCCTTGCTGTACGTGTCGCCGATGACGTACCGCCCGAAGTTCGCGAGCCTGCGGAAGACCCCGGCCTCCTTGGAGTCGGCGCGCCGCAGCATCTCCGCCCGCACGTCCGGGTCGCGGAGCTTGGCGATCCGCTCGGGCACGGGCAGGCCGAGGATGTCGCCCCACCCCGGGATGAGGTTGAGCGCGCAGAAGGTGCCGAGCGACATGTTCATGGGCGTGAGGATCGGCATGGTCAGGGCCACGATCCGGCCACCCGCCTTGCGGGCGCGTTCGCTCGGGACGAGCTGGCGCGGCACGCGCTCGGGCACGGCGGCGTCGATCGTCAGCACGTTCCAGTTGAGGGGCCGTCCCGCGGCCGCGCTCATCTCCACGAACAGGTCGATCTCGTCGTCGGAGAACTGGTCCAGGCAGCCGGCGACGATCGCCTCGAGCTGGGTTCCCTCGTGCTCGCCGACGGCCTTCGACAGCGCCAGCAGCTCCGCGGGCTTGGCGTGCCGGGACGCGACGGGCTGCCCGTCCCCGTCGGAGTGCGTGGACGACTGCGTGGTGGACAGTCCCCACGCCCCGGCGTTCATCGACTCGTGGAGCAGCCGCAGCATCTCCTCCAGCTGCTCGGCCGTCGGCTGCCCGCCGACCGCGTCCGCCCCCATGACGTACCGCCGCAGCGCGCAGTGCCCCACCATGAAGCCCGCGTTGACGGCGATGCGCCCCTCCAGCGCGTCGAGGTACTCGCCGAAGGTGTGCCAGTTCCAGGGCGCGCCCTCCTCGAGGGCCACCAGCGACATGCCCTCGACCTTGGACATCATCCGCCGCGTGTAGTCGGCGTCCTCGGGCCGCTCCGGGTTGAGGGGCGCGAGGGTGAAGCCGCAGTTTCCGCCCGCGACCGTCGTCACACCGTGGTTGAGGGACGGCGTCGCGTACGGGTCCCAGAAGAGCTGTGCGTCGTAATGCGTGTGCGGGTCGACGAAGCCGGGAGCGAGGACGAGCCCGGTGGCGTCCTCGCTGGTCCTGGCCTCCTCGGCGACGGCGCCCGGCTCCGCGATGACGGCGATGCGGCCGTCGCGTATGCCGACGTCGGCGGTGTACGAGGGCGCGCCCGTGCCGTCCACGACGGTCGCGCCCTTGATGAGGTGGTCGAGCATTGGCGGCGCCCCTTTCCTGTACGCGAGTTCAGGCGGCCTGGCGGAAACGGGTGGTCCGGTGCACCGGATCCGTGTCGATCTTCGGGATCACGTGCTCGCCGATCAGCCGGATCGACTGCAGCGTGTCCTCGCGCGAGATCCCGACCGGCAGGCCGAACGAGAGCTGGTCGGCGCCCGCCTGCTCCCAGCGCTTGCACTGCGCCAGCACCTCGTCGGGGTCGCCGCAGATCAGCAGCTCCTCGGCGATGAGCAGCTCGATGATCTCCTCGTTGTACTCGGGGAGCGTCTCGGGCCATGCGGGGAAGCCCTCGGGCCGCGGGAAGGTGTCGTGGTAGCGGAAGACGAGGGACGGCAGATAGTGCAGTCCGCCGTTCGCCGCGATCCGGACGGCCTCCTCGTGCGTGGGCGCGCACACGGCGGTCGTCGTCACCATGACGTTGTCGTTGACGAAGTCCCCGACCGGCTCGGCCTTCGCGATGTTCGACTTGTACTGCTCGAGCACCCACTCCATGTCGGAGACCTTCTGCACGCTGAAGCCCAGCACCCCGAGCCCCTTCCGCGCCGCCATGGCGTACGAGGGCGGGGACCCGGCCGCGTACCACATGGCCGGGTGCGACTTCCCGTACGGCTTCGGGAGGACCTTGCGCGGCGGAAGCTGCCAGTGCTTGCCCTGGAACCCGACGTACTCCTCCTGGAGCCACATCTTCGGGAACTCGGCGATGGTCTCTTCCCAGATCTCCTTCGTGTAGTTCATGTC
This sequence comes from Streptomyces jeddahensis, assembly GCF_001642995.1. Classification (GTDB taxonomy): domain Bacteria; phylum Actinomycetota; class Actinomycetes; order Streptomycetales; family Streptomycetaceae; genus Streptomyces; species Streptomyces jeddahensis. The sequence goes on from NZ_LOHS01000050.1 coordinate 62,142, forward strand.
GGTGATGCCGGGCAGGAAGCCCAGGATCTCGTGGCTGCCCGCGCCCCGGCCGCTGCCGAACTCGAACCGGCCCTCGCTGAGGTGGTCGAGCATCGCGACCTTCTCGGCGACCTTCACCGGGTGGTTGACCTGCGCAAGCGGGTTGAAGATGCCGGAGCCGAGGTGGATGCGCTCGGTGGCGTGGGCGAGGTAGCCGAGGAAGACGTCGTTGGCGGAGAGGTGCGAGTACTCCTCCAGGAAGTGGTGCTCGGACGCCCAGACGTACTTGAAGCCGGACTTGTCCGCCTGGATGGCGTACTCGGTCTCCTCCATCAGCGCCTTGTGCTCCGCGAGCGGATCCGTCTCGGCCCGCTTGCCCAGATATCCCTGTACGAAGAGCCCGAATTCCAAGGAGGTTCACCGTCCCTGTCAGAGTTCCAGACCGTTTTCTGACGTACAGTCAGATTCAGCTGGTGCCGACTGTCGCACCGCACTCTCGACCCGTCAATACCTGACTGCACGTCAGATGATGCTGACGCCCGCCAGCCACCCGCCGTCGATCACGAACGGCTGCCCCGTGATGTACGAGGAGTCCTCGCTGGACAGGAACAGCGCGAGGCGCGCCACCTCCTCGGGCTGACCGATCCGGCCCAGCGGCACGACCTTGCGGTAGAGCTCGTCGACGGCCGCCGAGATCTCCTCGGCGTTCGCCGCCCCCGGGTCGAGCTGGGCGGGATTGCTCATGGCGGTGTCGATCGCGCCGGGGCACACAGCGTTGACCCGGATGTTCTTCGCGGCCAGCTCGAGGGCGGCGACCCGGGTGAGGCCGACGATGGCGTGCTTCGTCGCCGTGTACGCGCCCACGCCGGCCATGCCGGTCACCCCGGCGTACGAGGCGGTGTTCACGATCGTCCCGCCGCCCGCCTCCGCTATCTCCGGGGCGACGGTCTTGATGCCGAGGAAGACCCCGACCTGGTTGACCTGGAGCACCTGCTGGAACTCCTCCAGAGGCGTGCTCACCAGCTCGTTGAAGCGCAGGATGCCGGCGTTGTTGACCAGCCCGTCGATCCGGCCGTACGCGCTCTTGGCGGCGGCCACGGCGGACTGCCACTCGGCCTCCTGACTCACGTCCAGGTGGACGTAGAGGCCGCCAAGTTCCTTGGCGAGCGCCTCCCCTTGGTCGTCGAGAACGTCCCCGAGGACCACCTTGGCCCCTTCGGCTGCGAAGAGCCGGGCCTCCTGTTCGCCCTGCCCGCGTGCCGCGCCGGTGATGACGACGACGCGGCCGTCCAGCTTGCCCATGGATCCTCCCTAGGTGAGGTGTGATGTGGGTGAGGTGCGGCTCAGGTGGTCAGATGTGGCGCGACTTCGGTGCCGAAGGCCGCCATCTGGTCCGTCAGTTCGGTACGGCTGCGGCTGCGGAACCGCACCTGGATCTGGTGCACGCCCATCGCGGCGTACGCGCGCAGCGACTCGGCGAGCGCGTCGGGACGGCCGCTGAGGGTGCGGCGCCCGACGTCCCAGCCGGGCTCGCCCACGTACAGGGGTTCGGTGATCGCGCCGATGGTGACCGGATCGGCGATCCCGGCCTCCTCCCTGAGCTGCCTGAGCCGGGCGATCTGCTGCGGCAGCCGGTCGCGCGGGTCGCCCTGCGGCAGCCAGCCGTCACCCTTGAGCGCGGCCCGGCGTACGGCGGCGGGCGAGGAGCCGCCGACCCAGACCGGGACCCGGGCCTGGGCGGGCCGGGGCCGCTGCCCGAGCCCCTCGAACGCGAAGCGCTTCCCGTGGTGCTCGGGAAACTCCTCCGGCCCGAGGGCGGCCTTCAGCGCGTCGATCGTCTCGTCGAGGACGGCCCCGCGAACGGCGAAGTCGACCCCGAGGGCCTCGAACTCCTCCTGGACGTGCCCGGCGCCCACCCCGAGGATCAGCCGGCCGCCGGAGAGATGGTCGAGGGTCGCGTACTGCTTGGCGCTCACGAGCGGATGTCGGAGCCCGACGACGGCGACATGACTCAGGAGCCGTACGCGCTCGGTCACTCCCGCCAGAAAGGAGAGCGTGGCGACGGGGTCGTACCAGACGGTGCTCATCGCCGGGGCGAGGCGCCGCGGGATGGCGACGTGGTCGCAGCTCGCGAGGTAGTGGAACCCCGTGCGGTCGGCGACGCGGGCGATCTCGGCGAGATCGGCGGGACCGGCGGCGGCCTCCCAGGGCTCGGCGTAGATCGTGCTCTGCGACTGGACCGGGAGCTGCATTCCGTAGACGAGCGGAGGGCTGTCAAGAGGACTGTCTGCCATGGCTAGGCCCCCGGCCCCGCCCAGAGGCCGTTTTCCGTCAGCCCCAGCAGCTCGATCGCGTTCCGCCGCACGATCCGGTCGACGACGTCCGGCGGAAGGTGCCCCATCTGGGCCTCGCCGACCTCCTTGGACTTCGGCCAGGTGGAGTCGGAGTGCGGGTAGTCGGTCTCGTACAGGACGTTGCCGACCCCGATGGCGTCCAGGTTCCGGAGGCCGAAGGCGTCGTCGAAGAAGCAGCCGTAGACGTGCTCGGCGAAGAGCTCCGACGGCGGTCGGTGGACCTTCTCCGCCACGCCGCCCCAGGCGCGGTTCTCCTCCCAGACGACGTCGGCGCGTTCGAGGATGTACGGGATCCAGCCGATCTGCCCCTCGGCGTACATGACCTTGAGGTTCGGGAAGCGTTCGAACTTGCCGCTCATCAGCCAGTCGACCATCGAGAAGCAGCAGTTGGCGAAGGTGATGGTGGAGCCTACGGCGGGCGGGGCGTCGGCGGACGTCGACGGCATCTTGCTGGACGAGCCGATGTGCATGGCGATCACGGTGCCGGTCTCGTCGCAGGCGGCCAGGAACGGATCCCAGTCGTCGGTGTGGATGGACGGCAGGCCGAGGTGGGGCGGGATCTCCGAGAAGGCGACGGCCCGTACGCCGCGGGCGGCGTTGCGGCGGACCTCGGCGGCGGCGAGTTCGGCGTCCCAGAGGGGGATGAGGGTGAGGGGTATGAGCCGCCCCTGCGCGTCCGGCCCGCACCACTCCTCGACCATCCAGTCGTTGTAGGCGCGGACGCCGAGGAGCCCCAGCTCGCGATCCTTGGCCTCGGTGAAGGTCTGGCCGCAGAAGCGGGGGAAGGTGGGGAAGCAGAGGGCGGACTGGACGTGGTTGACGTCCATGTCGGCGAGCCGCTGCCGCACGTCGTACGAGCCCGGGCGCATCTGCTCGTATGTGATGACCTCGAGTTTGATCTCGTCCCTGGCGTACCCGACGGCGGTGTCGAGGCGGGTGAGGGGCCGGTGCAGGTCTTCGTAGACCCACCAGTCGCCGATCGGCCCGTCGTCGCCCTTCTCACCCATGACGGGCGCGAACTTGCCGCCCAGGAAGGTCATTTCCTTCAGCGGCGCACGGACGATGCGTGGCCCGATGTCCCGGTACCTGGACGGGAGCCGGTCCTGCCAGACGTGGGGCGGCTCGACCGTGTGGTCGTCCACCGAGATGATCTTCGGGAAGGTTCCCGAGGTCTTGTCCAAGGTCTCCGTGGTCTCCATACGGCTCACCGTAGCGCTGATCTGACGAACCGTCAGCTATCGTGCGCGGACTCGGTCACCAGTGATGACCTTGTGAGAGGCGGCCTCCCAGAGCTGACGCATCCGCCATGAACAAGGCAAACTGACGGGTGCGTCATGACGGGTACGTCATGACGGGCGCTCTTCGTGACAGATGCGACGACAGATGCGACGACAGATGTGACGACGGCTGTGGCGACGGGCGTGCAGGACGGCGTGCAGGGGGACAGCGATGGACGATGTGCCGCGAGGAGCGGAGCAGCGGAGTCCGGCACCGGGGCCCGGCCCCGAGCAGCCGGACCTGCGCTTCAGCGTGCTCGGACCGGTACGCGCCTGGCGCGGCGCCGATCCGCTGCCCACGGGCTCGCCCCAGCAACGCGCCCTGCTGGCCGCCCTGCTGCTCCGCGAGGGCCGCACGGCCACGGCCCCCGAACTGATCGACGCCCTGTGGGGCGACGAGCCCCCGTCGCAGGCCCTGGCAGCCGTCCGTACGTACGCGTCCCGCCTGCGCAAGGTCCTCGACCCGGGCGTCCTGGTCAGCGAGTCCGGCGGCTATGCGATCCGGACGGGCGCCCACGCCCTGGACCTCTCCCTCGCCGAGGAGCTGTCGGCCGACGCGGAGAAGGCCCGGAACGCCGGTGACCTGTGCCAGGCCCGCGCACTGATCAACAAGGCGCTGGGCCTGTGGGACGGCGAACCGCTGGCGAACGTACCCGGCCCGTACGCGGAGACGCAGCGGACGAGGCTGGAGGAATGGCGCCTGCAGCTGCTGGAGTCCCGCCTGGACATGGACCTGGAACAGGGCTGCCACGCGGAGGCGGTCTCGGAGCTGACGGCCCTCACGGCCGCGCATCCGCTCCGGGAGCGGCTGCGCGAGCTGCTGATGCTGGCGCTGTACCGGTCGGGGCGGCAGGCGGAGGCGCTCGCGGTGTACGCGGACACGCGCCGCCTGCTCGCCGACGAACTGGGCGTCGACCCGCGCCCGGGCCTGAGGGAGCTACAGCAGCGCATCCTGCAGGCGGACCCGGCTCTGGCGGAGCCGTCGGCTCCGGCCCCGGAGCCGACGGCGGGGCCGGTACGCCCGGCACAACTCCCCGCCACAGTCCCCGACTTCACGGGCCGGGCGTCCTTCGTATCCGAACTGAGCGACGTCCTGTCGAGCGCGGAGGGCCGCGTCATGGCGGTCTCGGCGGTGGCGGGCATCGGCGGCGTCGGCAAGACGACGCTGGCGGTGCACGTGGCGCATGCGGCGCGCGGTTCCTTCCCGGACGGACAGCTGTACGTGGACCTGCAGGGCGCGGGCCCGCGGCCTGCGGAGCCGGAGACGGTGCTCGGCGCGTTCCTGCGGGCGCTCGGAACGGCGGACTCGGCGATTCCGGACTCCCTGGAGGAGCGGTCGGCGCTGTACCGGTCGGTGTTGGACGGCCGCCGGGTGCTGGTCCTGCTGGACAACGCCCGGGACGCGGCCCAGGTGCGCCCGCTGCTGCCGGGCACGGAGGGCTGCGCGGCACTGATCACGGGCCGGGTACGGATGGTGGACCTGGCGGGCGCGCATCTGGTGGACCTGGACGTGATGAGCCCGGAGGAGGCCCTCCAGCTCTTCACTAAGATCGTGGGCGAGGAGCGGGTGGCTTCGGAGCGCGAAGCCGCGCTCGACGTGGTGGCGGCCTGCGGCTTCCTCCCCCTGGCCATCCGCATCGCGGCGTCCCGCCTGGCGTCGCGGCGAACGTGGACGGTCTCGGTGCTCGCCGCCAAGCTGGCGGACGAGCGCCGCCGTCTCGACGAACTCCAGGCGGGCGACCTGGCGGTCAAGGCGACGTTCGAACTGGGCTACGGTCAGCTGGAGCCGGCCCAAGCGCGGGCGTTCCGGTTGCTGGGCCTGGCGGACGGCCCGGACATCTCCCTGGCGGCGGCCGCGGCAGTCCTCGACCTCCCGGCGGAGGACACGGAGGACCTGCTGGAGTCCCTGGTCGACACGTCACTCCTGGAGTCCGCGGCACCCGGCCGCTACCGCTACCACGACCTGGTCCGCCTCTACGCGCGTGCGTGCGCAGAGCGGGATGAGCAGCCGCCGAGCGAGCGGGATGCGGCGATGTCGCGGCTGCTGGATTTCTATCTGGCTACGGCGGCGGGGGTTTATGCGATCGAGCGGCCCGGGGATCGGTTGGTGGATCATCTGGAGCGGACGGAGTATCCGGGCCTGACGTTCAAGGACCGCCATGAGGCCCAGGACTGGTTGTATGCCGAGGCCAACGCACTGCTGGCCTTCGCTCATCAGTGCACGACTGGCTCCATGCTCCGACGCGGAGTCGATTTGCTGTGGGCGTCCAAGGACCTGGCCGAGTCAGGGGCCAACTCCAAGCAGTACGAATCAGTTGCCGCCGCTCTGTTCACCGCCACTGAGTTGGCATGTGATCACAGAGCCGTAAGCCGCGCCCTCACGACGCTCACCAATGTCCACCTTGTTGCAGGGCGCTTCGCCGAGGCTGATGACGACGCCCGGCGGGCTCTGCATCTTGCGCAGACCGCCGGCGATCGAGCGCCGATTGGCTGGGCCGCCAACGACCGTGGGATCATCGCGCTCTACCAGAACCGTTATGCCGACGGTGAGACGCACCTGCAGCAGGCGATCGAAAGCTTCCGTTTCGACCAGAACCTCGCCGGCGAAGCCAGCGCACTCTGCAACCTCTCGCGGATACACCTTGCGATGGGCCGCACGACGAGTGCCGTGGAGTTGGCACAGCAAGGCATCGCGATTTACGACCAGTTGGGACACACCCTTCGCGGTGCCAACGGGCGCTACGCTCTCGGCTTGGCCCTCACTGGCCAGGGCCGCCTGCCCGAGGCCAACGAGCGGCTGTCCGAGGCACTGGAAGTCTTCCGTGACAGCAGGCAGCGGCTCTGGGAAGGCATGACTCTCTTCCGTCTTGCCGAGGCAGCCCTCGTGGAACACAACCCGGCGAAGTCAGCGGCCCTCGCGGAACAGGCCCTCGCAGTACTGCGGGGCATTGGGGGAGAGTGGCGGCGCGGCAACGTGCTGACCGTTCTCGGCCGTGCGCTCAACGCCCTCAATCAGACCGGGCGTGCCCGGGCTTGCTGGCAGGAGGCTCTCTCGATCTTCGAGCCGCTGGGTTCTCCTGAAGCCTCCGACGTTCGTCTCCTGCTGACCCCCGCAGCCGCGGCGTAGAGGAGCGCGGGGCGTTCATCGTTCGTTTATCGCTACTCGGCATCCTCGTGTATGTCGATCCGTCGCGTCGGGGGGCAGACGGGTCAGCGGTGACACCACACCGCTAGGGTGAACGGCCCTGATAAGCCCGTCCGGCGGCCCTCGGGGGAGTCGCCGGGCGGGCTTTGTCCGCCAACGTCACGGGAGTTACGAGATCATGAGCGAAGCCAAGAAGTCCGACGCCGAGGTCAAGCCGCTCGACAACCACGCCACGGGCGGCGAGGAAATCACCACCCTCGACAACCATGCCACGGGCGGCGAGGAAATCACGACCCTGGACAACCACGCGACCGACGGCACCGTGACCCCGCTGGACAATCACGCCACTGACGAGAAGGCCTGAACAGACCTTTTCCAACGGGGGTCGGCCGCGGCGGCGCGGAGGGGAGCCGTCGCGGCCGATGCATGCCCCATGAAAGCTTCAGGACATTCTGCGGCCAGAACCGTTCGATTCCCTCGAACGATCGCCCCCTAACCCTAGCGTCACTCGGTGTTCGGAAGTCCCCCTTCCACGAAGGAGTTGGAGTGACCCGCGCCAAGAAGGTCCTCGTGACCGTCGCCGTGGCAGCCGCGGCAGCCCTGAGTACAGCTGGTCCGGCGATGGCGGACACCCACATCACCGTGACCCCGCAAGACACCCACATCACGGTGACCCCTCAGGACGAGCACGCGTCCTGAGTCCCCAAGCATTCAGCGGGGCCGGGCCACTGCCTGGCCCGGCTGCTCCACTCGGCCGCCAGGGAGTCCCTCGACCGTGAGTGACTGGCGGTGGGAGTACGACCCGGATGAAGCCCATGTCATTGGTGGGGACACACCGGCACCGCCCGCCTTCGTCGCCGAGATCGAAAAGCGAGCCGACGAGATCGTCCGTGCCGTATAAAACCGTGGACGCACGCCTCCCCCGATGGCGATAGTGACGCCCATGGCTTCTCTCGTGCGTCACGTGACCTTCGACTGTGCCGACGCCTACCGCCTCGCGAGCTTCTGGGCCGAGGTGCTGGAGGGTTCCCTCGCGGAGGACGACAACCCTGGTGACCCCGAGGCGCTGGTCACCGCCAAGGGCGTCGCTCTGCTGTTCATCAGCGTGCCCGACTCCAAGACCGTGAAGAACCGCGTGCACCTGGACCTGCAGCCGCAGGACCGGTCCCGGGACGAGGAGGTCGAGCGGCTGCTCGCCCTCGGTGCCACGCTCGTCGCGGATCATCGGCGACCCGACGGGACGGGGTGGGCCACACTCGCCGACATCGAGGGCAACGAGTTCTGCGTGGAGCGCAGCGCGGCCGAGCGGGCGGCCTCCTGATCGGCCACTCGCCGGCGGGCCCGCCCAGGTCCCGTCCCCTCCGCGTACTCCCTGGTCAGCCGAATTTGACGCACACGGTGGAAATGTGTCGCACACCCTCTTACGATGTGCGACATGGAAGCCCATGAGGATGACATCAAGATCACGGTGCGCGACTTGCAACGCAATGCCGCCGCCGTCCTCAAGCGGCTCGAGCACGGCGAGACCATCAGCGTCACCCGTCACGGCCGAACCGTCGCCCGGATAGTCCCCCCGGACCCCGCCGAGGAGGCGATCAACCAAGCCGTCGCTGACGGGCTGATCGATCTCACAGAGCTCTCACGTGCACGCTCCGCCGCCCAGACCGCACGCATCCGGACCGCGCCATCGAGTCCCGGAGAGACACCGCTCAGCCAGACCCTGGCCGAGCTGCGAGACGAGGACTCCGACCGCTGATGCGCTTCATCTATCTGGACACGTCCGCAGCCCTCAAGCTGTTCAAGCAGGAGCATGAAACATCGGCTCTGAAGGCGTGGCTGTCGACCGAAGGCTCGGCCACCGTGTTGACCTCCGATCTCACCCGCACCGAAGTGCGTCGGGCACTGCACGCGGCCAACGCGGCGTCTGAGATCCTCACGGAAGCCGAGGACTGGCTCGAGGAGAGCGCACTGATCCGCATACCGGCCCACCTCTTCGATCGAGCCGGGTTGCTGTGTCCAGGCACCCGCCTGCGCTCTCTCGACGCGCTGCACCTCGCGGCGGCGAGCGGGCTGGGGCGTGCCCTCATCGCGTTCATCGCCTACGACAAACGCCTCGTCGAATCCGCAGAGTCATTGGGCCTGCCGGTCAAGAGCCCCAGCCCTGAGTGATCTCCGCCGGCCTGAGCGAGCCAGGGAACGGCCCGCGTCCCCGGCAAAGTCGCCCAATGGCGCACTGGATCACCTGTTCCTTCCCGCCCGCAGCTCCCCCTTCACCACCTTCCCGCTCGCGTTTCGCGGCAGCTCCCCCACGAACTCCACCGATCTCGGCACCTTGTAGTTCGCCATCTCGCGGCGGGACCAGGCGATCAGGTCGTCCGCGGTGACCACGGCTCCCGGTCGCCGTACGACGTACGCCTTGCCCACCTCGCCCAGCCTCGCGTCCGGGACGCCGATGACCGCCACGTCCGCCACGTCCGGGTGCAGGCCGAGGAGCTGCTCTATCTCCGCCGGGTACGCGTTGAAGCCGCCGACGATGAACATGTCCTTGATGCGGTCCGTGATGCGCAGGTTCCCGGCGGCGTCCAGGACGCCCACGTCGCCCGTGTGCAGCCAGCCGTCCGGCGTCAGTACCTCCGCGGTGGCGGCCGGGTCCTCGAAGTAGCCCTGCATGACGTTGAAGCCGCGGACCAGGACCTCTCCGGGCGTGCCGGGGGGCTGGCCGGCGCCCGAGGGGGCTACCACCCGCACCTCCGTGCCGGGGATCGCCCGGCCCGACGTCGACGCGATCACCTCCGCCGCGTCGCCCCGCCGGCACATCGTCACGATGCCGCTCGCCTCCGAGAGGCCGTACGCCGTGAGCACCGTGTCGACGTGAAGCTCACCCCTCAGCCGCTCCACCAGCTGCAGCGGCACCACGGCCGCGCCCGTCACGACCAGCCGAAGCGCAGACAGGTCGTACGCATCCCGGGACGGGTGGTCGAGGAGGGACTGGTGGAGCGTCGGCGGGCCCGGCAGGACCGAGATGCGCTCCGCCGCGATGTTCGCCAGCACGGTGTCCACGTTGAACACCGGCTGCGGGACCATCGTCGCGCCCCGCATCAGGCAGGCGACGATGCCCGCCTTGTAGCCGAAGGTGTGGAAGAACGGGTTCACGATCAGATAGCGGTCGCCCTTGCGCAGTCCCGCCAGGTCGCTCCACACCTCGTAGCCGCGGAGCGTCTGGGCGTGCGTGATCACCGCGCCCTTGGGGCGGCCCGTCGTCCCCGACGTGAAGATGATGTCCGAGGGGGATCCTCCCGTGACCGCGTCCGCCCGCGTACGGACCTCGGCATCGCCCACCCCGTCCCCGTCCGCCAGGAAGTCCTTCCACGTACGGAAGTCCGCGGGGGCGGCCTCGTCCGACAGCACCACCACCTGCTCCAGGTGGGGCAGCCCGGGCAGCGGCCCCGCACCCACTCCCGGCCCCTCCCCCGCCGCCCGCCGCAGCGAGGCCACATACGACGCCCCGAGGAACGTGCCCGTCACGAACAGCAGCTTCGCGCGGGTCCGTTCCAGCACGTACGCCGCTTCCGCGCCCTTGAAGCGGGTGTTCAGCGGTACGAGGACCGCGCCCGCCGTCACCGCGCCCAGTGCCGAGACGATCCAGTCCAGGGTGTTCGGCGCCCACACGCCCACCCGGTCCCCGGCCCGCACCCCGTTCGCGATGCAGGCCGCCGCCGCCCGTTCGACGCGCTCGCCCAGTTCCGCGTACGAGATCCGGGTGCGGCCGTCGACGACCGCCTCCCGTTCCCCGTACCGCTCGGCCGCCGCCCGTACCAGCCCCGGGATGCTCCCCCACTCCAGGTCCCCGCGCATCGCACGCCTCCACAGGCCAGAAAGCCGTAGCCGAAAACCAGTAGCTGACTGTCCGTCAGATTAGCTGTACCCTGACGCCCTGTCAGCACTTCGGGTGGGCACGGCCAATGGTGCGGAGGTGGCAGGTGGCGGCAAGCCTCAAGGACGCTACGGCGATAGTCGGGATAGGCCAGACCCCGTTCGCCAAACGACTCCCCGAATCGGAGAAGACACTCGCCTGCCGCGCCGTCCTCGCCGCGCTCGACGACGCGGGCATCGCACCGTCGGAGGTGGACGCCTTCGCCTCGTACACCATGGAGGAGACCGACGAGGTCGAGATAGCCAAGGCCATCGGGGCCGGTGACGTCACCTTCTTCAGCAAGGTGGGGTACGGGGGCGGCGGCTCGTGCGCCACCGTCGGGCACCTGGCCGCCGCCATCGCGTCCGGCCAGGCGAGCGTCGGCGTCGCCTGGCGGTCCCGTAAGCGGGGGTCCGGACCCCGGCCGTGGAAGAACACCGCCGTCCAGCTGCCGACACCCGCGCAGTGGACCCGGCCCTTCGGACTGCTCCGGCCCGCCGACGAGATCGCGATGCTCGCCCGGCGCTACATGCACGAGTACGGCGCGACCCGCGACCACCTCTTCAACGTCGCCCTCGCCTGCCGGAACCGGGCCAACCAGAACCCGGCCGCGATCATGTACGAGCGCCCGCTGACCCGCGAGATGTACATGACGTCCCGCTGGATCAGCGAGCCCCTCTGCCTCTTCGACAACTGCCTGGAGACCGACGGCGCGCTGGCCTGCGTCATCGTCTCCGCCGAGCGCGCCCGCGACTGCCGCCGTACACCCGTGTACGTCCACTCGGTCGCCCAGGGCCTGCCGTCCCAGCACCACGGCATGGTCAACTACTGGAACGACGACCCGCTCTCGGGGCCCGCCTGGACCGCCGCCCGCCACCTGTGGAAATCCGCGGACTTCGGCCCTCACGACGTCGACGTCGCCCAGATCTACGACGCGTTCACCCCCCTCATCCCGCTCTCCCTCGAGGGCTACGGCTTCTGCGGGCGGGGCGAAGGCGGGGCGTTCACCGAGGGCGGTGCCCTGGAGATCGGCGGGCGGCTCCCCATCAACACCGGGGGCGGCGGGCTGAGCGAGGCCTACGTCCACGGCTTCAACCTCATCAACGAAGGCGTCAAACAGCTGCGCGGCACCAGCACCGCGCAGGTCCCGGACGCCGCCACCTGCCTGGTCACGGCGGGCGAAGGAGTCCCCACGTCGGCCCTGCTGCTGAGGAGCTGAGACAGATGCCGCAGTCCGAGACCCTGCTCTCGCCCGTCGTCGACGAGGACGGCGCCCCCTTCTGGGAGTACGCATCGCGCGGCGAACTGCGCATCCAGGCCTGCGCCCGCCCCGGCTGCGGCGAGCTGCGCTTTCCGCCGCGCCCCTGCTGCCCGCACTGCCAGTCGTTCGACAGCGAGTGGCGCAGGATGAGCGGGCGGGGGCGTATCTGGTCGTACGTCGTCCCGCATCCGCCGCTGCTTCCGGCGTACGCGAAGCTGGTCCCGTACAACGCGATCCTCGTGGAACTGGCCGAGGCCCCGCGCATACGGCTGGCCGGCAACCTCGTCAGCGCGCCGGACGCCCCGCTGAACTCGGTCCCGCCCGAGCGGCTGCGGATCGGCGCGAAGGTGCAGGTCGTGTTCGCGGACCTGGACGGTGTGGCGGTGCCGCGCTGGGTACTGGAGCGGCCATGAGCCTCCTGACCGAGATGCACAAGGAGACGGGGGTGGCCATCGTCACCCTGGACCGTCCCGACCGGCACAACGCCATCGACCTCGAGACGGCCGGTGAACTGGCGGCCGCATGGCGGGAGTTCCGGTTCGACGACACGGTACGCGCGATCGTCGTCACCGGCGCCGGAACCAGGGCCTTCTGCACCGGGATCGACCGCTCCGCCGACGTCCCGCAGCCCGCATCGCCGTACTCGATCGACGACCCGCTCCTCACGATCGGGCCCAAGGCGAACGACCTCTGGAAACCCGTCATCGCCGCCGTCAACGGCATGGCCTGCGGGGGTGCCTTCTATCTCATCGGCGAGGCCGAGTTCGTGGTCGCGGACGAGACGGCGACGTTCTTCGATCCGCACACGACGTACGGCATGGTCAGCGCGTACGAGCCGATCCTCATGGCGCAGCGCATGCCGATCGGCGAGGTCGCGAGGATGGCGCTGATGGGCACGGCCGAGCGGATCTCGGCGCGCCGGGCGTACGAGACGGGGCTGGTGTCGCAAGTCACCGGGCCGGGCCAGGCGTTGGAGGCCGCGCTCGACTGCGCCCGGGTGATCGCCTCGTATCCGACCGAGGCCGTGCAGGGCACGGTGCGCGCCGTGTGGGCGGCGAAGGAGGCGGCACGCGCGCACGCGTTCGCGCAGGCGCCGCACCTTCTCGCGCTCGGCAGCCTGCCGCCCGAGCGGCAGGCGGAACTGTTCGCCGCCCGCCGCTCGGGCCCCGGGTTGGGTCACCGCGTCCGCTAGGCGGCACCGGCCAGGCGGTTCACCCACGCGTGCGCGGGTACCCGCGCAGTGGTCCCGGGCGTCCTGGGCTGGGATGTTGCCGTATGGCGCGGCTCGCGCACGGGGCGTAGCGTCGTGGTCGAGAGCAGCTGAGGAGGGCTGCGATGGTGCGGAACATCCTCGGGTCCCTCCTCGCTCTCATCGGAGCGACGGCCGCCGTCTGGAGCCCCTTCCGTGTCTGGTACGACGGCCGTCTCGGGCGCGATTACCGCCTCGGGGAGCTGTTCTCCGGTACGGGTGTCACCGCCGCGAAGGCCGCGCTGTTCGGCTCGCTCTTCCTGCCGTTCGCCGTCGCGGCGGTGGTGACGCTGGTCGGGATCGTGCTGCGCTCGCGCGGTCTGGTCGCCCTGGCAGGCCTGATCGTCCTGGGCTTCACCGTTCTGTGGATTGTGCGGCTGGGGCTGGCGCAGGGCAGCCTGACCGTCGGCGGCGCGGGTCCCGGCCTGGAGATGGGCGTCGTGGGCGCGGTCGGAGGAGGGGCGGTGCTGCTGCTCGCGTCCCTCGTGATGCCGGGGCGCAAGCGGCGGCGGGGGCGCAGGCGGCGCACCACGCCGCTGGCGCCGGCGGAGCCGGCGGCCGCCGGAGAGGTCACGCGTCCGGGCCCGGCGCAGCCGGCCCGTGACGAGCCGACGCAGCCGATCCGGCAGCGGCCACCGGACCACACGTGATCCCTCTGGGATGCGGGTACGGTGCCAGGGCACCCGCCGTCGTGGGTTGTGCCCACCCGTTCCGCCCCAGCGGAACGACTGCCCACAACAGTCCGGCCGCCTACCCCCGCGCCGTCCCCGTTCCCTTCTCCGCGTCCAGGGCGTACACGCAGCGGTCTTTGCTGCAGGCGTACACGACGCCGTCCTGCACGACCGGCGAGCCGGTGATCTCGCCGCCCGTTGCGAGCTTCCAGCGCAGGCGCCCGTCGTCGGCCTTGAGGGTGTACAAGAGGTGGTCGGTCGAGCCGAAGTGGATGCGGCCCTCGGCGACAGCGGGGGCGCCGACGACGTCGCCGCCGGCCTGGAACCGCCACTTCGGGGTGCCGGTGACCGCGTCCAGCGTGTACAGGCCCTTGCCGCTGCCCACGTGGACGTGGCCGTCCACGACCAGGACGGGCTCCACGGAGGACCGGGACTCGGTGGCGATGCGCCACCGGTCGCGGCCGTCGGTCGCGTCCAGGGCGTACACCGTGCCGAGGTAGTCGGCCAGGTAGACCCCTCCGCCGGTGACCGCGGGCCCGGGCACGTACGCGGGCGGGCTCAGGAAGACCGCGGGCGCCTCGAAGTGCCAGCGGACGAGGCCGCTCACCACGTCGACGGCGAGGACGCGGGTGCCCGCGGAGATGTACACGTTGCCGTCGGGCGCCTGCGTCAGCCGTACCGGCACTCCCCCGCAGGACGCGGCGTCGCCGACCGGGTACGACCAGCGTTCGTTGCCGGTGCGCGCCTCGAGCGCGCGCAGCCGGGCGTCCTTCCACACGTACACCGTCCCGTCGTGCACGACGGGCCCGGCCTCGGGGGTCTCGAAGTCGCTCTGGGCGCCGGTGATCTCCCACAGTTTCTCGCCGCTCGCGGCCTCCCAGGCCTGGACGCCGCCGCCGCGGGTCGCGGTGACGACGGTGCCGCGGTCGGCCTTCAGCGAGTAGACCCAGCCATTGACGGGCAGCCGCCACAGGTCGGAGCCCTCGCGGGCGTCGAGCGCGAGGAGCGTCGGCCCGTCCGACGCGTGGATACGCCCGTCGGCCACCGCCAGCGACCAGGCGACGTCCCGCGTCTTGAACCGGCGCCGTCCCGTGCCGACGTCCAGCGCGTGGACCTCGAACGACGTGACGTACACGAGGTCCCCGGCGACGACGGGCCTGCCCCACACCTCGTTGGACATCCGGAACCGCCAGGGCCGCCAGGGCGCCCCCGCGTCGGGCTCGGGGGGTGCGGTCGTGGGCGCGGGCACCGCCGGAGCGCCGTTGACCGCGGCGCTTGCCCGTGACCAGGAGGCGGCGAGGCCCGCGGCGACAGGCTGTGCCTTGACGGCGGCCGCGCGGGCGTCGGCCACGCGAGGGCCGGGCCCGATGGGCACCTGGGCGCCCGGGAGGCGTACCGGTCCGGCGTCGGGTGCCGGGCCGCCCGGCCAGCCGGCGCCGCCGTCGCCGCTGACGGCGGGGGCGGGCTGCACGGGCCCCGGGGCATGCTCGGGCCGCGGGGCATGCTCGGGCCGCGGCGGAACGGCGGGGGCGGCGCCCCGTCCCCCGCA
>NZ_LOHS01000051.1 GCF_001642995.1 Streptomyces jeddahensis
CCAGCCGCTGCGGGCGCACATCCCGCCACGTCCCCTTCGGCACGCGGGCGGCTACCGGCCGGTGGGGGCGACCGCTACCGTTGTGGGCAATCGTTCCGCAGGGCTGGGGGCACCTCCCAGCGGTAGCTGGGGGAGGGTGGGCACAACCCACGACGGCGGGCGCCCTGGCCCGGTACCCGCACCCCGACGGGGTGGCGTAACCCACGACGGAGGGTCACCGTCTGTATGCAGTGCACCACGCAGTGGCCCGTACCCCCGTCAGAGGGGGAAAGCGAACGTTGCGCCAGCCGTTAGGCTGGAGGGCGTGGCAGTCGTCGATGTATCCGAAGAGCTGAAGTCCCTCTCCTCGACCATGGAGTCGATCGAGGCCGTCCTGGACCTCGACAAGCTGAGGGCAGACATCGCCGTGCTCGAGGAGCAGGCGGCCGCGCCGTCCCTGTGGGACAACCCCGACGAGGCGCAGAAGATCACCAGCAGGCTCTCCCACCTGCAGGCCGAGGTCCGCAAGACCGAGGCCCTCCGCGCACGGATCGACGACCTCGGTGTGCTCTTCGAGCTCGCCGAGGCCGAGGACGATCCCGACACCCGCGCGGAGGCCGAGCAGGAGCTGGCCGACGTCCGGAAGGCGCTGGACGAGATGGAGGTCCGGACCCTCCTCTCGGGCGAGTACGACGCCCGTGAGGCGCTCGTGAACATCCGCGCGGAGGCCGGCGGCGTCGACGCCGCCGACTTCGCCGAGAAGCTGCAGCGCATGTACCTGCGCTGGGCCGAGCAGAAGGGCTACAAGACCGAGGTCTACGAGACGTCGTACGCCGAAGAGGCCGGCATCAAGTCGACCACCTTCGCCGTCCAGGCGCCGTACGCCTACGGAACGCTCTCCGTGGAGCAGGGCACTCACCGCCTCGTGCGCATCTCGCCCTTCGACAACCAGGGCCGTCGCCAGACGTCCTTCGCCGGTGTCGAGGTGCTCCCCGTCGTGGAGCAGTCCGACCACGTCGAGATCGACGAGTCGGAGCTGCGGATCGACGTCTACCGGTCCTCCGGGCCCGGTGGTCAGGGCGTCAACACCACCGACTCCGCGGTGCGCATCACGCACATTCCGACCGGCATCGTCGTCTCCTGCCAGAACGAGCGCTCGCAGATCCAGAACAAGGCCACGGCCATGAACGTTCTGCAGGCGAAGCTGCTCGAGCGGCGCCGCCAGGAGGAGCAGGCCAAGATGGACGCCCTCAAGGGCGACGGCGGCAATTCCTGGGGCAACCAGATGCGTTCGTATGTCCTCCACCCGTACCAGATGGTCAAGGACCTGCGGACCGAGCACGAAGTCGGCAACCCCGAGGCCGTGTTCAACGGCGAGATCGAGGGCTTCCTGGAGGCCGGAATTCGCTGGCGCAAGCAGCAGGAGAAATAACCTGCCGATTTGTCGACAAGGCAACTGCCGCTCGCTGAGTGGCAGTTGCCTTTTCTGTACCTGGTTGTCTGCCTTTTACATCACACTCACATGTCCTTACGGCGGTCAAGCGTGCTCATATCCGGCATCGCGCCCGCAACGACCTTGACGTTGCTGTGAAAAATCGGAAGGCTAACGCGCGGCATGCGTATCTCTGGGGCGCGTGTGAACAGGGGGCCTGCTCAAGCGAGTTGCCCCGCCGCTGCCCCGGGCGCTGCTCCATTGACGATCAGCTACTGGGGGTAGCAGGCAGATGACCAAGAAGACGCGGATCCGTGTGGCGCGCATAGCGGCCGGTGCGGTGATCGCCGCCGGTGCTTCGCTGACCGCCGCCGGTGCCGCTTCGGCCCTCGACGTCGGTGTCGACCTGGGTGTCGTGGGCGTGGACGCGCACGCCGGTGAGGACGGCATCGGCGTCGACGTGAACGCGCCGGCAGGCGACGAGCCGGAGGAGCCGGCTCCGTCCGACACCGGTATCCCGGGCGACCCGGCGGACCCGGCGGATCCGGCCGACCCGGCCGACCCGGCCGACCCGGCTGACCCGGCGGACCCGGCCGACCCCGCCGAGCCGGCCGACGAGCCCACCGAGCCGACCGAGGACCCGACCGAGGGCGGTGGCGGCAACGACAACACCGACCCGGACGGCGGCTCCCAGCCCGTCGAGCAGAACGAGGGCAAGGAGGCGCTGACGGACACCGGCTCCGAGCAGGCCACGGACGAGGGCGAGCTCGCCGAGACGGGTGCCGCCGAGACCACCTTCCTGGTCATCGGTGCCGCCACCATGATCGCCGGCGGTATCGGCTTCCGCCTGCTGCCGCGCCTCATGGGCGGTCGCGCCGCCGTCTGATCAACGGCGACGTCGTACGCGTACGACGGCTGATACGGGCAAGGGCCCGGAGCGCTTCTGACTCCGGGCCCTTCTCGTCGGCACGCCCTGCCGTGGTAACGCTGCGTGCCCTAGTCTGGCGACGCTACGTGCACCATCACGGTACGTATGCGACAGGTGACAGCCTCTCCCCGGCGCCTCCCGTGAGGATGACGCAGAGTGACCGACCGGTGATCAGGCGGTCTGGTGCGCCAGCAGTGCCACCGCCGCGATCAGCACCGCGAGCAGCGCTATCAGCGCCATCGGGTTGAGGCCCCCGAACGGGCCCTCCTGCTGCATCCGCTCGCGGTTCGCCCGGCACACGGGGCAGCGGCCTTCGTTCACGGGCGCAGCGCAGTTCGCACACACCAGTCGGTCGTAGGTCATGCGCTTGCCCTCCTTGCGTCTGAACCGGCGCCGCTCCCGCGGAGCTGGTCGTCTGCCGCCGGGGTCTGCTCAGTCGATGGTTGCGATGTCTTCACCTGAACAACGGTCCGCGGTGGACCGCAGTTCCCCCCTACCACTGTGCCAGCTTCCGCGGATTTCGGCGCGGCTCCTCGGATCCTGCCCCGTCCTGCCGGATTCAGCCTGTTCCGTTCTGTGACAAATCGTGCAACCGGCGAGCAAGTGAGCACGCTGACTGCGCCCCGGCGCCAGGTTCGCGTATGGTCACGGTCACCTACCCCCGGCGACCCGTGGTGCATCCGTGATCCGATTCGACAACGTCTCCAAGGTCTACCCCAAGCAGACCCGCCCCGCTCTGAGGGATGTGTCCCTCGAGGTCGAACGTGGCGAGTTCGTGTTCCTGGTCGGGTCCTCCGGCTCTGGAAAGTCCACCTTTCTGCGGCTGGTCCTGCGCGAGGAGCGCGCCAGCCACGGACAGGTGCACGTCCTGGGCAAGGACCTCGCGCGGCTGTCCAACTGGAAGGTGCCCCACATGCGCCGCCAGCTGGGGACCGTCTTCCAGGACTTCCGGCTGCTGCCGAACAAGACGGTCGCTGAGAACGTCGCGTTCGCGCAGGAGGTCATCGGCAAGTCGCGCGGCGAGATCCGCAAGTCCGTGCCGCAGGTGCTCGACCTCGTCGGGCTCGGCGGCAAGGAGGACCGGATGCCCGGTGAGCTGTCGGGTGGTGAGCAGCAGCGCGTCGCGATCGCGCGGGCCTTCGTCAACCGGCCCAAGCTGCTGATCGCCGACGAGCCCACGGGCAACCTCGACCCGCAGACCTCCGTCGGGATCATGAAGCTCCTCGACCGCATCAACCGGACCGGCACCACCGTCGTGATGGCGACCCACGACCAGAACATCGTGGACCAGATGCGCAAGCGCGTCATCGAGCTGGAGAAGGGCCGCCTCGTCCGCGACCAGGCACGCGGCGTGTACGGCTACCAGCACTGACCGCCCGAGCTCGAAGCACCTGTCCACGGAAAGGCCTGAGTAGACGCCATGCGTGCCCAGTTCGTCCTGTCGGAGATCGGCGTCGGTCTCCGCCGCAATCTCACGATGACCTTCGCGGTCGTCGTCTCCGTCGCCCTCTCGCTGGCGCTGTTCGGCGGTTCTCTGCTGCTGCGCGACCAGGTCAGCACGATGAAGGGCTACTGGTACGACAAGGTCAACGTCTCGATCTTCCTCTGCAACAAGAGCGACGCCGAGTCGGACCCCAACTGCGCCAAGGGCGCGGTCACGACCGAGCAGAAGAAGCAGATCGAAAGCGATCTGAAGGAGATGCCGGTCGTAGAGAAGGTCACGTACGAGTCGAGCGACGAGGCCTACAAGCACTACAAGGAGCAGTTCGGCGACTCGCCGCTGGCCAGTTCGCTCACGCCGGACCAGATGCAGGAGTCGTTCCGGGTCAAGCTCAAGGACCCGGAGAAGTACCAGGTCATCGCGACCGCCTTCAACGGGCGTGACGGTGTCCAGTCCGTACAGGACCAGAAGGGCATCCTCGACAACCTCTTCGGGCTGCTCAACGGCATGAACTGGGCGGCGCTCGCGGTGATGGCGCTCATGCTGGTCGTCGCGCTGATGCTGATCGTCAACACGGTGCGTGTGTCGGCCTTCAGCAGGCGGCGCGAGACCGGGATCATGCGGCTCGTCGGCGCCTCCAGCTTCTACATCCAGATGCCGTTCATCATGGAGGCCGCGGTCGCGGGCGCCATCGGCGGCCTGGTCGCCTGCGTGATGCTGCTCGTGGGCCGGTACTTCATCATCGACCACGGCCTCGCGCTCTCCGAGAAACTGAATCTCATCAACTTCATCGGCTGGGACGCCGTGCTCGCCAAGCTGCCGCTCGTCCTGGCGATCGGGCTGCTGATGCCGGCACTGGCGGCGTTCTTCGCGTTGCGCAAGTACCTGAAGGTGTGACGCATGACCCGGGCGCCGCGCGGTCCAACGCACCGTGCGGCGCTCTGGGTTGTCCTAGACTCA
Source organism: Streptomyces jeddahensis (assembly GCF_001642995.1). Taxonomy (GTDB): domain Bacteria; phylum Actinomycetota; class Actinomycetes; order Streptomycetales; family Streptomycetaceae; genus Streptomyces; species Streptomyces jeddahensis. The sequence continues at coordinate 4,741 of NZ_LOHS01000051.1, forward strand.
CCGTCATGTCAGGTCTTGACCTGTTCCCCAAGCCCCACCGCGTGCGCCGCGGGGCGGCCCTGACATTGGTCTTCGCCGGCGTGCTGGCCACCGGTGTCGCCACCGGTTCCTGGAACACCGAGCCCGGTCAGTCCCGTAAGTCCGCCTCCGGCTCCCTCGGTTCGGTCTCCGCTGCGCACGAGCAGGCCGTGACCGAGGCCGCGGCCGAGGCGATGGCCGACGGCAAGAACGTCACGGAGGCGGCAGAACGGGCCGTGAGCCGCAGTGGGGACCGCTGGGGCGCCGTCTACTCGCCCGACGAGTACGAGAAGTTCGAGCAGGCCCTCGAAGGCGAGTACACCGGCGTCGGGCTGTGGGCCAGGCGCGCCGAGGACGGGCGGATCCAGGTGGCCCGCGTCCAGAGCGGCGGACCCGCCGAGCGGGCGGGCATCCGCGCGGGAGACTGGCTGCGCACCGTCGACGGAGAGCGCATAGCGGGCCGGCCCACCACCGAGGTCGTGGCCCTGCTGCGCGGCGACGAGAAGAGCGCGGCCGCAGGCAGCCCCGTGACCCTCGGTATGCAGCGGGGCACGCGCGCGTGGAGCGTCACCCTGCACCGGGCCTTGCTCTCCACGGACTCCGTCACCGTCCGGAAGCTCCGGGGCGGCGCCGTGCTGATCAAGATCGCGTCCTTCACCAAGGGCACTGGCGACCGCGTACGGTCCGCCGTGCGCGACGCTCCCGCCGGCGCCGGCATCCTCCTCGACCTGCGTGGCAACTCCGGCGGCCTGGTCAGCGAGGCGGCGACGGCGGCCTCCGCGTTCCTGGACGGCGGGCTCGTGGCGACGTACGACGTGCGCGGCGAGGAGCATGCCCTGCACGCGGAGCGCGGCGGCGACACCGAGAGACCCGTGGTCGCGCTTGTCGACGGCGGCACGATGAGCGCGGCCGAGCTTCTCGCGGGGGCCCTCCAGGACCGCGGCCGCGCGATCGTCGTGGGCTCCCGGACCTTCGGCAAGGGCTCCGTGCAGATGCCGAGCCGGCTACCGGGCGGTTCCGTCGCCGAGCTCACGGTCGGCCACTACCGCACCCCGTCCGGGCGCGCCGTCGACGGCCGGGGCATCACACCCGACCTCGAGGCGGGCAAAGGCGCACAGAAGCAGGCCGAGACAGTATTGAGTGGCCTCGGATCCCCCTCGTAGTGCGAAAATGGCCGCACTATGGCAAAGGAAAAAGGGCGCAAGCTGATCGCGCAGAACAAGAAGGCGCGGCACGACTACCACATCATCGACACCTATGAGGCCGGCATGGTCCTCACGGGCACCGAGGTGAAGTCGCTGCGCCAGGGGCGAGCCTCGCTGGTGGACGGCTTCGTGCAGCTCGACGGCGGCGAGGCGTGGCTGCACAACGTGCACGTGCCGGAGTACAGCCAGGGCACCTGGACCAACCACAGCGCACGCCGCAAGCGGAAGCTGCTGCTGCACCGTGCGGAGATCGAGAAGCTGGACTCGAAGTCCCAGGAGACTGGTCACACGATCGTGCCCCTTGCGCTGTACTTCAAGGACGGCCGCGCCAAGATCGAGATCGCGTTGGCGAAGGGCAAGAAGGAGTACGACAAGCGGCAGACCCTGCGCGAGAAGCAGGACCGCCGTGAGGCGGAGCGGGCGATGTCGGCGGTCCGGCGGCGGCAGCGGGCCTGAGCGCCGCGGGGGCGCACCGCGGGCCGGGAACAGGCGGCACGCTCGGGCGTCGGCGCGGGAATAGGCTGGCACCCTCGGGCGTTGGTCACGTACGATGACACCTGCCCCTCACAGTGGGGGCAAGCTCCTGACCTGCAGGGGCGCGCATTGATTAATGAACATGGGGATGATCGGTTTCGACAGCGGCTGTCGAAGCAGGGGAAGCGTGTCGAGGAAGCGGCCATGATCTCGTAAACCACAGGCCGAAAAAAATAATCGCCGAAACCAAGCGCGATTCCTTCGCCCTCGCTGCCTAAGTAGCGACTCGCGAAGTGTCAGCCCGGGGCTGTTCCCGACCCGGATCCTGGCATCAGCTAGGGGACTAAACCTTGATCCCGGTCACGGGGTGAAGAGGGAAACCAAACAGTGACTGAGCCCGTCGGAGACTTGTTCGCGTGATCTCCGGGGCCGAGAAAAGCGAAGCGGACTGCACACGGAGAAGCCCTGGTTCCGCACCGTTGGACGCGGGTTCGATTCCCGCCATCTCCACGAGAAGGCGAGAGGCGACGTGTGCCCCCGGAAGCGGGGGCCGCGTCGCCTTCGTCGTTTGTGCGCGGCTTCGCCGCGCGTTGCGGGGGCTTCGCCACCCGCACCCCCATACCGTGGACACCCACCTCTGTCGGCGCCCCGCCCGCGTCGCCGGCCGAAGTGAAGCCGGCCGACCGCCCCCGGGACACCCGGGGGTGGTCGGCCGTTCGTGCCGGTCAGCGCAGCGAGAACGTCGCCAGCCGCAGGCCCTCGCCGAGCACCAGGTACACGTCCTGGCGGCCCTTCGCGGCGGCCGACAGTTCGGCTGTCACCGTCTCGTACGCGTACGTCGAGCCGGTGCCGGACGTCTTCGCCGTGCCGACGAGTGTGCCGGTCGGGGAGCCGAGACGGATCTCGATGGTCCCGGGGGCCACTCCAGCCACACGTGCGGTGAACTCATCCGCGCCCGCGGCGAGCTGCGCGTCGGCGAACTTCAGCCACGCCCCGTTCTCCGTGGCGCCCACAGCGGTGCCGCGCGCCTTCGACTCGTCGACGAGGCGGATGCCCTCGTAGTCGTCGAAGTTCTCCGCGCGGGTCGTCTTGGCGAGGTCCCGGGGCGGGATGGTCTCGCCCTTGACCTTCACCGACGTCCGGGTGCGGATGTCCTCGGCCGAGGCGCCGACGAGCACGTCGTACGTGCCGGTCTCCACGACCCACTTGGAGCGCGTCACGTCCCAGTGCGCGAGGTCCTTCGTCGCGACCTTGAGCTTCACCGTCTTCGTGTCGCCCGGCTTCAGCGACACCCGCTGGAACGCCTTCAGCTGCTTGAGCGGCTGCTTGTCGCGCGAGACCCGCTGGTGGGTGTAGAGCTGCACGACCTCGTCGCCCGCCCGTGTGCCGGTGTTGGTCACCGCCACCTCGTAGCCGTCCTTCACCGCCTTGACCTGGCCGTATGCGAACGTCGTGTACGACAGGCCGTACCCGAACGCGTACAGCGGGTCGCCCTTGAAGTACTGGTAGGTGCGGTCGTACTTGATGTTGTCGTACTCGAGGATCGACGGGAGGTCCGACTCCGACCGGTACCAGGTCTGGGTGAGGCGGCCCGCCGGGTTGGCGTCGCCGAAGAGGACGTCGGCGAGGGCGTTGCCCGTCTCCTGGCCCGCGTGGGTGGTCCACAGCAGGGCCGGGATCTCCTTCTGGAGGGCGCCGAGCGTGGTCGGGTAGCTCGTCTCGACGACCACGACCGTGTTCGGGTTGGCCGCCTTCACCGCCTTGACCAGCGCTTCCTGCGCGGGCGCCAGGCCCATGTCGGTGCGGTCGGTGGTCTCGCGGCCGTTGATCGCGGGCATCGAGCCGACGACCACGACGGCCGCGTCCTTGCCCTTCACCGCCGCCACGGCCTCGTCGACGCCGCTACGGACGACCTCCTTGGTGTAGTGCGCGGCGTTCTCCTTGGCGACCAGGCCGAGAGTGCCGTCGTCGCCCGTCGGGCCGAGGTAGACCGGGTTCGACCACCAGGACTCCCTGGTCTCGTAGCCCGCGTACCGCAGCAGATACGTCCCGTCGTCCTGCTTCTCCAGCTTGAACTGCTGCTGGACGAACCAGCCGCCCGGCTGCGCCTGGTCGTTGACGAAGTTCGCCCAGTTGTAGCCGACGTACTTGCCGTTGGCGGCCGAGCGCAGCGTCAGCACACCCGCGCCCCAGTCGAAGGCGTCGAACTGCGCGTCCGTGCCGGCGCTCGTGGCGTTCTCCTTCAGCGCCTCGCCGTCGGCGTCCGTGCCCGCGGTGACGTACTTGCCGGTCTCCGTGTTCTTCAGCGCGATGCGGTCGACGGCCTCGCTGCTCGTGACGTCACCGGATGACCCGAGCTTGTTCGCGATGCCGTCCTTCGGCGTCACCTCGTACGGCAGCGTGCCCGAGTACCAGTCGGTGTAGAGGATGTCGGCGAGCGGGCCGACGACCGCGACCTCCTTGGTCTCCGACGCCTTCAGCGGCAGGGCCTTGTTCTGGTTCTTCAGGAGCACCATGGCGTCGGCCGCGGCCTCGCGGGCGAGCTTCTGGTGGGCCGGGCTGTTGACGACCGACTTGTCGATCTTGCCGTAGCGGCCGCCGTCCGGGTCGAACTCGCCCAGCCGGACGCGGACGTTCAGGATGTGCCCGGCAGCCCCGTCGATGTCCGACTCCTCGAGCAGTCCGCTCGACAGGGCGTTCTTGACCGCGGTGGTTGTGGGCGCGGAGTTGGTGTCGTCCCCGGTGAAGCTGTCGATGCCCGCCTTCAGCGCGGCGGCGTCGGCCTCGGCCTGTGTGTCGTAGTACTTCTGGCTGTTCACCAGGTTGCCCGGCGCCCAGGCGTCGGTGACGTTCAGCAGCTCCCGGTCCGTCCAGCCGCGGACGGTGTCGTTGAGCAGCGGAGTCACCGTCGCCGGGCGGCCGTTGACCAGGTTGTACGACGTCATCACGCCGGTCACCGCGTCGGCCTCGATCGCGGGCTTGAACGCCGCTTCCTCGTACTCCTTGAGGACGCGCGGGCGCAGGTCGGACGAGGTGGTGTCGCGGCGGATCTCGTTGTTGTTGGCGAGGAAGTGCTTGATCGTGGGCGCCGTCTTGAGGTGGTCTGGGTCGCCGCCGGTCAGGCCGGTGCCGTAGGCCGTGGCCATGCTGCCCGTCAGATACGGGTCCTCGGAGTAGCCCTCCTCGTTGCGGCCCCAGCGCGGGTCGCGCAGCGGATTGGCCACCGGCGCCCACACGTTGAGGCCCCAGCCCGCCGGGCGCTCCTGCTGGAAGCCGCGGACCTCGTCGCCGACCGCCGAGCCGACTTTCTCGATCAGCGAGGGGTCCCAGGTGGAGGCGAGCCCGACGGCCTGTGGGAAGACGGTCGCCTTGCCGAGCCACGCGACGCCGTGCAGGGCCTCGGTGCCGGTGCGGAACGACGGGATGCCGAGGCGGGGGATCGCGGGCTGGTACTGGTGGAGCAGGGAGATCTTCTCGTCGAGGGTGAGGCGGGAGAGGAGGTCGTCCACCCGCTGGTCGACGGAGAGCCGCGGATCGCGGAAGGGGTAGGCCGGGTCGTCGGCCGCCGCGGGCCCGGCGGTGGTGGCGCCGAGTCCGGCCAGCAGCGCCAGCGCCAGGGTCGGTATGGCTGTACGTCTCGCTCGTGCTCTGCGCTGTCTGGTGGCTCTCACGTGTACGGCTCCTTCGGTGTGCGTTGTTGCAGCGGGCGAAGTGATGCGAGTACGTGGGGGGAGTGCGGCGACCGTCCAGCCGTCCCGGCGGACACCGTCCGACGGTCCCGGCGGACGGTCGCCGGGCAGAAAGAGCAGGGGCGGGCAGAAAGATCAGGGGGGCAGTGGGCAGGGGTCAGTGGGCGGGCCTCGGCGCCGAACTCGCACGCGCCGTCAGCCGCGGCGCGAGCAGCGTGGCGTTCGGCACGGCTACGCGGTCGAGCTTCTGCATCAGCAGCTCCACGGCCCGCGCCCCGATCTCGGCGGACGGGATGGCGATCGAGGTGACGGGGATACGGATCTGCTCGGCGACCTCATCGGGGCAGATGGCGGTGATGGACAGATCGCGGGGCACGCGCAGGCCCAGCTGTTCGAACGCCTCGATGAGCGGTTCCACGACGGGCTCGTTGTGCACGACGACCCCGGTGAGTGCCGGCTGCTCGCGCAGCAGCTGCGCCGCGACCTGCCGGGCGGCGGCCGGGGTCGCCTCGCACGGGTGGAAGGACGAGGTCAGGCCATGTTGTTGGGCCGTGGCGGTGAAGCCCTGGACGACCCGCTGGGCGAAGCCCGTCTCCCGTGCGTACACCTCGGGAGGCGACCCCACGAGCCCCACGCAGCGGTGCCCGAGCAGCGCCAGATGCTCCACGCAGGCACGGCCCGCCGCCTCGAAGTCCAGGTCGATGCAGGTGAGCCCCTCGGATTCGGCCGGGAAGCCGATGAGGACCGAGGGCCGGTCGAGCGCGCGCAGCAACGTCAGCCGGGAATCGCGGAGTTGGACGTCCATGACGATGAGCGCGTCCACGAGAGCCGAATCCGCGACCCGCCGCAGCCCGTCGTCGCCCTCCTCCTGAGTCAGCAGCAGCACGTCGTGGTCGTGCTGCCGCGCGCTGGTCACCACGGAGACGGCGAACTGCATGGCGACCGGCACATGGATGCCCGTACGCAGCGGGATCACCAGCGCCAGCACGTTCGAGCGGCTGCTGGCGAGCGCCCGCGCCCCGGCGTGCGGACGGTAGCCGAGCTCCCGGATGGACGCCTCGATACGCCTGCGGGTCTCCTCGGATATCGGGCGCTTGCCGCTCAGCGCGTAGCTGACCGTGCTGGGGGACACCCCGGCATGCCGCGCCACATCTGTGATCTTGACCAAGACATCCCCCTCAGCGGTCGAATATCTGTCAGTCGTCGCCCGGACTACTGGGGGTTGCCGGAGGTACGGGATGTGCCGGATGGGCCAGATGTACCTGAAAGGCCCTGGTCAAGCTCCAATGTGAGGAATCCGGTGCCGGCCTCCGCCCGCGCCGTCCGCCCCTCGGCCGACAGCTGCCAGGGCGCCACCGGGTCGCTCGCCGAGGCGCGCAGCGTGTCGCCCTCCCGTACGACGGTGAAGGTCACGTCGCCGACGGGTACCGTCACCCGGGCCCCGGGCTTCAGGCCGTACGCCTGCAGGGTCACGCCGTCCGCGTACGCGTAGTCGGGCCGGTCGTCCACCGCGCCCACCGGGATCACCGCGCCCGGCCGCACCAGCACGGGCGCGCTGAGGAAGCCGTGCCGCTCGCGCACCCAGCGCGGCCCGGTGACCGTCTCGCCGGTGAGGAAATGCGTCCATGTGCCCTCGGGCACGTAGTACGACACGTCCCCCTCGTCGGAGAAGACGGGCGCGACCAGCAGGTCCGGGCCGAGCATGTACTGCCGCTCCAGATGCGCGCACCCGGGATCGTCCGGGAACTCCAGCACCATCGCCCGCATCATCGGGATGCCCTCGGCGTGCGCGGTGCGCGCCGTCTCGTACAGATACGGCATGAGCCGCAGCTTGAGCTTGGTGAACAGCCGCAGGACGTCCACGGCCTCCTCGTCGAACAGCCACGGCACGCGGTACGACGACGAGCCGTGCAGCCTGCTGTGCGAGGACAGCAGGCCGAAGGCGATCCACCGCTTGAACAGGGCGGGAGTCGGCGTCCCCTCGAAGCCGCCGATGTCGTGGCTCCAGTAGCCGAAGCCGGACAGGCCCAGCGACAGACCGCCGCGCAGCGACTCGGCCATCGACTCGTACGTCGCCTCGCAGTCGCCGCCCCAGTGCACCGGGAACTGCTGGCTGCCCGCGGTCGCCGAGCGCGCGAAGACGACGGCCTCGCCCTCGCCTTTGTGTTTGCGCAGCACATCGAAGACGGTCTTGTTGTAGAGGTACGTGTAGTAGTTGTGCATCCGTTCGGGGTCCGAGCCGTCCGCGTAGGCGACATCGACCGGGATGCGCTCGCCGAAGTCCGTCTTGAAGCAGTCGACGCCCTGAGCGAGCAGCGCCTCCAGCTTCGCCGCGTACCAGTCACGGGCGGCGGGGCTCGTGAAGTCGACCAGCGCCATGCCCGGCTGCCACAGGTCCCACTGCCACACACTGCCGTCGGGCTTCTTCAGCAGATGCCCGAGCGCCTTGCCCTCCGCGAAGAGCGGCGACCGCTGCGCGATGTACGGATTGATCCATACGCAGATCCGCAGCCCCCGCTCCTTCAGCCGGGTCAGCATGCCCGCCGGATCGGGGAAGACCCGCGGATCCCACTGGAAGTCGCACCACTGGAACTCGCGCATCCAGAAGCAGTCGAAGTGGAAGACGGACAACGGCAGATCGCGCTCGCGCATGCCGTCGATGAACGACGACACCGTCTTCTCGTCGTAGGAGGTGGTGAAGGACGTGGACAGCCACAGCCCGAACGACCAGGCGGGCGGCAGTGCGGGCCGGCCGGTGAGCGCCGTGTACTTGTGCAGGATCTCCTTCGGCGTCGGCCCGTAGATCACGTAGTACGTCAGCTGCTGGCTCTCGGCGCTGAACTGGACGCGTGAGACGACCTCCGAGCCGACCTCGAAGGAGACCTTGCCGGGGTGGTCGACGAAGACGCCGTAGCCCGCGTCCGTGAGGTAGAACGGCACGTTCTTGTAGGCCTGTTCGGTGGCGGTGCCGCCGTCCGCGTTCCACATGTCGACGACCTGGCCGTTCTTGACGAGCGGCCCGAAGCGCTCGCCGAGCCCGAACACCGAGGTGCCGACGGTGAGGTTCAGCTGCTCCCGCAGATAGTGGCCGCCGTCCGCGTCCCGCATGATGCCCATGGCCTTGATGCCGCTGGTGGTCAGCGTCCGGCCGCCCGCCAGGAAGTCGACGTGCCAGGGGCCGGTGCGGGCCACGCGCACGGACAGCGCGCCCGCCGTCAGCACGGCGTGCTCCTCGTCGTACGAGACGTGCGAGCCGAAGTCCTCGGTGTTCACCGTGAAGCGGGGTCCCCGCTCCTCCTCGCCCTCGAAGTGGGTGAGCGTGACACCGATGACGTCGGGCATCGGGGCGTGCGCGCTGATGGTCACGACCGGTCCCTTCAGCAGGTCACCGCGGTGGCGGATGGGCTGGGTCGGGGCGTGGATCTGCAGGGTGCCGGGCTCTTCGGATGCGACGTCGAGCACCTGGACCGGGTAGGCGGCGGTGACCCCTTCGCGCAGCAACCAGTAGCCGTCCGTGAATTTCAAGGCTCCGTACCCCTTACTTGACGGCACCGACGGCGATGCCGCGGGTGAGCGTCCGCTGGAAGACGAGGAAGAAGACGATGGCGGGCAGGACGCCCAGCAGCGCGGCCGCGTTCGTCATCGTGGCGTCCATCAGGCGCTGGCCCTGGAGGACGCCGAGCGCCACCGACACCGTCTGGTTGTCGTTGGAGATCAGCATGACCAGCGGCAGCAGGAACTCGTTCCAGGTCCAGATGAAGAACAGGACCATCAGCACACCCATGGTGGGGCGGCTGACCGGGACGACGATCCGCCACAGGACCTGCCACTTGTTCGCCCCGTCGATCTGCGCCGCCTCGATGATCTCGCGCGGGAACTGGCCGAGGATCGACGACAGCAGATACGTCCCGAAGGCCGACTGGATGACGACGAAGACGATGATCACGCTGAGCCGGGTGTCGTAGAGGCCGGCTTCCTTGGACAGGTAGTAGACGGGGTAGACCAGGGCCTCCTGCGGCAGCATGTTCGCCAGTACGAAGAAGGCGAGCACCCAGGGGCGGCCCTTGATCCGGCCGATGCCGATCGCGTACGCGTTGAGGACCGACAGGACGACCGCGCCGACCGCCACCGCCCCGCTGATCAGCACCGAGTTGACCAGCTTCTGCCCGAAGTCGACCCGCTCCCAGAAGTCCTTCAGGCCGTCGAGGTAGAGGCCGTCGGGCAGGCTGAGCGGGCCGTTCGCGGAGTACTCGGCGGGCGACTTGACGGCGTTGACCGCGACGATCAGGAACGGCAGGACCATGAAGACGGCGCCGATGAAGAGAGCGGCCAGCACCGGGTATCTGCGCACGGCGGTCACCGGGCCACCCCCTCCTCCGCGTCCTCAGCGCGGGTCTGCAGACGCAGGCCGACCAGGGCCAGCGCCAGGATGATCACGGTCAGCACGGTGGCGACCGCCGAGCCGTATCCGACCTGCGTCTTCTCGAAGAAGTTCTGGAAGGAGAAGTACGAGGGGACGTTGGTGGCCCCGCCGGGACCGCCCTTCGTGAGGACGTACACGGCGCCGAACACCTTGAGCGCGGCGATCGTGCACCACAGCAGCACGACGTAGATCTCCGGCCGGATCTGCGGCAGCGTGACGTGCCAGAACCGCTGCCACCAGCCGGCGCCGTCCAGCTCGGCGGCCTCGTACAGCTGCGGATCGACGCGCTGCAGCCCGGACATGAACACCACCAGCGGGAAGCCGATCTGCACCCAGACCATCACGCCCATGACGCTGTAGAGCGCGATGTCGGGATCGCCGAGCCAGTCCTGCTGGAGCGAGCCGAGGCCGACCGCCTTCAGCAGCTCGTTCAGCGAGCCGTTCTCGGGCGCGAGGATCCAGCTCCATACGATGCCCGCGACCGCGATCGGCAGCACCTGCGGCAGATAGAAGCAGGCCCGCAGGACGGCCGCCGTCTTCGCACCGAAGTGCTTGGCGACGAAGTCGAAGAGGGCGGCGGCGAGAACGAGGCCGATCGCGGTCGGGATGACCGCCATCGCCACGACCATCGCCAGGCTGTGCCGGAACGACTCCCAGAACGCGTCGTCCTCGAGGAGCCGGCGGTAGTTGTCGAGCCCCGTCCACTTCGGCGTCCCCACGCCCTGCCAGTCCGTGAAGCTCACACCGGTGTTCATCAGGAACGGCAGGACGACGACTGCGAGGAACGCGAGGGCTCCGGGGAGCAGGAACAGCGCGTACGAGTTGCGGCGGGGGCGGTACGGGGGCCGGGTGGTCCGGGACTTACCGGTCGCCCGGCCCCCGCCGCTCCGTTCGGCGAGCACGGTCATTACTGCGGCACACCGTCGTCGTAGGCCTTCTGCAGCGCGTCGAGATACGCGTCCGGCGTGGCCTTGCCCGTGATGAGCTTCTGCGTCTCGGAGACGAGGACGTCGTAGAAGCCGGGGACGGGCCAGTCCGGGTAGAAGGCCAGACCGTCATTCGCGGACAGCGTGTTGAAGTTCTCGATGAGGGCCTTGGACTGCTCGTCGGTGATGGCGGACGCGTCGGCCGCGACCGGGACACCGCCCTTGTTGCCGAGCAGGTTCTGGTACTTCTTCTTCATCGTGATGTCGATGAAGTCGTAGGCGAGATCCTTGTTCTTGGCGCCCTTCGGCACCACCCAGAGATTTCCGCCCGAGCCCAGCGTCATCTTCGAATCGGGCCACAGGAACGTGCCCCAGTCGAACTTGATCTCCTCCTTGAAGCGGCCGAACCACCAACTGCCGGAAAAGAAGATGGGATTCTTGCCGGACATGAACGCGACGCCCGCGTCCTCGGCCTTGGTGCCGCTCGAACTCTTCGCTATGTAGCCCTTCTTCACCCAGTCCGCGAAGGTTTCCGCGGCATAGGTCCAGGCGGGGTCGTGGAAGTCCGTCTTGCCCTTGTAGAGCTCATAGGAATCGACCCAGGAGCGGTCGGCCTTGGAGAGTGCGAGCTGGTAGAGGTACTGCTGCGCCGGGTACTCCGCGCCCGCGTTGGCGAGCGGAGTGATTCCCTTCCCGACGAAGGTGTCCATGGCCTTGGTGAGATCGTCGAGGGTCTTCGGCTCGGCGATGCCGTACTTCTTGAAGAGGTCCTTGTTGTAGTAGACCATCGTGTACTCGGCGTAGTTCGGCACGCCGTACCAGTTGCCGGACCCCATGACGCCCTTGGCGTCGTACTGGCTGGTCGTGCGGACGCTCGGCGCGATCAGCTTGTCCCACCCGCGCTTCTCGACCTCGGCCGTCATATCGGTGAGCAGCCCCTGCTTGGAGAGCAGACCGGCCGTCGCGTTGCCCTTGTTGTACTCCATGAGATCGGGCGCGTCGTCCGAGTTGAGCACCATCGGGGCGGTCTTCTGGATCTGCTCGAAGCCTTTCTCCTCGTAGCGCACCTTCACACCGGGATGGGTCTTCTCAAATTCCTTGATCGCCTCGTTCCAGGCCTGGCCCATTGCGCTTTCTGGGGCCTCGTAATGCCAGAGTGTGAGGGTCTTCGCGTCGGACGAACCGCTGTCCGATTCGCCGCAGGAGGCCAGGAGCAGGGTTCCCGAAAGAACCGCAGCCGCCACCGCCGCCGCACGCCTTCGTGCCGTCAACATCCAGTGCCTCCGAAGGGAGTGGGAAGATCACTTGCGGGTGGATCGCATGACGCCGGGCTGTCGAATGCCGTCGAATTCGGCCTGGATCGTCGAATCGTTTCGACGATCTTCGTCGAAGCGCTTCGATGCGGGAACCTATGTGCGCGCTGTGGGGGCGTCAATGGGCTGGACGGGAATTTCTGCCGGGACGTGATCAGGATGTGCGAGCGGTCGCATGGCGCCTTGCCCGGGTCAGTGGTGCCGACGCCAGTGCGACCAGCAGCGCTGCCGCGGCCGCGGCGACCGGCACCCCGTACCCCGCCGTGGCCGACACCCGCTCCACCGCCCAGCCGCCGGCGGCCGAGCCGCACGCGATGCCGCCGAGCAGGGCGGTCACCGCGAGGGTCATGCCCTCGTTCAACCGGTCGTCAGGGGTGCGGCTCTGCACCAGCGTCATCCCGGTGACCATCGTCGGGGCCGTCGCCATCCCGGCGATCAGCAGCGAGACGGCGAGTGCCACCAGGGATCCGGTGAGCGCGGCCGCCAGCAGGGGCAGGCACATGAGGGCCGTCATCGCGGCCACGCACAGCGGGAAGCGACGATTCGCCGGGCCCACCGGCCGCGTCGCTCCGTACAGCAGCCCGGCCGCGCACGAACCGGCCGCCTGCAGCGCGAGCACCACACCCGCGGCCGCCTTGTGTCCCTGTGCATCCGCGAACGCGATCGTCACGACCTCCATCGAGCCGAAGACCGCACCCATCGCGAGGAACGCGACGAGCAGGGGCGGCATCCCGCGCGCCCGGAGGGGCGACGCGGTCCTGGCGGCGGTACGCGGACGGGGCGGCGGCTCCGTCGAGCGCTGGGCCGCGAAGACGAGCATCCCGGTCATCAGCAGCACCGCGCCGACCAGGGTGCCCGCCTCCGGGAACAACGTGCCGCAGAGGAAGGCGGCGAGTACGGGCCCGAGCATGAAGCAGAGCTCGTCCGCGGCCTGTTCGAAGGAGTTGGCGGCGTGCAGCGCCTTCTCGTCGCCCTTGAGCAGGTGGGACCATCGGGCGCGGGACATGGCACCGGTGTTGGGTGTGGTGGCGGTCGCGGCGTACGCGGCGAAGAGCGTCCAGTCGGGAGCTCCGTAGTGCACGCACAGCAGCAGGGCGAGGCTCCCGAGCACCGCGAGGGCCGTTGCGGGCAACGCGATCCGCGCCTGCCCGAGGCGGTCCACGAGCCGCGCCGTCCAGGGGGCGACCACGGCCGTCGCGGCCAGCCCCGTCGCCGTCACCGCTCCCGCGAGGGCGTACGAGCCGCGTGACCCGGCGATCATGATCACGGCGCTCACGCTGAACATGCCCATGGGCAGCCGGGCCATGAGATTCCCGATGGTGAACGCGCGGGCGCCCGTTATGGCGAAGAGACGGGCGTACGGGTTCACCGGACTCCCGCGTCGCCGCCGTGGGCGGCGCCCGTCGCTTGAACGGGTTCGTTGGGGTCGGTCGTCCACCAGGTCGCGTGCGGGCGGCACCGCCGCCGCTATCAGGGAATCCCCGGTGACGGCCAGGAACAGCGATGAAGGTTGTTGCGGCATGCATCAAACGGTGCTGGCCCGCGGCCCGTGCGGTCCAACACCTTCTCGACGCCGATTGACGCACCTGCGTTGTAAATTCGCCGCGTGCCCGTCCCCACACCCCCGTCCGCGAACGCAGCGACAGACCCCCGCCTCCTCCGCGCCTTCCTCGCCGTAGCGGAAGAACTGCACTTCACCCGCGCCGCCGCCCGGCTGTACGTCGCACAGCAGGCCCTGAGCCGCGACATCCGCCGCCTGGAACGGGAGTTGGGTGTCGATCTCTTCGTGCGGACGACGCGTCAGGTCGCCCTGACCGCCCACGGTGAGCGGCTCGTCCCGTACGCGCGGCGCGTGCTGGAGGCGCAGGACGCGCTGCTCGCCGCCTTCCGCCGCGGGACGGGGGACCCGGGGCGGCCGCTGCTCGTGGACGTCAACAGCCCGGGCCTGGTTTTCGGGCGGATCCTGGAGCACGCCCGGGAACTCGTGCCCGAGTGCGAGCTGATGGCCCGCTTCGAGAGCGGCCTCACCGGCGCCGCGGCCGAGATGCTCGCCGGGCGCCTCGACGCGTCCTTCGGGCGGTACGCCGGTCTCGCCCCCGCGCTACGAGGCCGCCTCGCGCAGCAGCCCGTCAGCTACGAACCGATGGCGGTCATCCTGCCGACCGACCACCCGCTGGCCGAGCACGAGGCGGTGCCACTCGACGAGCTCGCGGGCGAGACCGTGTACGCGGGCGCGGGCAACCCCCGCACACCGGAGTGGACCGACCTGGCGTACCGGCTCTTCGAGGGCCGCGGCATCGAGGTCGCGCCGCCCGCACCGCTGGCGGTGGGCGCCGAGGAGTTCCAGCGGATCATGGCGAAATACCGCAACCCGGTACTGGCCGTGGTGGATTTCCCGCCCATGCCCGGCACCGTGCTCCGGCCCCTCGTCGACCCCGTCCCGCTGTCGCCCGTGTCACTGGTGTGGCCAAAGGGCCTGGTACATCCGGCTCTTGACGCTCTGCGCGAGGCCGCGGCGACTCTGGCGACGCGGCACGGTTGGCTTCGCCGGCCCACGGACGGATGGATTCCAGCCGCGGACGCCCTCGTCATGGTGAGCCAGGACTGACTCAGCGGTACGACTGTCACTCCGGTGCGCTACATTCATGGTCCGGGCGCAGTGTGATAGGGGGGCGCTCGGATCGGGTGGGGGCCCGATCCGACGGCAGGTGCCCGGAGTCGTACGCGCACCCGGATCGGTCCCTGGGGGGAAGTGCGTGCGCGTGGACAAGTGGCGGGAAGACGCCCAACTGTCGGAGGACTCCGGAGAGTCGGACGACCCGGAACGGCCGGAGGCCGAAGGCCGGGCGAACGACGCCGAACCGTCGCGCGACGACGGCCGATCGGACGATGCCGAACCGTCGCGCGACGACGGCCAGGCGGATGACGCCGCACCGTCCCGCGACGGCGGCCGGGCGGACGATGCCGAACCCTCCCGCGGCGACAGCCAGGCGGATGACGTTGAGCCGTCGCACGGCGGCCCGGCGAGCGATGCCGGGCGGACGGCCGAAGACTGGTTTCGCCGGGGGTCCCCCCTGCTCGAGCGAAGCCGAGAGTTTGGGGGAGGCCGGGAGCCACAGGACGGCAGCGGCTTGCGGGGCGCCCCGACCGGGCAGCCGGACCGTGTCGGTCATGGACCGGACCGTGGCGGTCATGGAGAGCGGTCCGGAGAGGACCTCCTCCTCGCCCACGCCCATGACCCCAACGAGGTCACCGTCCAGCTCGACGCCATCGGGTACGACGAGGGCCGGCTGACCGTCCAGGAGAAGCAGCGCGGTCACGAGGTCCCGGTCTTCGTCGACGACTCCGGACGCCGCAGCCGTACGCTGCGCCGGATAGGCATCGCCGTCGGCACGGTCTGCGCGGTCTACGCGGTGGTCATCGTGGCCACCCTGCTCTCGGGCAACTCGAGCGCGCCCTGGCTGCCGATCACCGGTCAGAAGGACGACGGCAAACCGGCGAGCCAGGTGGAGCCCTCACCGCTGCCCGCCGACACCGCGAGCCCGTCCGACTCGGCGGGCACAGCACCTGACGTGCTGCCCTCGGGCACCGACGGCATCACGGCGTCTCCAGGGGACAGCGCCAGCGCCTCGCCCGACCCCAGCGCAAGCGCCAGCAAGCCGGGGGAGTCCGCCGACCCCGACCCCACGACGAGCAACGAGCCGGACCCGCAGGACACCACCTCCGATGATCCCGGTCCCGGCCCCGATCCGACCGGAGGCGGCCCCACGACCGATCCGGTCGACCCCGAACCGACGGACACCGGCGAGCCGTCCACCGAGCCGACGCCGTCCAGCGGCGAGGACGACGGCACCGACACCGTGGCGGAGAGCCCGATAGGGGAGGCCCCCGTCGAGCTGGACCCCGGCAGCCCCGCCGAACCCTCCGCTTCCTCGCCCTCGTCCTCGGAAAGCACCCTGTAAATGACCTCCCGCTCACGCAGTCCGCAACGCCGCAGGCTGCCCATGCGCTACCTGCTGCCCTCGCTGATCCTCGTCGCGCTGCTCGCGATGCTGATGCTCCGCGGCTACGTGCACAGCGAGATCCTCGCCGACCACCGCGTCCGCCCGCCGGTGGCCGCCGACAAGGTGCCGGACGAGGTCCTCAGGGGCGGTCCGGTCATCGACACGCGCAGCGGCCAGGCCGCCACGCTGAGCGTGCCGGACCGCCGCCTCGTGCTGACCTTCGACGACGGGCCCGACCCGGTGTGGACCCCCAAGGTCCTCGACGTGCTGGCCGAACACGACGCGCACGCCGTCTTCTTCGTCACCGGGACGATGGTCTCCCGCTATCCCGAGCTCGTACAGCGCATGGTGGCGGAGGGCCACGAGATCGGTCTGCACACGTTCAACCACCCCGACCTCTCGTACCAGTCCCAGCGCCGGATCGACTGGGAGCTGTCGCAGAACCAGCTCGCGCTCGCCGGCGCCGCCGGTATCCGCACGTCGCTCTTCCGCCCTCCCTATTCGTCGTTCTCCGCCGCCATGGACAACGCGTCGTGGCCCGTCACCGAGTACATCGGCGGCCGTGGGTACATCACCGTCGTCAACAACACCGACAGCGAGGACTGGCGGCGCCCGGGCGTCGACGAGATCATCCGCCGGGCCACGCCGAAGGGCCACCAGGGCGCCATCGTGCTGATGCACGACTCCGGCGGCGACCGCTCGCAGACCGTGGCCGCGCTCGACCGCTTCCTGCCCGAACTGCAGGCGAAAGGGTACGAGTTCGCCAACCTCACCGAAGCCCTGGACGCACCGAGCGCCCACACGCCCGTGACCGGCCTCGACCTGTGGAAGGGCAAGGCGTGGGTGTACCTGGTCGAGGCGTCCGAGAACGTGACCGGCGTCCTCGTCGTCGGCCTCGCGGTGATCGGCTTCCTCGTCATCACCCGCTTCGGCCTCATGCTCGTCCTGTCCGCCGTGCACGCCCGGCGCGTGCGGCGGCGCGGCTTCCGCTGGGGCCCGCCGGTCACCGAACCGGTGTCGGTGCTGGTCCCCGCGTACAACGAGGCCAAGTGCATCCGGAACACGGTGAACTCGCTGGCGCAGAGCGACCACCCCATCGAAGTGATCGTCATCGACGACGGTTCCAGCGACGGCACGGCCCGCATCGTCGAGGACATGCGCATGCCGAACGTCCGCGTGGTGCGCCAGCTCAACGCCGGCAAGCCCGCGGCGCTCAACCGCGGCCTGGCCAACGCCCGTCACGACATCGTCGTGATGATGGACGGCGACACGGTCTTCGAGCCGTCCACCGTCCGTGAGCTGGTGCAGCCCTTCGGCGACCCGCGCGTCGGCGCCGTCGCAGGCAACGCGAAGGTGGGCAACAAGGACTCGCTCATCGGCGCCTGGCAGCACATCGAGTACGTGATGGGCTTCAACCTCGACCGCCGTATGTACGACATGCTGCGCTGCATGCCCACCATCCCCGGAGCGGTGGGCGCCTTCCGGCGGACGGCGCTCGAGCGGGTCGGCGGCATGAGCGACGACACGCTCGCCGAGGACACCGACATCACCATGGCGATGCACCGCGACGGCTGGCGCGTCGTCTACGCGGAGAACGCCCGCGCCTGGACCGAGGCCCCCGAGTCCGTCCAGCAGTTGTGGTCCCAGCGCTACCGCTGGTCGTACGGCACGATGCAGGCGATCTGGAAGCACCGCAGGGCGCTCATCGAACGCGGCCCGTCCGGCCGCTTCGGCCGCGTCGGCCTGCCCCTGGTGTCGCTGTTCATGGTGCTCGCCCCGCTGCTCGCGCCGCTCATCGACGTCTTCCTGCTGTACGGGCTGGTCTTCGGCCCCACGCAGAAGACCGTCGGCGCCTGGCTCGGCGTCCTCGGGATCCAGGCCGTCTGCGCGGCCTACGCCTTCCGGCTCGACCGCGAGCGCATGACCCATCTGGTATCCCTGCCGCTCCAGCAGATCCTGTACCGGCAGCTCATGTACGTGGTCCTCCTCCAGTCCTGGATCACCGCCCTCACCGGAGGCCGGCTGCGCTGGCAGAAACTCCGGCGCACCGGAGTGGTGGAGGCGGCGCCCGGCGCCGTGTCCGTCCCCCAGCAGAGGACGGGCAGCAGCGGTGATCGGAGGCCAGTGGCATGACGCATCCGTATGGGATTCCGTATCCGCCGAGCCCTGAGCAGGTGCCGCCGAGCCCTGAAGAGATGCCGTGGACTCCTGAACAGGCGTCTTCTGCGTACGCGTCGGCCGAGGCGCCTATGGCAGCCGACGCGCCCAAGGCAGCCGAGGCACCCAAGAAGCCGGGCCGCGACCGCTATCTGGACCTGCTGCGTTCCATCGCGCTGGTCCGCGTCGTCGTCTACCACCTCTTCGGCTGGGCATGGCTGACGATCCTGTTCCCCTCGATGGGCGTGATGTTCGCGCTGGCCGGCTCGCTCATGGCCCGCTCACTGGGCCGCCCGGCGCTGAGTGTGATCCGGGGCCGTGTCCGCCGGCTCCTGCCCCCCATGTGGGCGTTCAGCGCGGCGGTGCTCGTGCTGCTCTTCGCGGGCGGCTGGAACCCGGGCACCGATCCCGACCACGGCGGCACCTGGGGCTGGGCGAGCCTGTTCAACTACGTCGTCCCGATCGGTGCCCCGCCGTTCCCGTGGCATCTCGGTGACAAGGCGGGCCTCCTCGAGGACACGTGGCCTGCCCAGGCGGCGGGCCCGCTGTGGTACCTGCGCGCGTACCTGTGGTTCGTGATCGCGTCCCCGCTGCTGCTGTGGGCGTTCCGCCGCGTGCCGTGGGTGACGCTGCTGGCCCCGCTGGCGCTGACGGCGGTGGTGGGGACGGGTCTGGTGAAGATCCCCGGTGAGACGGGCAACGCGGTCACGGACTTCGCGGTGTTCGGCAGCTGCTGGGTCCTGGGCTTCGCCCACCACGAGGGCCACCTGCAGAAGATCCCCCGCTACATGGCGGTCTCGTGCTCGTCGCTCATCATGGCCTTCGGCCTGTGGTGGGCCTCCGGCCACCTCGGCCCGGACGGCTGGGACCTCAACGACATCCCGCTCGCCCAGGCCACCTGGTCCTTCGGCTTTGTGGTGATCCTGCTCGTCTACTCGCCGTCGTGGCAGCAACTGCCGGGCCGCCTGGCGACATGGGACAAGCTCGTCACCCTGTCCAACAACCGAGCGGTGACGATCTACCTCTGGCACAACATGCTGATCATGGCCACGGTCCCGATCATCGACCTGGCGTACGACCTCCCGTTCATGAACGACCGCATGTACGCGGCGCTGGACACGACGTACTCGCTGTGGATGTTCGCGCTCGTCTGGCCCCTGATAGGCGCGGCGATCCTGGCCGTGGGCTGGCTGGAGGACCTTGCGGCCAAGCGGCGGCCGCGGCTGTGGCCGAACGGTGCGACGAAGACGGCGGCGAAGCCGCGGACACGGGCGCGGTAGCGTCCGCCGTGAATGTGGCGCTCGCAGAGGAATACGAGACCGAGGGCAGGGCCCGCGGCCAAGCCGTCATGATCCACGGCAAAACCCTCACTTCCCCGACCTGGCCGGGGTGAGAGCAAAGTTCCCCGGCGGTCACCCACAGCCACAGTGCGGAAACGCGCCCTCCCTACCTTCGGCTCATCAGCCGAGATACGTGGAGGCGTGAGATGACAGCCCCGAGCACCACCACCGCATCGCGTAAGGGGGGCCGCTGGATCGAGCAGTGGGACCCGGAGAACGAGGAGTTCTGGAAGGAGACCGGTGAGCGCGTCGCGCGGCGCAACCTCATCTTCTCCGTCCTGTCCGAGCACATCGGATTCTCGATCTGGACCCTGTGGTCCGTCATGGTCCTCTTCATGGGGCCCGAGTACGGGATCGATCCGGCCGGCAAGTTCTTCCTCGTGGCCATGGCCACCTTCGTCGGGGCGTTCGTCCGCGTGCCGTACACCTTCGCCGTCGCCCGCTTCGGCGGCCGGAACTGGACGGTCATCGCGGCGTCGCTGCTCCTGCTGCCGACGATCGCCGCGTTCGTGGTGATGGAGCCCGGCACCTCGTACACCACCTTCATGCTGTGTGCGGTCCTCACCGGCGTCGGCGGCGGTAACTTCGCCTCCTCCATGACCAACATCAACTCCTTCTTCCCGCTGCGCAAGAAGGGGTGGGCGCTCGGTCTGAACGCCGGCGGCGGCAACATCGGCGTGCCGGTCGTGCAGCTCGTGGCCCTCGGCGTCATCGGTGCGGCGGGCGGTCCCCGGGTGCTGCTCGGGATCTACATCCCGCTCATCGTGATCTCCGCGGTGTGCGCCGCGCTCTTCATGGACAGCATCGCGTCCGTCAAGAACGACACCGGCGCGGCGAAGGAAGCCGTCCGCGACGCACACACCTGGATCATGTCCTTCCTCTACATCGGGACCTTCGGCTCCTTCATCGGCTACAGCTTCGCCTTCGGTCTCGTGCTGCAGACCCAGTTCGGCCGTACGCCGCTGCAGGCCGCGTCGGTCACCTTCATCGGCCCCCTGCTCGGCTCGCTGATCCGGCCCATCGGCGGCTCGCTCGCCGACAAGTACGGCGGCGCCCGCATCACGCTGTGGAACTTCGTCGCCATGGCCGCGGCCACCGCCGTGATCGTGATGGCCTCGATGGAGAAGTCGCTGCCGCTGTTCACCACCGCTTTCATCGCGCTCTTCGTCCTGACGGGCCTGGGCAACGGCTCCACGTACAAGATGATCCCCGGCATCTTCGCCGCCAAGGCCGTGCAGAAGGGGCTCGCCGGGGAAGAGGCCGCGGCCTACGGGCGCCGGCTGTCCGGTGCCTCGATGGGCCTGATCGGTGCGGTCGGCGCGCTCGGCGGTCTCGGTATCAACCTCGCCTTCCGGCAGTCGTTCATGACGGCGGGCACCGGCACCGGCGCCTTCGTGGCGTTCCTCGCCTTCTACGCGGTGTGCATCGCGGTGACCTGGGCCGTATACCTTCGCCGTCCGGCCGCCACCGCCTCGCCCGCCGCGGCCACCTCGGAGACGAAGCCGCAGCTCAGCTACGCGGAGGTGTGACGGACCGCAGCATTCCGGGACGTCGATATCGGTGGCTGATCGCCGCGGGCACCCGGCCCGGCCGTACCCGCGGCCGGGCCGGACGTCCCGCCGCCGGTCTGTACGGGATGCGCGGTGACGTAACACGGACGACATGACAACGATCCGAGCCTGTCACGGGCTGTTGGCAGGCTCGGTGAACCCCGGAGGACTACCTGACAGCCACCGGAGAACCACGAGAGCTCGGGACGAGAGCCAATGTTCGACCAAAAGGAAGGCCCCCTCGCGGGGTTCACCGTCGCGGTGACGGCCGCACGCCGCGCCGATGAGCTCGGCGCCCTGCTGCAGCGGCGCGGAGCCTCCGTCGTGCACGCCCCCGCGCTGCGCATCGTGCCCCTCGCCGACGACAGCGAACTGCTCGCCGCGACCAAGGACGTGATCGACCAGCGGCCCGACGTGGTGGTGGCCACCACCGCCATCGGGTTCCGCGGCTGGGTCGAGGCCGCCGACGGATGGGGCCTCGGCGAGGCCCTGCTCGACCGGCTGCGCGGCGTCGAGCTGCTCGCCCGCGGTCCCAAGGTCAAGGGCGCCATCCGGGCCGCCGGGCTCACCGAGGAGTGGTCGCCGTCGTCCGAGTCGATGGCCGAGGTCCTCGACCGGCTGCTGAGCGAGGGCGTCGACGGGCGCCGTATCGCGGTGCAGCTCCACGGCGAGCCGCTGCCCGGCTTCGTCGAGGCGCTGCGGGAGGGCGGCGCGGAGGTCGTCGGCATCCCGGTCTACCGGTGGATGCCGCCGGAGGACATCGCGCCCGTCGACCGGCTCCTCGACCTGGCCGTCTCGCGGGGCGTGGACGCGCTCACGTTCACCAGCGCCCCGGCCGCCGCTTCCCTTCTGTCCCGTGCCGAGAGCCGTGGCCTGCTGCCCGAACTGCTTTCGGCCCTGAACCACGACGTGCTCCCCGCCTGCGTCGGTCCCGTCACGGCGCTGCCGCTGCAGGCCTGCGGCATCGACACCGTGCAGCCGGAGCGCTTCCGGCTCGGCCCCCTCGTACAGCTGCTCTGCCAGGAACTGCCCGCCCGCGCCCGGGCGCTGCCGATCGCGGGGCACCGGGTGGAGATCCGCGGCCACGCGGTCCTGGTGGACGGCTGCCTGCGACCCGTGCCGCCCGCCGGGATGTCGCTCCTGCGTGCCCTTTCCCGGCGCCCGGGATGGGTCGTCCCCCGTGCCGACCTGCTGCGCGCACTGCCCGGCGCGGGCCGCGACGAGCACGCGGTGGAGACGGCGATGGCCCGCCTCCGCACGGCCCTCGGCACCCCGAAGCTGATCCAGACGGTGGTCAAGCGGGGGTACCGGCTGGCGCTGGATCCGGCGGCGGACTCGAAGTACGCGGACGCGTAGGGGCGGGGCGGCTCCCGGCCGCCGACGGCACCGTGGGTGCTGAGGCACCCGCACTGTGACGGGGTACGCCCGGGGATCCCGGACCGCGCGCACGAGCACCGGTACCAGGGGTTCCGGCGGCGCGCCAGGGCAGGCACTGTAGGGATACGGCACTCACCGGTATCCCCCAAGGCGGTGACAGGCTCATGGCATCAGGCGTCGCCGGCGCGGCCGCGGCCACCCACGCGTCGTCCCCTGTACCGGCCCCAGGTGCGCCCCCGCACGAGCCGCGGTTCGACGCCGGGCGGATCTGTCTGGACCTGCTGGCGACGGCGCATCCCGAGGAGCGGCTCGGGTCGGTGGACCGGCTGCGCGTCTGGTGTGTGGGCGCGGGGCTCGTCCCCGCGGGTACGCCCCTGAGCACAGCCGAGCCCTCCTGGCTTTCGGCGTTCCACGAACTCCGTTTCCACGTCGGGAAGTTGGTGCGCGGCGAACTCGAGGGACGGTCCGTCGGCAGCGCCCTGGAACGCGTCAACGCACTCGCCCTCTGGGCCCCGCCCGCCCCCAGGGCGATCCGCACCGGCGACGGCACTCTCGTCCGGGCCCTGCACGCCGACCCCGGCTGCACCCCGCTCCTCGCCGCCGTCGCGCGCGACGCCGTCGAGCTGCTGACGGACCCGGTCGCCCGAGCGCGGCTGCGGCAGTGCGAGGGCGACAACTGCCCCCTCATCTACCTCGACACATCACGTGGCCGACGCAGGCGATGGTGCTCGAGCGAGGCGTGCGGCAACCGGGAACGCGTGGCCCGGCACCGCCGCCGGGCGGCACTCGCGCGGGCCTGAACATCCGGCAGCCCCGGTCAAGTGCCTTGAGGCGCTGGCGAATCCGGCAAACCCCTTGCTGTGGAATTGCTTTGACGGAGCCTTGAACACAACGCCACCGCGCTACGTACCCCGATGGTGAGCGACCGGCTGGGAAGCACCGGCTGGGCAGCCCGAGTCGATTCGGGGACACCGGAGGTAGGCGTGCGCAAGGATTCCGCCGTGGCCGATGAACGTCCGCCCAGGGCACGACATCGCATGTCCCAGCCCGCGGAACCCGACGAGGAGCTCATGCGCGCCCTCTACCGGGAGCACGCCGGTCCACTGCTCGCATACGTGCTCAGGCTGGTCGCGGGGGACCGGCAGCGCGCCGAGGACGTCGTGCAGGAGACGCTCATCCGGGCCTGGAAGAACGCCGGTCAGCTCAACCGTGCGACCGGCTCGGTACGCCCCTGGCTGGTGACGGTCGCCCGGCGCATCGTCATCGACGGTCACCGCAGCCGGCAGGCCCGGCCGCAGGAGGTCGACCCGTCGCCGCTGGAGGTCATCCCCGCGGAGGACGAGATCGACAAGGCGCTGTGGCTGATGACACTCTCGGACGCGCTCGAGGACCTGACCCCGGCTCACCGAGAGGTACTGGTCGAGACGTATTTCAAAGGGCGTACGGTCAATGAGGCGGCCGCGACGCTCGGCATACCCAGCGGCACGGTGCGCTCGCGGGTGTTCTACGCGCTGCGCTCGATGAAGCTGGCGCTGGAGGAGCGGGGGGTGACGGCATGAGCGCGTACGACGGGTACGGGTCCGGGTTCGGATCGCCCGGGTCTCCCGGGTCTCCCGGCTCTGGGCGGTCTCCGGGGCCCGAGGGACCCGACGACGTGCACGAGACGGTCGGCGCCTACGCCCTCGGCATCCTGGACGACGCCGAGGCGACCGCGTTCGAGGCGCATCTGGCCGGCTGCGACTGGTGTGCGCAGCAGCTGGAAGAGCTCGCCGGGATGGAGCCGATGCTGGCGGCGCTCGCCGATCTTCCCGGCGCGCAGAGCGACCCGGTCCGGCAGCAGTTCGGCGCACAGCTCGCGGCCAAACCCAGCCCGAAGCTCTCCGAACGCCTCATCGACGAGGTCGCGGCCCGGCGCGCCGTGAAGCGCAGGCGGGGTCTGTATCTGGTGGCGGCCGCGGCCGCGCTGATCATCGGCGGGCCGCTGACGGTCATGGCGGTGGACGGCGAGGACGCGACCACGCTCGCCGATCCGCATCCGACCAGCCCGGCCCAGGACGCCTTCTTCCACCACATGGACGAGAAGGTGCAGGCCACGGACGCGTCGACCAAGGTCACCGCCACCATCGGCATGGAGACGAAGGCCTGGGGCACGCACACCGTCCTGGAGCTGAAGAACGTCAAGGGCCCGGAGAAGTGCTCCCTCATCGCGGTCGGCAAGAACGGCGAGCGCGAGACGGTGACCACCTGGTCCGTCCCGAAGTGGGGATACGGCATTCCAGGCAGCACCCACGAGTCCGCCAAGCACCCGCTGTACGTGCACGGGGGCGCCGCGTTCGCCCGCAACGACATCGACCACTTCGAGGTCGAAACCTTCGACGGCAGGCGACTGGTGGAGGTGGACGTATAGGACGTCCGGCTGGTGCACGTGTGGGACGTCCGGCGGGTCGACGTGTGGGACGTCTGGCGGTCCGCGTAGCACATTTGTGCAGGAATGTGCGTACGCAGGTGCACATCAGGGCCCCCTTTCGCGTACGGTGGACGGCTGCCCAGCACGTCAGAAGGGGGCCTCGGTGGCCGCGCAGGAAGCCGTCGATTCCGCTGCAGAGATCGCTGTCGATTCCGTACGCGACCGCGAGATCGGCGTCGAACAGGACCATCTGGACCTTGTGTACCGGCGTCTCGAGGAGAAGATCCACGAGGCCGAGTTCCTGATGAACGACGCCGCCAAGCGCGGTCACGTCGGCACGCCCGGCGCGCTCGCCGAGCGGGACGCGCAGGTCTTCCGTGCCGGAATCCACCTCAACCGCCTCAACAACGAGTTCGAGGACTTCCTCTTCGGCCGTATCGATCTGCTGCGGGGCAAGGACGGCCAGAAGGGTCCCGACGGCGCGTACACGGCGGTGGAGCCGGCCGAGGGCGCCGTGCGCGACGACAACACGGCCGACATCGCCGAGACCCTGCACATCGGACGCATCGGTGTGCTCGACGCCGACTACTCGCCGATGGTCATCGACTGGCGCGCCCCCGCCGCCGCACCCTTCTACCGCTCCACGCCCGTCGACCCCGGCCGGGTGGTGCGCCGCCGTGTCATCCGCTCCAAGGGACGCAAGGTCCTCGGCGTCGAGGACGACCTGATGCGCCCCGAGCTCACGGCCTACCTGGACGGCCAGGCACTGCCCGTGGTCGGCGACGGCGCGCTGATGGCCGCGCTCGGCCAGGCCCGCACGCACACGATGCGCGACATCGTCGCCTCCATCCAGGCCGAGCAGGACCTGGTGATCCGGGCACCGGCCGCCTCCGTGACGTACGTCGAGGGCGGCCCGGGCACCGGCAAGACGGCGGTCGCCCTGCACCGCGCCGCGTATCTGCTCTACCAGGACCGGCGCCGGTACGCGGGCGGCATCCTCATCGTCTCGCCGACGCCGCTGCTCGTCGCGTACACGGAGGGCGTCCTGCCGTCCCTCGGCGAGGAGGGCCAGGTGGCGATCCGCGCGGTCGGCTCGCTGGTCGACGGGGCAGAGGCCACGGTGTACGACGCGCCGTCGGTGGCCCGCGTGAAGGGTTCGTCGCGGATGCTGCGCGTGCTGCGGAAGGCGGCGCGCGGGGCGCTGGAGCTCGGGCCTGCGCGCGGTTCCGCGGCCCCCGCAGGGCCGCCCACCCGGCTGCGGGTCGTCGCCTTCGGGCGTCGGCTCGAACTGGAGGGCGAGCAGCTCGGCCGTATCCGCCGTGCGGCCCTCGGCGGCACCGCGCCCGTCAACCTGCTCCGTCCCCGTGCCCGCAAGCTGCTGCTCGACGCCCTGTGGGAGCAGTCGGGCGCCGGATCCCGGCACACCGACCCGGAGCTCGCCGCCGAGCTGCGCTCCTCCTTCGACGAGGACATCAGCTCCGAGGACGACTTCATCGCGTTCCTCGACGCCTGGTGGCCCGAGCTCACCCCGCGCCGTGTCCTCACGGCGATGGGTGACGAGAAGCTGCTCGGCCGGTGGGCGCGCCGCGAGCTGAACCCCGGCGAGGTGCGCAGGATCGCCCGCTCGCTGCGGCGCGACGCGCTCTCCGTGCACGACGTGGCCCTGCTCGACGAGCTCCAGGCGATCCTCGGCACCCCCGCCAAGCCCCGCAAGAAGCGCGAGCTCGACCCGCTCGACCAGCTCACGGGCCTGGAGGAGCTCATGCCGGTCCGCGAGGAGTCCTCGCGCGAGCGCGCGGAGCGGCTGGCCCAGGAGCGTACGGAGTACGCGCACGTCATCGTCGACGAAGCCCAGGACCTCACGCCCATGCAGTGGCGCATGATCGGCCGCCGCGGCCGGCACGCCACCTGGACGATCGTCGGCGACCCCGCCCAGTCCTCCTGGTCCGACCCGGACGAGGCCGCCGAGGCCCGCGACGAGGCCCTCGGCACCCGGCCCCGCCGCCGCTTCACGCTCACCGTGAACTACCGCAACCCCTCCGAGATCGCCGAGCTGGCGTCCCGCGTCCTCACCCTCGCCATGCCGGGCTCCGCGGCGCCGTCCGCCGTACGCTCGACGGGCGTACAGCCCCGCTTCGCCGTCGTACGCGGCGACGGGATGGCGGGGACCGTCCGGGCGGAGGCCAGTCGCCTGCTGGATCAGGTCGACGGCACGGTCGGTGTCGTCGTCGCGATGCAGCGCCGCGAGGAGGCCGCCCGCTGGCTCGCGGGACTCGGCGAGCGTGTCGTCGCACTCGGCAGCCTGGAGGCGAAGGGCCTGGAGTACGACGCGACGGTGGTCGTCTCACCTGCGGAGATCGCCGACGAGTCGCCCGCCGGACTGCGTGTCCTGTACGTCGCGCTGACCCGCGCGACGCAGCAGCTCACGGTCGTCTCGGCGGAGCGGGACGAGCCGGACGCCTCCGGAATGCCGGATCTGCTCCGGGACTGATCCGGATCTGCTCCGTGGGACTGATCCGGGAGCGTGATCCGGACCTCCTTCCGGACCGATGGGCGGGACGGGAATTGCCTTACGGGGATCGTTTGTTACCTTTGACGTGGCACCGGCTCGATCCAAGCCCCCGGGCCCAACCTTCGTCGCTTCGAGCGACCACTTGCCGCGAGGCGAGCATGGCGGGTCGGTGTCACTCAGCGTGCGAGAGGCCCGCGCCACCAGGCGGCGCGGGCCTGTTCGTGTGTGCCGACGTGTGTGCCGACGCGTGTGCCGACCGTGTTGTCCTTGCGCGCCCGGGCACCCCTCCGCCGCACAGAGAGCCGGCGCTCTCGTATGGTCGGAGCGGTCTTCCGCGAGAACAAAACGTTCGCAACCCGATGCGGCTACCGCGTACTCGGCGGTAGGTGACACCATCGGATGACGCTGTCCGTGGACTCGCGGACAGCGCACGCGACACACGCGACACAAAGGGAAAGCAGAGGAAGTCGGCCATGGCAACGGCGCCCAGCGTCTCCTACTCGATGACGGTCCGGCTGGAGGTGCCCGCGAGCGGAACCGCGGTGTCCCAGCTCACCACGGCCGTCGAGTCCTCCGGAGGCTCGGTGACCGGCCTCGACGTCACCGCTTCGGGGCACGAGAAGCTCCGAATCGACGTCACCATCGCCGCGACCTCCACCGCGCACGCCGACGAGATCGTCGGCAAGCTGCGCACCATCGAGGGCGTCGTCCTGGGCAAGGTCTCGGACCGTACGTTCCTGATGCACCTCGGCGGCAAGATCGAGATGGCGTCCAAGCACCCCATCCGCAACCGTGACGACCTGTCCATGGTCTACACGCCCGGTGTGGCCCGCGTGTGCATGGCGATCGCCGAGAACCCCGAGGACGCCCGCCGCCTGACCATCAAACGCAACTCCGTTGCGGTCGTGACGGACGGCTCCGCCGTGCTCGGCCTCGGCAACATCGGCCCCAAGGCCGCCCTGCCCGTGATGGAGGGCAAGGCGGCTCTCTTCAAGCGCTTCGCCGGCATCGACGCCTGGCCGATCTGCCTCGACACCCAGGACACAGACGCCATCGTCGAGATCGTCAAGGCCATCGCCCCCGGCTTCGCCGGGATCAACCTCGAGGACATCTCCGCGCCCCGCTGCTTCGAGATCGAGGCGCGGCTGCGCGAGGCCCTCGACATCCCCGTCTTCCACGACGACCAGCACGGCACCGCGATCGTCGTCCTCGCCGCGCTGACCAACGCACTTCGCGTGGTCGGCAAGGCGATCGAGGACGTGCGCGTGGTCATGTCCGGCGCCGGTGCGGCCGGTACGGCCATCCTCAAGCTGCTGATCGCCGCTGGCGTCAAGCACGCCGTCGTCGCCGACATCCACGGTGTCGTCCACGCCGGCCGCGCCGACCTCGTCGACGCCGCCGCGGACTCCCCGCTGCGGTGGATCGCCGACAACACCAACCCCGAGGGCGTCACCGGCACGCTGAAGGAAGCGGTGCGCGACGCCGACGTGTTCATCGGCGTCTCGGCGCCGAACGTGCTCGACGGCGACGACGTGGCCGCCATGGCCGACGACGCCATCGTGTTCGCGCTCGCGAACCCGGACCCGGAGATCGAGCCCGCAATCGCCCGCCAGACCGCGGCAGTTGTGGCCACCGGCCGCTCGGACTTCCCGAACCAGATCAACAACGTGCTGGTGTTCCCGGGCGTCTTCCGCGGCCTGCTCGACGCACAGTCGCGGACGGTCAACACGGAGATGATGCTGGCCGCCGCCACGGCCCTCGCCGACGTCGTCACCGAGGACGAGCTCAACCCGAACTACATCATCCCGAGCGTCTTCAACGACAAGGTCGCGGGCGCCGTCGCCGGAGCGGTGCGGGACGCCGCGAAGGCCGCCGGGGTCGCTGTGACGGGTAACACCACCGCCTGAACGACCGGGATACCGGCGTTGTCGGTCCGGGGTATTAGAGTCGGCGCGTCGTGGAACGCGGGGTCTGAAGCCTCCCTCTAGGGTGGCGGGCAGCCAGCCTGAGCCCTGCGGTCCGCTGTCGGGAGTGGACGGAGCGTCATCAATTCGAGGCAGTGGCGCTTTTCGTGTGACTCCCAGGGGTGCCGGATTGGCTTTCCCGCCGCAGGTGGGGGCAGGATGCGTCTCTGGGCGCGAGGGTCTGGCTACGGACCCGGGTCCGGGGACCGACCGAGGACCCTGGCAGCATCGGCTTCGCCGCATCCATATGCGGCTCCGCCGCGTGGCACGCCTCAACGGCAAGAAGAACACGGGAGTACAAACATGAACCGCAGTGAGCTGGTGGCCGCGCTGGCCGACCGCGCCGAGGTGACCCGCAAGGACGCCGACGCGGTGCTGGCCGCGTTCGCCGAGACGGTCGGCGAGGTCGTTGCCAAGGGCGACGAGAAGGTCACCATCCCCGGCTTCCTCACCTTCGAGCGCACCCACCGTGCCGCTCGTACCGCCCGCAACCCGCAGACCGGCGAGCCGATCAACATCCCGGCCGGCTACAGCGTGAAGGTGTCTGCGGGGTCCAAGCTCAAGGAAGCCGCCAAGGGCCAGTGAGCCCAGGCGAAAGGGCGGCCACCCCGAGAGGGGTGGCCGCCCTTTCGCATGTGCGACTTCGTGGGGGTGGCTGGGGTCTCTTGGCGGCTGCCCGCCGTCCGGGGTGCCGCTGTGCCCACCCGTGCCGCCCCAGCGGCACGACTGCCCACAGCGGCGCGCGGCGCGACTGCCCACAGCGGCGGCGGGTGCCCTGGCTTACGTCAGAGCGTGCTGCCCGGTAGTTCCACCTTTGCGCCCAGCTCTACGAGCTTCTCCATGAAGTTCTCGTAGCCGCGGTTGATCAGGCCGATGCCGTGGACGCGGGACGTGCCCTGGGCCGCCAGGGCGGCGATCAGGTACGAGAAGCCGCCGCGCAGGTCGGGAATGATCAGGTCGGCGCCCTGCAGCTTCGTGGGGCCCGAAACGACCGCGGAGTGAAGGAAGTTGCGCTGGCCGAAGCGGCAGTCCATGCCGCCCAGGCACTCGCGGTAGAGCTGGATGTGCGCGCCCATCTGGTTCAGCGCGGACGTGAAGCCCAGACGGGACTCGTACACGGTCTCGTGGATGATCGACAGGCCCGTGGCCTGCGTGAGCGCGACGACCAGCGGCTGCTGCCAGTCGGTCTGGAAGCCGGGGTGCACGTCCGTCTCCAGCGCGATGGACTTCAGCGTGCCGCCCGGGTGCCAGAAGCGGATGCCCTCGTCGTCGATCTCGAAGGCGCCGCCCACCTTCCGGTAGGTGTTCAGGAAGGTCATCATCGAGCGCTGCTGGGCGCCGCGGACGTAGATGTTGCCCTCGGTCGCGAGCGCGGCGGACGCCCAGGAGGCGGCCTCCAGGCGGTCGGGGAGCGCGCGGTGCGTGTAGCCGCCGAGCTTGTCGACGCCGGTGATGCGGATCGTCCGGTCGGTGTCCATCGCGATGATCGCGCCCATTTTCTGCAGGACGCAGATCAGGTCCTCGATCTCCGGCTCGACCGCCGCGTTGGACAGCTCGGTGACGCCCTCGGCGAGGACGGCGGTCAGCAGCACCTGCTCGGTCGCGCCGACGGACGGGTACGGCAGCCGGATCTTGGTGCCGCGCAGCCGGTGCGGCGCCTCCAGGTACTGGCCGTCCGCGCGCTTCTCGATCCGCGCGCCGAACTGCCGCAGCACCTCGAAGTGGAAGTCGATCGGCCGGCCGCCGATGTCGCAGCCGCCCAGGCCCGGGATGAACGCGTGCCCGAGGCGGTGCAGCAGCGGACCGCAGAACAGGATCGGGATGCGCGAGGAGCCCGCGTGCGCGTCGATGTCCGCGACGTTCGCGCTCTCGACGTGCGACGGGTCCATCACCAGTTCGCCCGGCTCCTCGCCCGGGCGGACGGTCACACCGTGCAGCTGCAGCAGACCGCGTACGACACGGACGTCGCGGATGTCGGGGACGTTGCGCAGCCGGCTCGGAGCGCTGCCGAGCAGCGCCGCGACCATGGCCTTCGGCACGAGGTTCTTCGCGCCGCGGACACGGATCTCGCCCTCCAGCGGGGTTCCGCCGTGAACAAGCAGTACGTCGTCAGTGCCGGTGACCGTCATGAATCTCGCGTTCCGGGTTAAGGGGCAGGGCCGAGGAGAAGCGTAATGGCCGCCCACCCCCCTTCCGTAAGCCCGAGGACGGCACGAGGGCGTCATGACTTCGCTACAACACGAACC
This sequence comes from Streptomyces jeddahensis, assembly GCF_001642995.1. Lineage (GTDB taxonomy): Bacteria > Actinomycetota > Actinomycetes > Streptomycetales > Streptomycetaceae > Streptomyces > Streptomyces jeddahensis. Next base: position 36,346 of record NZ_LOHS01000051.1, read on the forward strand.
GTGCCCGGGCGGGAACGCCGGGTCACCGGTTCGGGCGCGCTCCGCCCGGTCCGCCCGTCCGTCGTCCACCACCCCGTAAAGGGGGCGCTACCAGGCCACACCTTCGCTCCGCGGCCGTATTCACTCGGGTAAGGGCATTGGGTGTCCCCGCGCGGGGAAGATGCGGGATCATGTCTGGCATGACCGAGGTGTCCTCGCTCACAGGGCGGCTGCTCGTGGCCACCCCCGCCCTGGCGGACCCGAACTTCGACCGCGCGGTGGTGCTCCTCCTCGACCACGACGAGGAGGGCTCGCTCGGCGTCGTCCTCAACCGTCCGACCCCGGTGGACGTCGGCGACATCCTCGAGGGCTGGGGCGATCTCGCGGGGGAGCCGGGTGTCGTGTTCCAGGGCGGCCCGGTCTCGCTCGATTCGGCGCTCGGCATCGCGGTGATCCCCGGCGGCGCGGCGGGTGAGACGGCGCCGCTGGGCTGGCGGCGGGTGCACGGGGCGATCGGGCTCGTCGACCTGGAGGCACCGCCGGAGCTGCTCGCGTCCGTGCTCGGTTCGCTCCGTATCTTCGCGGGATACGCCGGCTGGGGCCCCGGTCAGCTCGAGGCGGAACTGGCGGAGGGCGCCTGGTACGTCGTCGAGTCGGAGCCGGGTGACGTGTCGTCCCCGACGCCGGAGCGGCTCTGGCGCGAGGTGCTGCGACGCCAGCGCAGCGAGCTCGCCATGGTCGCCACCTATCCGGACGACCCGTCGCTCAACTGATCCCGGCGCGCTTCAGTACCCTTGGCGTTTATGAGCACTCTTGAGCCCGAGCGCGAGCGCGGAACAGGTACGGGGACCCTCGTAGAGCCGACGCCACAGACGTCGCACGGTGACGGCGACCACGAGCGCTTCGCCCATTACGTCCAGAAGGACAAGATCATGGCGAGCGCCCTCGACGGCACGCCCGTCGTCGCGCTCTGCGGCAAGGTGTGGGTGCCCGGGCGCGACCCGAAGAAGTACCCCGTGTGCCCCATGTGCAAGGAGATCTACGAGTCCATGGGTGCCGGCGGCGGAGACAAGGGCAAGGGCGGCGACAAGTAAGGCCCCTGCCTGACCTGCCCCTGTCTGACCCCTGCCCGCAGTCCCTGCGGTGGCCCTCTGATTGGCCCCGCCCCGCAGTCCCTGCGGTGGCCCCATGGCTGCGATGGTCTGAAGGCCCCGGAAACGCGCTCTCTGCGCGCCTCCGGGGCCTTTGTGCTGCCCGGGCGTTGCACGGGGTGCTTCCGGTGGTCACAGAGTGGTTGAGACCACTTGTGGTCATGTTCATTGAACTCCTAGCCTCCGTTGTGTTGTGCAGAGCGAAACCGCTATTGCATATGCTGCAACACCTTCGGAGGATGCCCGATGAAGCTCCCTGCCTCTGCCCGAATGACCGCCTCCGTGGCGGCACTTGTCCTCGCCGGGCTCACCGCCACCGCCTGCGCCCCGGGGACCTCCGACAGCAGCTCGACCACGGACGAGAAGAGCGGCACGCTGCGCGTCTGGCTCTTCCAGGAAGTCAACAACGCGCCGAAGCAGAAGGTCGTCGACGCCGCCGTCGACGCCTTCGAGAAGGCCCACGCGGGCACGAAGGTCACCGTCGAGTACATCCCCGTCGAGACCCGCGCGGAGAAGATGAAGGCGGCCTTCAACGACCCGAAGAGCGCCCCCGATGTCGTCGAGTACGGCAACACGGACACCGCCGGTTACGTCCACGACGGTGGACTCGCCGACATCACCGAGGAGTTCGGGGCCTGGGCCGAGGCGAAGGACACCGACCCGACCGCCAAGGAGGGCGTGACGGTCGACGGGAAGGTCTATGGAGCGCCGTTCTTCGTCGGCGTCCGGGCCCTCTACTACCGGACCGACATCTTCAAGGAGCTCGGCCTCGACGTGCCCAAGACGCAGGCCGAGTTGGCCGCGACCGCCAAGAAGATCCATAAGGCGAAGCCGGATCTGTACGGGATGGCGGTGGGCGGCACGTCCACGTACGCCGCGATGCCCTTCGTCTGGGCCAACGGCGGCGAGCTGGCCGTGGAGAAGGGCGGCGCCTACGAGTCCGCTATCGACAGCGCCGCCTCCCAGAAGGGCATCAAGGCCTACACCTCGCTCTTCGGTGACGACAACTGTCCCGCCGCCAAGTGCGCGGCCATGACCGGCAACGACGTCGTGACCGCTTTCGCGTCCGGCAAGGCGGCCATGGCGATCGGCGGCGACTTCAACCACGAGGCGGTCGAGGCGGGCAAGGTCAAGGGCAAGTACGCGGTCGTGCCGCTGCCGGGCGTCAAGGCGGGCGAGATCGCACCGGCCTTCGCGGGCGGCAACAACCTCGGCGTACTGAAGAGCACGTCGCACCGCACGCTCGCGGTCGAGTTCATGGAGCAGCTGGCGGGCAAGGAGAGCCAGGAGAAGCTCTTCGACGCGATGGGCTTCCTGCCGACCTACACGGACGTGCGCAACACCGTTGCCCAGAAGGAACCTTTCGTCGAGCCCTTCATCAAGACCCTGGACGCGGGCACCAAGTTCGTCCCCGCCTCGCCGGCCTGGGCGCAGATCGATGCGTCCCTGGTGCTGCCGAACATGTTCCAGGAGGTCATCACCGGCCGTAAGGACGTGGCGGCTGCCTCGGGCGACGCGGCGAAGAAGATGGACGACGCGTTTGGTTCCGTCGGATGACAGCGCCTACCAGCTCGGGGGGTACGGATCGTGTGCGGCTGCCGGTGGTCCGTGGCTGGTCGCGCAGTTCCCCGCGCCCCTTGGGGCGGCGTCGGGGCGCGCGGCGTCCAAGCTGGACTCCCTGGTTGTACCTCGCCCCCGCCCTCGTTGTCCTCGCCGGACTGCTGGTCTACCCGGTCTACCAACTCGGCCTGATCTCCTTCCTGGAGTACACGCAGGCGCAGGTCAGCGGTGGTGAACCGACCACCTTCCAGGGCTTCGGCAACTACGCGACGCTGTTCGCGGACGGCCAGTTCTGGCAGGTGCTGCTCACCACGGTGCTGTTCGCGGCCGCCTGCGTCGTGTCGACGCTGGCCGTCGGCTGCGCCCTCGCTGTGCTGCTCACGCGCGTACGCGCCGTGCCGCGGCTCGCCCTGATGCTGGCCGCGCTGGGCGCCTGGGCGACCCCCGCGATCACCGGCTCGACGGTGTGGATGTTCCTCTTCGACCCCGACTTCGGGCCCGTCAACAAGGTGTTCGGGCTCGGCGACTTCTCGTGGACGTACGGCCGCTACAGCGCCTTCGCGCTCGTCCTGCTCGAAGTGGTGTGGTGCTCCTTCCCGTTCGTGATGGTGACCGTCTACGCCGGCATCAAGGCCGTACCCGCAGAGGTGCTCGAGGCCGCCGCGCTGGACGGTGCGTCGCAGTGGCGCATGTGGCGCTCGGTGCTCGCGCCGATGCTGCGGCCGATCCTCACGGTCGTCACCGTCCAGTCCGTCATCTGGGACTTCAAGGTGTTCACGCAGATCTACGTGATGACGGGCGGCGGTGGAATCGCCGGCCAGAACCTGGTCCTCAACGTGTACGCGTACCAAAAGGCCTTCGCTTCCTCGCAGTACAGCCTGGGTTCGGCGATCGGCGTCGTGATGCTGCTGATCCTGCTCGCCGTCACGCTGGTCTATCTGCGGCTGCTGCGCAGGCAGGGGGAGGAGCTGTGAGCATGACGAGTTTCGTACGGGGTGCGGTGCGGCGGCCCTGGCGGCTTGCGGCCGAGGCGTCGGCACTGCTCATCGCGGTGATCGTGGCGTTTCCGCTGTACTGGATGGTGCTCAGCGCTTTCAAACCGGCCGGTGAGATCGAGTCGACCGAGCCCCGGCCGTGGACGCTGGACCCGTCCCTGGATTCCTTCCGGCGCGTCTTCGGGCAGCAGGAATTCGGCCGGTACTTCCTCAACAGCGTGGTCGTCGCGGTGACCGTGGTGGTCGTCTCCGCTCTGATCGCCTTTCTCGCGGCGACGGCGGTCACGCGATTCCGCTTCCGCTTCCGGACGACGCTGCTGATCATGTTTCTGATCGCGCAGATGGTGCCCGTCGAGGCCCTGACGATCCCGTTGTTCTTCCTGATGCGGGACTTCGGGCAGCTCAACACGCTGGGCTCGCTGATCCTGCCGCACATCGCCTTCTCGCTGCCGTTCGCGATCTGGATGCTGCGCGGGTTCGTGAAGGCGGTTCCGGAAGCGCTCGAGGAAGCCGCGTACATCGACGGGGCGAGCCGCACCCGGTTCCTCTGGCAGATCCTTTTCCCGCTGGTCTTCCCGGGGCTTGTGGCCACCAGCGTCTTCTCGTTCATCTCGACCTGGAACGACTTCCTCTTCGCCAAGTCCTTCATCATCAGCGACACGTCGCAGTCGACGCTGCCGATGGCCCTGCTCGTCTTCTTCAAGCCCGACGAGAACGACTGGGGCGGGATCATGGCGGCGTCCACGGTGATGACTATTCCGGTACTGGTCTTCTTCGTGCTCGTGCAGCGGCGGCTCGTGTCGGGCCTCGGCGGAGCGGTGAAGGACTGATGACATCCATGACATCCCACAGGAGCATCCGCATGGATCTGATTCCCGCGCCCGGTCATGTGTCCGGCCATGGCGACGACGTCTTCGTGCTCTGCTCCGAAACCCGCCTGGCCGCGGGCGATGGGGCGGAAGGCACGGAGCGGTGGCTGCGCTCCGCGCTCGGCGCCGCCACCGGATTTCCGCTGGCAGCGGGCTCGGGCGACAACGGCATCAGGCTGTCCCTGGACCCAGCGGTCACCGGGGAACTCGGCGCTGAGGGCTACCGCCTGACGGTCTCACCCGACAGCGTGGACCTGGTGGGCGGCGGACCCGCCGGGCTCTTCTGGGGCGCCCAGACCCTCAGGCAGCTGCTCGGACCCGACGCGTACCGGCGCGCCCCGCTCCCTGGACGGGAGTGGCGGCTGCCGGTCACCCGCATTGAGGACGCCCCCCGCTTCGCCTGGCGCGGCCTCATGCTCGACGTCTCACGGCATTTCATGCCCAAGGACGGCGTCCTGCGCTACCTCGACCTGCTCGCCGCGCACAAGCTCAACGTCTTCCACTTCCATCTCACCGACGACCAGGGCTGGCGCATCGAGATCAAGCGCCACCCGAGGCTGACCGAGACCGGATCGTGGCGCGCGCGCACGAAGATCGGCCACCGCGCCTCACCGCTGTGGGAGGAGAAGCCGCACGGCGGCTACTACACGCAGGACGACATCCGCGAGATCGTCGCCTACGCCGCGGAGCGGCATATCACCGTCGTGCCCGAAATCGACATCCCGGGACACTCGCAGGCCGCCATCGCCGCGTACCCCGAACTCGGCAACACCGACGTCATCGACACCAACTCCCTCTCCGTCTGGGACACCTGGGGCATCTCCGCCAACGTACTCGCCCCCACTGACACCACCCTCCGCTTCTACGAAGGGGTCTTCGAGGAGCTCCTGGAGCTCTTCCCGTCCACGTTCGTCCACGTCGGCGGCGACGAGTGCCTCAAGGACCAGTGGAAGCGGTCGCCGGCCGCACAGGCCCGCATCAAGGAACTGGGGCTCGCCGACGAGGACGAGCTGCAGTCGTGGTTCATCCGGCACTTCGACAGCTGGCTCGCCGCGCGCGGGCGACGCCTCATCGGGTGGGACGAGATTCTTGAGGGCGGCCTGGCTCCTGGAGCGGCTGTGTCGTCCTGGCGCGGCTACCAGGGCGGCATCACCGCCGCCCGCGCCGGCCACGACGTCGTCATGTGCCCCGAGCAGCAGGTCTACCTCGACCACCGCCAGGCGGGCGGCGACGACGAACCGATGCCCATCGGATACGTACGCACCCTCGAGGACGTCTACCGCTTCGAACCCGTACCGCCGCAGCTCTCACCCGACGAGGCGCGGCACGTCCTCGGCGCCCAGGCCAACGTCTGGACCGAGGTGATGGAGAACCAGGCGCGCGTGGACTACCAGACCTTCCCTCGTCTGGCCGCCTTCGCCGAGGTCGTTTGGTCCCGGCTGCCCGCCCCGGCCGACCGCGACTTCACGGACTTCGAGCAGCGGATGGCCGCCCACTACCGGCGGCTCGACGCCCTGGGCGTCGGCTACCGCCCGCCCACCGGCCCCCTGCCGTGGCAGCGCCGCCCGGCCCCCGAGGGAATGACGGCGGCCAGTCTCGGACGCCCGATCGAGGGGGCGCCCCCGAACGTGTGAGGCGACCCCAGGAGGTTCACCGGCGGCGGCCGCTGCTGGGAGCGTGGGTCCATGACGGAAAATCCACCCAAGAGGCATGGAAGGGTGTCAATTCGAGCCGACGGGCGAGGTTGTGCGATATCAGGACCATCGCCTTGACAGAGGAGGAATGACTCCTAGCGGACCCCCGCGTCGGGCCTGCGGAAAGATGTGCCAGAGTTGCCACGTCCGGCCTGTGAGCACGTACCGTACGGCAACACAGGTGGACCAGGTGGACAGCGGGAAGGGGCAGCCGGTTTGACCACGCACGCACCGCAGGCGGCGCAGTCCGTGACGCTGCCGGGCTCCCTGGACGAGGCCGTGGCGGCCCTGACCGCCATGCCCGCCGCGGTGCCCGTGGCGGGCGGCACCGACCTGATGGCCGCCGTCAACTCCGGTCTGCTGCGGCCCGCCGCGCTCGTCGGACTCGGCCGGATCAGCGAGATCCGCGGCTGGCAGTACCAGGACGGTCATGCGCTGCTCGGCGCGGGCCTCACCCACGCGCGCATGGGCCGCCCGGACTTCGCGGCCCTCATCCCCGCCCTCGCCGCCGCCGCGCGCGCCGCCGGCCCGCCCCAGATCCGCAACGCCGGCACGCTCGGCGGCAACATCGCGACCGCAGCCCCGACCGGCGACGCGCTGCCCGTCCTGGCCGCCCTGGAAGCCACGCTGATCATCGCGGGCCCGGACGGCGCCCGCCGCGAGCTCCCCGTCTCGCACCTGCTCGCCGGTATGGAGATGCTGCGCGCGGGCGAACTCATCGGGTACGTGCGCGTGCCGCTCTTGCACGCCCCGCAGGTCTTCCTGAAGGCGACCGGGCGGACGGGGCCCGGGCGCGCGACCGCGTCCGTCGCCGTGGTCCTCGACCCGGCCAGACGGGGCGTACGGTGCGCCGTGGGCGCCGTCGCACCGATGCCGCTGCGGCCGCTGGAAGCCGAGCAGTGGGTCGCCTCGCTCATCGACTGGGACGGGGAGCGGGCGCTGGTGCCCGAGGCGCTGACGGCGTTCGGCGAGTACGTCGCCGCCGCGTGCATTCCGGACCCGGCACCGGCGGAGGACGGCACCCCGCAGCAGTTGCCGCCCGCCGTACTGCACCTGCGGCGTACCGTTGCCGTGCTGGCCCGACGAGCACTGGGGAGGGCGCTGTCGTGACCGACCACCACGACGACCAGGGAAACGGCGGCCCGACAGGTGTGCCGGGCGCCTGGGAGCCGCTTCCCCAGGGCGAGTACGACTCGGACGCGACGGCGTTCGTGACGCTCCCCGAGGGGGGCATCGACGGCTACACCGGCAGCCCGCTCGCGGCGCCCGGACACGGCTTCGTGCCGCCGCCCATAACGGTCGCTCCGGCGGCGGGCGGGGCGACCGATCCGGCGGCCACGGGCACGTGGCTCATGCCGGGCGCGGTGCAGGGCGGCGCCGGGCATGCCCAGACGGACGCAACCGGGCATGTGCAGACCTCGCAGTGGCCGGAGTCGGACGCCGGGGCGGGCGTGGGGACGGGAGCGGCCGCGGCAGCCGACCACGCGCCGCAGGCCGCGCAGGACCCGTACGGCGCGCAGCACTTGTACGGCAGCCAGGACTCGTACGGTGGGCAGGACTCGTACGGGGCACAGGACCCGCACGCCGTCATCCGCGAGCCGTTCTCGTACGACCACGGGATGACTGGGCAGTGGTCCTTCGCCGAGCCGGAAGAGGCCCAGGCGGGGTCGGGGTCGTCCGACGTGACCGGACAGTGGTCGATCCCCGTCGCTGAAGGGGACCTTCCGGACGAGTCCGGCGAGTTCACCACCTCGGCGCTCGCCTCCCAGTGGGGCGGCACGCCCCCAGCGACCCTCCCGGGCGGTGCGCCCGCGCCATGGGCGACGGGGGCCGACGCGGGGCAGTCGTGGAGCGGCCGGGCGGAGGCCGGGGACCACACCCTGGCGGCCCTGCACCCCGGCCACCCTGCGGAGTCCGAACAGGGCTTCACTTCCACCGATTTCGGGGGCGCCGGCGCCGGTCACCCGGAGACCGGGATGCCTGCCGCGGTGGCAGAGCCGACCGGCGACGAGTCACCCGTGGTCTCCCGGGAAGCGACTCCGGAAGCGGCACCCCAGGCATCGGCCGACTCCTCAGCCCCGGAACCCTCCGCATCGGATGCGGCTCACTCGGACCACACCCATGCGGCAGGGCACACGGCTCCAGCCGAGCATGCGACTTCGGCAGAGCACGCGGCTGCGGCCGAGCACGCGGCTTCGGCCGATGACGCGGTCGCGGCCTCCAGGGGCGTCCACGCGCCCAGCGACCCGGTGGCCTCCGGCGACCCGTCGGAGGCCGCGGATGCATCAGCGGACCACGAGCCCGCCGCCGACCCCGCGAATGCCGACCCCGCGAATGCCGACTTCGCGGATGCCGACTCCGCCGAAGACGCCCCGCAGGCCCGTCCCGGCGGCCCCGCCGACGGTGCCGAGGCCGAGGCACCCCCGGCCCCCCACGACGAGCACCCCCTCGCCTCCTACGTCCTGCGCGTGAACGGGACGGACCGCCCCGTCGCCGACGCCTGGATCGGTGAGTCGCTGCTCTACGTGCTGCGCGAACGGCTCGGTCTGGCCGGCGCCAAGGACGGCTGCGCACAAGGCGAGTGCGGCGCCTGCAACGTCCAGGTGGACGGGCGGCTCGTCGCCTCCTGCCTGGTGCCCGCGGCCACCGCCGCCGGAAGCGAGGTGCGCACCGTGGAGGGCCTGGCCGGCGACGGGCAGCCCTCCGACGTCCAGCGGGCGCTGGCCCGCTGCGGCGCGGTGCAGTGCGGTTTCTGCGTACCGGGCATGGCGATGACCGTCCACGACCTGCTCGAAGGAAACCCCGCGCCCTCCGAGCGCGAGACCCGGCAGGCGCTCTGCGGCAACCTGTGCCGCTGCTCCGGCTACCGGGGCGTCCTGGACGCTGTACGCGAGGTCGTCGCCGAGCGCCAGGCGTCCGCCGAGGCCGCGGAGGCGGAGGCCGAGGCCCAGGCGGAAGCAGACACGGAAGCGGATGCGGAAGCCGCGGCCGGATCCGCCGAGGTGCGCATCCCGCACCAGGCGGGCCCGGGCGCCGGCGGCGTCAACGCGGCGGCACACGAAGCGCAAGCGGCGTACGACGACCAGGCGCAAGGGCAGTACGACGACCGCGCGCCAGGACCGTACGACGACCAGGACGGAGGCACGGCATGAGCAACGACGCCGCAGCCGCCACCGCGACAACGCCCACCGGCACGACCGCGCAGCCCGCCGCGACCTCAGAGGTGCGGCAGCACGGCATCGGCGCCTCGCTCCCCTCCGCGCACGGCCGGGCCAAGACGGAGGGCACCTTCCCGTACGCGGCCGACCTGTGGGCCGAGGGCCTGCTCTGGGCCGGCATCCTGCGCTCCCCGCACCCGCACGCCCGTATCGTCTCGATCGACACCACCCACGCGCGCGAGATGCCCGGTGTCCGCGCGGTCGTCACGCACGAGGACGTGCCGGGCGCCGCCGTGCACGGCCGCGGCAGCGCGGACCGCCCCGTCTTCGCCTCCGAGGTCGTACGCCACCACGGCGAGCCCATCGCCGCCGTCGCCGCCGACCATCCCGACACGGCCCGGATGGCGGCAGCCGCCATCATCGTCGAGTACGAAGCACTCGACCCGGTGACCGACCCGGAGAAGGCCTTCGAGGCCGAACCCCTGCACCCCGACGGCAACCTGATCCGCCACATCCCGCTGCGCCACGGCGACCCGGAGGCGACGGGCGAGATCGTCGTCGACGGCCTGTACCGCATCGGCCGCCAGGACCCGGCGCCGATCGGCGCGGAGGCCGGACTCGCCGTGCCCCGTCCGGACGGCGGCGTCGAGCTGTACGTGGCCTCCACCGACCCGCACGCCGACCGCGACAGGGCGGCCGCGGTCTACGGCCTCGACCCGGAACGCGTGAAGGTCGTCGTCACCGGCGTGCCCGGAGCGACCGCCGACCGCGAGGACCCCGGCTTCCAACTGCCGCTCGGCCTGCTGGCGCTGAAGACCGGCTGCCCGGTGAAGCTCACCGCCACCCGCGAGGAGTCCTTCCTCGGCCACGCCCACCGCCACCCCACGCTGCTGCGCTACCGCCACCACGCGGACGGCGAGGGCCGCCTCGTCAAGGTCGAGGCGCAGATCCTGCTCGACGCGGGCGCGTACGCGGACACCTCGTCGCAGGCGCTGGCCGCCGCCGTCTCCTTCGCCTGCGGGCCGTACGCCGTCCCCAACGCCTTCATCGAGGGCTGGGCTGTCCGCACGAACAACCCGCCGTCCGGCCATGTGCGCGGTGAGGGCGCGATGCAGGTCTGCGCCGCCTATGAGGCGCAGATGGACAAGCTCGCGAAGAAGCTCGGCATCGACCCGGCGGAGCTGCGGCTGCGCAACGTCATGTCGACCGGCGACGTCCTGCCGACCGGCCAGACAGTCACGTGCCCGGCGCCGGTGGAAGAACTCCTCACAGCAGTACGGGACTTCCCGCTGCCCCCGCTGCCCAAGGACAGCCCCGAGGACGAGTGGGTCCTGCCGGGCGGCCCTGAAGGCGCGGGCGAACCGGGCGCCGTGCGCCGCGGCGTCGGCTACGGCCTCGGCATGGTGCACATGCTGGGCGCCGAGGGCACCGACGAGGTTTCCACGGCCACCGTGCGGGTCCAGGAAGGCGTCGCGACGGTCCTGTGCGCCGCCGTCGAGACCGGCCAGGGCTTCTCGACGCTCGCCCGGCAGATCGTCCAGGAGACGCTCGGGATCGACGAGGTGCACGTGGCGTCCGTCGACACCGACCAGCCGCCCGCCGGGCCGGGCTGCCGCGGCCGCCACACCTGGGTGTCGGGCGGCGCGGTGGAACGCGCCGCCAAGATGGTCCGTACGCAGCTGCTGCAGCCGCTCGCCCACAAGTTCGGGATGTCGGCGGAGCTGCTCCAGATCACGGACGGCAAGATCACCTCGTACGACGGAGTGCTGTCCACGACCGTCACCGAGGCCATGGAGGGCAAGGAGCTGTGGGCCACCGCCCAGTGCCGCCCGCATCCGACGGAGCCGCTCGACGACTCGGGCCAGGGCGACGCGTTCGTCGGCCTCGCGTTCTGCGCGATCCGCGCGGTGGTGGACGTGGACATCGAGCTGGGGTCGGTACGGGTCGTCGAACTCGCGGTCGCCCAGGACGTCGGCCGCGTCCTCAACCCCGCCCAGCTGAAGGCCCGTATCGAGGCGGGCGTCACGCAGGGCGTCGGCGCGGCGCTCACGGAGAACCTGCGCACCCCGCGCGGCCTGGTCCGCCACCCCGACCTCACGGGCTATGCGCTGCCGACCGCGCTCGACGCCCCGGACATCCGCATCGTGAAGCTGGTCGAGGAGCGGGACGTGGTGGCCCCCTTCGGGGCCAAATCGGTCAGCGCGGTGCCCGTGGTCACGTCCCCGGCGGCGATCGCCTCGGCCGTACGGGCCGCGACCGGGCGTCCCGTGAACCGGCTGCCGATCCGGCCGCAGGCCGCGGTGGTGACGGCCCAGTGAACGCGCCGGAGCCTCCTCGGTACGAACCGTCGCCCAGCGCCGGGAAGTTGCTGGTGTGGATCATGGTGTTCGTCCTGGCGGCGATCGCCGTCGTGCTCGGTGGCGTGTACCTCACCTGAGGCGCGGGGTCGTCCTGGTCACCGGTGTGATGGCCGCCGGCAAGTCGACGTTCGCCCAGGCGCTGGCGGAGCGACTGCCGCGGGCCGTCCACGTGCCCGGGGATCTCTTCCGCCGCATGCTGTGCTTTCCCGGGGGACACCCCCGGACTCCCGGCTCTCAGGCCGCGAGGAGTACGGGCCCGAGGCGGGTGCGGAGGCCGAGGCTCAGCTGCGGCTCCGCTACCGGCTGTCGGCGCTGACGGCGGACGAGTACGCGAAGGCCGGGTTCACGGCGGTCGTGCAGGACGTGGTCCTGGGCAAGGACCTGAGGTCGTACGTCGCGTCGGTCCGCACTCGCCCGCTGTACGTCGTGGTGACGGTGGACGCGATTCTGTCGGGACGGGACGGTGCCCGGGTGGGGTGACGGCGTCGGGGCGGGGCGTTGTCAGTGGTGGGTCGTAGGGTTCTTGAGCAGTGGGACGGCCGTGGGCGGCCGTGGCCGGAGGTGTCGTCTGCACGGGTGCACGGGTGCACGGGTGCAGGGGCGCAGGGGTGCTCGGCTGCATGGGTGCATGGGTGCATGGGTGCATGGGGGAGTCATGAGCAAGACCGTTACAAATGCCACTACAACCGCTATGAGTGCCGTGACCGCTATGAGTGCTGTCACCGGCGTGATCGCCGCGCTCGAGGGAGAGCTGCGTCAGAGCTCGGGCTCGGACCTTGCGCTCGACCTGCCGCAGCGGCTCCTGAACGAGGAGTTCGGGCCCGGCGCGGTGATGCGCTTCGAGGACGTCGACTTTCCGCGGGCCCTCACCCACGAGCCGACCCGCCGCTTCCTGAAGGACGTCGGACTGCCCGAGGACGGCTTCGTGTTCCAGCTGGACACGGACGTGCCGCTGCCGACGCTCGCCGAGTACTACGCGGACGACCGGCTCGGTGCCCCGGCGGACGGTGTTCTCCCGGAGCGGGCGTCGCAGCTGATCCGCCTCGGGCGCCTCGCCGAGGGCACGGACCTCGTCGTCGACGGATCGACCGGCGCGGTCCTCGGCTGGCGCGTGCGGGACGCCACTCCGCGCCCGCTCGACGCCGAAATATCCGCTGCCGACATATCCACGGTCGACATATCCACGGCCGACATATCCACGCTGGTCTGGACGCTGTGGCTGATGCACCGGCATCACAGGGGTCGGCGGCCCCAGCAGGTGATGAGCGGGGCGGTGGTGACGTCCAGCTCCTCTTCGCGCAGGGCCAAGTGCCGGTCGATCTCCGGGTCGGTGGCCGGCCCGCCCGCCACCAGCTGCTCGCGGAGCTGACGCACGGTCGCGGCCTCCAGCTCCCGGCAGGGCGGCGAGGTGAGGGGAGAGTAGCCCTCGGCTCGGACGTCCCGCAGCCCGGCGCCGCGCATCAGGCCAGCAGGGAGCGGCCGGAGGCGAGGTCCGCACCGCGCTGGGCGAGCAACGCGCGGAAGCCGCCCTCACTCCGGCCGGGGACCGGCATGGGCGCTGGCCGCGCGGATCGCTGCTCTCGCCGCCCCTTCGACCAGCGAGATCCCGCCCCCCATCGACGCGTTGCCGCCGCTGAGGACCGAGACCAGATACCGGCGTCCGCGCACCGTGACCTGCCCGATGCTGTTGATGGCCCACAGCCCGGTGGTGTTCCGCCGGAGCCAGCCGTTCTTGAGGGCCCACCGGGAGCCTGCCGCCGACACTCCCCAGTCCTGGTCCTCCGTGATCTGGCCCATCAGCTCTTGGATGTAGGCACGGGATGCCTGGTTCAGCCCCTGGGACGAGCGGGCGGAGGCCGCCGACCCTCGGGCGAACACCGCGCGCAACAGCCTGACCTGGTCCTTCGCTGTGGTCTGGGTGAGTCCCCAGCGGTTGCCGGGGCCGCCCTCTGTCGAGGCAAGCCCCAGCCGCTTGTTCGCCGCGCCGAGACCTTCCGCCTTGCCGATCGCCCGCCAAAGGAGGTTCGCCGCGCCATTGTCGCTCGTCCGGATCATCGCCTCGGCGTGCCGGCGCTCCGCGGCTGTCAGGTCGCGGTCTTCGTCCTGCGCCTGGAGCAGGAGCGTCGCGAGGATGTCCACCTTGATGATGCTCGCCGTGTCGAACGTCGCATCGTCCCCGTACGAGGCGATCTCCCGGTCGACGCCGTCCAGGTCGAGCACCGACACCGCCAGCCGCGTGTCGCCGTCCGGCAGGACCGGCTTGAGGGCCCGCGCGAGAGCCGCGCCGAGCTTCTCGCGCGGCGGCGCCGGCAGTACTGGACGCGTCGGTCGCCGTACTGGTGGCGACACCGCCAGTACGGCGGCCGACGCGTCCATCCGCGTGGAGGACGGCTGCGCCTCGTGACGGGTGCCGGCGGAGGAACAGACGGCAAGCGACGCCACGACTGCTGTGGCCGCGCAGACCCTCAGCGCGTACGGGTGGAGGCCGACGGGAACGAGGCGGCCGCGGTGTTCCGCGCTGTGGCGTCTGTGCTTCTCATACGCCGTATGCGTCCAGTTGAGCTGTCCATAGGGCACGGCGGGCAGGCCTCGGCATTCCTGGGGAGAGAGACGACGAGAAAGCCGAAGATATGACAAATCGGCCGCTGTGGCGGTGACCGTCACGGCAGGCGTGTCGTGCCCCGCTGGACACTGCGACGGACGAACGAAAGGGCGGCACCCCTTCGGGGATGCCGCCCTTTCGTTCTGTCTGTTCAAGACGGTAGAAGCCGTGATCGGAATCGAACCGACGTAACTCGCTTTGCAGGCGAGCCCCTAATCCACTCGGGCACACGGCCTTGCCGGAATTTCCGGACCGTGGGGAGCATCCGGAATTCTGGATTTCTTGCCTCGGGTTCGACGTCTCGAACTCGATGTCTCGACGGTAAGCGGCGGCTCGCGAGGCGCTCAAGGGACGCGGGCGGTCTGCAATGGGACTGCCATACGGCGTTCATAGAGGGACACATTCCGCCGGGGGAGGAGGGGAGGGGGAGCGGATGGACGCGGCCGAGAAGGCCTAGGACCAAGGAACCAGCCGGTCAGGGTCTCCGGACAGGAGCCATCCCAGGCTGCGGCCCTTACTGTGGCGGACATGACCGCCCTGGAACCGCGCGACACCGAGGTCGCCGAGACTGCCGTAGTCGCTACCGGCGCCGATCCGGCCGATGCCGTCGGCGGGGGAGGCGGGGGAGCCGGAGACGACGGCCCCGGCGGCGTGCTCGGCCGCCCCCACCGCGCCCTCAGCATCGGCATCGTCTCCGTCGTGCTGCTGATCGCCTTCGAGGCGACAGCGGTAGGCACCGCGATGCCCGTGGCCGCGGCCGACCTGGACGGCGTCTCGCTCTACGCGTTCGCGTTCTCGGGGTACTTCACGACGAGCCTGTTCGGGATGGTGCTGTCCGGCCAGTGGGCCGACCGACGCGGGCCGCTGGCGCCGCTGACGGCAGGCATCGCCGGGTTCGCGGCAGGGCTGCTGCTGTCCGGCACGGCGGGCGCCATGTGGCTGTTCATCCTGGGCCGGGCGGTGCAGGGGCTCGGCGGCGGGCTGGTGATCGTCGCGCTGTACGTGGTCGTGGGCCGCGCCTACCCGGAGCGGCTGCGACCGGCGATCATGGCGGCGTTCGCGGCGAGCTGGGTGGTCCCGTCCGTGGTCGGCCCGCTGGCCGCCGGCGCGGTGACCGAACACCTCGGCTGGCGATGGGTGTTCCTCGGCATCCCGGTACTCGTCGTGCTTCCGCTGGCCCTCGCCCTGCCGCAGATACGGCGCAGGGCGTCCAGGCCGCCGGAAGGGGCGGTGCCGACGGCCTTCGACGGACGGCGCATACGGCTGGCGCTCGGTATCTCGCTCGGTGCAGGGCTGCTCCAGTACGCAGCCCAGGACCTGAGGTGGCTCTCGCTCGCCCCTGCTGTGGCCGGTACGGCACTGCTGGTCCCGGCCGTCCTCGGCCTCCTTCCGCACGGCACCTGGCGGGCGGCCCGCGGCCTGCCGTCCGTGGTGCTGCTGCGCGGCATAGCAGCGGGGTCCTTCATCGCGGCGGAGTCGTTCGTACCGCTGATGCTGGTGACCCAGCGCGGGCTGTCGCCCACGCTCGCCGGGATGTCCCTTGCTGCGGGCGGTGCGACCTGGGCGCTGGGCAGCTGGGTCCAGGCCCGTCCGCGCGTGGAGCCCCACCGGGAACGGCTGACGGTCTTCGGCATGGTGCTGGTCGCGGCGGGGATCGCGGTG
Source organism: Streptomyces jeddahensis (assembly GCF_001642995.1). Classification (GTDB taxonomy): domain Bacteria; phylum Actinomycetota; class Actinomycetes; order Streptomycetales; family Streptomycetaceae; genus Streptomyces; species Streptomyces jeddahensis. Next base: position 52,376 of record NZ_LOHS01000051.1, read on the forward strand.
GCGCCGAGCGTGCTGATACCGGCGGTGCCCGCCTGGACCGTAGCCGTCGCCTGGGCCTTCGGATGCTTCGGCATGGGGCTGGTGATCTCCTCCACCAGCGTGCTCCTGCTGAAGCTCTCTCCACCGGAGGAGGCGGGAGCGAACTCCGCGGCGCTGCAGATCTCGGACGGCCTGTCCAACGTCCTCCTGCTGGCTGCGGGCGGCGCGGCCTTCGCGGCGCTCGGCGGCGGCACGGTGGGCGCCGCGGCATCGCTCGCCCACGGCGCGGCCGACGCGGCACAGGGTTCGCACCCGGCGGCGTTCGCGGCGGTGTTCCTGCCGATGGCGGCGGTGGCACTGGTGGGGGCGTGGGTGGCTACGCGGCTGGGCGCACCCGTGTCGGCTCGGCTCCCGCAGGAGTGAACCGCCGGAAAACGGAGTGAGGCGATGACGGCCGCACGCTAGGTTCGCGCCATGCACGAGCTGACTCTCGCCCTCACCGAACCCGAGTGGGCGACGCTCCAGGACTACGTCGACGCAACGGAGCGCACTCCGGAAGAGGTCGCGCGCGAGGTCCTGATCCGGCACCTCCACCGGGAAGGCGATCTGGTCCGGCACATCGCAGAGCGCATCGCCGACAGCCACGGCGAGCTGCTTCGGAGGCTCGGCGAGTGAGCCGGACGCGTTGTCTCACCGTCGCCGAGGTGTCCGAGATCGCCCGTCTGGCGTTCGGCGGCCGTCCCCCCGAAGTACGCGCGCCAGGGCTGCTGGAATCAGCCGTGCACCGGCCGCGGGCGCGCATGTATGGCAGGTCCGCCCATCAGGACCGGTATGAGCAAGCGGCCGCGCTGCTCCATGCCATCGCCACGAATCATCCGCTCGTCGACGGCAACAAGCGCACCGCATGGCTGTCGGCCGCCACGTTCCTCGAGGCCAACGGCATCGACCTGACCCTCGCCGATCAGGACGCCGCATACGACCTCGTCGTCGATGTCGCTTCCGGCGAGGTGCGGGATCTGGGGCTGATCGCAGCCCGGTTGAGGGAGCTGTGACCCATGTCGCATTCGGGGGCAAAGCGGCTGAGCTTGCCCCTGGGACCGATGAGGCCCCCGGTAAGGTGGCCCGGTTGTCATACGTAGTCGACGTCGACTGACCCCAAGCGCCGAGCGACCCGAACCGGAGACCGTGACTACCACCGCCAGCACCAGCTCCTCCTCGCACCACCTTTCTCCCGCCTTCCCCGGCCGTGCCCCCTGGGGTACGGCCAACAAGCTGCGTGCCTGGCAGCAGGGGGCGATGGAGAAGTACATCCAGGAGCAGCCGCGCGACTTCCTCGCCGTCGCCACGCCCGGCGCCGGCAAGACGACCTTCGCGCTCACCCTGGCGTCCTGGCTGCTGCACCACCACGTCGTGCAGCAGGTCACGGTGGTCGCGCCGACCGAGCATCTGAAGAAGCAGTGGGCCGAGGCCGCGGCGCGGATCGGGATCAGGCTCGACCCGGAGTACAGCGCGGGACCGCTGGGCCGCGAGTACCACGGCGTCGCCGTCACCTACGCGGGCGTCGGCGTCCGCCCCATGCTGCACCGCAACCGCGTCGAACAGCGCAAGACCCTCGTCATCCTCGACGAGATCCACCATGCCGGTGACTCCAAGTCCTGGGGCGAGGCGTGCCTCGAGGCCTTCGAGCCCGCGACCCGGCGTCTCGCGCTCACCGGTACGCCGTTCCGGTCCGACACCAACCCGATCCCCTTCGTGACGTACGAGGAGGGGAACGACGGGATCCGCCGGTCGGCCGCCGACTACACGTACGGATACGGCAGCGCCCTCGGTGACGGCGTCGTCCGGCCCGTCATCTTCCTCTCCTACAGCGGCAACATGCGCTGGCGCACCAAGGCGGGTGACGAGATCGCGGCGCGGCTCGGCGAGCCGATGACCAAGGACGCGATCTCCCAGGCCTGGCGGACGGCCCTCGATCCGCGCGGTGAGTGGATGCCGAGCGTGCTGCGCGCCGCCGACCAGCGCCTGAGCGAGGTACGCAAGGGCATACCGGACGCGGGCGGGCTCGTCATCGCATCCGACCAGGACTCGGCCCGCGCGTACGCCAAGCTGATCCGCCAGATCACCGGCACCAAGGCCACCCTGGTCCTCTCGGACGACGCGGGTGCCTCGGACCGGATCGACGAGTTCAGCAACAACCAGGACCGCTGGATGGTCGCCGTCCGCATGGTGTCGGAGGGCGTCGACGTGCCGCGGCTGGCGGTCGGCGTGTACGCGACGACCATCTCGACGCCGCTGTTCTTCGCCCAGGCCGTCGGACGCTTCGTGCGCTCCCGCCGCCGCGGCGAGACCGCGTCCGTCTTCCTGCCCACCATCCCCGACCTCCTCGGCTTCGCGAACGAGATGGAGGTCGAGCGCGACCACGTCCTCGACAAGCCGAAGAAGGAGGGCGAGGAGGACCCGTACGCCGAGTCCGAGAAGGAGATGGACGAGGCGAACAAGCAGCAGGACGAGGACACGGGGGAGCAGGACATGCTCCCGTTCGAGGCGCTGGAGTCCGACGCCGTGTTCGACCGGGTGCTGTACGACGGCGCCGAGTTCGGCATGCAGGCGCACCCGGGGAGCGAGGAGGAGCAGGACTACCTCGGGATTCCCGGGCTCCTCGAGCCCGATCAGGTCCAGATGCTGCTCCAGAAGCGGCAGGCGCGGCAGATCGCGCACAGCCGCAAGAAGCCCGCCGAAGAGGCCGATCTCCTGGAACTCCCCGCCGAGCGGCGGCCCGTGGTCTCGCACAAGGAGCTGCTGGAGCTGCGCAGGCAGCTCAACACGATGGTGGGGGCGTATGTCCATCAGAGCGGCAAGCCGCACGGAGTGATCCACACGGAGCTGCGCCGGGTGTGCGGCGGGCCGCCCAGCGCGGAGGCCACGGCGGGGCAGCTGAGGCAGCGGATCGCGAAGGTTCAGGAGTGGGCTACGCGTATGCGGTGACGCTGCCGCTGGGCTCCCGGTGGTAGGGCACCCGACGTTTTGAGGGCGCCCGCCTTCGTGGGTTGTGCCCACCCTCCCCCAGCTACCGCTGGGAGGCGCCCCCAGCCCTGCGGAACGGTTGCCCACAACGGCATACCCCGCCAGGACCACGGACTTTTCGGGCAAATCTGGCCTTGGTGTGGAGCTACTGACCGGATTCTGGACGGTGTCTTCCGCTCACCGGACCGGATCGCTACTGTCCCCGGCAACGCGCACGCTTCGTGGCAGCGCCGCCGCGGAGCGCAGCCGGTGCCCAACCCGGGTCGTCCCGGGCCGCTTGCAGACCGGCGGCTCCTGACCGCGTCGCCGAGGGACCGGTGGCGCATCCGCCGTGAGGGGCCGTCGACCCTCACCACTAAGGAGTGGGCGTCGTGACCGCGGAGACCTCCCAGACGCTCGACCGGGGACTTCGTGTCCTCAAGCTGCTCGCCGAAACCGACCACGGCCTCACCGTCACCGAGCTCTCCAACAAGCTCGGCGTGAACCGCACGGTCGTGTACCGGCTCCTCGCCACACTCGAACAGCACGCCCTCGTACGCCGCGATCTCGGCGGCCGGGCGCGTGTCGGGCTCGGCGTGCTCGGCCTGGGGCGCCAGGTCCACCCGCTGGTGCGCGAGGCCGCGCTGCCCGCGCTGCGGTCGCTCGCCGAGGACATAGGCGCGACCGCGCATCTCACGCTGGTCGACGGCTCCGAAGCGCTCGCCGTCGCGGTCGTCGAGCCGACGTGGACCGACTACCACGTGGCGTACCGCGCGGGGATCCGGCACCCGCTGGACCGGGGGGCCGCCGGGCGGGCCATCCTCGCCGCGCGCCAGGGGGTGACGAACGGGCCCGGGTACACGCTCGCCCATGGGGATCTGGAAGCGGGGGCGAGTGGGGCGGCCGCGCCGCTGACCGGGGTCACCGGGATCGAGGGCAGTGTCGGTGTCGTGATGCTGTCGGACTGTGTGCCGGAGCGGGTCGGGCCGCGTGTCGTGGACGCGGCCCGGGAGGTCGCGGACGCCCTTCGGTGACGCCCGCCCACGGGCCAGGTTCGCCGTATCCTCAGCCCGCCGCGGCCGCGGCCCTGAGTCCGCCCAGCGTCCGCAGCTGCAGCCACAGCACCAGGCGTTCGTCCTCGGCGTCCGGTGCGAGCCGACGTTTTGCGGCGCCCGCCGTCGTGGTGCTGTGCCCACCCTCCCCCAGCTAACGCTGGGAGGTGCCCCCAGCCCTGCGGAACGATTGCCCACAGCGGTGCGGAACGCCTGCCCACAGCGGTGCGGTACGCCTGCCCGCAGCGGTGGGGTCCGCCCTGCGGAAAGCCTGCCCACAGCGGTGACGTTACATTGGCACCGTGCTCTCTCGTCTCTCCCGTCCCAAGGCCGTCGCCGTCTGTGCCGCCCCCGTCGTGGCTCTGCTCGCGAGCGCGGTCGTCGCGCCGCTGCCGTTCGCCGTGGCGCAGCCCGGGATGACGGCCGACGTGCTCGGCGAGAACAAGGGCAAGCCGGTGATCACCATCACGGGGGCGCCCACGCGCGACACCAGCGGGCAGCTGCGCATGACGACCATCGCGGCGACCGGCCCGGACGTGGATGTGCGGCTCGGCAACGTGCTCGACGGCTGGTTCCGCACGGACCAGGCCGTGATGCCGCGCGACGCGGTCTACCCGAGCGGGGAGAGCACCAAGGAGATCGAGCAGCACAACGCGGAGGAGATGCGGAAGTCGCAGGACGCAGCGACCGAGGCCGCCCTGTCGTATCTCGGTGAGGACCCGGACGACGTCAAGGTGAAGCTCGAGCTCGCGGATGTCGGCGGCCCCAGCGCCGGGCTGCTGTTCTCGCTGGGCATCATCGACAAGCTCGACGGCGACGGCGCCGGAGGCGATCTCACCGGCGGCCGCACCATCGCGGGTACCGGCACGATCGACGCGGAGGGCACGGTCGGCGCGGTCGGCGGCGTCGCCCTCAAGACCCAGGCCGCCAAGCGCGACGGGGCCACGGTCTTCCTGGTGCCGCAGGCCGAGTGCGCGGACGCCAAGGCGGAGCTGCCGGAGGGCATGCGGCTCATCCCGGTGACGACCCTGAAGGCGACCGTCGAATCGCTGCGCGCCCTGGAGAAGGGCGGCTCGGTCCCCAGCTGCTGATGCCAGCGGACTTGACCCTCACCTCTCCTTGACGAAGCCCTCCTGCACCATCCACTCCAGCGCGACCAGATGCGGGTCCTGCCCCTCGACGTCCACTTTCGCGTTGAGTTCCTGGGCCACCGTGTTGTTGAGCTTCTTGGTGATCGGATCGAGGATGGCCGGGATCGCCGGGTACTTCTCCAGCGTCTTGGTGTTGATCGACGGTGCCGCGTTGTAGTTGGGGAAGAAGTGCCTGTCGTCCTCCATCACTGTCAGGTTCATCGCCTTGATGCGGCCGTCGGTGGTGAAGACCTCGCCGAACGTGCACCTTCCGTCGGCGACCTGGGTGTAGATGATCCCGGTGTCCATTTTGGTGATGTTGGACGAGGGAATGTCCATCCCGTACTCCCGCTGCATGCCCGGGAGCCCGTCCTGGCGGGATGCGAACTCGCCCTCCACGCACAGCGTCACGGCCTTCGGGTCCTTCTTCGCCAGCGCCGCAACGTCCGAGAGCGTCCTCGAGCCGTACTTCTTGAGGTTGGCCTGGTTGGTCGCCAGCGCATAGGTGTTGTTGAGCTCGGCAGGCGGCAGCCAGGTCAGGCCGTTCTTCAGGTCGGCGTCCCGTACGGCCTGCCACTGCTTCTGGGGATCGGGGATCGGATCGGAGTTGCCCTGGTGCGTGATCCACGCCGTGCCCGTGTACTCGTACATCGCGTCCGCGTCGCCGTTCTTGACGGCCTCGCGGGCACCGATCGAGCCCTGGATGCCGGTGCGGTCCAGGACGTTCGCGCCGGCCGCCTGGAAGGCGATGCCCATGATGGCGCCCAGGATCAGCTGCTCCGTGAACTCCTTGGAGGTCACGGTCAGATCCGCGCCCTCGAGCGGCTTGCCCTGCCCGATCGAGCCGGGCTCCACGTCGTCGGTCATGGGGGAGCCGCTCGCGAGGCCGCACCCTGCCAGCAGCGCACCGGCCACCAGGACGGCGGCCACTCCGCGCATCCTCCGGCGCGCCCCTACGCGCATCTGTCGCCGCCTCACCGTCGCACCTCCAGACCCCGCGGGCGCAGCACCAGTTCGGCCAGCGACGCCAGCCAGTCGACGAGCAGCGCGAGCGCGATCGTCAGGACCGAGCCGAGCATCAGCACCGGCATCCGCTGGCCGGTGATGCCGGTGCTGATCAGGTCGCCGAGCCCGCCGCCCCCGCCGAACGTCGCGAGCGTCGCCGTGCCCACGTTCAGCACCAGCGCCGTCCGCACGCCGGCCAGGATCAGCGGGACGGCCAGCGGCAGTTCGACCTTCGCCAGCACGCCGAGCGGCGACATGCCGATGCCGCGGGCCGCCTCCAGAAGCGTCGGGTCGTTGGCCTTCAGGCCCGCGATGGTGTTGGACAGCACCGGCAGCACGGCGTAGATGATGATGCCGATCAGCGCGGCCTTCTGGCCGATGCCCAGCCAGATCACCAGCAGCGCGAGCAGGCCGATCGCCGGGGTGGCCTGGCCGATGTTGGCGAGCGCGACGGCGAAGGGCGCCGCCTTGCGCATCCTCCCGCGGGTCAGGAGGATGCCCAGCGGGATCGCGATGATCAGTACGAAGAAGGTGGAGATCACCGTCAGCGCCACGTGCTGGCGCAGGCGCAGCCACACCACACCGTCCGCCAGGGCGTTCCTGGAGATGGGGTCCAGGTCGGCGGTGGCGAACCAGATCCAGGTGGCGAGCAGCACGGCCATGACCACCGCGGGCAGATACGTGAGCTTCTGCCAGGTCACCCGGGCCGGTTCGCGGGCACGCACCGCCGCGGCGCCCAGCGTCTGCTGCTCGGCCGCGCGCTCCTCCCGCGCCAGGAGTTCCTCGTAGTCCCGCTCGCCGTCGGACAGCCCGGTGCCGGGCGCCTCGTCCTTGGGAAGCGTCGTGTCGCGGTCCTTCGGAAGCCTCGGGCCCCTGGGAGGCTTCGTGCCGCGGTCGCCGGGAACGCGCTTCACGCCCTCGCCCCTCCGCCGTCGCCCTCCTGGTCCGCGTGCGTCTGGTCGGCGCGGGCCTCCTCGAGCTGGTGCTGGTGCTCGATGGCGTCGAGCCGGTCGGCTTCCAGGAGCTCGTGGACGGAGTTCATCAGCGTCTCCATGTCGACGACGCCCTCGTACTCGCCGCGCCGCCCGGTGACCGCGACCCGCCCCGTGTTGTCGGTGAGGACGGCCTCCAGCGCGTCCCGCAGCGTCGCGTCCCGCGTCACCGTGTCGGCCACGAGCGTCCCCGCCCGCGCCAGCGACCCCTTGGCGCGCATCAGGTCGCCGCGGCGCAGCCACTTGTAGGGGCGGCCCCGCTTGTCGAGCAGCAGGATCTCGTTCGTACTGCCCGAACGGAGCTTGTCGAAGACGTCCTGCAGCGGATCGTCGATCTTGACCGTCGGATAGTCGGTGATCTCCACATCGCGTACGCGCGTCAGGTTCAGCCGCTTCAGGGCCGCACCCGCGCCCACGAAACCCGACACGAAGTCGTCCGCCGGGTTCGTCAGGATCGCCTCCGGCGTGTCGAACTGGGCGATGCGCGAGCGTTCGCGCAGCACCGCGATGCGGTCGCCGAGCTTGATGGCCTCGTCGAAGTCGTGCGTGACGAAGACGATCGTCTTGTGCAGCTCGCGCTGGAGCCGGATCAGCTCGTCCTGGAGGTGGTCGCGGGTGATCGGGTCGACGGCGCCGAACGGCTCGTCCATCAGCAGGACGGGCGGATCGGCCGCCAACGCCCGCGCCACGCCCACGCGTTGCTGCTGGCCGCCGGAGAGCTGGCGCGGGTAGCGGCCGTGGAACTCGCCCGGGTCGAGGCCGACGAGGTCCAGCATCTCCTCGACCCGGGCATCGATCTTCGACTTCGGCCAGCCGACCATCTTCGGTACGAGCGCGATGTTCTGAGCGACCGTCATATGCGGGAACAGGCCGGAGGCCTGGATCGCGTACCCGATCTTGCGGCGCAGCTTCACCGGGTCCATGTGCGTGACGTCCTCGCCGGCGATCCTGATGCGGCCGCCCGTCGGTTCGATCAGCCGGTTGATCATCTTGAGCGTCGTGGACTTCCCGCAGCCCGAAGGGCCGACGAAGATGACGATCTCGCCGGCCTTGATCTCCATGTTGACGTTGTCCACGGCCGGGGCGGCGCTGCCGGGATAGCGCTTGGTCAGGTTCTCCAGCTCGATGGTGGCGCCCGTCTTGCCGTGGTCCGCGGCGGCGCCCGCCGGGACCGGTTCACCGGTCGCTCTGGGGTCCGTCGCGGTACCTGGAGTCTCAGACACGGATCCCCCTCGGGATGGTCAGCCGTCCGATCAGGACGTACGCGGCGTCGAACAGCAACGCGAGGACGATGATCCCGAGCGTGCCCGCGAGCACCTGGTTGAGCGCGTTCGCGCTGCCCAGGGACGCGATGCCGCGGAAGATCTCGTTGCCGAGACCGGGCCCGGACGCATACGCGGCGATGGCGGCGATGCCCATCAGCATCTGCGTGGAGACCCGGATGCCCGTCAGGATCGGCGGCCACGCCAGCGGCAGCTCGATCCGCAGCAGCCGGGCCACCCGCGACATCCCGATGCCCTTCGCCGCGTCGACGAGCGTCGGGTCGACACCGCGCAGCCCGACGATGGAGTTGCGCACGATCGGCAGCAGCCCGTACAGCGTCAGCGCGATCACCGTCGGCGCCACGCCCAGGCCCACGACCGGGATCAGCAGACCGATCATGGCGAGGGACGGGATGGTCAGAATCGTGGACGTCGTGAGCGTGGCCAGGTTCCCCGCCCACTCGCTGCGGTACGTGGCGACGCCGATCAGCACTCCCAGGACGGTCGCGACGACCATGCACTGGAAGACCGCGGAGGCGTGCTGGTACGCGTCCGTGAGCAGCTGCTCGTGGGTGCTGCGCACGAAGTCCCAGAAGTTCACCTGACCTCACTCACCCTGCCGGCCGCCGTCCGGTGTGCTGCCCGTCCTGCCCTGGGCACCGTCCGGTGCCCGCGTCAGGAGTCTCCCGACGCCTGTTCCACCAGCGGGATGATCCGCAGCGGAACGGGATTTTCCATGACGATCGCCGTGGAAGCCCGGACGATGCCATCAAAACCCACAACCCGGTCGATCACACGTTGGAGGTCTGCGTTCGACCGGGCCACCAGGCGGCACAGCATGTCCCCGCTGCCCGTCGTCGTGTGCAGCTCGAGCACCTCGGGGACGGTCGCCAGATGCGTCCTGACCTCGGCTCCTTGCCCTTGCCGGATCTGCAGCGTCGCAAAGGCCGTGACCGGGTAGCCGAGCGCCGCCGGGTCCACCTCGGGGCCGAATCCGCGGATGACTCCATTCGCCTGAAGACGGTCCAAACGGGCCTGGACGGTGCCGCGCGCGACGCCCAGCCTCCGCGAGGCCTCCAGGACCCCGATCCGGGGTTCTCGGGCGAGCAACACGATGAGCCTGCCGTCCAGATGATCGATCGCCATGCCGGCCTCCGATGGTGGTCATCCTGTACAGAACGCCCGGCCATCCTGGCTTCCAGGTGGCCACATTGACCAGCAAAACTGCGAACTGTTGCGCACCTTGTGGGGCGGGAGGAGCCTGCTGCCATGGCAGCCACATCTGCACCTCTCTACTCCACCCCGGCCACCGCACGCGAGGCCGACCCCTTCCCGGTGAAGGGCATGGACGCGGTCGTCTTCGCCGTCGGCAACGCCAAGCAGGCGGCCCACTACTACTCCACGGCGTTCGGCATGAAGCTCGTGGCGTACTCAGGACCGGAGAACGGCAGCCGCGAAACGGCGAGCTACGTCTTGGAGAACGGCTCCGCGCGCTTCGTCCTGACCTCGGTCATCAAGGCATCCACCGACTGGGGCCGGTTCCTCGCCGGGCATGTCGCCGAGCACGGAGACGGCGTGATCGACCTCGCCATCGAGGTCCCGGACGCCTACGCCGCCTACGCGTACGCGATCGAGCATGGTGCCCGGGGCCTCGTCGAGCCGCACGAGATCAAGGACGAGCACGGCACAGTCGCGCTCGCGGTCATCGCCACCTACGGCAACACCCGCCACACGCTCGTCGACCGCTCCGGCTACGACGGCCCCTACCTGCCCGGGTTCGTCGCCGCCGACCCGCTCGTCGAGCCCCCGGCCCGCCGCACCTTCCAGGCCATCGACCACTGCGTCGGCAACGTCGAACTCGGCCGCATGAACGACTGGGTGGCCTTCTACAACAACGTCATGGGCTTCACGAACATGAAGGAATTCGTGGGCGACGACATCGCCACCGAGTACTCGGCGCTGATGTCGAAAGTCGTCGCCGACGGCACCCTCAAGGTCAAGTTCCCGATCAACGAACCGGCCGTCGGCAAGAAGAAGTCGCAGATCGACGAGTACCTGGAGTTCTACGGCGGCCCCGGCGTCCAGCACATCGCGCTCGCCACGAACGACATCGTCGAGACGGTACGCACGATGCGCGCCGCGGGCGTCCGGTTCCTGGACACCCCCGACTCGTACTACGACACGCTCGGCGAGTGGGTCGGCGACACCCGGGTGCCCCTCGAGACCCTGCGCGAGCTGAAGATCCTCGCCGACCGCGACGAGGACGGCTACCTGCTGCAGATCTTCACGAAGCCGGTCCAGGACCGCCCGACGGTGTTCTTCGAACTCATCGAACGCCACGGCTCGATGGGCTTCGGCAAGGGCAATTTCAAGGCCCTCTTCGAAGCAATCGAAAGGGAACAGGCAAGGAGGGGCAACCTGTAGGAGCTCCTGCTGTGGGGCCGCGTACCGCACCGCTGTGGGCAGCCGCCCCACCCCGCTGTGGGCAATCGTTCCGCAGGGCTGGGGGCACCTCCCAGCGGTAGCTGGGGGAGGGTGGGCACAGCACCACGACGCACGGCAACGTTCATTCAGTCCGGGGGAGCCGACATGGCCGGCTCCCCCAACTCCTCCAGCACCGCCTCAGCCCGAGGCGCCAGCAACGGCGAAAAGTACGGATTGATCCGCAACGCCTGCTGCAGATGCCGCCGCGCAGCCCCGTACCGCCCCAGCGCCCGCTCGATCTCCCCCCGGTGATAAGCGAACACCGCACTGATCTGCCCCTGATCCATCGCCTTGACCGCGTGCTTCAGCGCCTCCTCGTCGTCACCGGCCCGATGCAGCGCCCACCCCAGCGCGTCCGCGACCTCCGCACTCCCGTGCCGCCCCCACTCCGCCTGCAGCCGCCGCACCGCCGAAGCCGGATCCCCGTGGTCGGCCTCGAAGAGACCGAGGATCAGTTCGTCGTTGACGCCGCCCGCGTCGTCGCGCCGCACACGGGCGTGCAGCGCGTCGTACTGGGCCAGGGCGCCCTTGGCGTCGTCCAGGGACTCGTACAACTCGCCCAGCTCCAGGGCGTACTCGGGCGTGGGCTGCTTCGCGATCGCGGCCTTGTAGGCGCGCACCGCCGCCGCTGTCCGGCCCAGTGCCGCCAGCGCGCGGCCCTTCCCGGCGAGGGCCGCGTGGTTGCCGCGGTCGGCGCGCAGCGCGGCCTCGTAGTACCGCAGCGCCTGGGCCGGCTCACCCCGTTCCCACAGGATCTCTCCGGACCGGAACAGGCCCAGGGACTCCTGCGCCGGCGACCTGGCGAGCACCGTCGCGTCCGCCAGCACCGCGGCCGCGTCCTCGCGCCACCCGCGGTTCCAGTAGACCTGCCCCGCGCTGAGCATCCCCGCTGCCCGGGACGACGCGGAGGTGCCGAGTCCGCGCAGTTTGTCCAGAGTCTTGGCTGCGGCCTCCTGGTCGCCGAGCTGCCCGTACGCCTCGATCAGCACGGGATACGACGTCCACCGCTTGGGCGCCAGCTCGACCGCCTGCTCGCCCCACCGCTTCGCCGCACGGAAGTCATGGCGCGCGCCGGCGAGGGCCGCCAGCCCGGCCAGCGCCTGGACGTTGTCCTCCGGCTTTGCCTTCAGCGACGTACGCAGCGCCTTCTCGGCCTTCGGGAAGTACGCCGCGTCGGCGGTCTGCCGCCCCTTCTCGACGTACGCGGTGCCGAGCACGGCCCAGGACTCCTGGTCCCCGGGGTGCGTGCGCAGATGTGCCACGCGGTCGTCGATGAGGGCGGTCAGATCGGCCGTGGAGGCGGGCATCCCCGCGCCGAGGGCGGTCGCCGCCCGCGTGACGGCCCCGGGCCCGGGCGCGGGCAGCGGAGCCTCGTGCCGCTGCCCCGGCAGCCACGGGAGCAGCGCCAGCACACCGCCGGCCACCACGCCGCCGACGACCGCGACGGCCAGCGCGCGTTTCACGGCGCGGGGGAGGCGCCGGCCCCGCGACGGTGTCACCGAGATCCCAGGCGGCGTGGTCCCGGGCGGGGTCTGGATCGCGGCCGGAACCTGCTGCCGCCCGGCCTCGGACGGCGGACCCTGCTGTCCCTTTTCGATCTCCATGACGCCACTGTGCGCCAATGTGAAGATCACATCGGCGCCACACGAACGGCCTCGCCGACGGGTTCACACCGATGGCTGCGGGTGTCACGCTGTGATCATGAGCCGTACTCTCGTCGAACACCTCAGCGCAGGTCTGCCGGCCGAGGCGATCCTCACCGACCCCGACATCACGGCCTCCTACGCCCACGACATGGCCAGCTTCTGCGAGGCGGGCGAGCCCGCCGCCGTGGTCCTGCCGCGCACCGTCGAAGAGGTGCAGCACGTCATGCGGACTGCGACCGAGCTGCGCGTCCCGGTCGTGCCGCAGGGCGCCCGCACCGGCCTGTCCGGCGGCGCCAACGCCACCGACGGCTGCATCGTGCTGTCCCTCGTCAAGATGGACCGCATCCTCGAGATCAGCCCGGTCGACCGGATCGCGGTCGTCGAGCCGGGCGTCGTCAACGCCGCCCTCTCCCGCGCCGTCGGCGAACACGGCCTGTACTACCCGCCGGACCCCTCCAGCTGGGAGATGTGCACCATCGGCGGCAACATCGGCACCGCGTCGGGCGGCCTGTGCTGCGTGAAGTACGGCGTGACCGCCGAGTACGTCCTCGGGCTCGACGTCGTCCTCGCCGACGGACGGCTGATGCACACCGGCCGCCGCACCGCCAAGGGCGTCGCCGGATACGACCTGACCCGCTTGTTCGTCGGCTCCGAGGGCAGCCTCGGCATCGTCGTCCGCGCCGTCCTGGGCCTGCGGCCGAAGCCGCCCCAGCAGCTGGTCCTGGCCGCCGAGTTCGCCTCAGCGGCCGCCGCCTGCGACGCGGTCTGCAAGATCATGGAGGGCGGCCACGTCCCGTCCCTGCTCGAGCTGATGGACCGTACGACCATCCGGGCCGTCAACTCCTTCGCGAACATGGGACTGCCCGACACCACCGAGGCCCTGCTGCTCGCCGCGTTCGACACCCCCGATCCGGCCGCCGACCTGGCCGCGCTCGGCTTGCTGTGCGAGGCCGCCGGCGCCACCCAGGTCGTACCGGCCGAGGACCACGCTGAGTCCGAACTGCTGCTCCAGGCGCGCCGGTTGTCGCTCACCGCGTTGGAGGCCGTCAAGGGCACGACGATGATCGACGACGTCTGCGTGCCGCGCTCCCGGCTCGGCGAGATGCTGGAAGGCGTCGAGCGCATCGCGGAGAAGTACGGCCTGACCATCGGCGTCTGCGCCCACGCCGGGGACGGCAACACCCATCCCACGGTCTGCTTCGACTCCGCCGACCCCGACGAGTCCCGGCGCGCCCGCGAGTCCTTCGACGAGATCATGGGCCTCGGCCTGGAGCTGGGCGGCACCATCACCGGAGAGCACGGCGTCGGGATACTCAAGAAGGAGTGGCTGGCGCGCGAGATCGGGCCCGTGGGAGTGGAGATGCAGCGCGCGATCAAGCAGACCTTCGACCCGCTCGGCATCCTCAACCCGGGCAAGCTCTTCTGACATCCCGGCCCGGCAAGCTCCTCCGACGCCCCTGCCGCGTTCCGCGAGAGTGCCCGAATAGGGGTGCTTCCCCCGGGACCCGCCCAGGCGCGTGCGCCGGTCTGATAGATGTGGACCCCAACTCCAGCCCCCGAGCAGATACGGGACGACGGACATGAGCGCCCCAACCCCGGCCCCCGGCGACGACAGGCCCCGCGAAGGCTACTACCCGGACCCGTCCATCCCCGGCTACGTCCGGTACTGGAACGGCGCTGCCTGGGTGCCCGGTACGAGCCGTCCGGCGCCCAGCGACGGCGAACCCCTCCCCCCGCCCCCCGGGGTCTCCCAGGCCGCCGTACCCGCTCCGGCCCCGGCCGCCCCCGCACCCGCTCCGGCGTCGCCGAGCGCGGAGGAGACCGGCCCGGTCTTCTTCGACGAGGACCCGGGCGCCCCGAGGGCGACGCCCGGAGACGCACAGCACGGCACCAGGCCGGAGCCCGCCTCGGCATGGGGCGCCGACGCGTCCCGGCAGACCGGCTTCGGCGGCGACCAGGACCGCCGTGTCTCCTGGGGCTCCCAGCAGCCGCAGCCGGACGGCATGCCGGCGCCGCGGCCCGCGGATGAGCCCAGGGGCGCGGACGGCCCGGGAGCGAACCCGGGCACGGTGCGGATGCGCGCCGTGAAGCCCGGACCGGCGGCAGGATCCGGCCCGACCACGGGCGGTGACGCGAGCCGGGGCGGCGCGGCCACGCCCCCGGCGGACGGCACCATGAAGTTCCGCCGCCCCACCGCCGCGGGGCGGCCGGACGGCCCGGGAAGCGGAAGCGCCACCGAGCCCGCCGACGCCGTGCCCGGTGCGGCGCCCGGCCGGAGCGCGCCAGCCGCAGCCACGGGCGGCGACGGCCCCATGGCCCTCCCGTCCACCGGACCGGCCGGAGCACTGGGCGCGCACCATGGCGCTCCAACCTCGACGGCCCCGGCGGCTCCCCAGCAGCCCGTTCCTCCCCAGTCCGCTTCCCAGCAGGCATCCGCCCCGGCCACGCAGCACTCCGTGCCGGGGGCGGGCACTGCCTCCGGCACCCCCGCCGTGCCCCACCAGCCGGGCACGCCCGCACCGGCATCGCCGGTGACCCCCGGGCCCGGCGGCGGACAGCCGTCCTGGGCCCAGCAGGTGCACCGGCTGGCGCAGCCCGAGTCCGGTCCGGCGGCCCCAGCGGGAGAGGGCGAGCAGCCGGTCATGCCGTGGAAGCCGCCGGTCCTGGATCCGTTCCTGGCCGCCGCCCAGGCCCAGGCGGCGGCGCGCCCCGCGAGTCTCGGCAAGCGGCTCGCGGCACGACTGATCGACACCGTCGTCGTCGGGGGCGTGACCGCCGCGGCCGCCGTGCCGCTCGGCACCAAGGCCATCGACCACATCGACGCCAAGATCGACGCCGCGAAGCTCTCCGGCGAGACGGTCACGGTCTGGCTGATCGACGGAACGACCGCGGGCTATCTCGGCATCGTCCTGGGCGTCCTCCTCCTCTTCGGAGTCGTCTACGAGGTGCTGCCGACCACCAAGTGGGGCCGCACGCTCGGCAAGAGGCTGTGCGGGCTCGAGGTGCGGGACATCGAGGAGCACGCGCCGCCGTCGTTCGGCGCCGCGCTGCGCCGCTGGCTGGTGTACAGCGTGCCGGGCGTGCTGGTGATCGGTGTCGTGGGCGTCCTGTGGTGCCTGTTCGACCGGCCGTGGCGCCAGTGCTGGCACGACAAGGCGGCGCGTACGTTCGTGGCGGGCTGACCGGCACCGCTCACACGTTCGCGGAGGGCCGGCCGGAGTCGGCGGATGTGTCGGCGGATAAGCGGTTCGGTGTCCCAGTACCGTCCCGGTACTCCGGACGGCGGCCCGCCCATTGCGGACCCGTCGGGTTCGCGGTCGACTCGGGCCATGAGCACCGAACCGCCGCCCTCCGGTTCCGGCGAGCCGCCGGAAGACGACCCGTTCAGGAAGAGGCAGCCGCCTTCGGGGGCCGAGCCCCCGCAAGGCGGTTCCCCGTATGACGCTCCGCAGGGCGGCTCCCCGTACGACACTCCCCAGGGCGGCGGCCCGTACGGCGCCCCACCGCCGCCCGGCGGCGGCTCCCCGTACGGCGGCGGGCAGCAGCCCCCGCCGCCCTATGGAGCCGGCGGTCCCTACGGCGGCGGACCGCAGGACCCCCTGGCGGGCATGCCGCCGCTGGCCGACAGCGGCAGGCGCACGCTGGCCCGCATCATCGACATGATCATCGTCGGCATCGTGGTGGCGCTGCTGTCCTGGGCGTTCGGGCTGAACCAGCTGTACATGAACGAGACCGAGGTCGACGCCGGGCCGCTGTACGGCCGGGCGGTGCTCGCAGCCGTGCTCTACATCGCCTACGACACGTTCATGACCGCCAGATCGGGCCAGACCCTCGGCAAGCAGTGGATGAAGATGCGCGTGGCGAACCTCAGCGACGGCTCGAACCCCAGTGTCCAGACCTCGCTCGTCCGGGCGGCCGTCCTGTGGCTGCCGTTCGCCTTCTGCTGCTACTGCATCTGGACCGTGATCTGCGGCGGCTGGAGCTTCTTCGACAAGCCGTACAAGCAGGGGCTGCACGACAAGGCGGCCAAGACGGTGGTGGTCAGCACCGCGTGAGGCGGCGCCCGCCGTGGTCGGTGAGGGTGCGGCCTATGCGGTGGGCGCATCTCGCGCGCACTACCGATGAGCGCTGGTGTACCCGCTCCGCTCAGGGCTGGTGTACCCGCTCCGCGCTCGCGTGTGCGGCCACGCGCGGTACCACCACTCGCTCTTCGGAGCCGGAAGCGGGGGCGGACGCCCTGAGGGCCGGCTCGGTGGCGGGAGAAGTGGTGCGGACCGTCTTCGGCTGAGGCATGGTCAGGGCGACCAGCAGGCCCAGCCCGAGTGCGGCCAGGGCGATGACCGCCACCACCAGACCCGAACTCGTCTGTGAAACCAGCAGCATGGCCAGGGTGCAGAGGACAACGGTCGCGGAACCGTAGGCGAGCTGTGCGGCGGTCGGACGAGGCATGACGTATTCCGTCCTCGGGATGGGGGTCCCCCCATGCCCTCGTGCCATGGGGGAGATGCGGAAATCAACGAGGGTGCGTAACTATGTCGACTTGTCTGTAACGCGCCGTCAAATGACTCTAATCGGCTGCATGCCCGAGTGGAACGCCGGTAAGCGTGACCTTACCCACGGTGCCGGTGCACAGGGGGCGCACGGAGTCATCGAGTCCATCAAGTGGAGCGGCGAACGCGCCTGTTGAAAGCCTCGCATCCATCTGGATACCGACCCGGCAGCTGCCAAGGCTGCGGCCGGCTGTTCTCCTGCGTGCACTGCGGGCACGAGGACGACGCCGACCACAATGGTCGATCGAGATCGAGGCCCGAGCCCGCCTGACGCCGCCTGGACCGCAAACGGCTTCTCGCGCGTCGGCACGTCCTTCACCAGGGAGTACGAGCAGTACTACATCGCGGAGAACCGCGACGCACGACGAGAGCAACCCGACGGGCGGTGTCGAGATCACTGACACCAACACCAAGATCGCGATCGTGAAGGAGTCCCCGAGCGGCTCGGCGATCACGGTCAAGGTCTCGGAGGTCACGAAGTAGGACGCGTCATCGCAGGTCAGAGCATGATCGGCCGGTGCCCTCTGGCGGGCGGCGGCCGATCGTGTTTAGGTGCCTCCTGTGGGTCCGCTATTGACGCGACGTCTTACGGGGGTATGGCAGGTATGGGCGCAGGAGGCTTTTGCAAGCTGCCGGACGGAAGCGTGGTCGTCGCGCTGACGCTGCCGAACCCCGCCGCGTGCGGGGAGGGCCAGAAGGTCCGGGTGGTCGTGCAGGCACGCAACCGCGCCCGGGCTCTGACGAGGTTGCGCAACCTCGGTCTGCGCGCGGTCTACCTCCGGGGCAACGTCGCGCCGCCCACGCCGGACGAGATAACGGCGGTCCTCCATCACCCCGAAAGCCTCGTCTGGCGCACGGCACCGGACGACGCCAGGGAGCTCTACCACCCGATCAAGGCGCTCTTCCGGGGCCCGGTAGCACAGAGGACCTGAGCACGATGGCCCTGAGTTCGTGAGCGAGGGCGCGAGCGGACCAGGGATGAGTGGCGCGCCGGCCGGCTACACGACGGGCCGGCTACACGATGGGCTTGCCCGTCAGCTCCACGCCCGCCTCGCGCATTTCCTCGAGCGCCAGCTCGGTCGTCTGCTCGTTCACCCCCGCGGTGAGGTCCAGGAGCACCTGGGTGCGGAAGCCCTCACGGACCGCGTCCAGCGCCGTCGCGCGGACACAGTGGTCCGTGGCTATGCCCACCACGTCGACCTCGGTGATCTGGCGGTCGCGCAGCCAGTCGGCCAGCGGCGTGCCGTTCTCGTCGACGCCCTCGAAGCCGCTGTACGCCGCTGCGTACGCGCCCTTGTCGAAGACCGCGTCGACCCCGCCCGAGGCCACCGCCGGTGCGAAGTTCGGGTGGAAGCCGACGCCCTCCGTGCCCGCTACGCAGTGCGCGGGCCACGAGTGGCGGAAGTCCGGCCGGTCCGAGAAGTGGTCACCGGGGGCGATGTGGTGGTCGCGCGTCGCGACGACATGGCGGTACCCGGCGGGAGCCTGGCCGATCAGTTCGGTGATGGCGGCAGCGACGTCGGCACCCCCGGCGACCGCGAGGCTGCCGCCCTCGCAGAAGTCGTTCTGCACGTCTACGACGATCAAGGCGCGGCGCATGGTGGCTGTCCTTCGGCTGGCTGTGACGTCCCGGGGAGGGCTCCCCGGGCCCCCGGCCCGGGGGCTCTCGGATGGGCGCGGCTCGGCCTGTGGAACCGAGCCTAGAGACTTCAAGTGCGGTGCGGGAGGGGGCCCTTGCCCGCTTGCGGATTCGTATGTGCCTGTCGTTGCATTCCCGCTCACCAGGCGTTCATGCGCGGGCCTTCCCAGCAGTGCCGTTGCGTACCGGCAGCCCCAGACGTACGCACGCCGGCGCCGCCCGGGCGGTGTCAGACGCAGTACTCGGTCGGGATCACCGGCTCGCCGCGGGACAGCTGCGTCGCCGACAGCGGCAGCCGGGCGCGGGCCTCGACGTGCCGGTCGCGGACGACGTCGAGCGGCTCGCGGGCGACCACGTCCCCGGCCTTGACGAGCTCGACGAGCAGCTGCTGGTCCCGCAGCCCGTCCGGGACCGGGCCGGTGCCGACCACCTCCGCCTCGGCCACCCCGTACTCGTCGAGCCGCCGCGCGGCCCACTTGCGGCCGCCGATCGACGTCTTGCCGCCCGTCGCCTTCTTCGCGACGGGGACGAGGGGAGCCGTCGGGGCGTCGCTGTCGGCGCGCGCCACCAGCTTGTAGACCATCGAGCAGGTGGGGTGGCCGGAGCCGGTCACCAGCTGGGTGCCCACGCCGTACGCGTCCACGGGGGCGGCCCGCAGCGACGCGATCGCGTACTCGTCGAGGTCCGACGTCACGACGATCCGCGTGTTCTTGGCGCCCAGCTCGTCCAGCTGCTGGCGTACCCGGTGCGCGACCAGCAACAGGTCGCCGGAGTCGATGCGCACGGCGCCCAGCTCGGGGCCGGCGATCTCGACGGCGGTGCGCACGGCCTCGGCCACGTCGTACGTGTCGACCAGCAGCGTCGTACCGGTGCCGAGCGTGGCCACCTGGGCCTGGAACGCGTCGCGCTCGGTGTCGTGCAGCAGCGTGAAGGCGTGGGCGGACGTGCCGACCGTCGGAATGCCGTAGCGGAAGCCCGCGGCCAGGTCCGAGGTGCTCGTGAAGCCGCCGACGTAGGCGGCCCGCGACGCGGCCACGGCCGCGAGCTCGTGGGTGCGGCGGGCGCCCATCTCGATCAGCGGGCGGTCCCCGGCCGCCGACGACATGCGCGACGCGGCGGCCGCGATCGCCGAGTCGTGGTTGAGGATCGACAGGATCACGGTCTCGAGGAGCACGCACTCCGCGAAGGTGCCCTCGACGCGCAGGATGGGGGAGCCGGGGAAGTACACCTCGCCCTCGGGGTAGCCCCAGATGTCGCCGCTGAAGCGGTACTCGGAGAGCCAGGCGAGCGTGGGCTCGTCCACGATGCCGCGCTCGCGCAGGAAGCCGAGGACGCCCTCGTCGAAGCGGAAGTTCTCCACGGCGTCCAGCACGCGGCCGGTGCCGGCCACAACCCCGTAGCGGCGCCCCTCGGGCAGTCTGCGCGTGAAGACCTCGAAGACCGACCGCCGGCCGGCCGTGCCCGCGCGGAGCGCGGCCTGGAGCATGGTCAGCTCGTAGTGGTCCGTGAAGAGGGCCGTGGACGGGACGTCCACCGGCAGGCGCAGATCCGGGGCGTTCACTGTGGATCTCCTCGCGATGACTCGTGACTCGTGACTCGTGGGGCACCCCGGTCGGGTTCCGGGGTCCGGGAGCGTGCCCCCGGAATTGCGGCATACGAGCGATGCTACGCCAAATCTCGTCACTTTGACGATTTCCGTGGTTCATTTGTGGCGGGCACCGCCGGGCCGTTTGTGCGGTCCCCCATCCCAAGTGGCAGCATGGGCCGTGTGACGGCCCCAGCACCCCTAGAAGTCGAACGCACCGAGTCCGCGGAGGAGTCCTTCGCCGTACCAGAGCCCGACGTCCCCTGGGTCACGATCGTCCACAACGACCCGGTCAACCTGATGAGCTACGTGACGTATGTCTTCCAGACCTACTTCGGGTACTCCAAGGACAAGGCCACGAAACTGATGCTGGACGTCCACCACAAGGGGCGGGCGGTGGTGTCCAGCGGGACGCGCGAGGAGATGGAACGCGACGTGCAGGCCATGCACGGCTACGGTCTGTGGGCCACCCTCCAGCAGGACCGCAAGTAGCGCCCCTCCTCCTTCGGACCGCAAGCAGCGACTCTCCTCAGGACCGGAAGCAGACGACTCTCCCTCATGCCAGGACATTTCGAACCGATCTCCGGGGGCGGCGCGGCCGTCGCGCTCGACGAGGTCGAGATCTCCATCATCCGGTCGCTGGCGGTCCAGCTTCTGGAACTCGTCGGACCGGGCCCGGGCGGCGACGCGTCCGACGACCCGCTCGCCGAACTCTTCGCGGAGGGCCCGAGCGAGCCGCCCTCCGACCCCGTGCTGCAGCGGCTCTTCCCGGACGCGTACAGCGGGCCGGGCGGCGAGGAGGCGCAGCCAGGCCAGGCCGACGAGCTGCGGGCGTACTCCGCCGAGTTCCGCCGCTTCACCGAGAACGACCTGCGGGCGAGGAAGCGCGAGGACGCCCTCGCGGTGATCCGCTCCCTGGACTCGCTGGCGGTCGCGGGCCACGGCGGTGCCGTGCTCGAGCTGTCGCCCGACCAGTCCCGGCAGTGGCTCGGCGCGCTCAACGACCTCCGTCTGGCCATCGGATCCCGCCTCGACATCGAGGACGAGGAGGACGCCGATGTGCTCTACCGGCTGCCGGACGAGGATCCGCGCAAGCCGATGGTGATGGCGTATCTGTGGCTGGGCGGGCTGCAGGAGACGCTGGTCGACACCCTGATGTCCTGACGCCTGGTGTCCTGACGCCCGGTGTCCTGACGTACCGCCGAACTCGTCCCCCATGTCCCGACATGGGGGACTTGTCGTACCCGAGCAATGACGCAGAGTGTTCGCTCAACGGACGCTCAATTCCGGATAACGATCCGGTCACCAACGCGGCGGCTTATGGCGTGTCGAGCGCCTTTTTGTCCGCTTCTTCCTGTGGCGTGTGCCATATCCGCCTCAATCGATCACCTCTGCGGCCGTGATAGATCTTCACGACCACCCGTCAGGAGTCACCCATGCCCTGACGGGGGCGCCCATGCCGGCAGACCGCCGGTCGGCACAGCTCCATCACATCCAGGGGGATCGAGACCCGGTCCGAAGCCGTCAGGTGGCTCGGATCGGCATGGAGAAAGGCGCACATCAGCATGACCTCTGCGCAGGTCGACAAGCATCACGACGAGCACGGTCGCAGTGGAGTCGTGGGCGGCGACGCCCCCGAAGAGGGGTACGAGCGCGGGCTCGGCAGCCGCCAGGTCCAGATGATCGCGATCGGCGGCGCCATCGGCGTCGGCCTCTTCCTGGGAGCCGGGGCGAACATCGCCAAGGCCGGCCCCAGCCTCATCCTGATGTACGCCCTCGCGGGCGTGATCATCTTCTTCATCATGCGGGCGCTCGGCGAGCTTCTGCTCTACCGCCCGGTCTCGGGCTCGTTCGCGGAGTACTCACGCGAGTTCCTCGGCCCGTTCTTCGGCTACTTCACCGGCTGGACGTACTGGCTGATGTGGGTCGTCACCGGCATGGCGGAGCTCACCGCCGCCGCGATCTACATCAACTACTGGTTCCCGGAGATCCCGCGGTGGGTCACGGCCCTGGCCTTCCTGCTGATCCTCTTCGTGGCCAACCTGATCTCGGTGAAGCTCTTCGGCGAGATCGAGTTCTGGTTCTCGATGGTCAAGGTCACCGCGCTCATCGGCATGATCGTGATCGGCCTGGGCGTCCTCACCTTCGGCTTCAGCGCCGCCGGCGACACCGCCTCCGTCTCCAACCTCTGGGCCTTCGACGGCTTCTTCCCGAAGGGCGTCGGCTCCTCGCTGATGACCCTGCAGGGCGTCATGTTCGCCTACCTCGCCGTCGAGCTCGTCGGCGTCACGGCCGGTGAGTCCGAGAACCCCGAGAAGACGCTCCCCAAGGCGATCAACACCCTGCCCTGGCGTATCGCGCTCTTCTACGTCGGTGCCCTCACCGTCATCCTGTGCGTGGTGAAGTGGACCGAGTTCGGGCCCGGTGTGAGCCCGTTCGTCGCGGCCTTCGCCAAGATCGGCATTCCGGCGGGTGCCGCCATCGTGAACTTCGTGGTGCTCACCGCGGCCCTGTCGTCCTGCAACTCCGGCATGTACTCGACGGGCCGCATGCTGCGCACCCTGGCCGACAACGGCGAGGCGCCCAAGGCCTTCAACAAGCTGTCCGCCACCAAGACGCCCGCGTTCGGCATCACGGTCTCGGTGCTCTTCATGGGCATCGGCGTGGTCCTCAACTACATCGTCCCGGAGAAGGCGTTCGGCTACGTCACCTCGGTGGCCACCGCGGCCGGCATCTGGACCTGGCTCATGATCCTCGTCAGCCACGTCCTCTACCGCCGCGCGGTCGTCGCCGGCCGGCTGCCCGCCTCCTCCTTCCCGGCCCCGGGCGGCTCGGTGTTCTCGTACGTCGCCATCGCGTTCCTGCTCTTCGTCACCGGCCTCATCGCGTACGACGCCGACTCCCGGATCTGCCTGTACGTCATGGCCGGCTGGGCCGCCGCGCTGGCCATCGGCTGGTTCGTCCTCAAGGCCCGCAACCCGCAGGTCGCGCAGCGCGGTGAGGGCACCCTCGAGAAGGTCGGCTGAGCCGGACCCACGCCCCAGGTGTTCAGCATGCGGGCCGCTCGTACCACCCTTCGGTACGGGCGGCCCGCCCGCATATCCTGAGCGGCATGCTCACCATCACCCAGGCCCTCCACGACCAGATCGTCGCGCACGCGCGCCAGGACCACCCCGACGAGGCGTGCGGCGTCGTCGCGGGCCCCGTGGGCTCCGGCCGTCCCGAGCGGTTCATCCCGATGCTGAACGCCGCCCGCTCACCGACGTTCTACGAGTTCGACTCGGGCGACCTGCTCAAGCTCTACCGCGAGATGGACGACCGCGACGAGGAGCCCGTGGTCATCTACCACTCGCACACGGCGACCGAGGCCTACCCGTCGCGCACCGACATCAGCTACGCCAACGAGCCGGGCGCCCACTACGTGCTGGTCTCCACGGCGGACACCGACGACGCCGGACCCTTCCAGTTCCGCTCCTTCCGCATCGTCGACGGCGAGGTCACGGAGGAGGAAGTGAAGATCGTCGAGGCCTACGGCTGAGCGCAGAACACGGCCCTGTGCAGGAACGGTCCGGCTGGCGAACGGCAATCGTCCAGCAGCTGAGATGCCATTCCGGAGACCGGACCGGGAATCGATACGATGACCCCATGGTTATCGACGACGTGAGCGACAAGACGCCGGGCATGCTGCTCGTGGCGCGGCTGCACGTCGACCTGTGCAGGCTGGCCAGCGCCATCTGTCCGCGCTGAGCCGTCCCGCCGTACGGCCGTGAGCCGCGGCGCCCCCAAGCACCACCGTGCGCATTCGCATGCCGGCCGCGCGCCCACCGACCAGACTTCTTCCGACAGGAGCCCATCCATGGCCATCGAGGTCCGCATCCCGACCATCCTCCGCCAGTACACCGAAGGTGCGAAGGCCGTCGAGGGCAGCGGGGACACCCTCGCCGCGCTCTTCGCCGACCTCGAGACCCGGCACGCCGGAATCCAGGCCCGGATCGTCGACGGCGACCAGCTACGCCGCTTCGTCAACGTCTACCTGAACGACGAGGACGTCCGCTTCCTCGACGGCATCAACACCAAGCTGGCCGACGGCGACAGCGTGACGATCCTGCCGGCCGTGGCCGGCGGTATGGCCTGATCGGCATGCGGTACGACTCCCCCCTCGCAGCGGTCGGCAACACGCCGCTCGTCCGGCTGCCGCGGCTCTCGCCGTCCGAGGACGTCCGGATCTGGGCGAAGCTCGAGGACCGCAACCCGACCGGCTCGGTCAAGGACCGACCCGCGCTGCACATGATCGAGCAGGCCGAGAAGGACGGGCGCCTCACGCCCGGCTGCACCATCCTCGAGCCCACCTCCGGCAACACGGGCATCTCGCTCGCCATGGCCGCGAAGCTCAAGGGCTACCGCATGGTGTGCGTCATGCCGGAGAACACCTCGCAGGAGCGGCGCGACCTGCTCGGCATGTGGGGCGCGGAGATCATCCCCAGCCCCGCGGCGGGCGGCTCCAACACCGCCGTACGCATGGCCAAGGAGCTCGCCGCATCGCACCCGGACTGGGTGATGCTCTACCAGTACGGCAATCCGGACAACGCGGGCGCGCACTACGCGACCACCGGCCCCGAGATCCTCGCCGACCTGCCGTCCATCACGCACTTCGTGGCGGGCCTCGGCACGACCGGCACCCTCATGGGCGTCGGCCGCTACCTGCGCGAGCACAAGCCGGACGTCAAGATCGTCGCCGCCGAGCCGCGCTACGACGATCTCGTCTACGGCCTGCGCAACCTCGACGAGGGCTTCGTACCCGAGCTGTACGACGCGTCCGTGCTGACCACGCGCTTCTCGGTCGGCTCCGCCGACGCCGTCACCCGCACCCGGGAACTCCTCCAGCAGGAGGGGATCTTCGCGGGCGTCTCCACGGGCGCCGCACTGCACGCCGCGATCGGCGTCGGCAAGAAGGCGGTCAAGGCGGGCGAGTCCGCGGACATCGTCTTCATCGTCGCCGACGGCGGCTGGAAGTACCTGTCGACCGGGGTCTACACCGCGGCCACGACGGAAGAGGCCATCGAGACGCTGCACGGGCAGCTTTGGGCCTAAGCGCTCCGCTGGAAGTCCGGTGCAACCCTGCGGGTCCGTCGTGGCTCGTCGCGCAGTTCCCCGCGCCCTTTGGGGCGCTGCCGAACTACACCGGACTTCGGCAGACCCGCTTAGCCCCTCGGGGCGGCTACCGAGCGAGATGGCGGACCTGGTCCCACAGGACCGGGTCCGCCACCCCCGCCCGCCGGCGAAACTCCCACACGGCCACGTTCCGCAGCTCGTCCGTCTCCAGGAAACTCGGGCGGCCCTGCGCATCGCCCACGGACCCCGGTGGCAGCGCGATCACGCCCGGGCGCTCGTCGCGGTACTTGCTGGTGATCTTCGCCACGAGTGCGGTGTCGCCGTGCACCGACAGCACCAGACACGGCCGGTCCTTGGCCCGCGCGGCACCCTGCGCCGCCCGTTCCGAACCCCCCGGGGCACCCCCGCCCGGCTCGAACGGCACGTTCGCCCACCAGATCTCCGCCGGCTTCGGCCTGGGCGCCCTGGTCACGCGCTGCCGCGGCCGCTCCGGCCGCTCACCGGGCCGTCCCGGCGGCCGGGTCCTGCCGCGCCGGCGCCGCACACGGTGCGGCCCCCAGCCGTCGGCCAGCGCCGCGACCAGCGCGAGCAGCACCACGGCGGCCAGGGCCAGCCACCAGGACGTGTCCATGTACCGACGGTACCGGCGGGCCCGGCCCACTGCCGCCCCGCCGCCTCCCACGCCCGCGCCGCCCGTCGGATCAGCGTCGGCGCGCCCCGACCGCACAG
Organism: Streptomyces jeddahensis; assembly: GCF_001642995.1. GTDB lineage: Bacteria > Actinomycetota > Actinomycetes > Streptomycetales > Streptomycetaceae > Streptomyces > Streptomyces jeddahensis. The sequence continues at coordinate 78,544 of NZ_LOHS01000051.1, forward strand.
CCATCCGATCCGGTGACACAGCAGGTGAGTTCGCCCACAACAGCCCGTGACGGAGAAGCGACGAAGGCTTTTGCGCCTTACGCTCGACGCACCGCACGACCCCCGTTTTCTCATCCTGCCAGCGGAGGTTTCTGCTCCATGAAGCTCACCGTCGTCGGCTGCTCGGGGTCGTTCCCGTCCGCGGAATCGGCCTGCTCGAGCTACCTCGTCGAGGCCGACGGCTTCCGGCTGCTCCTCGACATGGGCAACGGCGCCCTGGGCGAGCTGCAGCGCCACTGCGGTCTCTACGACCTCGACGCCATCTTCCTCAGCCATCTGCACGCCGATCACTGCATCGACATGTGCGCCTATTTCGTGGCGCGCTACTACCGGCACGACGGCGGCCGCGCCGCTCCCCTCCCGGTCTTCGGGCCCGAGGGCACCGAGCAGCGACTGACCACCGCCTACGGCGACACGCCCTCCGCGTCGTCCATGAGCGAGGTCTTCGACTTCCACACCGTCAAGCCGGGCACCTTCGAGATCGGCCCCTTCACGGTGCACACGGAGAGGGTGCGCCACCCCATCGAGGCGTACGCCATCCGCCTCGAGCACGGCGGTTCCTCGCTGACGTACTCCGGGGACACCGGCGTGTGCGACTCCCTGGTCGAACTCGCCCTCGGCACCGATCTGTTCCTGTGCGAGGCCGCGTTCACGCACGGCAAGGAGACCATTCCCGACCTCCATCTCAACGGCCGCGAGGCGGGCGAGATCGCCCAGCGCGCCGGGGTCCGGCGCCTGGTCCTGACCCACATCCCGCCGTGGACGGACCCCGAGGTCAACGCCGCGGACGCCCGTGCCGTGTTCGACGGCCCGGTGGAGCTGGCGGCGCCCGGGGTGTCGTACGAGATCCAGGTGTCGTAGGTGACGACCTAGGCGTACGAGGTCTGCTCGTACGAAGGCCGGGGCCCGCACGACATGACGGAGGCCCCCGGAGCTCGTCTGCTCCGGGGGCCTCTGCGCTGTCCAGGACCTGCTTACGCCCTGGTGAGGTCCTCGACCTCCGCCTCGGGCTCGCGGCCCGGGGTCGGCAGGTCGAACTTGGTGATCGCGAAGCGGAACACCACGTAGTAGATCACCGCGAAGACCAGGCCGATCGGGATGATCAGCCACGGCTTGGTGGCCAGGTTCCAGTTCAGTGCGTAGTCGAGGAAGCCCGCGGAGAAGGTGAACCCGGCGTGCACGCCGAGCGCCCAGGTCACGGCCATCGAGATCGCGGTGAGCACCGCGTGGACGGCGTACAGCAGCGGCGCGATGAACATGAACGAGAACTCGATCGGCTCGGTGACACCGCAGACGAACGAGGTGAGGGCGAGCGAGATCATCATGCCCAGGACGGCCTTGCGGCGCTCGGGGCGGGCCGAGTGCGCGATGGCGAGCGCGGCGGCCGGGAGGCCGAACATCATGATCGGGAAGAAGCCGGACATGAACATACCGGCGTCCGGGTCGCCCGCGAAGAAGCGGTTCAGGTCGCCGTGGACGACCTGGCCGGCGGAGTTGGTGAAGTCACCGAGCTGGAACCAGGCCACGGTGTTCACGAACTGGTGCATACCCACCGGGATCAGCGCGCGGTTGATCGCACCGAAGAGGCCGGCACCGGCGGCGCCGAGACCCGTCATCCACTCGCCGAAGGCGCTGATGCCCTCGCCGATGGGCTCCCAGACCAGACCGAAGACGACGCCGACCAGGGTGCCGACGAAGGCCATGATGATCGGGACGAGCCGGCGCCCGTTGAAGAAGCCGAGCCAGTCGACCAGCTTGGTGCGGTGGAACTTCTGCCACAGCACGGCGGCCAGCAGACCCATCACGATGCCGCCGAAGACGCCCGGGTTGTTGTAGGTCGCGGCGATGTCCGCGCCGTCCTGGATCTTGGCCTCGGTGACCGGGAAGGCCTTCAGTACGTTGCTGTAGACCAGGAAGCCGACGAGCGCGGCGAGCGCGGTGGAGCCGTCGGCCTTCTTGGCGAAGCCGATGGCGACACCGATACAGAAGAGCATCGGCAGGTTGTCGAAGACCGCGCCACCGGCGGTCGCGAAGACCGAGGCGACCTTGTCCCAGCCCAGCCCGTCGGCGCCGAAGACGTCCGGCTGGCCGAGGCGCAGCAGGATGCCGGCGGCGGGCAGCACGGCGATCGGCAGCTGCAGGCTGCGGCCGACCTTCTGCAGGCCCTGGAACAGGCCGGCTCCCCGTTTCTTCGCAGGGGCCGCGGGGGCCGCCGTGTCGGTACCGGTGCTCATGAACGTCCTCCGTGTGCCGGGTGCTGCCGGGGCATGGGGGAAGATGGAGGGCAGCAAGGGGGGTGTGGTCTACACCACTGACTGGTGTAGACCTGTTGTAGCACGGCGAAGGCTGGATAAGGAACCCGCGAATATTGTGGCTTTGGGCATATCGGGACATCGTGCCATAAAGCCGGGTGGTGGGGTTCGGGTGGGCGTGTGGTCACGTAAGAGGGGCGCCGAAGTTCGGGTCGGTCGATCCCCGAGTGAGGTAGGGGCGGGGCTTGGCGGCCGTCGGAATATTGGTGTAGACCAGTGGGTGACGGGTGGCGTGACCGCTCGTGAAGACGGTCCGACCGTGGGTTACCGTGGCAAAACGGGTCAAGGTGAACGGAGCAAGGAATGGCCACCAAGGCTGAGAAGATCGTCGCCGGGCTCGGCGGCATCGACAACATCGAAGAGATCGAGGGCTGCATCACCCGCCTGCGGACCGAGGTCGTCGACCCCGGCAAGGTCGACGAGGCCGCGCTGAAGGCCGCCGGAGCACATGGCGTGGTCAAGATGGGCACGGCGATCCAGGTCGTCATCGGCACCGACGCCGACCCGATCGCGGCCGACATCGAAGACATGATGTGACCCCGTCGACGACGGAATCTGACCTCGTCGCCGACATGACGTGAGCCGGGGGCGAGGCCACGCCGAAGCCGCCCGGCAGCCCCGTTCCGCACCCGCCCGGAACGGGGTCTTCACCATTCGGGCTAGGCTCGGCAGCATGTCCAGAATCGACGGCCGTACGCCCGAACAGCTCCGCCCCGTCACCATCGAACGCGGCTGGAGCAAGCACGCCGAGGGCTCGGTCCTCATCTCCTTCGGCGACACCAAGGTCTTCTGCACCGCCTCCGTCACCGAAGGCGTCCCGCGCTGGCGCAAGGGCAGCGGCGAGGGCTGGGTCACCGCCGAGTACGCGATGCTGCCCCGCTCCACCAACACCCGCGGCGACCGCGAGTCCGTCAAGGGCAAGATCGGCGGCCGTACGCACGAGATCAGCCGCCTCATCGGCCGCTCCCTGCGCGCCGTCATCGACTACAAGGCCCTCGGCGAGAACACCATCGTCCTCGACTGCGACGTCCTCCAGGCCGACGGCGGCACCCGCACCGCCGCCATCACCGGCGCCTACGTCGCACTCGCCGACGCCGTCGCCTGGGCGCAGAAGAAGAAGCTCGTCAAGGCCGGCCGCAACCCGCTCACCGGCACCGTCTCCGCCGTCTCCGTCGGCATCGTGGGCGGCGTACCGCTCCTCGACCTCTGCTACGAGGAGGACGTGCGCGCCGAGACCGACATGAACGTCGTCTGCACCGGCGACGGCCGGTTCGTGGAGGTCCAGGGCACCGCCGAGGCCGAGCCCTTCGCCCGCGAGGAGCTCAACTCACTGCTCGACCTGGCCGTTTCCGGATGCACGGAACTCACGGCCATCCAGCGCGCCGCGCTCGAACAGCAGCGGTAGCGGGGCCTTCGGCCTGCACGGATGCCCGACTGCCTGCACGGGTGCTCGGCTGCCCGCACGGGTGCCCGGCGGGCGAGGGCGGCGCGGGGAAAGAGTAAAGAAGCAACCAAGAAGGCTCCTCCGCGCGTTATTACAGGTGCGGGCGTACGGGCAACACCGTGCGCCCGTCCGCAACCCCCTGGGAGGAACCGCCGACATGGCATCGAGCCGCCGACGTATCAGCACCGCCATCGCCCTGGCCGGCCTGGCGCTCGCCGTGCCCCTCGCCGCCGGCTGCAGCGCCGTCGACAAGGCACTGGACTGCGTGCAGACCGCCGACGCGATAGCCGACAGCGTCACCGAACTCAAGCAAGCCGTCGACACCGCCGCCAACGACCCGACCCAGGCCGCCGAGGCGCTCGACTCCATCGACCAGAACCTCGACGAGATCGGCGACAAGACCGACAACGCCGACGTCAACAAGGCGGTCGACGACCTCGGCAAGGCCGTCGACAACGTCCGCCAGGCCATCAAGAACGGCGACGAGACACCGGACATCACCCCGGTCACGGACGCGGCGGGCGAACTGACGAAGGTCTGCACGCCATAAGGCAGGCCAAGCCGCCCGTCCGGGGTCCCGGCCGCCGCCCGGGGGCCCTGGACGGGCGGTCCCCACACCCCGCGATACTGGTGGCATGACCCGCCTGATCCTCGCCACCCGCAACGCCGGAAAGATCACCGAACTCAAGGCCATCCTCGCCGACGCCGGCCTCACCCACGACCTCATCGGCGCCGAGGCCTACCCGGACGTCCCCGACGTCAAGGAGACCGGCGTCACCTTCGCCGAGAACGCCCTGCTCAAGGCCCACGCCCTGGCGCAGGCCACCGGCCTGCCCGCCGTCGCCGACGACTCGGGCCTCTGCGTCGACGTACTCGGCGGCGCCCCCGGCATCTTCTCCGCCCGCTGGGCCGGCCGCCACGGCGACGACCAGGCCAACCTCGAGCTCCTCCTGGCCCAGCTCGCCGACATCTCCGACGAACACCGCGCCGCCCACTTCGCCTGCGCCGCGGCCCTCGCCCTCCCGGACGGCACCGAGCGCGTCGTCGAAGGCCGCCTGACGGGCACCCTCCGCCACACCCCCGCCGGCACGAACGGCTTCGGCTACGACCCGATCCTCCAGCCCGACGGCGAGACCCGTACGTGCGCGGAACTCAGCCCCGAGGAGAAGAACGCGATCAGCCACCGGGGGAAGGCGTTCCGGGCGCTGGTGCCGGTGGTGCGGGAGCTGCTGGGCTGACTTCACGAAAGAGCCCCGCACCTACGAATCGAAGGTGCGGGGCTCTGCTTAGCTGTGCGCCCGGTCGGATTCGAACCGACAAACACGACCACCTAAAGATCGCCGCTCGGCCATTGGCGTACGGGCGCCCGACAGCGTCCTACTTTACTGGGGGAGAGTATGTCGTCGCTGCCCGCCTCGACACCAGGTGCTGGTTGTCGCGTGGCAGTTAGGGCACAGCAACCGCAGGTTCTCGCCGCGGTCGTCGCTCCAGTCCCCATTGATGTGATCGACCTCCAACGTCATGGGCTTGCCGAGCCACTCCGGTCCGATCCCGCACTCGGCGCATTCCTCGGGTACGCCAGCGTCACGGAGCGCGCGACGCAGTAGACGGGTCCTTGTCCGGCGCTTGCCGTCGTGCTGGATAAGGATGTCCTCCGGACGCTTGGCGGGGACCGTGCCCGGCCTTCCTCGCTGATGTGCCTGCCCCAGGAAGTGGGAGACGTCAAGGTTGTCCTCTGCTACCCACTGGTGGAACAGGGTGCGCAGCCGGCCGCTGTAGGGCTCCATCCCCAGAGCGCGGAGAGCACCGGCGAATGGAGGTCGCTCCCTCGACCGCGCGGTGCAACTCGTCGGCGGCCGGTTTGGCGGGCACTCCGTTGGCTCGCCCCCGGCGTTGCATGTGGGAGACGTCGATCCCAAAGTGGTCGAAACGCCGGAAGAGATGGCGGCGGAGGTTGCCGTACGGTCGGGTGCCGAAGAACGCGATGACCTCATCGATGTCGGAACACTGCGCGGCGGCTTCGGCCAGTCGCTCGCGGGTGTACTGCACGCCCCCATTCACGCGGCGCCAGCCCTGGCGAAACCCTTACCACGTCCCCGGTAGTTGTCCGTCGTCGAGTGGCAGTTGGGGCACAGGAACCGTAGGTTCTCGATGCGGTTGTCGCGCCAGTTGCCGTCGACGTGGTCGACCTCGAGAGGAAGCGGGTGCCCCCGCCAGACCGCTTCCGTGCCGCACAGAGCGCACTGCTCCCGTACTCCCACAGCCGTCATCGCCCACTTGAGGCGGTCGCTCGGGATGCGCCGGGCATGAGTGGCCGCCTGCTCGACGAGCAGACCCTCCGGCGTACGAGGGCGCCAGGGCTTTCCCCGCCGCGTCGGCACCTGGAAGTGCGATGTGTCGATGCCGTACGCCTTGATACGGCGGCTGATGTGCGTGTGGTGTCCGCCGACGACCTCGAGTCCGAGTTGCCGCAGCACTTCACACATGTTCGTCGACGCTGAGACCGCAGCCTGGAGGACCTCCCGGGTCCACTTGACCCCCTCACGCTCAAAGTGCGACGTCTCCACCCCCAGCTTCTTCATCCGCTCGAACACATACCGCCGCGTCGAACTCCTCGGATCCACCCCCAACCTCTCCAACGCCTCCGACAACGTCCGTGCCCCGCGAGCCGCCTCCTCCAGCCGCTCCCTGGTGTACGCGCTGGCCCCCATCGATTCCCCTCCGTCTCCGGCCGCGTGTTCGCGGCTCGTACGGAGTAACGATCTGCTCATCGGACGGTCACGTGGGAAAAGTGGAGCGGCCCGCACCGGATCATGCCGGTGCGGGCCGTTCGAGAAGAGGATGGGAGCGGGTCTCAGATCCCCAAATCCTTGATGATCTTGGCGACGTGGCCCGTGGCCCGCACGTTGTACAGGGCCCGTTCGACCTTGCCCTCCTCGTCCACGATCACCGTGGAGCGGATGACGCCCATGTACGTCTTGCCGTAGTTCTTCTTCTCGCCGTACGCGCCGTAGGCCTCGGTGACCGTCTTGTCGGGGTCGGCCAGGAGGGTGACCTTCAGGTCCTCCTTCTCGCGGAACTTCGCGAGCTTCTCCGGCTTGTCGGGGGAGATGCCGATCACGTCGTAGCCGGCGCCGGCGAGGACCTCCAGGTTGTCCGTGAAGTCGCACGCCTGCTTGGTGCAGCCGGGGGTGAGGGCGGCCGGGTAGAAGTAGACGATGACCTTGCGGCCCTTGTGGTCCGCGAGGGAGACCTCGTTGCCGTCGGCGTCGGGCAGGGTGAAGGCGGGGGCGGTGTCGCCGGGCTGGAGTCGCTCGCTCATGTTCTTCGGTCTCCTCGCAGGGGGGACGGCAAGGGGGCGGATCCCCCGTGGCTGGTTACGGAACGAGGGTAATAGGGGTGCCGTGGGGTGCGGTGGGCCGGAAGCTGACAGACTGTCGACCAGTACGTAGGACGCAAGACCATCGGATACGACCACGGAGGCGGCGCGGTGTCGGATGCCAGGACCCCTGCGCAGATCGAGGCGGACATCAGGCTCCGGCGTGAGCGGCTGGCCGAGACCCTCGATGAGATCGGGATGCGGGTGCACCCGAAGACGATCGTCGGTGATGCCAGGGCGAAGGTCGTGTCCGGTGTCGATCACACGCTGGGGCGGGCGTATGTCGGTGTCAACCGGGCCGTGAGCGGTGTTCGGGCGCGGCTGGTGTCGGAGGAGGGGGCGCCGCGCTTCGAGCGGATCGTGCCGGTGGCGATCGTCGTCGTCGGGGTCGTGGGGCTGCTGGCCCTGAGCTCGCGCAAGCGGAAGCGCTGACCCCTCCGGGGTGCGGGCGGGGTGGAGACAGGTAGGTTCGGAGCGTGAGCGAGAAGACCCACCACGACAAGTTGCCCATCCGGATGCTGCACGACCGTGTGCTGGTGCGGCAGGACACGAATGAGGGCGAGCGGCGTTCCGGCGGCGGCATCCTGATTCCCGCGACCGCGGCCGTCGGGCGGCGGCTGGCCTGGGCCGAGGTGGTCGCGGTCGGGCAGAACGTGCGGACCGTGGAGGTGGGCGACCGGGTGCTGTACGACCCCGAGGACCGGGCCGAGGTCGAGGTGCGGGGCGTGGCGTACGTCCTGATGCGCGAGCGCGATCTGCACGCCGTGGCCGCGGACCGCTTCGAGGGCTCGCAGGATTCGACTGGGCTCTATCTCTGACAGCCGGGCTCTGTCTCTGACATCTCTGACGCATCCGTCATCCGCCTGTTGCAGCCATGGCGTACGTCTCGTCGCCGTGAAGCAGCCAGTGCAGACAGTTCTGACCATGACGCCGTAAGGCCTGGCGACCGGACCGACAGCCGTCCGTCACCAGGCCTTACGCATGGCCGCCGTATCACCGGGCGGTGCCTTACGCATGAGCCGCCGTGTCACCGGGCGGTGGCTCGTGCTCAGCCCCCCTCGTTCTCAGCCCTCTCGTCTCAGCCCCGCCCCGGAGCGGCCCCGCCCTGCAGACCGCTCGGGCCCCCGTCGGTCGTGCCGCCCTGGCCGCCAGGCGTCCCGGCGGCGGGCGGTGCCTGGGGCCGGATGTCTCCGGTGCCGCCCTGGGGCTGTCGGGGACTCTGGGGCTGGTCCCCTCCGGTCAGGCCGGGAGGCCGCCCGTCACCACCGGCACCCTGCGTCGGGCCCTGCTGCGCACCCTGATCCGGTCCCTGGGTGCGGCCGCCGGTCTGCCCTGGGTTCTCGGGCGTGCGGCCCTTCTTGTCGCCCTGCTTGTCTCCCGGCTTACCGCCCTGCTTGTCTCCTGGCTTACCGCCCTGCGCGGCGCCCGGCTTCTTGCTGGGCTTCGCTGTGGGCTTCTTGCTCGGCTGGGAGCCCGGGAGGCCTCGGCGCCGGTACCACTCCTCCTCGGCCCAGTCCTCGTACGGGTCGGGTTCGTCGGCGCCCTCGGCCAGGTACAGGTCGAAGTCCTGGACGTCCCTGCCGACCAGCGCGGCCTCGGTGTACTGCGCCCAGACGCGCGCCGGGTAGCCCCCACCGTTGATCCGCGAATTGCCGAGCGCCCCGTACAGGGGGGTGTGCTCGCCCGTGACCGGGTTCTGGCCCATGACGGCGACGACCGTGGCGAGATCCGGTGTGTAGCCGGCGAACCATGCCGCGGTGTCGTTCTCCGCGGTGCCGGTCTTGCCTGCGGCGGGGCGCCCGGCCGCCTGGGCGGCGGAGCCGGTGCCGTCGTCGACGACGCTCTGCAGCATGTAGGTCGTCGTGTCGGCGGACTCGCGGCTGACGGCCTGCTGGGTGTGCTGCCTGGGCAGGCTGATGGACTCGCCCTGCCTGGTGACCTTCTCGACCAGCGTGGCCGCGCCGTACCTGCCGTGGTTGGCGAGGGTCGCGTACGCCTGCGCCATGTCGAGGACGCTGGCCGTGGCCGTGCCGAGCGCGATGGACGGTGAGGCGCTCAGGTCGGGGGTGTCCTGGGGGATGCCGAGGTGGACGGCGGTGGACCTCACCCTGTCGGGGCCGACGTCGGCGGCCATCTGTGCGTAGACGGCGTTGACGGAGTTGTCGGTGGCGTCGCGCACGCTGATGGGGCCGTAGTCGGTGTCGCCCTCGTTCTCTGGGGCGTACGGCGTGCCGTGCCAGCCCTCCACGCGGCGCTTGCTGTCGCCGTCGTAGATCGTGTTCGGGGTGATGGGGCGGCCGTCCTGGGTCGTGGCCCCGTTCTCGACGGCCGCCGTGAACACGAACGGCTTGAACGTCGAGCCGACCTGGTAGTCGCGGCGCGTGGCGTTGTTGACGTACTGCTTCGTGTAGTCGACGCCCCCGTACATCGCGATGACCTTGCCGGTGTCGGGATCGACGGACACGCCGCCCACGCGGACGTTGCTGTCCACGGGCCGGCTGTCCTTGTCGACCTGGGACATCACCTGGTCGTCCACGGCGTCGACGAGGGCCTGCTGCTGCTTCTTCTCGATCGTGGTGGTGATCCGGTAGCCGCCGACGGACTCCAGGGTGTCCTCGTCGAGGATCTTGTGGCTGATGAGGTAGTCGTTGACGGCCTGCACGATGTAGCCGCGCTGCCCGGACATCGCGGCGGCGGGCTTGGCCTCGTGGGGGACGGGGAAGTGCATGGCGGCGCGCTCGGCGGGGGTGAGCCAGCTCTCCTTGACCATGCCGTCGAGGACGTAGTCCCAGCGGGCGATGGCCCGGTTCATGTTCTGGGGATGGGCCACGACGTCGTAGGCGCTGGGTGCGTTGAGGAGGGTCGCGAGGTAGGCGCCCTGCGCGGTGTCGAGGTGCTGCGCGTCGACGCCGTAGTAGGCCTGGGCTGCGGCCTGGATGCCGTAGGCGTTGCGGCCGAAGTAACTGGTGTTCAGATAGCCCTCGAGGATCTGGTCCTTGCTCGCCTCGCGGGCCAGTTTGATGGAGATGAAGAACTCCTTCACCTTCCGGGTGACGGTCTGCTCCTGGCCGAGGTAGTAGTTCTTCACGTACTGCTGCGTGATGGTGGAGCCGGACTGCTTGCCCTTGCCCATGAGGGTGTTCCAGGCGCCGCGGATCATGGCGGCGGGATCGACCGCGGGCTCGGAGTAGAAGTCCCGGTCCTCGGCGGCGAGAACGGCGTGCTGCACGGTTTTGGGGATGCTCGCGAGCGTCACGTTCTCGCGGTTGACCTCGCCGTCGCGGGCGAGCGGGGAGCCGTCGGCGTAGAGGTAGACGTTGCTCTGCGCGACCGCGGCCGCGTTCGCCGGCGGGATCTGGACGAGCAGGTAGCCGGCGACGAAGCCGCCGATGCAGAGCAGTGCCAGTCCGATGCAGCCGCCGGCGACCATGCGCCAGGTGGGGACGTACCGGCGCCAGCCGGTGCGCTGCGGCTGCCGGGGGCCGCCGGGTCCCGGCGTGCCCTCCTGCTGCCTTCCGGGGCTGCCCGTGACGGCGGACTTGAGCCGGCCCGCGGCGCCGCCCAGAACCAGGGCCGCGCCGGTGCCCGGGGCCGGGCCCGTGGCCGGGGCCCCGGGCGCCTTGGGCCCGGCGTCCCGCGGCGCCCAGCCTCCTTTGCTCTGCTGCGGCTCGTCGCTCATTTTGTGCCGTACTCCCGTTTCACGTCGTACGCCCCCTTGCATACTCCTTTGCACACTGTCGCATCATGAGTTCCGCGCCGAGGGGTGGCGCGCACCGCGCGCCGTAATCAAGTGGCAGGCATGCGCGTATTGCCCTTAGGCTCTTGCGCTTTGGCCCGGAACACGCGGAACGGGCTGGTGGAAACCGGTCGGCCGCCGGACGGGCGCGGTAGTCGGGGGAGGTTCTTCGTGGGGCAAGGGCGGTTGTACGCGGCCGTCGCGGTGAGTGGTTTCCGGCGGTATGCGACGTACCGAATGGCCACCGCTGCCGGGGTGTTCACCAACACCGTCTTCGGGGTGATCCTGGCGTACACCTACGTCGCGCTGTGGGACGAGCGGCCGGGACTCGGCGGGTACGACCAGGCGCAGGCCCTCACTTATGTATGGCTCTGTCAGGGGCTGCACGCGGCGGTGGCCGCGATGGGCCGCGGCATGGAGATGGAGCTGATCGGGCGGATCCGTACGGGCGACATCGCCGTCGATCTGTACCGGCCGGCCGATCTGCAGACGTGGTGGCTGGCCAGTGATGTGGGGCGGGCCGCGTTCCATCTGCTCGGCCGGGGCTTCGTGCCGATGGCGTTCGGTGCGCTCCTGTTCGAACTGGCGGTGCCGTCGGACCCGCTGACGTGGCTGGCCTTCCTGGTCTCCGTCGCTCTCGGAGTGGTCGTCAGTTTCGCGATCCGCTATCTCGTGGCGCTGTCCGCGTTCTGGCTGATGGACGGCGCGGGTGCGGCGCAGATGGCGGCGCTGGCAGGGATCTTCTTCTCCGGGTTGCTGCTGCCGTTGAACATCTTCCCGGGCGTACTCGGCGAGATCGCGCGGGCACTGCCATGGTCGGCGCTGTTGCAGAAGCCCGCCGATGTCTTCCTCGGCGAGCGCACCGGCCTCGCACTGCTGGAGACGTACGCGTTCCAGGGGGCCTGGGCAGTGGCGCTGCTGGCGGCCGGACGGCTGGTGCAGTCGGCGGCGACGAAGCGGGTGGTGGTGCAGGGTGGCTGAGCTTCCCGCTGGTCCGCGCCTCATGGACGGGCTGCGCGCCTACCGGATGATCGCCGCGATGTGGATCCGCTCCACGATGGCGTACCGCGCGTCGTTCGCGATGACCGTGGTCACGGACTTCGTGGTCACCGCGCTGGACTTCGCCGCGATCCTGCTGATGTTCTCGCAGGTCGACATGATCGGCGGCTACACCCTGCCCGAGGTCGCCCTCCTCTACGGCACCGCGGGCATCGCCCTCGGCCTTGCCGACCTGGGACTCGGATCGATCGAGCAGCTGGGTCAGCGGGTGCGTGACGGCACGCTGGACACACTGATGGTGCGTCCGGCGCCGGTGCTCGCCCAGATTGCCGCTGACGGCTTCGCTCTGCGCCGCCTCGGCCGCCTCACGCAGGGACTGCTGATCCTCGCGTATGCGCTGGCCGCCCTCGACATCGCCTGGACGCCGCTGAAGGTGCTGATGATCCCGCTGATGCTGCTCAGCGGGACCGTCATCTTCGCGTCCGTGTTCGTGGCAGGCGCGGCCTTTCAGTTCTTCGCGCAGGACGCCGCCGAGGTACAGAGCTCCTTCACCTATGGCGGAAACACGCTCCTGCGGTACCCGCCGACCATCTTCTCCAAGGAGCTTGTGCGCGGCGTCACCTTCGTCATGCCCCTGGCCTTCGTCAACTGGCTGCCCGCGCTGTACGTGCTGGGGCGGCCCTACCCGCTGGACCTGCCGCAGTGGCTGGCGTTCGCGCCGCCCCTGGTAGCCGTCGCGTGCTGCGCGCTGGCCGGGGCGGCATGGCGCGTGGGACTTCGTTCGTACCGCAGTACAGGGAGCTGAGCCGTGATCGACAGCAGTCATGCGAGCGACGAGGAGTTCATCCGCCTGGACGGTGTGGAGAAGGTCTTCGACGTACGGCGCAGGAACGGCTTCCTGCGCCGCGAGAAACACCAGGTGCGCGCCGTCGACTCGATCTCCTTCACCGTGGCGCGGGGCGAGATGGTCGGCTATATCGGGCCGAACGGCGCCGGGAAGTCGACGACGATCAAGATGCTCACCGGCATCCTGACGCCCAGCGGCGGCCGCCTGCGCGTCGCGGGCATCGATCCCTCGCGCGAGCGCACGAGGCTCGCCCAGCACATCGGCGTCGTGTTCGGGCAGCGCACCACGCTGTGGTGGGACCTGCCGCTGATCGACTCGTACCGGCTGATGCACCGCATGTACCGCATCCCCGACGCCCGTTACCGCGCCAACCTCGACCGGTGCGTCGAACTCCTCGAGATGGGCCACCTGTTGGAGGTCCCCGTCCGTCAGCTGTCGCTCGGCCAGCGCATGCGCGGCGACATCGCGGCCGCCCTGCTGCACGACCCGGACGTGCTCTACCTCGACGAGCCGACCATCGGCCTGGACGTGGTCAGCAAGGCGAAAGTACGGGAGTTCCTGCGCGAGTTGAACGCCGAGCGCGGCACGACCGTGCTGCTCACCACCCACGATCTGACCGACATCGAGCAGCTGTGCCGCCGCGTGATGGTCATCGACCACGGGCGGCTGATGTACGACGGTGCGCTGTCCGGGCTGCACGAGGTGGGGGAGAGCGAGCGCCTGCTGGTCGTGGACCTGGAGCGCGAGCTGCCGCCGGTCGACATCGGCCCGGCCGCGCGGGTGGTGAAAGTCGAGGGTCCGCGGCAGTGGCTGGCGTTCCCCGCCTCGGAGTCGGCGGCCCCGCTGGTGGCACGCATCGCGGCGGAGTATCCGCTGGTGGACCTCTCCGTGCGGGAGCCCGACATCGAGGCGGTCATCGCAAACATGTACGCAACTGGCGGCGAGCGCCTGCACCCGCAGGCCGAGAACTCGTAGGCTGATCCGTATGACGGACGCTGTGCCTTCTCCCGGGGCGAGCCCGGGACCCGAGGACCCCGAACTGCGAGTCGCCGACCCGGATCTGCGCGCCTCCGACGCCGACCGCGAGCGGGTCGCCGAACACCTCAGGGACGCGCTGGCCGAGGGCCGCCTCGACATGGCGGAGTTCGAGGAGCGGCTGGAGGCCACCTACAACGCCCGTACGTACGGGGAGTTGGTGCCCCTCACGCGCGACCTGCCGGTCGGCGCGGCGGCGGCGCCCCTCGTGAAGCCGTCCGCCACGTCGCCTGCCGCATCGGGTGACTGGGCCTCGCGGATCGGCGGCGAGGGCACGTCCTCGTGGGGCGTGGCGATCATGTCGGGGTTCCAGCGCAAGGGGCGCTGGACCGTGCCGCGGCGCTTCACCTCCTTCGCCTTCTGGGGCGGCGGCGAGATCGATCTGCGCGAGGCCCGGTTCGCCGAGCGCGAGGTCGTCATCGACTGCTACGCGATCATGGGCGGCGTGAACGTCGTCGTGCCGCCCGGCGTCGAGGTCGTCGTGCGCGGGATCGGCATCATGGGCGGCTTCGACCACCGCGAGGAGGGCGCACCGGGCGAGCCCGGCGCCCCGCGCGTCATCGTGACGGGCTTCGCCTTCTGGGGCGGCGTCAGCGTCGAACGCAAGATCACCCGCGCGGAGAAGCAGCGCCTCAAGGAGGAACGCCGCCGGGAGAAACTCGAGCGGAAGGCGGCACGGCGGGGAGAGCTGGAGGACTAGCTGGGGGCGCCCCGTTCCCGTTGTGGGCAATCGTTCCGCTGGGGCGGAAAGGTGGGCACAACCCACGACTGCGGGCGCCCTCGCAAAGTGCGGCACCCCGGCCCCGTACAGCCCGGCGGCAGCCTAAAGCTCGGCCGGCGCCGACCCCTTCAGGTGAGCCAGGTTGAACGTCTCCGCCATCCGGCGGTAGCCGGCGTCGCTCGGATGCAGATGGTCCCCCGAGTCGTACTCGGCCCGCAGCCTGCGCGGGTTGTACGGATCCCGCAGCGCCTTGTCGAAGTCCACGACCTCGTCGAACACGCCGCCCGCACGGATCTGCGCGTTGACGGCCTGCCGGACCTGCTCCAGGCCGGGCAGGTACCCCCGGTGTCCCTGGAACGGCATCAGCGTCGCCCCGATGACCCGCAGCCCCCGGCTGTGGGCCTGCCGGGTCAGCTCGCGCAGCCCGTCCGTGATCTTGTCGGGATCGGTCTGGTGCGGGGTCCGCAGGATGTCGTTGACGCCCAGCGCGATGACGACGGCCTTGACGCCCGTGCGGCTGAGCACGTCGCGGTCGAACCGCGACAGCGCGCTCGGGTTGTCGGCGGGCCGCTTCTGCCCGGCGGTGCGCTGCCCGAGCCCGTCGGCGAGGATGCGGTTGCCGCTGATCCCCTCGTTGACGACGCTGTAGCGCGGCGCGCCGGACTCGTCCCGGAGCCGGTCGGCGAGGATGTCGGTCCACCGGTGGTTGGCCCCGACCGTGGACGTCACCCCGTCGGTGAGCGAGTCGCCGATGACGACGACCGTGCCCGTCGACTCGTTGCTCAGCACGTCCAGCGCGGTCAGATAGCGCCAGTACGGGCTCTGCTCGGTGTACGCGGCCCCGCTCACGTCCTCGGTCCGGTCGCCCTCCGCGACGTACGAGATCTGGCGGGCCTGCGGGTGGTAGGTGACCGGTCCTGACGGCGTCGGCGAGTACGTCGTGACGAGCATGTCCGCGTCGTGCGGCACCTCCATGCGTACCGCGTCGCTCACCACCTGCTGCCCCGCCGGGATCACCACCGAGGTGCCGCCGGAGAACGTCAGCCGCCGCAGCGTGCCGGCCGCGGCCGTCGGGTTGCTCGGCGCGGCGGCCACGGCGATGGAGGCGTGCGTGATGGTCAGCGGCTGCTGTCCGTACAGGTTCGACAGCGTGATGCGAGCGCTGGTGCCGCCGACGCTGGTGTGGACGACGTTACGGATGGAGTGGCCCGCGAGCCCCTCCTGCTCCGTGCCGGGCTCGGCGGCCGCGGGCGAGGTGGCCCAGGAACCGACCCAGGTGCCGGCGGAGGCCGGAGCCGCGGAGTTCTGCGGGTTCCGCGGCCCGGCCAGGGTGTCCTGGGAGCTGGTGTCGGCGCGCGAGACGCCGAGATATATGGCGGCCGAGACGACCACGGCCACCGCGATGATCGCGGCGAGCAAGGCATAACCATGACGCTTGGTCATGCGGTGCGTTTCTCCTCGGGCAAAGGGAGCCCGAGGCTCCGATCTTGGTCTCCCCATGATGAGGCATGGGGTTGAGGGCAGCTGACGCCACCCCCGACCTCTCAGACGCCGGGAACTCATGGAGCGTTCCGGGAGTCGGTCAGTAAAGGGGTGTGCGTCGACGGGCGCGGATGAGCAGGGCGCACAGAACCGGGACTGGTCCGGCGCGCGGAGGAAAAGGCACAGGAGGGAGCAGGAAGGGACAATGCGTACGGGGGACGACGACAGCGGCGACGCCGACGGCAACAGCGACGCCGACGAGATCAGCGACGACGGCGGCGACGGCGACGGCGGAAGGTCGAACGGGTCGGTGGATCGGATGCAACGTACGAAAGTGGATGAAGCGGACGTCGGTGCGGGCAAGGTGCAGCATGCCCGGGACCGCGGACCGTCACACGAGGTGTCCCCCGAAGGGTTCACCTACAGCGCCGCCGACGAGGTGAAGCGCCGCGGGGTGCGCCGTATGAAGGCCACCGCGACCGGCCTCCTGCTGTTCGTCGCGCTCGTCTACGTCCTGGCCAAGTGGGCGGAGAGCTCCGGCGCGGGCCCGTGGACCGGCTATGTCGCCGCGGCCGCGGAGGCCGGCATGGTCGGTGCCCTGGCCGACTGGTTCGCGGTCACCGCGCTCTTCCGCCACCCCCTCGGCCTGCCCATCCCGCACACCGCGATCATCCCCACCAAGAAGGACCAGCTGGGCGTCTCGCTCGGCGAGTTCGTCGGCGAGAACTTCCTGTCCAAGGACGTCGTACGGAAACGGCTGCGGGCCGTCGGCATCGGCGTCCGCCTGGGCAGCTGGCTCGCCGAGCCCGCGCACGCCGACCGCGTCACCGCGGAGCTGGCCACGGCGCTGCGCGGCGCCCTGACCGTCCTGCGCGACTCCGACGTCCAGGCTGTCGTCGGCGAGGCGATCAACCGGCGGGCCGACGCCCAGGAGATCGCGCCGGGTCTGGGCAAGATGCTGGAGAAAATCGTCGCGGACGGCGGCCACAAACGCGTCGTCGACCTGGTGTGCGTACGCGCCCACGACTGGCTGGTGGAGCACGCCGACTCCGTCATGGACGCGGTGCAGGGCGGGGCTCCCGGCTGGACCCCGCGGTTCGTCGACAAGAAGGTCGGCGAGCGGGTCTACCGGGAGCTGGTGCGCTTCGTCACCGAGATGCGCGACATGCCCGAGCACCCGGCACGCGGCGCCATCGACCGCTTCCTCGCCGACTTCGCCGTCGACCTGCAGTCCGACACGGACACGCGGGCGCGCGTGGAGTACCTGAAGCGGGAGGTGCTCGGCCGCGGCGAGGTCCAGGACCTCATCGCATCCGCCTGGTCCGCCGTCCGCGCCATGATGGTGGCCGCGGCGGAGGACGAGCGCAGCGAGCTGCGCCTGCGGGTGCGGGCCTCGCTGCTGTCGCTCGGCGCCCGGATGGCCGTCGACGGCCGCCTGCAGAGCAAGGTCGACGGCTGGATCGAGGGCGCCGCGGTGTACGTGGTCACGACCTACCGCGACGAGATCACATCCCTCATCACCGACACGGTCGCCGGCTGGGACGCCGAGCACACTTCGAAGAAGATCGAGGCCCACATCGGCCGCGACCTGCAGTTCATCCGGATCAACGGCACGGTGGTGGGTTCACTGGCGGGGTTGTTGATCTATACGGTTTCGCGGGTGTTCATGGCGTAGGGAAGGTACGGCGCGGAGCTGTCCGGCGCGGCGTGGGCGGGGTGGCGTGGGCCCGGGGTCGGCCCTCACCACCGCGTGCCGTCAGAGCCCTCACCGCCGCGTGCCGTCAGGTCACCGCCGCCGCCCCCTCAGCGTCAGCGCCATCAGCGCCGCCACCGCGCACAGGGCGCCCGCCGCCACCCACACCATGTCGTACGAACCGGACACGTCCCGCGCCGCGCCGCCCAGGAAGGCGACAAGACCCGCACCCAGCTGATGGGCCGCGTTGATCCAGCCGAAGACGACCGGTGCGTCGGCGCCGTGGTAGGCGCGGCACAGCGCGAGGGTCGGCGGCACCGTGGCCACGTCCAGCAGCCCGAACACGATGACGAACGCGACGAGGGGCGGCTGGACGGTCGCCGTGAGCAGCAGAGGCAGGGCGAGGAGGGACAGGCCCCGCAGCGCGTAGCAGACGGCGAGCAGCCGACGGGCGTCCACGCGGTCCGTGAGCCATCCGGAGCCGACCGTTCCCGCCACGTTGAAGATCCCGATCAGCGAGAGCAGCGAGGCGGCGACGGTCACCGGCATCCCGTGGTCGTGCGCCGCGGGGGCGAAATGGGTCCACATGACGCCGTTCGTCGACGCGCCGCACACGGCGAAGGTCCCGGCGAGCAGCAAGAAGGGCGCTGTGCCCGCCGACCGGAGGAGAACGCGAACCGCTCGCCCGGCCGCGTGCGGTGCGGGGGACGGTGGGGAGGTGAACTCCCGTGGCCCGTCCGCGCCTTCGGCCCCGTCAGCGTCCGCCCCGTCGGCCCCGTCCGCCCCGTACGGAAGGCGTCCGACATCCGCCGGACGGTCGCGCAGCACCAGCCCGACGATCAGGACGGCGCCGGCGGCCGCGACCGCGAGGCAACCGGCGGCGGCCCGCCACGCGTACGCGTCGATGACCTCGGACAACACCGGCAGGAACAGGAACTGCCCCAGGACGCTCGCCGCCGTGAGCAGCCCGGTGACCAGCCCGCGCCGCGCCACGAACCACCGCTCCGTGACGGTCGCCGCAAAAGCCGTCGCGGTGGCCCCCGTGCCGAGCCCCACGAACACACCCCAGTACAGAACGAACTGCCAGGGCGCCGTCATCGTCATGGCCAGCCCGGCGCCCGCACCCACCAGCGCCAGCGCCGCGGTGGCGACCCGGCGCATGCCGAACCGGTCCATCAGCGCTGCCGAGAACGGCGCCGCCACCCCGTACAGCGCCATGTTCACGAGCGTCCCCACCCCGATCGCGGACCGCGACCAGCCGAACTCCTCGTGGAGCGGCCCGACAAGCAGTCCCGCGAGGGTGGTGAAGGCCCCGGCGGTGACGATGGCGAGGGTGGCGGTGGCGGCGATGGTCCAGGGGGTGGGGCGGATGCCGGGCGAGTGGTGGTGGCGGTGGCGGTGGCGGTGGCGCCTCTCGGCTCGGGTCCGGGTCCGGGTCTGCGTCTGGGCGGTCTGGACGGCCTGGACGGTCTGGGCTGTTTGGACGGCCTGGGCGGCCTGGACGCGTGTCGGCTGAGTGCTCATGCTCCGACCCTCCGCCAGGGACAGCACCGCAACGAGTGGCCAGATGGCCACGATGTGCAAGGATTACGCCATGAACCGACTCGGGTCCGGCGAACCGTCCCACCGGGTGGCGGTCCTGGTACGCGACGGTGTGCTGCCCATGGAACTCGGCCTCGTCCACCAGCTCTTCGGCAATGCCCGCTCGCCCTCCGGAGACCCGCTGTACGAGGTGCTGACCTGCGCCATCAGGCCCGGGAAGATCCGAACGGACGCGGACTTCCCGATCTACGCGGCCCACGGTCGGGCAGTGCTGGCAACGGCGGACACGGTGATCGTCCCGGCGTCACACGAGGAGGACGAAACGCTGACGGCCGGAGGCCTGCCGGAGCCCCTGGCCTCCGCGATACGGTCCATGGCCCCCGGCACCCGTACCGCGTCGATCTGCACCGGAGCCTTCGTCCTCGCGGCGGCCGGGCTCCTCGACGGCCGCCGCGCGACGACGCACTGGCTGTCGACGGATCTCTTCGCGCGTGCGTTCCCGTCCGTGACGGTGGACCCGGACGTGCTGTACGTCGACGAGGGGCGGGTTCTGACGTCGGCGGGGGAGGCGGCGGGCGTCGACCTCTGCCTGCACATGATCCGCCGCGACCACGGCTCGGCGGTCGCGGCCGATGTCGCCCGCCGCACCGTCGTACCGCCGCACCGGGAGGGCGGCCAGGCCCAGTACATCCAACGCCCGGTCCCGGACCAGAAGGTGACGGCGGGTTCGACCGCGGCGTCGCGTGCCTGGGCGCTGAAGCACCTGGGGAAACCCCTGACGCTGCGCGAACTGGCGGCCCAGGACGCCCTGAGCGTACGCACCTACAGCCGCCGCTTCCGCGAGGAGACGGGCCTCACGCCGATCCAGTGGCTGACGCAGCGCCGCGTCGACCGCGCGAGGCAGCTGCTGGAGCAGACCGACCACACGGTCGACCGCGTCGCAGCGGAGGCCGGCTTCGGCACGGGGGCGTCGCTGAGGCAGCACTTCCAGGCGGCGTTGGGGGTGTCGCCGGGGGCGTACCGGGCGACGTTCAGGGGGAAGGGGGCGAGGTCCGCTCGGCCCGGCA